>JBOFTS010000055.1:0-23771 GCA_051652185.1 Aeromonas sp.
CATGATGCCTCCCTCTTTTTATTGCATGCCAGTCAGGGCAAGGGTTGGAGCCAAATTGACTCTTTAATCATGGAGCTACTTTTGATATTCAATATCTCGAATATTTAGTCATAAAAGTGCTTAACTGACTGGCATTAGCTCCTAACTGGGAGCCCTCTTTTTTTGTAACCCATGTTGCAAGACCAGTGGTCACGGATGGTTATGATTGGCCGTATTTAGCTAGGCGGCGCAGTGTGCTTTACGTGCTTAGCTGTGCTTGCGGCCAGAGAGGCGGCACCACTCTTCTTTCGTTGCCGTCTTATCCATTACAAACCACTGACTGTAAATGGTCTCAAGCTCAGGGGCTTGGCTTTCTAACACGCCAGAGAGCGCCATTAGGCTACCTGGCTTACCGTGGCCAGCAATCAGTGGGGCTAATTCACGCAGCGGACCTGCGAGAATGTTAGCGACTACTACGTCAGCCTCGACGTCTTGGGGCTGATCGGCTGGCAGATAGAGCTCAATCTGGCCTGCGACGCCGTTGCGCTCGGCATTGTCATGGCTTGCTTGAATGGCTTGCGGATCGATATCGATACCGATGACACGGGCTGCGCCAAGTTTAAGCGCCGCAATGCCAAGAATGCCGGAGCCACAGCCAAAATCGACCACGGTTTTCCCCACCAGATCCAGCCCATCTAGCCACTGCAGGCAAAGTGCGGTGGTCGGATGGGTGCCGGTACCAAAGGCTAACCCCGGATCCAGCATCACGTTGACCGCATCAGGATCCGGGACATCACGCCAGCTTGGGCAGATCCATAGGCGCTCGCCAAACTGCATAGGGTGGAAGTGATCCATCCATTCACGAACCCAGTCTTTATCTTCTAGTTGCTCGACTTTGTAGCCGAGATCTTCGCCAAAGATCTGCTGAAAGAAGGCAATGGTAGGGGCCGGATCCGTTTCTGCATCAAACAGACCCATCACTTCGGTCTCTCCCCACAGTGGGGTTTCGCCTGGGAGCGGCTCATAAACCGGCACATCTTTGGCATCCATAAAGGTCACCGCCTGGGCTCCACGCCCCAGCAGCATGTTGCTCACCTTGTCTGCAGTCTTGGCAGTGGCGTTGATTCGAATTTGTATCCAGGGCATGGGGTTGACTCTTCATAAATGTGAAACCGCGAGATTCTACCATCATGGGCCTGCGCTGTCGTGGTTTGCCCATGTATGGGGCAACGAAGCCGAGGTTGCCGCGGGCTTATGGGGCGATTGTGCTCTTGCTATGACCCCGTGACGTTGGGGCTTACCAACTACTCTGACCGGCCGACTCCTGATTGGGTTTGAGGCCAAGGGGCACTGACTGACGATCTGCCAGCATACGGATTTGCCCTTCAATCAGGCTGGCGTTAGGGCCAAGTACTAACACCAGCTGGTGCTCATTAAGTTGAACCCAAGAGAGACAACCGAGCGTTTGCAAGCGAGATTGATCCACCAATGAGATATCACGCACCCGCAAACTCAAACGGGTCAGGCAGACACTCATGGCCTGTAAGTTGTCCATCCCGCCCAATATCTTGAGGTACTGGATGGCCAGCATTTGGGGATCGGAGGGGGCGACGTTAGCCAGCTGTGGCTGCTCTTTGGCAATGGATTTGCTCGGCATACTCAGGGGCGCGAGCTCCAGCAATTGGTAAAACAGCAAGGTGTAAATGACAAAAAACAAGATACCGACGGGGATCAACCAGAAACTGTGGACACCCGATTGATAAGTCAGCACCAGATCTAACAACCCTGCGGAGAAGTAGCTGCCGACTTTGATCCCCAGCCCATTACATACCGCAAGGGATAAACCGGTGAGCATTGCGTGGGCAAGAAACAGCCAAGGGGCGGTAAAGGCAAACAAAAACTCGATGGGCTCAGTGATGCCAACGAGGGCTGAAATGAGGGCAAGGGTGAGTAATAACCCTCCCTGGGGTAGCCGTTGCATACGTAGCCGATGTAGCCAAATGGCGAAACAGGCGCCCGGTAGGCCAAACATGATGATCGGATAGAGGCCTGCCACATAGCCAGCATGGAGGGGTTGTGCGCTGGCCAGTGCCTGCAAATTGCTTTCACCAAGGCCAATCAAGCTCCCTAACACCTGATGCAGCCCAAGTGGGATCAGCAACCGGTTGAGGGTGCCATAGCAAAAGGCGCCAAAGGGGGTGGTGAGCAGATTGGAGGTCAGCAGCGTCAGCCCGTGCTCCAACGGTGGCCACAGTAGCGAGAGGGGCAAGGCGAGGAGCAGACAAGCCAGCGCCGAGAGACAGAGGCTAGGGGATTCCCCTTTGGCGCCTTGCAGCCAAGCGGGGCGTTTTAACTGATGCACCCACGGGTAGACAATGGCCGTGGTGAGTCCGGCCAATAGGCCGCAGATCATGTCGGCATGCAGGTTTGGGGCCAGCGTATTGAAGGCGGTACTTAGGAGCAAAAAGTTAACTGCCCCGGCGAGGGTCTGTCCGGCAAGGCCTTGCCGGCTCAGGCCAAAGGCGATAGCGACCGCATAGATCAGAGGCATCTGGCTAAAAATGGCTTGGCCGGTGAGCCGCAGCACCACTAAATCGAGCGCGTCAGGTTGCCCAAGCCGATGGATTAAGGCCGCCATTGGCAGGATTGAGACGGGCAGCAGCAGGGTATAACCGAGCCGCTGCAGGGCTTGCGTGACAATTTGTCGGGTGGCGTTTAGAGGCATACATTCATTACTTTTTGTGACGTGGCGCACAGGTTAACCGGAAAATACCTACTTGGGGATATTTTCCGGCTCCGTCATGGCTCTTTTTCGGCTTTTTAAGCCTTGTGCTCAAAAAGTTCCCGCACTTCTTTAGAGGGAGGGGCGGTGAGCAGACTGACCACAATAAACGCAATCAAGCCTGCTGCAAGGCTTGGTACGATAGCGTGCAAACCGGCCAGCTTGATCCCCAATTGGCTTAATACGCAATAACAGCTAATGCCACAAATCATGCTAGCCAGCGCCCCGGGTCCATTGGCTCGCGACCAGTAAAGCCCGAGTACCAATGGCCAGAGAAATACAGCCTGCAATCCACCAAAGGCCAACAAGTTGAGCCAGATGATCATCTCGGGCGGTTGTAGGGCGGCTAGCAGCACCAAGGTGCCAAGGATCAGGGTGCATAGCAAAGAGAGGCGGGGAATGCGCACCTCAAGTTTTTCTTGCTTGGGATTGAGGTAGTTAAGGTAAAGATCTTTGACCAAGGTGGCCGACGCTTGGATCAACTGAGAGTCGATGGTTGACATGATAGCGGCCATGGGCGCGGCCAAAAATACCCCTGCAAGCCAAGGGGGCAGCACTTCCATCATCAAGGAAGGCATAATTTTATCGGGGCTGTCCATACCGGGCAGGATGGCGCGGCCGAGTGCGCCAGCTAAATGCATGCCAAACATCAGTAAGGCGCTCACCACGGTGCCAATGAGCATGCCGCGATGGAGTGCTTTACTGTCGCGATAGCCAAAACAGCGTAGCGCCGAGTGAGGCAGCCCCACCACCCCGATACAGACCAAGATCCAAAAGCTGAGCATAAATGGCTGGGTCAGCATATCGTCGGCCCCCTGCGGGCTCACCAGCTTAGGGTCGATCTCTTTGAGCTGGTGGATGAGGTTTGGCAGCCCATCACCGGCAATTAAAATTCCAACCAGCAAGGCGCCGGTGCCGATCAGCATGATGACCCCTTGCAGCGCATCGGTCATCACCACCGCACGAAAGCCGCCGATGATGGTGTAACACAGCACGCAGCTGGCAAATAGCATCAACCCTTGCTGATAAGAGAGGCCGGTGGCGGTCTCTAGCAGGCGAGCGCCGCCAATAAATTGCACCACCATGGTGGCGATAAAGGCGAGGATAATAGTGACGGATCCTAAGATCACCACGGCCTTGCTCTGGTAGCGGGCCCACAACATGTCGTTGATGGTGACCGCATTAACCCGACGGGCAATGATGGCAAATTTCTTGCCAAGGACCCCTAAGGTGAGCCAGACGGTCGGCAACTGGATCATTGAGAGCAAAACCCAGCCAAGACCAATTTTATAGGCAGCGCCAGGCCCTCCGATAAAGGAAGACGCCGAGGTATAGGTTGCCACTAACGTCATCGCCAGTACCAGCCCGCCCATGCTGCGGTTGCCGATAAAATACTCTTGGACGAAGTTGCCATCACCACGGTGGCGACCCGCCCAAAAGCCCACCCCGAGCACTAACGCCAGGTAAATAAAGAGCGGCAGCATGAGCTCAAGATTCATGGGATGACTCCTTGGGAGCGACAGGGAGCGGATCGAGGGGGATCTCGATAAATAGCCAGTTCACCATCAGTGCGCACAGCACAATAAACAGCAATGGCATCACCATGCAGCTAAGTAAAAACCACAGGGGTAACCCCCATAACTCCAGTTGGACAGGGGTAAAATAGGCAGTGCCATACCAGGCAAAGAAATAGAGCAGGGTCAGCAGCAAGCACAAAGCAGCTTCCCTGCGGGCGAGTGCGAAATGGTTCACCTTGGTCTCCGATAGGTTTGAGCGGCGCAAGAATAACAAAAAAGGGCCATGTCGCCATGGCCCTTTTTGTCTTAACGATCGTTACAGACCTAACTTTTTGTGCAGATAGTGGATGTTGGCCCCACCGCGCTGGAAGTTTTCGTCATTCATGATCTCTTTATGCAGCGGAATGTTGGTTTTAATCCCTTCTACAACCAGCTCATCTAGCGCATGACGCATCCGAGCAATGGCAATATCACGATTTTCGCCGTAGCAAATGAGCTTACCAATCATAGAGTCATAATATGGCGGCACTTTATAGCCGGCATAAATATGGGAATCCCAACGAACCCCAAGTCCACCTGGCGCATGAAAGCGCTGCACCAAACCCGGTGAGGGCATAAACGTGACAGGATCTTCGGCGTTGATCCGGCACTCGATGGCATGGCCATGGATATGGATATCTTGTTGGGTGATCGACAAAGGCTGGCCTGCGGCAATACGCAGCTGCTCTTTGATAAGATCAATGCCGGTAACCATCTCAGTGACGGGATGCTCTACCTGAATTCGGGTGTTCATTTCGATGAAAAAGAACTCGCCGTTTTCATACAAGAACTCAAACGTACCCGCCCCGCGGTAACCTATTTCAACACAGGCGCGGGCGCAGCGCTCACCGATGAACTTGCGCATCTCGGCGGTGATGCCAGGTGCGGGAGCTTCTTCCACCACTTTTTGGTGGCGTCGCTGCATAGAGCAGTCGCGCTCCCCAAGATAGAGGGCATTACCTTGGCCGTCTGCCAACACTTGAATTTCAATGTGGCGTGGATTTTCGAGGTATTTCTCCATGTAGACCATGTCGTTTTTAAAGAACTGGCCTGCTTCGGATTTAGTCAGCGCGATGGCGCCCGCGAGCTCTGCTTCATTGCGCACAACCCGCATACCACGACCACCACCGCCACCGGCGGCTTTGATGATCACCGGATAACCGATGCGCTTGGCAATCGCAGCGTTGTGCTTAGCGTCGTTGTCGACTGGGCCATCAGAACCTGGCACGCAAGGCACGCCGGCTTTTTTCATGGCTTCGATGGCGCAAACCTTGTCGCCCATTAAGCGAATCGTGTCGGCGCGCGGACCGATGAAGATGAAGCCCGATTTTTCGACTACTTCAGCAAAATCGGCATTTTCAGACAGAAAACCGTAACCTGGGTGGATGGCGACGGCGCCGGTTACCTCTGCTGCAGCGATGATCGCTGGCACGTTAAGGTAGGAATCGGTACTGGCCGGTTTGCCGATACAGATGGATTCATCGGCCAGCAGCACATGTTTGAGCTCCCGGTCGGCGGTGGAGTGAACGGCCACAGTCTTGATCCCGAGCTCTTTACAAGCGCGCAAGATCCGCAGGGCAATTTCACCACGGTTGGCGATGACTACTTTGTCCAACATGGGTGGCAATCTTCCTTATTCGATGATGAATAGCGGCTCGTCAAATTCAACGCCCTGACCATTTTCAACCAGGATCGCTTTGATCACCCCAGCCTTGTCTGACTCGATTTGGTTCATCATCTTCATGGCTTCGATGATGCACAGGGTGTCACCGACGTTAACCTGTTGACCCACTTCGACAAACACCTTGGCTTCTGGGCTTGCAGAGAGGTAGAAAGATCCCACCATAGGGGAGCGCAATATATGACCACTTGGGCTGGTATCTGCAGCAGGCGCGGTGGCCACAGGGGCGGTCGTGGCTGGCATAGCAACGGCAGGCGCTGGCTGCATCATCATCTGCGGCATAGCGGTGGTCACTTGACCGGAGAAGTTACGGCTGATGCGAACGGACTCTTCACCTTCGGAGATCTCCAGTTCGGCGATGCCAGACTCTTCAACCAGTTCAATCAGCTTCTTGATTTTGCGGATATCCATTAGCATTCTCTTTCTTCTTTATCTGATCAGTGATTATCAAGCAGCGCGCAGATGGTGCACGGCCGCGGTTAAAGCGAATCGGTAGCCCTCAGCGCCTAGTCCACAAATGACCCCTTTGGCGACATCAGACAGATAAGAGTGATGACGAAATGGCTCTCTGGCATGGACGTTTGACAGATGAACCTCAATAAAAGGGATCGCCACACCGAGCAACGCGTCGCGAATAGCAACACTGGTGTGAGTGAAGGCGGCAGGGTTGATGATAATAAAATCCACCACGTTCATCGCTTGATGGATGCGGCTAACCAACTCATGTTCGGCATTCGATTGCAGATGTTCCAGGGTAACACCGAGTTCGCTGGCGTTAAGCTTCAGATCGGTCACGATCTCATCGAGGGTGGTATTGCCATAGATACCCGGCTCCCGTTTGCCCAACAGATTTAAGTTTGGTCCATTGAGCAGAAGAATTCGGTGATGTTGCGACATATTGAGTACATCCTCGATGATAATGCTGCGATCTATCAGCCATCTTGTGGATTTTCCAAAAGTTAGCCATTTTCTACGCAAATCAGCATGCCCAGGCACACGGATTTCGCAATTATATTGATTTCATGAAAATTAGCAGCATTTTACTGGTCTAATCACTACATCTGCCTGTTTATTGAGCGAACTAGCCGGTTAGCCTGCGAGTTTATCCTGTTGGTTGCTTATGTCAGTTGAGAGGCGCCAAAGATGCATAAAAAAGCCGATAAAAGCATAAGGAAGCCATAAAGGAGGCCTACCACCGGTGCTAGGTAGGGTGATCTGGGGATAGATGTTAACTGATAGAAAGTAACCGATAGGGAGTCGCAGATGGGGGTCACAAATGGGAGTCACAAATGACGGGCCCCTTGATCATTGAGTTTGCCAGCGCTTCAAGCACCGCATCGTTTGCATGGGGGGGAAGCTAGCTAAATGTCGAGCGCCTTGGCGCTATGGACACACCGACGTGTCAGCGGTAGCCAATAACTGGCAGATGGGATCTGCGGGTTGCAAAGGTATTTAATATGGGGATTTAACACGGGTATTCAATATGGGCTTTCATCAGTATCATTAGCCTGAGTTAACGCTGGCGCTATGGTAGCCTATGTCACTGCGCACTTAGCCACGCCATGAGCGACTCAATGAGCAACGCAACGAGTCGCAGTGTAAATAAAGGTGCGGGTGCTGCATGCAGCACATTTTTTTCTTTTAAAGCGAACTTTCTCTGATTCTCCCTGTCTTAACTTGTGCGCTGAAGAAGGACCGGAAAAGAAGAACGATAACCTGATGGGGGTTTACGGCTCTGATGAGCGACCAGAATCTACTGGACGAACAGCTGGTTGAACGGGTCCAGCGCGGCGATAAAGCAGCTTTCAACCTGTTGGTAAAAAAATACCAGCATAAGGTGGTCAACCTCGTCGCCCGATATGTTAATAGCCCCGGCGATGTGCCCGATGTGGCACAAGAGGCCTTTATTAAGGCCTACCGAGCATTACCAACATTTCGTGGCGAAAGTGCGTTTTACACGTGGTTGTACCGAATTGCCGTTAACACGGCGAAAAATTATCTGACCTCCCAAGGGCGCAGGCCGCCTAGCAGTGATGTGGAGGCTGACGAAGCAGAGTCTTATAGCGGTGGCGGTGCAGCCTTACATGAGGTGGCAACCCCAGAAAACTTGGCGCTAACCGATGAAATTCAGCGCACGGTCTTTACCGCAATAGACGCTTTGCCGGAAGACTTGAGGACAGCGATCACCCTTCGTGAATTAGAAGGGCTGAGCTATGAAGAGATTGCCGAAATCATGGATTGCCCAGTCGGTACGGTGAGATCCCGTATTTTCAGGGCGAGGGAGGCAATCGATAAAAAGCTGAAACCTCTGATCGAGAATTAACTGGGAAAAGACGGGTTAACTTATGGCAAATAAAGAGCAAATCTCTGCCCTGATGGATGGTGATATGAGTGACGCCGAGGTGTTGAACGAGTTGGAGAAGGACTCCGACTTGCAAGATACCTGGGGACGCTACCATTTGATTGGTGATGCCATGCGCGGTGACATGTCCGTCAATTTGCAACTGGATCTCAGTGCCAGCATCATGGCGGCACTCGAAGATGAACCGACCATTTTGGCGCCTAAGCCTGTTACCAGCGCGTCGCTTGCTGCGAGTACACCGGTTGTCAGCACTCCGGTAACCAACACGCCAGTTACCGACACACCGATGGCCAGTGCAGGCAATGCGACTGACGTCACTGACACCACTAACGTCGTGCCACTGTTTCGCCGTGTCGGTCAGCAACTGGGTCAATATGCCATTGCTGCATCGGTGGCGGCCGCCGTTATTTTTGGGGTGCAGCAGTATCAGGGGCAAGATGGGATCCCCACTAACCCGGTACTTAATACCATCCCAATTGGTGGCAGTGCCTCGCCTGTGAGTGTTCACTATCCGCAGCAAGAGGGTAGTCGTGCTCGTCAGCAAGGGCTGACTGAACCGCAGATGCAAGAGCAAAGAGATCGCGTTAACGCCTTCTTGCGTGACCATCAGCTGCAACAGCGCTTGTTGCAAAATAGACAGATTCAACCATAACGAATTGTCAGGGAGCCCCATCGTGCGCCAGTCTAGCCGTATTTTGCTGGCCTCTTTCCTGCTGATAAGTGCCAAGGCCTCGGCCGACAATAAGTCGGCCGAGGCCTTGTTGCAGCAGATGCAAAGTGCCGTGCAGCAGCAAAACTTCGAGTTATCTATGGTCAAGGCTCGGCAGGGCCGCCTTGAGCCGATCCGCATTAGCCATGCCGTCATCGATGGCAAGCAGATTGCTCATCTGAGTTACCTCGATGGCAAGCCCATCGAGTATCTACAGCGCCAAAATGAATACACCTTCTTTGAAAATAATCACGATCCCTACACCCTGAAAAATGCCCGTTTCCCTGGCGTGTGGTCAACCTTGGTTAACATGCCCCTTGCGCGGGTATTGCAAAGCTATGATCCCATCCTTGCAGGTCGCAGCCGCGTGGCTGGGGTTGTTGCACAAGTGGTGAGGCTGGTGCCAAAAGAGCCAGACAAATATGGTTTTGTGTTGTGGATCGATGAGCAAAGCCATGTGCTGCTGCGCATTGATATGGTGGAGCGTGAAGGTAATCTGGTGGAACAGGTGCTAGGGGTTGATCTGCTCATACAGCGCCAACCGGCGCCTTGGCTGGTGGAGCTAGCAAAGAGCACACAGCCCGCCGCATTGACCTTGGAAGATGCGTATCCCGCACCGCAGCAGACCTTAAATTGGCACATCACCTGGTTGCCAAATGGTTTTAAAGTGTTATCGCAAGATCGCCATCAGTTAGTGACGACCAGTATGCCGGTCGATTACATGATGCTCTCTGATGGGCTAGTGGATCTCTCTGTGTATGTTACTCGCGTCAATCCTGCACAGACAGTGCGCCAGCAGTTGATCCGCCAAGGCGCCACTTCCTTGATGAGCTATGTCAACGATGCAGGGGTTGAGATCACTGTGGTTGGGGAAGTGCCTGCTGAAACCGCTAAACGCATTGCTGAGTCTGTTGCGCCACTGGCCAATACCGCGCCGGCCACGCCATCGGCAAGATAGCCACTCACCAACGCGCCACGGTTAGCCGTATCGCTATCCCCAACGGGGTGGTTATTGGTCAGATATCGTTTGCCAACACATCGTTTGCCAACATATCGTTTGCTAACACATGCGTTTTCAACGCATCAGCAAAAAGTGAGCTCAAGGAAGGGTAGTGGAGGTATGGCTCTGTGAATGGGATGAGTGAAGAGATCGCGACCGTGGTCGCTATTGAAGGGGAGTATCTGTGGGTTGAGTGCCAACGGCGTTCGGCTTGCAGTGGCTGTCAGCAACAATCCCATTGCGCAACGGGCACCGTTGCCAAGGCTTTTCCCCAGCATGCCCAGCGCTTACGGGTAAAAAAGAGTGCGCCCGTTGAGATTGGCCAGCAGATCCGCCTTGGTATTTCGCAGCAGAGTTTGCTGCGGGGCGCAACGCTCGTCTATGTGGTGCCGCTCTTGTGCCTGTTAGCCGGCGCGTTGCTGGGACAGTTGTGGTTGGCGCCGCTGTTATCAGGGGGGGAAGGGGTGACCATCCTAAGTTGTTTGCTGGGTGCGGTAGTGGGTTTTTTACTGGTTCGTTACTTTTCTAACCGTCTAGATCAGGGCTGTTATGGTCCGCAGATGCTAGGTGTCGTGGTTCCTATCCGCCTCATTTCTTGAGGCAACGAGCGCTATTTCACTGGTGCTGGCGACTAAAGAATGGCCGTCAGCCAGGTTATCCAGTAAAATCGCGCCTCCATCACTGGCCTTAACTAATTTTGAGTGACTCTTGCTCGATGAAACACATTCGTAACTTTTCGATTATTGCGCACATCGACCACGGTAAATCGACCCTGTCGGACCGTCTGATCCAAACTTGTGGTGGCTTGTCCTCCCGCGAGATGCAGGCTCAGGTGCTTGACTCCATGGATTTGGAGCGCGAGCGCGGCATTACCATCAAAGCACAGAGTGTGACCCTGAACTACCAGGCACAAGACGGTAACACCTATCAGCTGAACTTTATCGACACCCCAGGGCACGTAGATTTCTCCTACGAAGTCTCCCGCTCGTTAGCGGCCTGCGAAGGGGCGCTGCTGGTGGTAGATGCTGGCCAGGGGGTTGAGGCACAGACTCTGGCCAACTGCTACACCGCTATGGAAATGGCGTTGGAAGTGGTGCCAGTGCTAAACAAGATTGACCTCCCAGCTGCCGAGCCGGAGCGGGTTGCAGAAGAGATCGAAGATATTGTCGGTATCGATGCGATTGATGCGGTGCGCTGCTCAGCTAAAACCGGTCTGGGTGTTGATCTGGTCTTAGAAGAGATAGTGGCGCGCATTCCTGCCCCTGAGGGCGATCCTGATGCTCCACTGCAAGCGCTGATCATCGACTCTTGGTTTGACTCTTATTTAGGGGTCGTCTCGTTGGTTCGAGTCAAAAATGGCTCACTGAAGAAAAACGACAAGATCAAGGTGATGACCACCGGTCAAGTGTGGGGCGTCGATCGTATCGGTATCTTCACGCCGAAGCAGGTCGATACCCAAGGGCTCGGTTGCGGCGAAGTGGGCTGGGTTGTCTGTGGTATTAAAGATATCCACGGCGCGCCGGTTGGCGACACCTTGACCCAAGCTAAAAACGGTGCAGAACATGCATTAGCCGGTTTTAAAAAGGTCAAGCCACAGGTCTATGCGGGTCTGTTCCCTATCTCTAGCGATGACTACGAGTCATTTCGTGATGCCCTCGATAAGCTTTCTCTCAACGATGCGTCGTTGTTCTTTGAGCCAGAGAGCTCGACCGCCCTTGGCTTTGGTTTTCGTTGTGGCTTCCTTGGCATGCTGCACATGGAGATCATTCAAGAGCGTTTGGAGCGTGAGTACGATCTGGATCTCATTACTACTGCCCCCACAGTGGTGTATGAGATTGAGCTCAATGATGGCACGACCATCCACATTGATAGCCCCTCTGCCATGCCGCCGGTTAACAATATCAAAGAGATGCGTGAGCCGATTGCGGAGTGCCATATTCTGTTGCCGCAAGAGTACATGGGTAACGTGATCACCCTTTGTATTGAGAAGCGTGGCGTGCAGACCAACATGGTCTACCACGGTAAACAAGTGGCGCTGACCTATGACATTCCGATGGCAGAAGTGGTGCTCGACTTTTTCGATCGCCTCAAATCTACCAGTCGTGGTTACGCCTCACTAGATTACAGCTTCACACGGTTTGAAACCTCAGAGATGGTCCGTTTAGACATCATGATCAACGGTGAGCGAGTCGATGCATTAGCCATCATCACTCACAAGGAGAACGCCCAGTATCGCGGTCGCCAAGTGGTTGAGAAGATGCGTGAGTTGATCCCGCGCCAGATGTTTGATATCGCCATTCAGGCCTCTATCGGCAACCAAATCATTGCCCGTAGTACCGTAAAAGCCTTGCGTAAAGACGTGACGGCTAAGTGTTACGGTGGTGACGTGAGTCGTAAGAAGAAACTGCTGAATAAGCAAAAAGAAGGTAAAAAGCGAATGAAGTCTGTTGGCCGTGTTGACGTGCCACAGGAAGCCTTCCTCGCGATCCTGCATGTTGGAAAGGACTAATCATCGATGGCTAGCACGTTTTCTCTGATCTTGGTGGTGGTGTGTGCCATCACTGGTGTTATCTGGTGTTTAGATAAGATGATCTGGTCGAAACAGCGCGCCGCTAAGATTGCGGTGGCGCGTACCCATGGTGGCGCGCATCTGGATGAAAAGACTCTGGCCAAGGTCGCCCCTGTTCCGGTCTGGATTGAGCAGACGGCGGGTATCTTCCCGGTAGTGACCGTGGTGCTGATCTTACGCTCGTTTCTTTTTGAGCCGTTTCAGATCCCGTCAGGTTCCATGATGCCCACCTTGTTGGTGGGCGATTTTATCTTGGTAGAAAAGTTTGCCTACGGTTTGCGCGATCCGGTGACCAACACCAAGTTCCTCAACACTGGGGAGCCTAAGCGTGGTGATGTAGTGGTGTTTAAGTATCCGCTAGAACCTCGGATTGACTACATCAAGCGGGTCGTTGGCATGCCAGGGGATCGGATTATTTATCGCGATAAAGCGCTGATGATCCGGCCTAAGTGTGAAGAGCAAGAAGGGAAAACCTGCCCGGGCTTTACCAAGCTCGACGTCAAGTTTGAACAAAGAGGCGAATTTACCCAGATGGGGATGCCCCTTGATCGCTATACCGAGCAGTTAGGTAACGTCTCTCACGAGACCTTACGTAACCCGCTGATGCCCGATATGGTCGGTCGCTATTACCGTCAACCTGGTACCGAATCCGATGAGTGGGTGGTACCAGAAGGGCAGTATTTTATGATGGGTGATAACCGAGACAACAGCACCGACAGTCGGTTTTGGGGCTTCGTGCCCGAGCAAAACCTAGTCGGGAAGGCGGTCGCTATCTGGATGAGTTTTGAATTTGAGCGTGAGGAAGGCTCCCTGTTGCCAAGTTGGGTACCGACAGGGGTGCGTTTCAACCGCATTGGCGGAATTAAGTAAATGAATATCAAAATGAACCGACTGCAGTCCCATCTTGGGCATGTTTTTGCTGATCTGGAGCTGCTGACCCGTGCGTTGACTCACCGCAGCGCAGGTTCTCGCCACAATGAGCGACTGGAATTTTTAGGCGACTCCATTTTGAGTCTGGTGATTGCCGATGCGTTGTTTCAGCGCTTTGAGCAATCGGCAGAAGGAGATCTCAGCCGGATGCGTGCGACCTTGGTGCGCGAGAAGACCTTGGCTGAACTAGGTCGCGAGTTTGATTTAGGGGAGTACCTGATCCTTGGCCCCGGCGAGCTCAAAAGTGGTGGTTTTCGTCGTGAATCCATTTTGGCCGACACGGTCGAGGCGGTGATTGGCGCCGTTTATTTGGATTCAAACTTTGAGGTTGTACGGGCGCTGTTGTTGCGCTGGTACGCGAGCCGCCTTGAAGAGATAAAGCCAGGTATCGAGCAAAAAGATCCGAAAACCCGCCTGCAAGAGATCTTGCAAGGTAGTCGCAAAGCCTTGCCAACCTATACGGTGACGCACGTCAAAGGGGAGGCTCACAATCAAGAGTTTACCGTTGAGTGTGACGTTGAGGGCTTAGATGGCCCGCTCAAAGGCGTAGGAACGAGCCGCCGTAAGGCCGAACAAGCTGCCGCGCAGCAAGCATTGGAAAAACTCTCATGACAGATACTTCCTATTGCGGTTTTGTTGCCATCGTGGGTCGCCCGAATGTGGGCAAATCCACCCTGCTCAATAAGCTGCTTGGCCAAAAGGTCAGCATTACCTCGAAAAAACCTCAGACGACTCGGCATCGGATCTTAGGGATCGATACCGAGGATAACTATCAAACCATCTATGTGGACACCCCGGGTCTGCACATCGAAGAGAAGCGAGCGATCAACCGCCTGATGAACCGCGCCGCTACCAGTTCGCTGGGAGATGTTGCCATGGTGGTGTTCATGGTTGACGGTACCCACTGGACCAAAGATGACGAGATGGTGCTAGGTAAACTGCGTCACTTGCCGTGTCCAGTGGTGCTTGCGATCAACAAGATCGACAACGTCAAAGAGAAAGAAGATTTGCTGCCTCATCTTGAGTGGTTGGGCCAGCAGATGAATTTCTCTCATATTTTGCCGATTAGCGCCGAGAAAGGCACCAACGTGGAGAAGATCCGCGAGTGGGCTAAAGATCTGCTGCCAGAGAACAACTTCTTCTTCCCAGAAGATTACGTGACCGACCGCTCATCTCGGTTTATGGCCTCTGAAATCATCCGTGAAAAGTTGATGCGCTTTACCGGTGAAGAGTTGCCCTATTCGGTGACAGTGGAGATTGAGCGTTTCAAAGTAGAAGATAACGGTCTTTACCATATTCACGGACTGATCTTGGTTGAGCGTGATGGCCAAAAGAAAATGGTTATCGGCAATAAAGGCGAGAAGATCAAGACTATCGGTACCGAAGCGCGGCTCGACATGGAGCGCTTGTTCCAAAACAAGGTGCATCTTGAGCTGTGGGTTAAGGTCAAATCTGGCTGGGCCGATGATGAGCGCGCCCTGCGCAGTCTCGGCTATGGCGATGACTAATAACCGGTACATGCACTTACGACGAGCTCGTGAGCAAGGCTCATGTGCGGGGCAGGGGTTTGCGACCAAGGGGGCGCAGGTGTGTTTACACTCGCTAGCCCCAGTGCTGCGCGCGACCTTGCTAAAGGCCTCGTTTGACAGTGCGTGGAGCGGTTTTGAGAAGTAATGGCGGCTTGCTAAGCCCAGCATTCGTCATTCACAGTCGGCCCTATCGAGAGACCAGCCAGTTGGTCGAGGTGTTTACCCAAGATAGTGGCCGCTTTACGTTGGTGGCCCGCGGTTCTCGCGGGCCACGCTCTTCCCTTAAAGGTTTGCTGCAGCCCTTTACCTTGCTGACCATCGCGTGGCGTGGCAAGGGGGATCTGAAAAATCTCACCCAAGTTGAATGCCCTGATCACTCCTTGCGCCTAGGTGGCGATCGGCTCTTTTATGGCCTCTATCTCAATGAGCTGGTGTATTACCTGCTCGAGGCGCACACTCCATTTCCCGACGTTTTTGATGCTTATGCCCGCGCCATCATGGCGCTGGCTGATGGTGAAACCCCAGAGCTGCCCCTGCGCCGCTTTGAGTTTTTGCTGTTGCAAGCGCTTGGCTACGCGGTGGATTTTGAATACACCGCAGATGATGAGTCGCCCATTGAGCCCACCTTACTCTATGGCTTTGAGCGGGAGTTGGGGTTTGTGGCCAAAGAGCACGCGCCAGATCCGCGCGCGCTGTTTCTAGGTGCTCATCTGCTTGCCTTTGCGCAAGGGAAATTTGATACGCCCCCTTTGTTGCAGGCAGCAAAACGGTTTAGTCGCTTGGCGTTGCAGCCTTATTTAGGCAAACGGCAGTTAAAGAGCCGCGAACTGTTTTTAAAGCGCAAAGCCAGTATGCAACCTGCGGTATTAACTGGATAACACTGTGATGGCAGATCCCTTATACGACCCCGCTACATACCACCCCGCTACATACCACCCCGCTATCAACCACCCTAATATCACCGAGCTTGAGCCTATCGCCCGCGCGGCAGGGGCGGCCATTATGGCTATTTATGGCCAACCCTTTACGGTGGATTACAAGCAGGATGCGAGTCCGCTCACTGAGGCTGACAAGAGAGCCCACACCGTGATCGTGCAAGGGTTGGCCCATCTCACCCCCGATATTCCTGTGCTGTCAGAAGAGTCTGACCCTGAGGTGATGGCCGCGCGCCATGGGTGGTCACGCTATTGGTTGGTTGATCCCCTAGATGGCACCAAAGAGTTTGTCTCTCGCAACGGCGAGTTTACCGTCAATATCGCCTTGATTGTGGATGGGGTATCGCGCTGGGGGCTGGTTTACGCCCCAGTGCCAGATAGGCTCTGGTATGGCTGTCAGGGGGTGGGCGCGTGGCGCATTGCCGATGGGGTGGTGACATCAATTCACACCCAGCCTCATCGTGATGGCCAGGTGCTGCGGGTAGTGGGCAGTCGCAATCACTTATCCCCTGCCACCCTTGAATATCTGGCCCAAGTGAGTGATACCACAGGGGCCAACATTGAGCAGGTTGCGATGGGGAGCTCCCTTAAATTTTGCATTATCGCCGAAGGGGGCGCCGAGCTTTATCCACGTCTGGCGCCGACGTGCGAGTGGGATACCGCTGCCGCTCAGGCTGTACTTGAGGGGGCAGGGGGAAGCGTAACCCAGCTAGATGGTTCTCCCCTTCGCTATAACAAGCCCGATATCCTCAATCCTTGGTTTATTGCTAAGGGATAAGCGGTGTAGGGGTCGTTGCAAAGGGATGAGTTGCAACTAGATCCGTTGCAAAAAGCGAAGTGACAAAGAGGCCTGTGGCCGCCTGGGTGCAGACCGCCAGATACAACAAGGCCGGATTGGGTGTATGCCCATCCGGCCTATTGGCATGTTGTGACTTAAAAGACCCGTTTAAATGGCTTAATGGTGACCTTGGCATACACCCCAGCGCTCACATAGGGATCGGCATTTGCCCACACGTTGGCATCCGCCCACGAGTCAAACTCAGCAATGACAGTGCTACCACTAAACCCAGCTTCCGCCGGATCTACTGCATCGATGGCTGGGTTTGGGCCCGCCGTTAACAAGCGGCCTTCGACTTGCAGCACCTGCAGGCGAGCAAGATGAGCTGGGCGTGCAAGGGTGCGAGCCGCCAAACTATTTGGTACATCTTCGGCGTAAATGAGATACCACATAACCAGATCCTATGTTGATGGGGTTATTTTTTGAGGGCGTTTTTTTGCTCGGCAGGCATATGACGGTAAAGATAAAGCCCACTTAGTAGGGTGCAGACTAATGTCATGCCCAGTAGGCCAAAGACCTTAAAGTTAACCCATATCTCTTGTGGCAGGTTAAAGGCCACATAGAGGTTAAGCAGACCACAAATCGTAAAGAACCCAACCCAGCCAAGATTGACCCGATCCCACGCGGTATCTGGCGCTTGCAACTCTTTAGCCAGCATCTGTTTGATGATGTTTTTGCCAAAACCGTAACGGCTGATCAGCAAACCCAATGCAAACAGAATATTGATGAAGGTCACTTTCCACTTGATGAAGGTGTCATCATGGAAGAACACCGTAAGGCCACCGAAAAAGCCGACCAGAACGAAGGTGAACAGCTGCATTTTTTCAACTTTGCGATAGCGCACCCAGCTATAGAGCAGCTGCAAACCGGTCACAATCACCAGTGCCCCAGTCGCCATATAGATATCGAACAATTTGTAGACCGCAAAAAATACGATAAGTGGAATAAATTCAATAAATTGCTTCATATTGGCGCTTAGCCCTCAAAAATAGACCCCAAAATTTTTGCCAGTTTACCTGCAAGGTAAACAACGGCAAATGAATAAGACCACGGGGTTGGCCCGCCGCTGAAGTTCAACGGCGCCTTACCGCAGCTATTTGCTGGCCCATCAGCCCCTTCTCTGCCAATGAGAAATCGCCAAGATGGGCGACATCAGTCACATCCCCCATCTTGAGTGATGGGGGATGATCGTTGATGAGATCAATTTAAGCGAACGCTTGTACTCTCAAATGGTGGTGGGTAGAGTGGCCCACCGTTATAGCGATGTGAATGTGGCGTAAATATGGAGAAAATATGATGAGGGATGCGGCAAATTATGCGCCCAAAGAGGAGCTCGCAAATCGGCTCAGTCATGGCGCCGGATTATTACTCAGTATTGTTGGGCTCGTGCTGCTGCTTATCAAAGGATGGGGTCAGGGCCCGCTGGCACTGGTGAGTTACAGCGTATATGGGGCAAGTTTGGTGCTGCTTTATCTCGCGTCGACCCTTTATCACAGCATGGCGCAAGGACCCGCTAGCCGCAGGTGTAAGGTGTTTGACCACAGCGCCATTTATCTATTGATAGCTGGCACCTACACCCCTTTTTTGCTTGTCGCCCTTGATACGCCGCTGGCGAAAGCATTGATGGTGGTTATCTGGTCTTTAGCGTTGATGGGGGTGCTATTTAAGCTGCTCTTTATCAACCGTTTCAAGCGATTGTCGTTGGTTACCTATTTGATGTTGGGCTGGCTATCACTGGTGGTGATCTATCAGCTCTATATCCATTTGGCCAGTGGGGGACTGCTATTGCTGGGGCTAGGTGGCCTTATCTACAGCCTTGGGGTGATTTTTTATGTGGCCAAGCAGATCCCCTATAACCATGCTATTTGGCACTTGTTTGTGCTTGGGGGCAGCGGGTGCCACTTTGTGGCGATTTATGGCTATGTCGCTTAGCCCATGCAACTAGGCCATGTAACTATGCCTATCTAACTAGCCCTTAATGGGTGCTTTTTATGGGTAAATAGATAAATTCGTGGGGTATCACACAGTTAGCATCGGGGTTTGCTGACAAGCTAGGGAGGGTTCAATTCGTAAAGGATGCACGATATGAGTGAAATTGCGCTTTCCATCAGCATGTTATCGCTGGTGGCAGTGCTCGGGCTCTGGCTAGGTAATTGGCGAGTCTATGGCGTAGGGCTGGGGATTGGTGGCGTATTGTTCGGCGGCATCATAGTGGGCCATTTTGCAGGGGTATACAATCTGGTGCTGGATGCACAAACCCTTCATTTTATTCAAGAATTTGGCTTAATCTTGTTTGTTTACACCATCGGTATTCAGGTTGGGCCTGGCTTTTTCTCTTCGTTATTGAGCTCAGGTCTCAAACTTAATGGTTTTGCGGCCTTGCTGGTGCTGCTCGGGGGTGGGGTTGCCGCCGCCTTACATCATCTCTTTGATGTGCCATTACCGGTGATCTTGGGGGTATTTTCTGGTGCTGTGACCAATACCCCCTCCCTTGGGGCCGGCCAGCAAATTCTTGCAGAGCTCGGCGCAGATCCTCAATCAACGGGCTTAATGGGGATGGGCTATGCGGTCGCTTATCCATTTGGGATTTGCGGTATTTTGCTCACCATGTGGTTGGTGAGGGTGTTTTTTAACATCAAAATTGACGAAGAGGCGGCCAAATTTGAGCGCCAAAACGGCAAAACTCAAGAGAGTTTGCAGACCATTAATATTGCGGTGCGCAATCCGAACATGCATGGATTGACGCTAGGTGAAATCCCAAGTCTGGATGAGTCAGATGTGATCTGCTCTCGGCTAAAGCGGGGTGACATCTTAATGATCCCCCGGCCTGATTCAAAAATCGCACTCGGTGATCTGCTGCATTTAGTGGGGGAGCGTCATGCGCTGCATAAAGTGTTATTGGTGCTCGGGGAGGAGGTCGATACCTCCCTCTCAACCCGTGGTACTGATCTGCGAGTTGAGCGGGTGGTGGTGACCAACGAGCAGGTATTAGGAAAAAAGATCCGCGATCTTGATATTAAAGAGCGCTATGACGTGGTGATCTCGCGGCTTAATCGAGCTGGTATCGAATTAGTTCCCACTAGCCAAACCAGCCTGCAGTTTGGCGATATTCTCAATCTGGTGGGGCGGCTTGAAGCCATTGAGGCCGTCACCAATGTGGTGGGTAATGTGCAACAAAAGCTGCAACAAGTGCAGATGTTGCCGGTCTTTATCGGAATTGGTTTGGGCGTACTGCTGGGATCGATTCCGTTCTATTTGCCAGGCTTCCCCGCGGCTCTTAAGTTAGGTTTGGCGGGAGGGCCGCTGGTGGTCGCGTTGATCCTATCGCGGATCGGTAGCATCGGTAAGCTCTACTGGTTTATGCCACCTAGCGCCAACTTAGCGCTACGGGAGATTGGGATCGTACTGTTTTTGGCCGTGGTTGGCTTTAAATCAGGGGCTGATTTTATCGATACCTTGGTCAACGGTGATGGCCCTGCGTGGATGCTGTACGGCGCTGCCATCACCTTGATCCCACTACTCGTGGTAGGGGTGTTAGCTCGCCGTTATGGTCAGATGAACTACCTGACCCTGTGTGGTTTATTGGCAGGATCGATGACCGATCCACCTGCGCTGGCTTTTGCCAATGGCATGCACCCCACGAGTGGTGCGTGCGCGCTGTCATATGCCACGGTTTATCCCTTAGTGATGTTTTTACGTATCATTTCGCCCCAAGTGTTGGCGATTATGTTGTGGGGGGCCGGATAGCACCCCACCATATTAGTCACGATCAATGCCATTAAGTTGTTGTTTTAAATGAATTTAAATTCTTAATGTGTGGGGGCTACGAATAAGTAGCCCCCTTTTTTTATTCTGAGATGGGTTAACTTGAGCGATTAAAATGGTTTTTTTTGTTTCAAAATGGCATCATATGAGCCGTATTTTTTATGCATGATGCAACAATTTTGATTTAAGGAGCAGGACATGGCTGCAGGAAGCACCACTTTTAATGACGCCACCACAGTGACCCAACTCAAAGGGGAGCTCTTTTTGGTGATGGCAGATGGGGGTCGTCGGTTAGTCGAAGAAGGTGAAGTATTACCGCAAGGAGCGGTTGTCATCTCTCTGGGTTCAACCTCATTTGTAGCTAACGGCCAGGCGTATGAGTTAGTGGCTGCGCCACAAGCTACCACCAATACCGAGGAAGAAGAGGAGGAAGAGAAAGGCGCCTTAGCATCATCTAATGAAATTGCAGAAATACAGGCAGGTATTCAACGGGGTGTTGACCCAACCACCAATTTTGAAGCCGCCGCTGCTGGCGGTGAGATTGGCGGCGAGGCAGGGGCTGCGGACGGTAGCGGTAACGGCGGGTTTATCAATATTGATCGCACCGCCGCTGCGACTCTTGCCGCAGCTGGTTTTGACACCGATTATCAGGCGCAGCCGGTGATATCAGAGGCGCCATCCCGCGCGCCGACGGTCAATGCGCAAACACCCACGGATGTAGCCCCTGCAATCCCTCCCTCCATTTCAGTCAATGCCCCCGATAACACCAACGACACCACCCCAACCATCACCGGTACCACTGACGCGGCGCCGGGCAGCACCGTTACTATCGTGGTCACAGATTCAAAAGGTAACGAGCAAACCCTGACCACCACGGTGAAACCCGATGGCAGCTACAGCGTTGACGTAGAAACGCCGCTGGCCGAAGGGGAATACAAGGCTGAAGCGAGCGTCACTGATCCCGCCGGTAATACCGCCACAGATGACGATTTGGGTAGCGTGGATATCACAGCGCCAACCATCACCGTTGATGCGCCCGATAACACCAACGACACCACGCCGACCATCACCGGTACCACTGACGCCGCGCCCGGTAGCACTGTCACTATCATCGTCACCGATAGCGCCAGTAATAGCCAAGAACTGACCACCACCGTTAAACCCGATGGCAGCTACAGCGTGGACGTAGAAATTCCGCTGGCGGAAGGGGAGTACAAGGCTGAAGCGAGCGTCACCGATCCAGCTGGTAATACCGCCACCGATGAAGATCTGGGGAGCGTGGATGTCACAGCGCCAACTATTACCGTTGATGCGCCGGATAACACCAACGACACCACCCCGACCATCACCGGCACCACTGACGCGGCGCCGGGCAGCACCGTCACTATTGTGGTGACTGACAGCGCGGGTAACACGCAGGAGCTAGTTACCACCGTTAAACCCGATGGCAGCTACAGCGTGGACGTAGAAATTCCGCTGGCAGAAGGGGAATACAAGGCGGAAGCGAGCGTCACCGATCCCGCGGGTAACACTACCACCGATGATGATCTGGGTAGCGTAGATATCACAGCGCCAATCATCACCGTGGTCGCGCCCGATAACACCAACGACACCACCCCGACGATTACTGGTCAAACAGACGCGGCGCCCGGTAGCACTGTCACCATCATCGTCACCGACAGCGCCGGTAATAGCCAAGAGCTGACCACTACCGTGAAACCTGATGGCAGCTACAGCGTAGATGTTGAAACGCCGCTGGCAGAAGGGGAGTACAAGGCTGAAGCGAGCGTCACCGATCCCGCTGGTAACACCGCTACCGATGACGATCTGGGTAGCGTGGATATCACAGCGCCAATCATCACCGTTGATGCGCCGGATAACACCAACGACACCACCCCGACCATCACCGGCACCACTGACGCGGCGCCGGGCAGCACCGTCACTATTGTGGTGACTGACAGCGCGGGTAATACGCAGGAGCTAGTTACCACCGTTAAACCCGATGGCAGCTACAGCGTGGACGTAGAAATTCCGCTGGCGGAAGGGGAGTACAAGGCTGAAGCGAGCGTCACCGATCCCGCGGGTAACACTGCCACCGATGATGATCTGGGTAGCGTAGATATCACAGCGCCAATCATCACCGTGGTCGCGCCCGATAACACCAACGACACCACCCCAACTATTACCGGTAAGACCGATGCGGCACCGGGCAGCACCGTTACCATCGTGGTGACTGATACCAAGGGTAACGAGCAAACCCTGACCACCACCGTTAAACCCGATGGCAGCTATAGCGTTGACGTAGAAACACCGCTGGCGGAAGGGGAATACAAGGCGGAAGCGAGCGTCACTGATCCCGCCGGTAACACCGCCACAGATGATGATCTGGGTAGCGTGGATGTCACAGCGCCAACCATCAGCGTTGAAGCACCCGATAACACCAACGACACTACCCCGACCATTACCGGTCAAACTGACGCAGCGCCCGGTAGCACAGTGACTATCATCGTCACCGACAGCGCCGGTAATAGCCAAGAGCTGACCACCACGGTGAAACCCGATGGCAGCTATAGCATTGACGTAGAAACGCCGCTGGCTGAAGGGGAGTACAAGGCTGAAGCGAGCGTCACCGATCCCGCTGGTAACACTGCCGCCGATGACGATTTGGGTAACGTAGATATCACAGCGCCAACTATTACCGTTGATGCGCCGGATAACAGCAACGACACCACCCCGACTATCACCGGTAAGACCGATGCGGCGCCGGGCAGCACCGTCACCATTATTGTTACTGACAGTGCAGGTAATACGCAGGAACTAGTTACCACCGTTAAACCCGACGGTAGCTACAGCGTGGACGTCGAGACCACGCTGGCGGAAG
Organism: Aeromonas sp.; assembly: GCA_051652185.1. GTDB lineage: Bacteria > Pseudomonadota > Gammaproteobacteria > Enterobacterales > Aeromonadaceae > Aeromonas. Next base: position 23,517 of record JBOFTS010000055.1, read on the forward strand.
GGGAGTACAAGGCGGAAGCGAGCGTCACTGATCCCGCCGGTAACACCGCCACAGATGATGATCTGGGTAGCGTGGATGTCACAGCGCCAACCATCAGCGTTGAAGCACCCGATAACACCAACGACACCACCCCAACCATCACCGGTACCACTGACGCGGCGCCGGGCAGCACCGTTACTATCGTGGTCACAGATTCAAAAGATAACGAGCAAACCCTGACCACCACGGTGAAACCCGATGGCAGCTACAGCGTGG
>JBOFTS010000056.1:0-1371 GCA_051652185.1 Aeromonas sp.
ATCTCTGCTGCTATTCTAAATATAGAAACTAATAAAATAAGAATAAGTGGTCACTCGAAATAGCAAGGGTACTTCTCGCAGGACTCGACAACCTCCACGTCATGGAAGGAGGCCTTGACACAGCGCTCGTACTCGCCCTCGCGGGAGGCGGGGTAGTCGGTGTTCCAGTCGACGATTTCGCACTCGAAGGAAACCTGACGGGGGCGCTCTGGGAAGTAGCCCCAGTTGGTGGCGAACCATCCCTTGCCCTCAGGGGAGAGCTCGGCCTACTTCTCGGCGAGGAACTCGGAGGAGATGTAGATGGTGTCGGGGTTGGCATCGGGGGCGACGCTCTCGTTGAGCTCGGGGAGGTTGGTTGGCTTGTCGGCCTCGTCTTCGATGCTTGGCATCTCAGGGAAGAGACAGTCGGCATTGGAGCAGTCCTTGATGATTCTGACCTCCTTGAAGGCCTCACGGACGCACCTTTCATAGCCAGCCTTGGCGGAGGTGGAGATACCGGTCTGGTAGCTAACAACCTCGCACTCGAAGGACTTGCCCTGTGGGCGGTTCTCGTTCCAGAGGTAGCTGGGGGCCCAGAAGCCTGGCTTGGTGAGCTTGCGCTCGACCCACTGGACATAGGACTTGGGGATATAGACGGGCATGGTTACGAGGAAGTCGTTGTCGTCGCCTTCCAAAGCACCTACTTCGGGAAGCACAACGGCCTAGTTGAGAGCGAACTGAGAGAAGATCATTTCGGATAGGAGAGAAATAGATTCTGGTTTTAGACCGAAGGCGATAGTTTATCATATAATACTGGCCAGAGCAAAATGTTCTTTAGAATCTATTTTAGTGATAGAACACAACCCAAGTAATAAATTGGCCGAGAGCTGCGTGCGTGCCCAAACGATCGGCATTGGCATCGGCACCTGCTAGAGCCCGAAGAAGTAACGGTCGGCTTCTGGAAGAAGACTGGTGAAATATTGCAAGATGTGACTGGCTCGCATGGGCTGTTTAACCTAGAACATTGAAGCACGGCCTTATTATTCTGACTTAATTGCTAGTATTTGCTGCAGCATGGTCAAAGACAATGACCGCAGACAATATTAGTAGCAGCGCTGGCTGGCCGAACCGAGTGCGGAATGCCCAACAGATGGCTGAGAGAATGCTTGAGCTCTCTGCTGCTATTCTAAATATAGAAACTTATAATATGAGAGTTAGTGGTCACTCGAAATAGCAAGGGTACTTCTCGCAGGACTCGACAACCTTCACGTCATGGAAGGAGGCCTTGACACAGCGCTCGTACTCGCCCTCGCGGGAGGCGGGGTAGTCGGTGTTCCAGTCGACGATTTCGCACTCGAAGGAAACCTGACGGGGGCGCTCTGGGAAGTAGCC
>JBOFTS010000057.1:0-1324 GCA_051652185.1 Aeromonas sp.
ATGGGGCCTCTGGAAACATACGCGATATTTCTACCGCCCTATCGACTTGGCTTTTATCAAGGTCAATTTATGATTAAAGTGCTGATTAACTCATGAATTTTTCATATGATTCTTTTGAAAGCTCAATTATACGCACAACATTATTACCACGATCTGCGACGAAAAATCTTCCACCGCCTCAACGTACGTCACACGGATAACAGAACATCGCACCAAAGTGACCACACATAGCACCAAAGTGATTACACGCCGAACAGGAAAGCTGTGATACCCATCATAATTGACTCGCACACACTAGCAATCCATAACCAATCCCGAAAACCGATGGAGAAGTACTGTGACATCAAGGTACTTGCGAGAGTCATTATCCAGCATGTGTCGAAGGGTATTGATATGCTATACAAAGCTTACAGGACTAAGGCAGAGCAGAGGATAGCACAGAATGCACGCGCCCTCCCGTCAGAGGATCGTGGAGATCGTGGCTGATCAGCAATGAAAAATAACAAAAATGAAAAATGAATATGACAATAATCACCCAGGGAATCTAAGTCATCACTGATTGGCTAACAGACGCAAGTCCTCCGTCAAGGAGACTCTATCTTATACGCAAAGCAAAGAAGGTAACGACGAAAACTCGGCCACCCGAAAAGTGAATTATCTTATTGTTCGCGCGAAATTCGTAAATTTAACTCTTTGTCTATAAAATTCTAGGGCTGGTTTTAGTTTGCGCGAACTGTGGTGCCCATATGGTGAATTTGGCAGTCGTCTGTGGCTTTAGTCTAGTTGTTCTATTTGTTCTCAGATTCCTCGAATTCTTATTCATTAGATCCGTCGTGAAAAGACAAGTCCTGTAGACCTATTTCATTATTGTGGTATCTTTGTAAAGTTTTTCTTACACGTTAAAGAACTTTATCTTGTTATTATTGGTTTTCCTATATATTTCCTGTTCCTATTGTCACCTCACCACCGTCATCTTGGTCTAAATACCTAACAGATTTCCCACGGGAATTAGGTGAACTAGATTCGTTAGTCTTATCTTGTTGTAAGAACACTTCCTATTCTGGTTAAACGCTTGTGGCAGTTAATGTATCTTGTTCTACAAGGAGAAGATTTCCACCTCCACATTTACCACAGTCTTTTTACCTAATTAACACTGTATTCGACAGTCTTTACAGTAAATTTTGAATGGGGCCTCTGGAAACATACGCGATATTTCTACCGCCCTATCGACTTGGCTTTTATCAAGGTCAATTTATGATTAAAGTGCTGATTAACTCATGAATTTTTCATATGATTCTTTTGAAAGCTCAATTATACGCACAAC
>JBOFTS010000058.1:0-15958 GCA_051652185.1 Aeromonas sp.
ATGCCTCCCTCTTTTTATTGCATGCCAGTCAGGGCAAGGGTTGGAGCCAAATTGACTCTTTAATCATGGAGCTACTTTTGATATTCAATATCTCGAATATTTAGTCATAAAAGTGCTTAACTGACTGGCATTAGGCCAACATAGGCCTCTTTTTTGTTTGTGATGGGTGAGTGATGGTTTAGCTATGGTTATTCGCGATTTATTTAACGCGCATACCTGGCTGGGCACCCGCTTGTGGCTCGAGGATCCAGAGATCTTTACCACCAGGACCCGCTGCTAACACCATTCCCTCAGACATGCCAAAGCGCATCTTGCGTGGGGCCAAGTTAGCCACCATCACGGTGAGCTTGCCCTCTAAATCTTCTGGGTTATAGGCCGATTTAATGCCGGCAAATACCTGACGAGTCTCGCCCCCTAGATCCAGCTGCAGTTTGAGCAGTTTGTCAGCCTCTGGCACCGCTTCGGCTTTTTTAATGAGCGCAACTCGCAGGTCTATTTTGGCAAAATCGTCGTACGAGATAGTTTCGCTGATAGGATCATCTGCCAGCGGGCCGGTTACTTTGGGTGCCTGCTCTTTGGCCAGATCTTCTTTAGACGCCTCGATCATAGCCTCGACTTTGGCAGGTTCGATGCGAGAGAACAGTGCTTTGAACGGTGCTAGCTGGTGGTTGGTTAGCGGCTGGGCCACGCCATCCCAGCTAAGGGTTTCACCAAGGAAGGCTTCGGCCCGTTCAGCCAACAGTGGCATGACTGGCTTAAGATAGGTCATCAACACCCGGAACAGGTTGATCCCCACAGAGCAAACTGCCTGCAGCTCGGCATCAGCCCCTTCTTGCTTGGCAAGCACCCACGGCGCCTTGTCATCTACATAGCGGTTGGCCTTGTCGGCCAGCGCCATGATTTCGCGAATAGCACGGCTAAATTCACGGCTCTCAAACGCCTCGGCAATCGTGGTGCGAGCATTGGCAAATTCGGCGTAGAGCTCAGGCTCCGCGCAGGTCGCAGCTAGCTTGCCATCAAAACGCTTGGTAATAAAACCGGCGTTGCGCGAAGCAAGGTTGACCAGCTTGTTGACCACATCGGCATTCACCCGCGCGACGAAGTCATCAAGATTTAAGTCCAGATCATCGATGCGGCTATTGAGCTTGGCGGCGTAGTAGTAACGCAGACACTCAGGATCGAGATGGGTGAGATAAGTGGAAGCCTTAATAAAGGTGCCTTTAGATTTTGACATCTTGGCGCCATTGACGGTCACATAACCGTGTACACACACCTTGGTGGGCTTGCGAAAACCTGCGCCTTCGAGCATGGCTGGCCAGAACAAAGAGTGGAAGTAGACAATGTCTTTGCCAATAAAGTGGTACAGCTCGGTGCTGGCATCTTTGTGCCAGTACTGGTCAAAATCCAGATCCCCACGTTTGTTGCATAGATTTTTGAATGAACCCATGTAACCGATGGGGGCATCGAGCCAGACATAAAAATATTTGCCAGGGGCCCCTGGGATTTCAAAACCAAAGTAGGGGGCGTCGCGGGTGATATCCCACTGTTGCAATCCGGTTTCGAACCACTCGCTAAGTTTATTGGCCATCTCTTCTTGCAGAGCGCCAGAGTGGGTCCAAGCCTTGAGCATCTGTGAAAACTGTGGCAAATCAAAGAAGAAGTGCTCAGAGTCTTTCATCACTGGCGTTGCGCCAGAGACCGCAGATTTTGGATCGATAAGTTCCGTTGGGCTATAGGTGGCGCCACAGCTGTCGCAGTTATCCCCGTATTGCTCGGTGGACTTGCACTTAGGGCACGTGCCTTTGACAAAGCGATCGGGCAAAAACATCGACTTTTCTGGGTCAAATAGCTGGGAAATCGTGCGAGTTTTAATAAACCCACCCTCTTTTAACCGTCCATAGATGAGTTCAGCCAGTTCACGGTTCTCATCGCTGTGGGTGGAGTGATAGTTATCAAAACTAATATTGAAACCAGCGAAATCAGTCTGGTGCTCTTTGGATACGGCCGCAATCATCTCTTCTGGGGTGATCCCCAGCTGTTGGGCTTTGAGCATGATCGGGGTGCCGTGGGCATCATCGGCACAGATAAAATGGACCTGATGACCCCGCATTCGCTGATAACGAACCCAGATATCAGCCTGGATGTGTTCTAGCATATGCCCCAAATGGATGGAGCCATTGGCGTAGGGGAGGGCGCAGGTTACCAGCATTGTACGAGGATCAGTTGCCATATAGTCGTTCTTGATGTGCTTGTTAGGATGATACAGTGCCGTGCATGTTACCCGAATTGGGGGTAGCCTGCCTAGGGTTGTCACGGTGCGAACCATGCAAGTCGGTGTCATCGCGATGGCAGGTAAATCACTGATTTGGGTCTGCGAACCCTTTATCTCACGTTAAATACCAAGTAATGAGGAGTGAATGGTGATTGATTCAGTAAAACAGATCCTCGCCGAATTTAAGCCAGCAGGTTGGCGCAAGGATCTGGTCGCTGCCGGATTTGTAAGAGAGGTTAGCCTTGACGCTAAGCGGCTTAGCATTCGGTTGGTGTTGCCGTTTGCCGGGCTCTCTTTAAAAGAGCAGCTACAAGCGCAATGTGATGGGCCGTTATGCAGCTTAAGTGGCGCGGTTCAGATTGATTGGACGCTAGAGATAGACGTCGCCAGTATGCCCAGAGCCCAAGGGCTCGCAGCCGTGCAAGGGATCCGCAATATTCTGGTTATCGCCTCTGGTAAAGGCGGGGTCGGCAAGTCGACCACGGCAGTCAATTTGGCATTAGCGCTACAAAAAGAGGGGGCGCGGGTCGCCATTTTGGATGCCGATGTCTATGGCCCCTCGATCCCGACTATGATGGGGACCCTCAAAGAGCGGCCTGTTAGCCTTGATGGCAAGCTGATGGAGCCGGTGATGGCTTACGGCCTTAAGACGAACAGCATCGGTTATCTGGTATCTGAGCAAGATGCCACCATCTGGCGCGGCCCAATGGCAAGCAAGGCACTGGCTCAAATTTTGGGTGAAACCCGCTGGGGCGAAGTCGATTATCTGGTGGTCGATATGCCACCTGGCACCGGTGACATCCAACTCACCATGGCTCAGCAGGTGCCCACCACGGCGGCAGTGATTGTCACGACGCCGCAAGATGTGGCATTAGCCGATGCCCGTAAAGGGCTCTCGATGTTCAATAAAGTGAATGTGCCGGTGCTTGGGATCATCGAGAACATGAGCTACCACGAGTGCAGCGCCTGTGGCCATCATGAGCCACTGTTTGGTACTGGTGGTGGGCAACAGATGGCCGAGCAGTATCAAGTCGCACTGCTTGGCCAGTTGCCGCTGCACATCGATATTCGCCAACACATGGATGATGGCTGCCCGACGGTGTTCGGCGCCCCGGAAGGAAACCTGGCCAAGGCCTATTTGAAGCTGGCGCACCGGGTAGGAGCTGAACTCTTTTTTAGCGCAAAACCGATTGCGACCCCACTTTATGCCATGGCATTGGATGAATAAGCAGCTATCAGTCGCTTGAGGGGAAATTGAGGGTGGGCATTGCCCCCCCTTTTTTATATAATGGATCGGTTTAAACCATCCCCACTGCTCTTTTCTTTTAGGTATTCGTCATGTCTGATACTCAACATTCCTGTGTGATCATCGGTATTGCGGGCGCATCTGCGTCTGGTAAGAGTCTTATCGCCCAGACCATTTATGAAGAGCTGGTGGCCGAACTGGGCGCAGGTCAGATAGGTGTGATTACCGAAGACTGCTATTACAGTGATCAGACCCACCTGACCATGGAAGAACGGGTCAAAACCAATTATGACCATCCTAATGCGCTTGATCACAATCTGCTGGTAGAGCATTTGTGCCAATTGGCGAAAGGTGAAGCTGTCGCCATTCCTCAATATTCTTACACTGAACATACCCGAATGAGTGAAGTGACCCCGTTTGCACCGCGCCGGGTGATCATTGTAGAGGGTATTTTATTGCTGACAGACCATCGGCTGCGCGGGTTGATGGATGCCTCCATCTTTATGGATACCCCGCTAGATATTTGCCTATTACGTCGTTTAGTCCGTGATGTGCAAGAGCGGGGCCGCACGATGGACTCTGTGCTCAAACAGTATCAGAAAACGGTTCGTCCGATGTTTTTGCAGTTTATTGAGCCGTCTAAGCAGTATGCCGATGTGATTGTGCCCCGAGGCGGTAGAAACCGCATTGCGATCGACATGCTTAAGGCGCGTATTCGTCACATGTTGATTGGTTAACGTAAAACAAGCCGGGTGATGCCCGGCTTTTTTAAACGAAGATATTGTCAGGAGAGTTGCCCAATGCGTCTGTGTGATACTGATATCGAACGCCATTTAGATGAAGGCAAGATTGTCATTGAGCCACGGCCCGGGGTTGAGCGGATCAGTGGTGTCAGTGTCGATGTGTTGCTAGGTAACGAGTTTCGGGTTTTTCGCGATCATACCGCCCCGTATATTGATTTAAGTGGCCCAAGTAGCGAGATGGCCGATGCCATTGAGCGGGTAATGAGTGAAGAGATCCACATCCCTGATGGTGATGCTTTTTACCTGCATCCAGGACAACTTGCACTGGCGGTGACCTATGAGTCGGTCACGTTGCCCGCGAATATCGTGGGCTGGCTAGATGGGCGCTCTTCATTGGCACGCCTTGGGCTGATGGTACACGTGACTGCGCACCGGATTGATCCCGGCTGGTCTGGGCGAATTGTGTTGGAATTTTACAATGGTGGAAAATTGCCATTGGCACTGCGGCCTAAGATGAAAATTGGCGCACTTAATTTTGAGATGCTCTCTGGCCCTGCTGCGCGTCCTTATAACATGCGCGAGAATGCCAAATATAAGAGCCAGCAAGGCGCCGTCGCCAGTCGCATGAGCGAGGATTAATGGCGAGGTTGTGTAAATAGACGGTGTAAATAGACTGTATAAAAAGATGGCGTAAATATGAACAAAAAAAGGAGCACCTAGGTGCTCCTTTTTTGATCTGTGCTCTGTAGAGCAAGCAGGATGGCGACGACGATACTTGCACTGGTGAATGATGAGCGTTGGCGCTCTGCGCCACAGCGGGGAGTGTGCCGATGGCAGCAACAAAATGAAGTAACAAAATGCGCAATACAATGGAGCGATAAATGGCAGCGTGAAGGCTAAAAGCTGAAGATAAGTCGGTGTTTTTAGGCTTTAATTAATCGAAGATAAGTTGGTTTGATGCGGTATAGCGGGATTAATCCCAGCAAAAAGTGTTTTTTATGACTTAAATTTTGCAAGGGTAGCTATGACGCGCGTCACCATCTGGCATAATCCGCCGTAATTCAATAACAGGCTCTTTTTATGTTTGAAATGTTCAGTGATTTAGGGTTGTTGTGGTCGATTGGTTTAGTCTCAGCGGTCGTGTTTGTGCTGGGCTATGAATTTATCAATGGCTTTCACGATACGGCTAATGCGGTCGCCACGGTGATTTATACCAAAGCGATGCCCGCACGCTTGGCCGTACTATTTTCAGGAATGTTTAACTTTTTTGGGGTCATGTTAGGTGGCTTAGGGGTGGCGTACGCCATTGTGCACTTGCTGCCGATCGACCTCTTACTTGGGATGGATTCCACCCAAGGGTTGATCATGGTGTTCTCACTGCTATTTTCCGCCATTGTGTGGAACTTAGGCACTTGGTTTTTTGGGATCCCTGCATCTAGCTCTCATACCTTGATTGGCTCGATCCTCGGGGTAGGAGGAGCCTATGCATGGCTCACCCATAAGCCATTAACCGATGGGATCAACGTGGGCAAGGCAATCGACATCATGTTGTCGTTGATCATCTCCCCGACCATTGGTTTTATCATGGCAGCCTTGTTGCTGCTTGCGATGAAGCGGATCTGGACTGGTAACAAAATTCATAAAACGCCTGAAGAGCGTCAGTTGGTTGATGGCAAAAAACGCCCCCCATTTTGGGCGCGTCTGACCCTTATCGCCTCGGCCATGGGGGTGAGTTTTGTTCATGGTTCAAACGATGGCCAAAAAGGGATTGGTCTGGTGATGTTGGTGCTAATCTGCATGGCGCCTTCATATTTTGCTCTTGATATGAACAGCCGTGCTTATGATCTTGATCGCACCCAAGATGCCAACCAGCGGATCATGGAAATTTATCTGCGTAATGAGCAAGCATTGGCCAATCTCATTAACTTTACTCCGCCGGCAACGCAGCAAGAGACCTTGATGGCCCACTGCTCAGCACAGAGCGTATTGCCGGCGATGGCGAACCTTGATGCCCGCCTAAGTGCAGTACGGACTTATCAAGAGCTCAATTTAACTGATCGCCGCGAAGTGCGTCGTTTACTGCTCTGTATCGACGATACGGCCCGTAAAGCAGCGAAATTACCACTGCCGGCTAAAGAGCTAACGGATTTGGCTAAGTGGCGCAAAGACTTGACTGCAACCGCTGAGTACGCGCCAACATGGGTGATTGTATCTATTGCGATGGCACTCGGTTGCGGCACCATGGTGGGATGGCGCCGGATCGTGCATACCGTAGGTGAGAAAATTGGTACCAGCGGTATGACCTATAGCCAAGGTATTTCAGCCCAGATCACTGCCGTGATCTCTATCGGGGTTGCTAGTTTAACGGGGATGCCAGTCTCTACCACCCACATCCTATCTTCGGCAGTGGCAGGGACTATGGTGGCCAATAAATCTGGATTGCAAAGCCAAACCATTAAAACCATTTTGATGGCGTGGGTGCTGACATTACCGCTAACCATGCTGCTCTCTGGCGGTTTGTTTATCATTACTCATCACCTATTTAGCTGATGAACCCCAACTATGATGTGATAAAGGGCCTACGGGCCCTTTTTTTTAACTGCTTAAGTGGATGATGCAAAGGTTAGGTGACGGTGTTAGGGTGAGTCCTCATCGCTGCTGGGATCCGTTCATGGCAATACCACCATAAAGGGGGAGTAAGATGACACTGTTTAGTGCACCTCGGTTATACGCGCTGTGCAACCGTCTGCTTGAGGGGAAAAATGAGAAAGGCGAGGCATGTGATAGCAAGCATGGGCGTGAGCTCCTTAGCTTATTACAGGCCATCGGTGGGGTTAGACCGGTGGGGCGCAGCGCGCGTTACGCACTAACACCACCTGGGCGCACTTATCTCATGGCGCAACTCGCACGGGTCGAGCCTGCTGAGTTAACCATGCAGCATTCAATGAGCCAGTTAGGCATAACGTTACCCACAAGGCTCAACCAAGCGTGTTTTTATGCGCTTTTGCATGGTGATAGCAAATATGCTCGTCAGCCGCGGGCGAGCGGATCAGCCGAGGGAGATATTCAGCTAACCCAAGATGAGGTGATCCGTCTGCGAACCCTTGATGTGCTGTCGGTGACAGATCAGCAAGAGCAATGGCAGGACATGAGCGCAGTGATGACATTGCTAGGTGAGGTTGCGTTGCCAGAGCGCGCCTTGCATCAACTTGCCGCGGTGCATTGGCAAGGGCAGCAGGTTATTACCATAGAAAATAAAGGCGCATTTATTGATTATCCACTCGAGCCTGGGCAATTGTTGCTGTTTACCCCTGGTAGAAATACGACCTTGGCGAAGATACTTATTCCGCTGCTATCTGCTGACATACCGTGGGCACATTTTGGTGATCTGGATCAACGGGGTATTGATATTGCGATCGAGCTTGCCGCCGCGTTATCACGTCCAGCAAGGCTTTGGCTCCCCGCTGAAATAGATGCATATGTGACACACTATGCACGCCCGCTACCAAGATTCGATGCCAGTAGTGGCAAGATCCCATGGCGCCTGCAGCAACTTGATAAGTTAAATGACGATACGTTGACCTGGCTTGGCAAGTTAGTGACGCAAGCAAGATGGTTAGAGCAAGAGGTGTTGATCTGTGCTGGTAACTGGCGAAGTTGGGATCTTAATCCGCGCTATTAATGCTCACCATAAATGAACCTTGTTGTACATCGTTTGTAGCGGATGGTACCCACACTATCAATCAGCATATCGAGGAGGGGGATGGCATGCTCGGCCAATGAGAGCTAGGGTGGGATCGGTGGGGGCGTAATGAGTTTGCTAACAGTTAAGATAAGTGAGGCTGTACGCTCTATGTATGCCAACAAACTGGAATTTTACTACAATATTAAAATTTCAAAGCGGCAATTCAATACTAAAGAGCGATAACAAAATGATTTATGAGGAGAAAAGCCGAGCATAGCTATGGTCAGTGAAGGGGCTTTTTTTGTATTATTGCTCCCCTTACCCTTATTTAGCCTAAAGACTCCAGTTGTTGGAGTGGTGACGAGGAAGACATGCAACAGCTTGAAGAAGTAGTAGGCCTGGCGAAGGCCGAGATTGAGGGCGTAAATGATATTGCCGCCCTTGACGAAATTCGGGTCAAATATCTGGGTAAAAAAGGTTTTTTTACCGAGCAGATGAAGACATTAGGCAGCTTGTCCGCAGAGGCGCGACCTGCCGCAGGCGCGGTGATCAACCAAGCTAAGCAGCTGGTACAAGATGCCTTGAACGCCCATCGTGAGGCACTCGAAGTTGCAGTGCTAAACCAAAAGCTGGCGGCTGAAACCATCGACATCAGTCTACCTGGCCGACGCATTGAAAGTGGTGGATTGCATCCTGTTACTCGCACCATTGAGCGCATCGAGCGCCTGTTTGGCGAGATGGGGTTTACCGTTGCTCGTGGTCCTGAGATCGAAGATGGCTTTCACAACTTCGATGCGCTGAACATTCCAGCCCATCATCCGGCGCGAACCGATCACGATACCTTCTACTTCAATCCTGATCTGATGTTGCGTACTCACACCTCCGGTGTGCAGATCCGTACCATGCAGCAGCAGCAACCGCCGATCCGGATCATTGCGCCGGGTCGTGTGTATCGTAACGACTACGATATGACTCACACTCCGATGTTCCATCAGGTTGAAGGTCTGTTGATCGATGAGCATGCCAGCTTTACCGAGCTTAAAGGTATTTTGCACGACTTCCTGCGTCACTATTTCGAGGAAGATCTGACCATTCGCTTCCGTCCTTCTTATTTCCCGTTTACTGAACCAAGTGCAGAAGTGGACGTCATGGGTAAGAACGGCAAATGGCTAGAGGTGTTAGGTTGCGGCATGGTGCACCCGAACGTATTACGTTCAGTGGGCATCGATCCAGAAAAATACTCAGGCTTTGCTTTTGGTATGGGGGTTGAACGCCTGACCATGCTGCGCTACGGGGTCAACGACCTGCGTGCCTTCTTCGAAAACGACCTGCGCTTCCTCAAGCAGTTCAAGTAAGGGCGAGAGAACATGAAATTCAGTAAATCTTGGGTGATGGAGTGGGTCCGCACCGAGTTGAGCGACACCGAGCTAGCCGAGCAAATCACCATGGCTGGCCTAGAAGTGGATGCCATCGATGCAGTTGCTGGCCAGTTTAACAATGTGGTGGTGGGTGAAGTGGTTGAATGTGCCCAGCATCCGGATGCCGATAAACTGCGGGTGACCAAGGTCAATGTGGGGGAGGCCGAACTGCTAGACATCGTCTGCGGCGCGCCGAACTGCCGTGCTGGCTTAAAAGTATGCGTGGCGAAAGTGGGGGCGACCCTGCCAGGCGATTTCACCATTAAGAAAGCCAAGCTGCGGGGCCAGCCATCTCATGGCATGCTTTGCTCCTTTAGTGAGCTGGGTATTGATGTTGAAGCTGACGGCATTATCGAATTGCCAGCCGATGCACCTATTGGTGACGATATTCGCGATTACCTTGCACTTAATGACGTCTCTATTGATGTGGATCTCACTCCAAACCGTGCCGATTGCCTTGGTATTGCAGGGCTTGCCCGTGAAATTGGCGTGCTCAATAGCGTGGATGTGGTTGAGCCAAGCTGGATACCTGCTGTTGCCACCATTGATACGACTTTCCCGATCCAAGTTGAAGCACCGGCTGATTGCCCCCGTTATTTGGGCCGCGTCATCAAGGGGCTGAACCTGCAGGCCCAGAGCCCGCTCTGGATGCAAGAAAAGCTGCGCCGTGGTGGTATTCGCTCCATTGATGCCATCGTTGATATCACTAACTACCTGCTGCTTGAATACGGTCAGCCGATGCATGCTTTTGATCTGGCCGCCCTTGAAGGGGCGCTGGTGGTACGCCGTGCCCATAGCGATGAGCCGATGACTCTACTCGATGGCACAAAAGTGAAGCTCAAAGAGAACACCTTGGTGATTGCTGACGCTAAAGGCCCTGCCTGCATGGCGGGTATCTTCGGCGGCAATCGCACCGGTGTCAGTGATACTACCACCGATATTTTGCTCGAATGTGCCTTTTTTGCGCCGCTTTCTATCACCGGTCGTGCCCGTGCCTATGGCCTGCATACTGACTCATCCCATCGCTTCGAGCGTGGGGTTGATCCTATGCTGCAAGCCAAGGTGATGGACAGAGCTACCCGTCTGCTGCTGGACATTTGTGGAGGAGAGTGCGGCGGTGAAGCCGGTCCAGTCATCGAAGTGAAATCGGATGCCCATCTGCCCAAGGCTGCACCGATCAAGCTGCGCCGCACCAAGCTTGACAAGGTGATCGGTATCAGCGTGGCTGACGCGCAGGTAGTTGAGATCCTCACTCGCCTTGGCATGCAGGTCACGGTGGATGCTGACGGTTGGACTGCGCTGGCACCTTCCTGGCGTTTCGATATTGCCATCGAGGAAGATCTCATCGAAGAAGTGGCCCGTATTTATGGCTACAACAACATCCCGAACCTCAAACCTGCCGCCTCCCTTGCCATGGTTGAGCAAGTAGAAGGGCAGGTGACCTTGAAGCGGGTGCGTGACCTGCTAGTTGATCGAGGCTTTCAAGAGGCGATCACTTACAGCTTTGTTGATCCTAAGACTCAGCAAACCCTGTTCCCGCAGAGCGATGCCATTGTGCTGCCCAACCCGATCTCAGTTGAGATGTCAGCCATGCGCGTCTCTCTGTTCCCGGGTCTGGTGCAGGCGGTGGTCTACAACCAGAACCGTCAGCAGCCACGGGTGCGTCTGTTCGAGCAGGGCCTGCGTTTCATCAAGGATGAAAGCGCCGAGAACGGTATCCGTCAGGAGCCAATGCTGGCCGGTATCCTCACCGGTAACCAGAGCGACGAGCATTGGGATATCAAGAGCCGCGCCGCTGACTTCTTTGATTTGAAAGGGGATCTGGAAGCCGTGCTGGATTTGACCGCCGAAGGGGCCACCTTTACCTTCGAGCGTACTGAGCACAGCGCCCTGCACCCAGGCCAAAGCGCCGCGATTTTACGCAATGGCGAGCTCATCGGTCATATTGGGGTCATTCACCCAAGCCTTGAAAAGAAACTTGGGCTCAAAAGTCGGGTCGTCATGTTTGAGTTGGAACTCGACAAACTGATCCCTGCTAAGGTGCCAATGGCGGCTGAAGTCTCTAAGTTTCCAGCTAACCGCCGTGATATCGCGGTTGTAGTTGACCGTCAGGTTTTGGCCGGTGATGTGCTGGCAGTAATTAAAAAAGTTGGCGGAAATCATATAGTTGGAATAAACTTGTTCGACGTATACCAAGGTGCGGGTATGGCTGAGGACAAGAAAAGTCTCGCTATTAGTCTTGTTTTGCAAGATACCCAACGCACGTTGGAAGAGAAAGAGATTGCCGAGACCGTAGAGCATGTAGTACGGGCCCTCGGTGAAGAGCTGAACGCATCCTTGAGGGATTGATCTATGGCGCTTACCAAAGCCGATATTGCAGAGCACCTGTTCACCCAACTCGGGATGAGCAAGCGTGAAGCCAAAGATATGGTGGAAGCTTTCTTTGAAGAGATCAGACATGCGCTTGAGCGTGGTGAACAAGTCAAGATTTCAGGCTTCGGTAATTTTGACCTTCGTGAGAAGAGTCAGCGTCCGGGACGCAACCCCAAGACCGGCGAGGATATCCCTATCAGCGCCCGTCGCGTGGTGACATTTCGACCAGGGCAAAAGCTCAAAGCCAGAGTCGAAAATGTGAAACCCAACGAGTAAGAAAAATGAAAAAAACCAGGCTGATGCCTGGTTTTTTTTATGCCAAAAAAGTGTTTTCGAGATGATCATTTACTTTTATGACAACCCTCTAGACGTTGACCTCGTCAGATATAGCAACGGTATAAATAGACCATATAAACAGAGCATATAAAAAGAGAGGAACTTGCCAATGGCGGCGCCATACCAACACATTGTGATCCTAACGGGAGCCGGGATCTCTGCCGAGTCTGGGATCAAAACGTTTCGTGCCAGTGATGGATTATGGGAAGAGCATAGGGTTGAGGATGTTGCGACCCCCGAAGGGTACGCTCGGGATCCTAAATTGGTGATCGATTTTTATAATGCGCGGCGCGCGCAACTCAACTCACCCTCAGTACAACCCAATCTGGCCCATTATGCACTGGCTCGCCTCGAGCAAAGCTGGCCCGGTATTGTCACGCTAGTGACCCAAAATATTGATGATCTTCATGAGCGGGGTGGTAGCCAACATTTAATCCATATGCATGGTGAACTATTCAATGTGCGTTGCCCAACCTCTGGACAGGTGATCCCATGGCGAGGCTCGTTGCAGCAATATGATCGCTGTCGGTGCTGTGAGCCGGCTCAACCACTTAGACCCGATATTGTATGGTTTGGTGAGATGCCTATTGGGCTTGATGCCATCTATCAGCAATTAGCTCAATGCGATCTCTTTATCTCTATTGGCACCTCTGGCGCGGTTTACCCCGCCGCCGGATTTGTGCAGGAGGCGCGGTTGCATGGTGCTCATACGATTGAACTTAATTTAGATCCAAGTGAGGTAGGCAGTCAGTTTGCTGAAAAACGCTATGGTCCTGCTTCTTTGCTGGTTCCAGCTTATGTTGATGAGTTGCTGGCAGCATTGCCTTGAGAGGGTTTGATTGCGTGATGCAGTGTTGCGCACTTATTCAACGTGCGCATTATCATCGTGAATATTCTGTAATCCAGAGTGTCACAGCGAGTGTCACAGCGAGTATCACAACAAGTGTTACAACAGGTGTCACAACTTATGCGGGCGGCGTGAATTGGCCGGTATTTAAGATTTAAAAGGCGACGCCGGCGCAGAGGATAAGATTTGCATAGGGAGTGACCTCGCCAGTGCGCACAATGGCCTCTATTGTTTAAAGAAGGGATCTAGGTACGGGGATAAAGGTGTCAGTCATGCACTGACACCTGATGCTATGGTGTTGATTATTTAGCGAGAGCTTGGCACACGGCAGGACGGGCCAGCATCCGTTGATAATGTGCGGCAACATTAGGAAATTCGCTGATCTCTACGCCATCGCTCTTTAGCCAACCGGCGACCACAAACAAATAAATGTCGGCCACGCTAAACTGCTCGCCAAGGACCCATGGGCCAGCTAAGTAGTGCTGCTCGATTTGGTTAAAACCATCGCGCATATTACTGGCGACTTTTTGTTGCATGGCCACAATGGCTTGCGCATCATCAGCCCAGCGACAGCCACGGCGACTGTGAGCATGAGATACATGCACGGTAGAGGCGAGGAAGCTATTTACTTCCTGCATCCGAGCGAGCAAGAACGGGTTATCAAGAGGGGCAAGTTTGGCATTTGGGAAGCGTTGGGCCACATAAAGTAGCAATGCCGGTGTTTCAGTCAGCGTGCCTTGCTCGGTCACTAAGGCCGGCACACGACCCTTAGGATTGATCGCCAAATAGGCAGGATCGTTTTGCTCACCTGCAGCCAAATTAACCAAACGAGGTTGAAAAGGCGCGTTAGCTTCTAGCAGGGCAATTTGAACTGCCATAGCACAAGTGCCAGGTGCGAAGAAAAGAGTCAGATCGGACATGAGTACTCCTGATAGGATCAGGCCATCTGCATAGCAGCCAAGAATGATATAACGTGGCATTACCGCCGATGGTCATGGAAAAATGAGGAAATAATAATGTTTCCGCATTTAATCTACACCCCTCAAGGATGATGAAAAAGCGTTGAATTAATTTACCTGTGTTGCCGCCGTTTAGCTTGCAAAAAAGCGCTGAGAGGCGCATGAGAAGGGCGCAGTCAAATTGTGTAGTAGATCCATGCCGAAATACAGTGCGATAGCCAGCCTAAATGATGAGCAAGCGTTTGCGCACAGTTTGTATCGTGGGTATTGCTCGATCTTAAATAAGCTACGTTTTGCAGTATCCCATACGGCACTATCTACTGCACTCTCAACGGTACTCTCAATGGTACTCTCAGGAAATACGGCTACGAATAGCCGGCTGAATCGCTATAATGTGCCACCTTATTTGGTTGTTTTGATATTGGATAGTCAATTGAGTAATAAAATGCGTATAGGCGGCTCCCTTGAAACGTCGCTCAGTCAAGGCTATCGCCTTGATGTAAAAGGGGTTATCCAAGAAGGATGGCAACAGACTCGGCGTACTGGGTTTGGCTTGTTATTGGCGATCCTCGGTGTGATGGCGATGTGGATGTTACTCACTAACACCTTGCTGGCTCCGCTTTTGGGGCAAGAGGAGGGGATAAATGTCGCGGTTTTGTTGAGCTTATTTATCACCATCATCATGGCACCGATGACCAGTGCCCTTGATATGCTTGGGCTGCAGCAGTCTGTAGGCGTTAAGGCAAAAGCGAGTCAAGTATTTGATTTTTTTCGCCATTTTATTCGCCTTGGTCTACTGAGTTTGCTTGGTAGTGTGTTGACCAGCTTATTTAGCCCACTTTTTGCGATGCTGGGGTTGCCTGACACATTAGCGTTGATCCCCGCAGCCGTGATTGGCATGGGATTGCTCTTTACGGTACCGCTGGTCCTCGAGCGTGGCTTGACACCCGTGCAGGCGATATTGGTTTCTTTTAAGTTGTGTATTCGCGCATGGCCTAGCATTGTGCTGTTTCATTGCGTGATGGTGGTGTTGTTCTTGCTCGCGCTGATCCCCATGGGATTAGGTCTTATCTGGGTAGCCCCCCTTTATTTCAACTGTAAAGGGATCCTTTATCGCGATCTGTGTGGGATCCAGGTTGAAGTGAATGAGGCTCCAACAAACCCGACCCACTTTGATGCATGAGGCCAACGGGGGCAAGCTGAGGGACAAATCGGGCGTGATCAATAGAGTGCACCATTTGTTACTTATCACTCTTTTTAGCCCTGTGCTTGCTCAAGCTGGGACCGTGTTGGATTTAGAATACAGCGCCTTTTATAGCCAGATGAAGACCTTTGCTAAGGGGAAATTTGGTCATGCTAGGCTGGGATTTTATCTAAGCGATCCTCTCAATGGCCAGCGTTGTACGCTGGCCTCTGCCGAGGTTACCTCGCAAGGTAAACAGTTAAGTGCAAACGTGACAGTCGACCACGAATTGCAGCTGCTTGTTGACAGTGATCTCAACCTTAACAAAGCCCGTGTGTTCGTCACCCTTAATGCGTCTCATGCGCGCTACGATATGGTGGTTCAGGTGATGGCAGATGTGCCAAGGGAGGCGGTTTTACCCCTATCTGACTTAATCGTACGCCAGCAACAGATGCAATTGTTACTCGATAAGATGGCGGGGCGGGTGGGCAAGCACTTTTTGCCCAAGATGGTCGGTGTGCGAGTAGCGCTGGTTGAACCAAAAGGGATGGCTTACTTGATCAAAGTAACCCATCAAGTGCCCATACCGTGGCACGATAATCAGCTATTGCTCAGTGGTTAGCTGCTCGATCAGTTTGCCACGGGGCAACTTCAGCTGCCTAATCCGGCGCTGCGCCTGACGCCTTGGTTGCACAAAGGATGACGGATACGGTGCATCTGCAAATAATACGAAATAAAAAAAGGAGCGAATATTGCTTAATGCCAGTCAGTTAAGCCTGACTGGCATTGTTTTTATTGGCTTTTTTCACACTATACCTCTGTGGCCTTGGCTTCACGCAGCGGGGGTAACTTCGTTCCCTTCGTGCCGGTAATACAAACTGTTCCGCTTGTTTCTC
>JBOFTS010000059.1:0-1395 GCA_051652185.1 Aeromonas sp.
AATAACTCACATGAACAACATATATTTGCCTATCCACGATCTGTCTGACTGTTTGGTCATATTTACATACTCCTGGCTAAATTGGTTCTCCCTATCGATACTTTCCACTCCTTGATCCATAACAAACTTGACATTCTGATAGAGAATGTAGGACTGGGGCGTCCAACTCCGCCTCTGACTCCACGTGATTGCGAATCAGTACGTTCAATGTATGGGCAATTGAAAGAGATTATTATTGTACTAGTGGTTCTCCATAAATATCCAATTACTGTGATATGAGCCTATGCATAAGAAAGAGAAACTTAAATGTGAGTGTTGGTCGCGCTCACTTTAAAAACATGCTTGGCGTGGATATGCACTGTCTGTCTGTTTCAGCGTTTCTGCATCCTTCTAGCTTTATTGATTCTTCCCATCTTCACTTTCCTTTCCTTAACCCAAAACACACACTACTATTCACATGCTGATTAGACATTGGTGCGCAATCTGCTTCCGACTCCGCATGGTGATGAGTTAGTTTATGATATAGTTGATCACTGATAAAGTGATTATTCTTGGACTGTTGGATCATTCAATTAGCTACTACAGACATGAGCCATGCCTCAAGAAAGAAACTCACTTTGATAAAATAACTCACATGAACAACATATATTTGCCCATCCACGATCTGTCTGACTGTTTGGTCATATTTACATACTCCTGGCTAAATTGGTTCTCCCTATCGATACTTTCCACTCCTTGATCCATAACAAACTTGATAATCTGATAGAGAATAAAGGACTGGGGCGTCCAACTCCGCCTCTGACTCCACGTGATTGCGATTCAGTACGTTCAATGTATGGGCAATTGAAAGAGATTATTCTTGTACTAGTGGTTCTCCATAAATATCCAATTACTGTGATATGAGCCTATGCATAAGAAATAGAAACTTAAATGTGAGAGTTGGTCGCACTCACTTTAAAAACATGCTTGGCGTGGATATGCCCTATCTGTCTGTTTCAGCGTTTCTGCATCCTTCTAGCTTTATTGATTCTTCCCATCTTCACTTTCCTTTCCTTGACTCAAAACACACACTACTATTCACATGCTGATTAGACATTGGTGCGCACTCTGCTTCCGACTCCGCATGGTGATGAGTTAGTTTATGATATGGTTGATCACTGATAAAGTGATTATTCTTGGACTGTTGGATCATTCAATCAGCTACTACAGACATGAGACATGCCTCAAGAAAGAAACTCACTTTGATAAAATAACTCACATGAACAAAATATCTTTGCCTATCCACGATCTGTCTGACTGTTTGGTCATATTTACATACTCCTGGCTAAATTGGTTCTCCCTATCGATACTTTCCACTCCTTGATCCATAACAAACTTGACATTCTGATAGAGAAT
>JBOFTS010000060.1:0-2536 GCA_051652185.1 Aeromonas sp.
GTGGTACCTACGAGGCCATTCTAGGCAGTGTATACAAAATCGACCTCTATTTCACCCCAAAGGTGTGGAACGTAAACATATGAGACTTTCATAGTGGTTACTTTACCAAGATCAAAATCGTAAGCGGCCGTACGGCCAACAATAACATCATGAGAAATCGACCTTTCTGCTGGCAAAACCTCTTTCATGACAGTGAACATCAATGGCGATCTGTCTGATGTAACTAGGAAAGCTTCGGCGATTACAGTGTAGCCTTGAGAGCCAGAGTTATTCTTGTTCTTTAGAGTGATGTTGCGCGCTCCGTTAAGTGGAATGTATAATTGTTGGGCATTACTAGAACAAACAAACTTTTGTGAAACCCATTGCAGTTCTCCGTCGAGGTACAGCTCGTACTCGAAGTTCATCTTAGAAGCGCAGCCGCCGTTGTCTTAGTTGAACTTTCCATCTGGGCCTATAATCATGTGGAGGTGGGTCGGGTGTCCATCGGTGTGCCATTCTACCTGTCCGCTGCCAAGCAGGACAGAAAAGCCTTCCTAATAATGAACGGTCTTGCCTAGAACATTAGTCTGTATTGCTTTGACCGTTGGAGTATATTAGTCAGTGTTAACCTGCCAGTCTATTTTAGTGAGCTAAACTGTTTCTTTGATCTAGATAACATTCACTGTAGTTTGGGCAGTGAGTCCATTGGCAGTTATTGTTAAGGTCATAATTTGGCCAGATTCACTGGAAACACCGGTGACTTACACATCATAACTGATATCATTTCCCTGCCAGTCCTTGGCGGCAACTAACATAAGTGCTAGTTTTTCAATTTCAGTTTCACCTTACTGGACCAACAAATATTCTTTGCTGCGTTCAATTGTAGGAACAAACCTCCGAACTTCGTTCGATTCATGAGTTGTGGTAAGATCCTTAGCATACGCTACAACGGTGTAAATATGATCATTGTCATCGTTGAGGAGAACATCTTCAAGTTAGTTCACTCTCTTCAGGTTGCTGAACTATACTGCGACGCCGTCTCTTAAAAGTTCATAACCAAGAAGTACGTCATGGGGAATATTTGTCTGAACGCTGAATTTACCATTTGAGATCTTTTTTATAGTAACGGTATCGGTATTAACGTCTATTGATCTACCAGCATAGTTCCATGTTGTAGTGTCTAGATACCATATCTTCTTGTCCGGTTTAGGGAAAGAAGTGAGATTGGGTTACAGTTCTTGAATAAGTTACTTGTCCCAGCCATGACGTGTGAAATACTCCGTAAGATCGAGCTTGTAGTACTGCATGGCACCAACGATAAACCAAAACTGTGTTGACTTTGATGTAACTGGATAGAAGTCGCTGCTTTGGTATCTGTAGTACTACATTATTCCAGCCCATGAGTGCTGATCATTAAGGACCAGTTAATACAAAGCCGTTAAAATTTCTGAACCGGACTATTTACTAAATTCATAGCTAGGGTCAAATAGTTTAGTCCAAACGGTTTATTCTAGAGCTGGCTGAACACGCGACGAGCCCCCACAGCCTTCTTGCTCGCAAATATACTGAGCGAACACATTGTTAGTAATCTCTGAAAATTGGAAAAATCCGTCCCAGCGATGTCCAAACTCGTGAGCAAAGCCCCAGCCTGTGAAGCATGGTTACATGAAAACGTCAGCCTCGAACTAAAGCTGAGCTGCAATGGTAACCGACGCGGCGTATAAATACGGACCAAAGGCGTCAATGTGAACCATCTCTTTAATGTTTTTGCTCTACTCCGGAGTGACTCCATAGAATGGAAAGAGAAGATCGCGCATGTAGTAATTGTTGAAAGTACAGAAGTCAGCGGGCTTGAAGTTTGATTTGATGTAAGCGTGATGCGCACCAGTTAGTGTGGAAACGACGCTAACTGACTCACAAATGAGACCAGCCACATCGGCAGTTGTATGCTTGGAGAAGTCGGTCTCAGACATCATAAAGTTATATTCGGCTTCAAGGGCTGTAAGGAACTCGTCCTGATCATCGCCCTCGGTGAACACCATCGCCCTCTTTGCGCCAACAATGCGGATTCGAACGTCGCCCTGCACGTCGTGAGTGTAGGCATTACCATACATGAGCAGTCCTCCAGTACGACGGCCATTAACTAACAAGGAAAAAGTCGGCATGGTTAGTGCGTTAAGGCCACGAGTAAGACGGTGAGTCTTTATTTGGTAGGAGGCAGACTGGGAAAATATGATTGAGGTCGCTGCTGCGATGTTTTCCACGTCCATGAAGGCAAGTATAGTCATGTTTGGCACCGTTTGAAGCGGAAGCAGGTCGAAGTTTTGGCACGCGGCGGAAAGCTTGAGAGTGTTTCTGCAATAACCATTAATATCGCCGTATTGCGTTGGGGTGAACACGTAATCCTACATGACTTGGCCGCTTTGAAGCTGGAGTGCATACATGAGAGTGAGTTTAATCTTCTCTTCTGCTGGGTGAGACTCTGCTAAATTAACCAATGCTTCGAGCTTTTCCTTGGAGTCATACTCTGGCACAAGCTTGGTTCCAAGCGCATCGG
>JBOFTS010000061.1:0-13409 GCA_051652185.1 Aeromonas sp.
AGTCGCAGTTGGTTAAAAACAGTGAGCAAACGGTAATTATTTCAACTCACCGGCCTTCGCTACTAGAGGTGGTCGATAGAATTATCGTGTTTGAAAAGGGGCGTATTATTGCAGATGGCCCTAAGAGTGCGATCCTGGCAAGAGCCAATAACGCTAAAATGCAAAATCAGCAAGCCAGTAAAATCGACGAGGCGATATAAGAGCATATTAACGAGTTGATAGCGGATCGCGAATCCACCATTCCCAATTTGTCAAAATTTTACACAGCCTCTTGCTAGTAGTAAGAGGCTGTGATGCAAAATAGGGTAGGGGGCTTCGTGATGAGGGATCCCCAATCCTCGATTTCCCAACGTCAAGTTCCCGGCTCACCATTGCACAGGGGACTAACTATGGTATTAGGGCAAGTCGAGGGTAAAGCGGGCGCCACCTAGAGGGGATTCATCAACGCGGATCTGGCCGCCATAGCTGTGCACAATTTCGGTCACGACTGCGAGCCCAATACCTTGGCCTGGAGAGCTATCTGCGCGCACTCCTCGTTGAAAAATTTGCTCATATTTGGCCGGATCAATGCCGGGGCCATCATCTTCGACCTCAATACGTAATCGCTCAAGATGGTGGCGCACTGTTACCCGCACATCACTGATGGCAAATTTGCAGGCGTTATCGAGCAAGTTACCCATCAGCTCCATCAGATCCCCTTGTTCCCCGTTAAACAGAGTGTCATCGTCAAAGCGAAAATGGGTTTGCAGTTTTTTGTGGCGATAGACTTTGGTCAGACTGGCCAGCAGCTTTTCAATGAGTGGAATGGGCTCTATGCCTTTGTTCGCTAGCCGCTGGCGACCGGTGACAGCCCGTCTGAGTTGGTACTGGATCATCTGATCCATGGTAAGGATCTGCTCGTTGATGTTGTCGTGCACATCCCGCCCAAGGTTGATCTCTTGGGTGGTCATCTGGATCAGTGCCAGCCGCGTTTTAAGGCTGTGGGCCAAATCATTAAGGGCATGTTGGTAGCGCTGGGTTTGCTGGCGTTCGTTTTCGAGCAGCTGATTGATTGATTCAGTTAAGGGGGTTAGTTCTCGCTCTGCATCGCTAGAAAGCGCGTCGAGCTTGCCTGCCCGAATATCGTCAATTTCATGGGCGATCGTGCGAAGAGATCGCAAACTCCAAAATGTGGTCAGCAGTAACAACCCGGCCAGCAACAGATAGGCGAGCAGCGCTTTTTGAGCAATTTGATAGAGGTAGTGCTGGGACTGGGCTTGATAGGTATCGGCCGAATCAATCATCACCACATAATAAGCCGTGGTGCCGCTGCCAGGATTGCGAATAAAACGCAGGCTATAGACGAAGTAGCTGTCACCATTTTTGATGGTGTGCTTTTTGAAGAAGTAATCGAGATCCATCCCCCCAAGGTAACGCATGAGATCGCCACAAATGGTTTGCTTGGTTTTGATCACCTCCGGCATATGCAGACTTGACCAGATCAGCTCGCCATCGGCGCGGCAGATCAGGGTGTCAAGATTGCTGTCACCACCATTGCGGGGGAGCAGGTTAAATTCGTCCGGATCATCGCTACCAGGTTGGGTCGATGAGAACAACTTCGCGAGGTTCTCTTGCATGCGGGCACTGGCTTTTTGGCTCTGCTCTTCAACATGGCCAAGATAGAGGGCGTAAACCGCAAATCCCATGATCAATGCAATCACGAGCAGGGAGCTCAGTAGCAGTTTGATGTGCAGGGAGCGGCGGATCATCTTGACGGGGCAGGGCAACGACCAGCTCATTAGCTGCACGAAAGGTTAAAGATGTAACCTTGGCGGCGGATGGTGGAGATGGGCTGGATAGTGCCATCGGGATCAAGCTTTTTGCGAAGGCGGCTGACCATCACCTCGATGGTGTTTGGGTCTCCTTCACCATCCCCATAGAGTTGGTCGAGCAGTTGTTGCTTTGAGACTACCTGGCGGGCATTGCGCATCAGGTACTCCAAAATGAGGTATTCAAAACTGGTCAGTACCATCACTTCACCGGCAATAGAGAGCTCTTTACGAGACAGTTCAAGCTCATAGTCACCGGCTTTCACTTTGGGTGAAATAAAACCTGCGCTGCGGCGTACTAAGGCATTCAAGCGAGCAAGTAGCTCATCTTTTTGAAACGGCTTGACCAAATAGTCATCGGCACCTGCCTCTAACCCTTCGACTTTATCCTGCCAGTTACCACGGGCGGTGAGCACAATGATTGGAAAAGAGATGTGCCGCTCACGTAGTTGGCGGATCAGTTGCAGGCCATCCATATCGGGTAGCCCCAGATCGATGATCGCCACATCAATGGGGTAATCAGCGGCGTAGTGCAGCGCAATACCGGCCAGATCGGTGCTGTAAACCTGATTGTTAGCTTCAGTCAGCAATGAGGAGAGGTGATGATTAAGCAGCTTGTCGTCTTCGACCAACAGAATTTTCATGATGTGAGCGGTCATAGGATCCAGGCTGCCAATTAGAAAGTGAATGTTGCGTTGAGTCAATTCGAATCCTAGCGCGGGGCGCCTGTATCGGGACTGAATCAGCGAGGGGTCAAGACACAGATAAGACCCATCGCACAATGGGTAATGGCAGAGGAGGTAAAAGAAGAGAGACAAAAGGGGCCTATGTTGGCCCCTTTGTCGTATGCAGGATGATCTGCAAGCTAGTGTGGGAGAGGGGATGCAAAATGTGGTGTGCAAGATTGTTTGCCAACCATCTACACAAAAGAATGTACACAAAACTATGCACACAAAAGAATGTACACAAATAGAGTGTGTAGGCTCCCTACAGGGGTTACTTGCGATGCTGTGGCAGCATATTGGTCAGGGTGTTGTCTTTGCGCACATAGTGGTGCAGCAGCATGGCCACCGAATGCAGCGCAATCAATCCATAACCAATATTACCAAGTGCCTCATGGGTATCTTTGATAAATCCTTTCAGATCAGGATTAGGGGCCATCAGCGCGGGTAAATCGAGCCCAAAGAAAGGGATAGGCTTACCTGCGGCGCTCAGTAGCAACCAGCCAAACAAAGGGGTGAGGATCAAAAAACCATATAACGCAAGGTGGGCAAGTTTGGCGAGCAGCGCCATTTTTGGTGGCAGCGCCGGCACGATGCGTGGGCTTGGGGTCAACCAATAGATGGTAAGCCGTACCAGGGCGATGGCAAAAATCAGCATGCCGAGCATAAAGTGCCACTGCTTCATCAGATCTCGTCCGGGATCTCCTTTAGGGAAGATGTCACGAAATTCGATCAGGGCATAGACGGCGATCATCGCCACTAGGGTAAACCAGTGCAGCCCAATACTGAGGGAGCCATAGCGTTGTTCGGTATTTTTTAACATCATCGTTTTCCTTGGTGTAAATGGTTAAATCCGTAGTACATCCTAACTCACGTAACATGCCGCTTTGGTTATGGGCAATAAACCCCTTCTGCTGTTACCCGTAGTGGGTGGAGATGAGCCCATCCCCTATGGGCTTTCATGGGCCGTGCGCGTTTAAACCTCGTGCACTTGGCCACCATCCGCATTAGGCCGGCTCAATTCCTAACACGTGACAGTGGGGCTCAGTGATACAAAAGCGCACATTGCAGTCAAACAACCGTACGCCGTAGATCTTCTCATCAGGCTTGCCTTTTTTGTAGGCAGGGCGTGGGTCTTGCGCGAGCACCTCACTCACCAGTAGCCGCAGTTCAGGATGAGCCTTGAGCCAAGGTTGCAGATCTTGCTCAGCGTTGGGGCTAAAACTGACGATGAGTGGCGGCGTTGGCGCGTGAGGTGCAAAGCCCCCACGGGCCGCGGGCACGCTGTCGGCGTAAGGAATATAGGGCTTGATATCGACGATGGGGGTGCCATCGAGCAGATCAATGGCGCCAAGTTCTAGCCACAGTTGACCATGGGCACGATTAACCCCATGAAGCTCCACCACCGACAGCCCCAACGGATTAGGCCGAAACGTTGAGCGGGTGGCAAACACGCCAACCCGTTCATTACCGCCAAGGCGCGGGGGGCGCACGGTAGGGTGCCAGCCTTGCGCCATCGTCTGATGAAACACAAAACTGAGCCACAGATGAGAAAACTGCTCGATACCGCGCAGCATATCCGGCTGATTGTAAGGGGGGCAGAGCTCAAGGCGAGCCCGAGCCGATTTAACCAGACCGGGCTGGCGGGGGATGGCGAACTTCTCTTTATAAGGAGAGCGGATAATCCCAAGGGTATCGATTTCAAACTTCATGGCAGTTCCTAAACGAAAACCTCGGCAATCTAGCACACGGGGCGTTAAAACGCAGGTTTGACCTCATCGCGTCGATAGCCGGCCGATACAGCGAGAGCTCGGGTTAATAACGAGATCGGTTTACAGGTGGATCAGTTCACCGGTCAATCAGTTAACCCGCTAATCGGGTAACGGGTTAATGGATAAGCAGCTGCGCTGGCTATAACACAACGGACACAAGGCGGTGTCCGTTAGGTATTTATCTGGCGCAGGTTCAGCACTTGCTCAGTGTGGGTTCGCCGCAGATCTCGTGATTTACCGTTAACAGGGTTAGTTATCTTCGGCGACTTTCAGGGCTTGTCCGTAGCAGATCACCTGCTTTAAACAGCCTGGGGTCTCATTGAGCTCTGCACACTTATTGATAACGACGCCATTGCCGCCCATGTCGGCGGCGCGGCGCCGAACCAAGGTGCGCGCTTCACTCGCATTAGGAATGGCTTGGTGGGTATCAATTTGGCAAGACTCGCCCTCAACGGTACCAAGGGAGAGGTAGTTAAGATCGGCGAGCTCATCTTGCTGGTAAATGTGCACACTGCTGGGCTTGAAGTAGTCGCTGAAGTTCTTTTTATCTAAGTTGCTATGAAAGCCATAGTTGGCGCAGCCAGAGGCAATCAGGGGCATTATCAGGATCAGGCGTTTCATGGGCTCGTATCTTATATCGATGATAAAGGCAGCGCACTGGTGCAGGGCGCCATGTCGGCATCTTGTTACACAATGAGCGGCATTATAAAGGCCAGCGGTGGATGACCACCAGTGCCATTTTGAGCTGATGCTAAGCAGATACATGAGCTGATGTATGAGCTGACGTATGAGCTAATTGTGGCGTTGATAGGGTTAGATGTGAGTCATAACAACATACACGGGAGCCGCTGATGGCGACTCCCGTGTATTTTTTGTTAGTGAGGGTTGCGGGTCTTCGTTGCTGCGCTGGCGCTGAGCAAAGAGGGGCGGGGGCCTGCCTGATCAGATGGGGGCCAGCCGCTGATACAGGCTGCGGTAATAATCATCGGCCAGCAGCGTTTGGTGAGAGGCACACAGTCTTATCTGCCCCTCTTCCATCAAGGCGATGCGATCCATCTGCTCCATTCCCAGCAAGCGGTGAGAGATCAGCAGCAGGGTGCGGGTTGCCCCCAGTTTGAACAATAGGGCCATGATCTCCCGCTCAGTTTGACTATCGAGCCCTTCAGTGGGTTCATCGAGTAGCCAGAGCGGCGCATCGTGTAAGAGGGCGCGGGCAATACCAATACGGCGCCGCTCGCCACCAGAGAGTGGCCTGCCACCATCACCGAGCCAAGCATTGAGCCCCTGATCTGGCTGCTCGTCAGTCTTGTCGAGCAAACTGGCCAACCCAACTTGAGTCAGCACTGTGACGAGCTGCTGGTCAGTGGCATGCGGCGCAGCAAGGGTGAGATTATCACGCAAGGTGGCAGCAAATAGGTGAACTCGCTGGCTCACCACCGAGACAGAGGCCCGCAGCGCCTCTTCGCTGTAATCGGTCAGCGGCTTACCAGCCAGCAAAATGGAGCCTGCTTGTGGGCTCCACTCTCGGGTTAACAGCCCCATCAACGTTGACTTGCCACAACCGGTTTGACCCAGTAACGCGAGCTTTTCACCTGCTTGCACTTGCAGGGTACAGCCCCGCAGCACCGGATGGGCATGGCCTGGGTAGCTAAAGTAGATATCGCTTAACTGCACCGACCCACCATTGAGGGGGGCTGGCTCACTTCCCCAGCAAGGCGCCTTGGCGTGTTGCAAGATCTCATTTAAACGACGAGCCGAGGTTAAGCTGGTAGAAAGATGCTGAAAAGCGCCCGCGAGCGGCATCAGGGCCTCAAAGCTTGCTAACGTGGCAAAGACCAGTAGTGCCGCGATGGGGCTGGGGGCGGCGCCAGCGATACCATGACCGGCTAGCCATAGCATCAAGGTCAGCGTCCAACCACTTAATAGTTGCACCGAGAAGTTAGCCAGCCCGCTCACCTTGGCCATGCGTGCTTGGGCACTGATCAGCCCCTGTTCTGCATGTTGTAGCTGTGCGAGGGCTTGAGGCGCGGCGGCAAACATCTGTAGTTCAGCCTGCCCGTCTAAATAATCCACCATGCGCGTGCGTAGTGTGGATTTTTCAGCAATCAAGGCTTGGCCAGGGCTGCGCCCGAGAAAGTAAAACACCAGCGGTAGCGCGATCATCCCAAACAGCAAAATACCGCCCAAGATCAGCGCTAGATGAGGATCAAAAAAAGATAGAAAAAACACCAACCCTGCACAGCTGAGTAGGGCCGCCCCGATAGGGGTAATGAGCCGCAGATAGATATGATCCATGGCATCGATATCAGCCACTAGCCGGTTGAGCAGATCTGCTTGGCGAAATCCCGCTAAGGTCGAGGTAGAGAGTGGCGAGAGTTTTTGCCAAAACCAAACCCGCAGTCGAGTCAGTACCCGAAAGGTGGCATCGTGGCTGACGACGCGCTCGCCCCAGCGCCCAGCAGTACGGATGATAGAAAAAAATCGTACTCCGCCTGCGGGGGTCATGTAATTAAAGGCTTCAATACCGGCGACGGTGAGGCCCGCTACCGCAGAGGCTGAGATGAACCAACCTGACAAAGAGAGCAGCCCCATGCCGGCGACTAAGGTCACCACCGCCAGTAGTAGACCGAGGGTGAGGCTCAACCAGTGTTGGCGATAAAGCCGCAAAAATGGCAATAGATCAGTCATTAAGAGAGCCCCCTGAACGTTGGGAGAGCAAGCGGGCAAAGTGCCCCTCGCCCTGACTTAATTGCGCAAAGCTGCCTTGTTCTACCAACTGGCCATGCTCGAGGACCAAGATCTTGTCCATCTTGGTGAGTTGGTCGAGGCGGTGGGTGATCATCAGCAAGGTTTGGTTTGCCATGGTCTGCTCAAGGGAGCTCATGATAGCCCGCTCGGAGTGGCGATCTAAGCTTGCCGTGGGCTCATCGAGCACCATCAATTGGGTGGATTTGAGCAAGGTGCGAGTCAGTGCGAGGCGCTGAGCCTGACCCACCGACAAGCCGCCAGCTTGATCGCCAACGAGATAATCGAGCCCCTTTTCCATCACAAACTCCCATGCTTGCGCCTGTTTTAGGGCATCTTCGAGCTCACTGTCGCTGGCCGTTGGTTTGGCTAACAGCAAGTTGTCGCGCAAGCTGGCGTGAAACAGCTGTGGGTTTTGGGATAGCCAACCGAGCTGCTGGCGCCATTGGCTCATGTCGAGGGTGGCGAGCTCTTGTCCGTTTACCTTAAGTTCGCCGCGATAGGGAGCAAAGCCAAGCAAAGCGTTGACCAGCGAGCTTTTACCTGCACCACTGACGCCAATGAGAGCGGTGCGAGATCCCGCCTCGAGGGTAAAATCGATGGGGCCAACGAGCACCTTGCCTTCTGCGCTCAACACTTCAAGGGCACGTCCTTGAACCAAGATGGGGCCGGTGGCCTTAAACGGCGCACTGCCCGCAGCCGGTTCACTGACTTTTGCTTCAAGAAATGCCAATAACTGTTCAGCGGCGCCGATAGCTTGGGCTTTAGCGTGGTAGTGAGCGCCGAGCTCTCGCAATGGCGCATAAAATTCAGGGGCGAGAAACAGTACAAAAAGACCGGTAAAGAGGGACACCTTGACCCCATAGTTACCAAAGTTGAGGTGGTTAATATAAGAGAAGCCAAAATAGACGGCGACCAGAGCCACGGCGATGGCTGCAAAAAACTCCAGCACTGCGGTACTTAAAAATGCCAGGCGCAGCACCTCCATGGTTCGCTCACGAAAATCTTCAGAAGCATCGCTGATCGCGTCCCCTTCGGCTTGGGTACGCATAAAGAGCTGCAGCGTACGCAGCCCCTTGAGACGATCGAGAAAGTGACCCGATAGGCGCTCAAGGGCTTGGAAGTTGCGCCGGTTGGCATCCGCCGCGCCCACTCCCACCATGATCATAAAAAATGGAATTAACGGTGCGGTGCCAAGTAACACCAAGCCAGCCGCCCAGTTGACCGGAAATACCGCCACTAAGATCACCAGCGGAATAAACACCGCTATGGCCATTTGGGGTAAATAGCGGGAAAAGAAATCCTGCATATTTTCAATCTGTTCGAGCAATAAGCTGGCCCAGCTACCGGCTGGACGGCGCTGAATATAGGCCGGACCTAATTGACTAAGACGCGTAAGCACCAGTTGGCGGATGGTTTGGCGCACCGCGCAACCGGCTTTAAAGCTGGTGACTTCGCGGCCATAAGCGAGCGCCGCCTTACCCAAGGTCACCACCAGCAATGCAATAAAAAGTGGAATAGATTGTTCTGGCTTGACACCTTCAATAATGAAACCGTGCAGTAAGGTTGCCAGCAACCAAGCTTGCGCTACCATCAGCATGCCTTGACCCAATCCAAAAGCGATAGAGAGCGTGATCCAGCGGCGCCCGTGACTTGATTGCGTGCGCAACCAGCCATAGAGACGTTTTTGCGTTTGTTTATCCATGAGCTCCATCCTCGCGTCGAGTGGCGCAAGACTATCCTTGCCGTTTGCCCTTGGCAACCTGGTAAATTATCCACTGGGAAAGGGGTTGCTTGAAAAAGCAACAGTTTGCTCGATTATTGTTCGAACAGATTGATTTAATGAAAAAAATAGGAAATTCACCATTGCGCTTGGCAGCAAAATGCATATAGTGAGAGCCCTGACGCGGGTGTAGTTCAATGGTAGAACGGTAGCTTCCCAAGCTGCATACGTGGGTTCGATTCCCATCACCCGCTCCACAATTTAGATGCCAAGCGGGCATCGTATAATGGCTATTACCTCAGCCTTCCAAGCTGATGATGCGGGTTCGATTCCCGCTGCCCGCTCCAGTTTTCGTGTTAAAAGCCCACTCTTGCGAGTGGGCTTTTTTCGTTATGCGCTGTGGTGGCTTGCCGGTATCAAATCGCAACAAAAAAAGCGCCGAGGCGCTTTTTTTAGTCTATCGCGGGTCGCGTGCAGATTATTCTTGCACCAGCTCGCCACAGAAACGGTAGCCTTCGCCATGGATGGTCGCGATGATCTCAGGGGTTTCAGTCACGCTTTCGAAGTGTTTGCGAATTCGACGAATGGTCACATCGACGGTGCGGTCATGGGGCTTGAGCTCACGGCCAGTCATCTTCTTGAGCAGTTCTGCGCGGGTTTGAATTTGGCCCGGATTTTCGCAAAAGTGCAGCATGGCGCGAAACTCTGAGCGCGGCAGCTTGAACATGTCGCCGGTTGGGCTAACCAGTGAGCGGCTGTTGATATCTAGCGCCCAGCTGTTGAATTGGTAGCGCTCTACCAGTTTTTTCTCTTCACTTGCGGCGCTCACGTTCATGGTGCGGCTTAGCAAGTTGCGAGCGCGAATGGTCAACTCGCGCGGGTTAAATGG
This sequence comes from Aeromonas sp., assembly GCA_051652185.1. Classification (GTDB taxonomy): domain Bacteria; phylum Pseudomonadota; class Gammaproteobacteria; order Enterobacterales; family Aeromonadaceae; genus Aeromonas. Next base: position 9,660 of record JBOFTS010000061.1, read on the forward strand.
CTTGGTGATGTAGTCGTCAGCACCAATTTCTAAACCCAGGATCTTATCCACTTCATTATCACGGCCGGTCAGAAACATCAGGGCGATATTATCGTGCTCACGCAGCTCACGGGCTAGCAACAGGCCGTTTTTGCCTGGCAAGTTGATATCCATGATCACCAGATTAATGGCATGGGAGGTGAGCGCGTGATGCATCTCGTCACCATTATTAGCTTCAAGAACCGCGTAGCCTTCTGCCTCGAAAATACTTTTCAGCGTATTACGGGTGACCAGTTCGTCTTCGACGATCAGAATGTGTGGTGTTTGCATGAGTATTCCCAGATTCTTATCAGTTAATTAACTTAAATTTAACACTCTTTGGCGTTTCAAACCGATTTTCTGACTGATCCTGATAATGTGTAACGTCATCCTGGGCACGAAAGTCAGGTCGGAATAGCGCGAATTAGGCATCAGTACGGGCAAATATCCTTATGCCACTTATTCGATTCCCAACACCTCTGATAGAGCAGAGTCTGGAAATGTCATCCATTACAAAGTGGCGGCATATTATCAGTTAACAGAGGCATAACAACAATCTTTGCGGTCAGATAGCAACTTTTTAACTCTGTTTTGATATAGGTCAAGCCCTGTTTTGCTGCGTCAAATGGGGGGTTAACCTCATTTTTCCCAAAAACAAATGTAATAAAATGTAACAGACCTTTGACATTACAAAATAGAAAAAGGACTCAAAAGTCAGGGATGGCGAGGGATACATGGGGATACGAGCGCAAGATGGCGGCAATGATAACGTCGTTATTTGCTCAATGATCTGCGATATGGATCTGGCCCTGATTTACAACCGAGTGGTCAATGGGTCGCAAAATGAAGTCAGATCACAATAAAAGGTTTTAGTACCCGCACCCATCATGATAAACAGACGGTCGGAATGATGGTGCTAACGATGACAAGGTGAATTCATGAACAAAAAACTGACACTGCTGGCGGCGCTGGCACTGGGAGGCTGTGCAATGACAACCGGTTCGAGCATCGCTCAACTGCATGCATCTGGCTGGCAATTACAAGGGGCCAGTCACGATACGTTTACCCTGCAAGTTAGTGATGACAAAGTGCTGGGGCGCGGTGCGTGTAATCGCTATTTTGGTGGTATCACTAAGCAAGGTGATGGCGTGTTGACCCTAGGTGCCATGGCCTCGACCCGCATGATGTGTAAGGGTGATGAGATGGCCAAAGAGATGGATTATCTGAAAACCCTAGAAAAAGTGACCACTTATTCTATCAAAGATAACCAGCTGACCTTAAGTGATGGGAATAAGACCCCGTTGCTTACCTTTAACGCTGTGCCCGCTGCGAAATAAGATCACCGATCCATATCACCCCATTTGCGGTTGGCATAATCGGATACGCCCTCCCCACGAGGGCGTTTATTTATCCCACATTCAGTGATTCGTGATTCGGGACTCGTGATTCGGGACTCGTGACTCGGGCAACGCGTTTCTACTCCCGAATGGCGCGTCCGCAAACATCGACGCTGCGCGAAGTGGCCCGCACACACGAAGAGTTAGCCGCCATTGGCTTTTTTGAACGTTATCTCACCGCCTGGGTCGCCCTGTGGATTGTGGCTGGGATTGCGTTAGGGCGGCCCTTGCCACCGTGGTGGGGGTGTTAATCGAGGTGTCGGTTATGTTGCTGGTGGTGCGGGTAGTGAATACCAGCAACCCCTGGTACGAAGCCGACTTGCGCCGTTAACGTCTTGCAACGCGAACTAATTGCAACGCGAACCTATTGCAATGCTAACGAAAGGCAACGGGAGCCCCTCGCGCAGCGGGCTCTAGTTATTGCGTTATTTTATTGTCTTTAGTCACAAGAGAGATGCAAATGAGTGTGATCACTATCTATCACAATCCGGCCTGTGGCACGTCACCGACTAGATAGCATGACCATGGGGGCACCTTGATAGCACGGATGGGCCACATCTCTAAGTACACAGCGGCCAGCACTATGCTGGCCGTATATGTTTACATACGGCATTGTTTAAAAAACTATTCCCACAATGCGTTTTAGCGCTTTTGCTGTGACCTCGATCCCTGTACCATCGCCGCCCGACCAGCCACTTGCTGCATTGCCCTAATGCGGCACTGGCGTCACCCGATACATGCTGTCACCCGGAACGTGAATGACCCCAGGATGGGACTCGCCACTTACCTGTAGGTTTGTGGTCAGCGCATCGTGTTGGTCGGCTCCCATTGCGCCGCTGCTCCCGCGATCCCTGTCTGCAAACTTGCCATATGAAACTCCTCTCTTCATAGGTGCAAGATGACACTGTTATTTAATCTGGTCGGTATGCTGGCCTTGATGTTTATCGCCTGGCTGGCCAGTGAAAACCGCCGTGCCATCCGCTGGCGAACGGTGCTCGGTGCGCTCACCTTGCAAACCGGCTTTGCCGCGCTGGTGCTCTATTTTCCCCCTGGTCAAATCATGCTCGGTGCGATGAGCAATGGCGTGTCTGCGTTGCTGGGCTTTGCCGATAGCGGCATTCGTTTCGTATTTGGCGATCTGGCCAAAAATGGCTTTGTCTTTGCGGTGCGGGTCCTGCCGCTGGTTATCTTTATCAGCGCCTTGATCTCGGTGCTTTACCATTTTGGCATCATGCAGTGGGTTATCCGGGTCTTGGGGGGCGCCGTGCATCGGCTGCTTGGCACTAGTCGCGCCGAATCCTTGGTTGCCACCGGTAATATCTTTTTATCTCAAGGGGAGTCGCCGCTACTTATTCGCCCCTTTTTAGCGGGAATGACGCGCTCTGAACTGTTTGCGGTGATGACGTGCGGCATGGCCTCGGTAGCGGGCTCAGTGCTCGGCGGTTATGCCGGTCTTGGGGTCGATCTTAAATACCTGATTGCTGCCTCATTTATGGCCGCCCCTGGGGGCCTGTTGATGGCAAAGCTATTGGTGCCAGAGCAGCAGCAAGTGAGCGATCAGGCTGAGATCACCCTTGATAAAAGTGATTACAGCAACGCCATCGACGCCTTAGCAGGCGGCGCCATGGGTGGCATGAAGATTGCGGTCGCCATCGGCACCATCTTGCTGGCCTTTGTGAGTGTCATCACCATGGTCAACGCGGGCCTTGCCAGCGTAGGGGAGTGGTTTGGGGTCGCCGATCTCTCGTTGCAGCTACTGCTCGGTTATCTGTTTGCCCCGGTTGCGTGGCTCATTGGGGTGCCGGCGAATGAAATGATGGCGGCAGGATCGCTGATCGGGGAGAAGGTCATCATCAACGAGTTTGTCGCCTATCTCGACTTTGCCACCCTCAAAGAGGGGTTAAGCGCTCACACCCAGATCATTATCACCTTTGCCCTGTGCGGGTTTGCTAATTTAGGCTCCATTGCTATTCAACTTGGCTCTATCGGCACCATGGCCCCAGAGCGGCGCCACGATGTCGCCAATATGGGCTTTAAGGCCGTGTTAGCAGCCACTTTGGCCAACCTAATGAGCGCCACCTTGGCTGGGATATTTGTTTCGCTAGCCTGATCGCCCGTTAGCTAAAGCGCCACGTAAAAAACGTGCCACTAAAAAGCCCCCTCTTGCCATGGCGAGAGGGGGCTTTGTATGGGAGGAGGGCGTTGTTTCCCAAATCGATGCAACGTGCATGGAACTAATTGAAGATCCGGTGATCTGATCACTATCATCCCTTTTCAAGTATCCATCATGGGCAAAGCGCTTCATCCCATCAGCAACTGGCCTCAATACAACAGG
>JBOFTS010000062.1:0-6147 GCA_051652185.1 Aeromonas sp.
ACTTGACCACCACCGATAACATTACTTGGACCGGTACCTTCACTGCAGACCCAGATTTTGATGGTAATGCCAGTGTGACCGTACCTGCGGGTAGCTATACCGACCTGGCTGGTAATGCGGGCACCGAGGGCAAGGACACCGTTGACACAGATACCGTCGCCCCAAGCGTAGTAGTTGACATCCTTGACAGCTCATTGAACGAAGGCGACACCACCAGTGACGTGACCTTCACGTTCAGTGAAGAGGTCAAAGGCTTTGATGGCAGCGACCTGGTTGTAGAGGGCGGTAAAGTCACAAACTTGACCACCACCGATAAAATTCACTGGACCGGTACCTTCACTGCAGATCCAGATTTTGATGGTGATGCCAGTGTGACCGTGCCAGCGGGTAGCTATACCGACCTGGCTGGTAATGTGGGAACCGAGGGCAAGGACACTGTAGACACAGATACCGTCGCCCCAAGCGTAGTAGTTGACATCGCTGACAGCTCATTGAACGAAGGCGACACCACCAGTGATGTGACCTTCACGTTCAGTGAAGAAGTCAAAGGCTTTGATGGAACTGACCTTGTGGTAGAGGGCGGTAAAGTCACGAACTTGACCACCACCGATAACATCCACTGGACCGGTACCTTTACTGCAGACCCAGATTTTGATGGTAATGCCAGTGTGACCGTACCCGCGGGCAGCTATACCGACCTCGTTGGTAATGCGGGAACCGAGGGCAAGGACACTGTTGATACCGACACCATTGCACCGACACTTGCCATTGTGCTTGATCCGAATATCACTGCAGATGACATCATCAACGCGGCGGAAGCGGGTCAGCAGATCCCTGTTAGTGGTACTGTGGGTGGTGACTTTAAGGTGGGCGATACCGTCACCCTGACTGTCAATAACAAGCAGTTCACTGGCACAGTGCAAGGAACAGATGGTCGTTTCACCATCAACGTACCGGGTAGCGACTTGGTTGCAGACAGCGATCACATCATTGATGCGAGCGTGACCAGCACCGATGCAGCGGGTAACAGTAATACAGCCACCGACACCGAAGGATACGGGGTAGATGTAACGCCTCCGGTATGCTTAGCTATTGAACTTGATCCTAACATCACCCCTGATGACATCATCAACGCGGCTGAAAAGGGCCAAATCATTCCTGTTACAGGTCAGGTGAGTGGCGAATATAAGATGGGTGATACCGTCACGCTGACTATTAATGGCAAAACTTTCACCGGGCCGGTGACACAAGAAGGCAAGTTCTCAATTAACGTGCCTGGTAGTGATTTAGCTGCAGACCCTGACAAAACCATCGATGCGAGCGTCACTAGTACTGATGCCGCTGGTAACAGCATGACGGCCGTTGACACCGAAGATTACGGGGTTGATACCACCATCAATCTCAAAATTGAGCTCGATGCCGACATCACGCCTGACGATTTGATCAGTGCCGCAGAGAAGAACCAAAATATCCCTGTGAGCGGTACGGTAAGCGGTGAGTTCAATGTCGGAGATACCGTTACTCTGACCGTGAATAATAAAGAGTTCACTGGCAAAGTATTGGGCGAAGATGGTCGCTTCACTATTGATGTGGCAGGCAGTGATTTAGTTGCAGATAGCGATAAAACCATTGGTGCGAGCGTGACCAGTACCAATGCGGTCGGGAATAGCATGACAGCGGTCGACACCGAAGGTTATGGGGTCGATCAAATAGCGCCACCAGCCCCAACGGTCACCATCCTTGATGATGTTAATAATGATGGATACATTAGTCAGTCAGAAGCCGGCGACTATAACGAGTGGGACCCAAGTAAGCCCGATGATAACCAAACTCAAATATCGGTCAAAATCAATGCAGCTGATTTCGCTGCGGGTGGGTTTGTTACCATCGATATGGACCAGCCTAGCAATGCAAAAACAGTAAATGTGTGGCTTGAACCGGATGGTACGCTAAACACCGATGATGGCTTGGCACGTTACTGGAACTATGACGCAACGACGGGCACGATTACTTATACCCAAACAGCAACAGAGGACAATGAAAAGCTGATCCTTAGTGCGACCCAAACTGATGCAGCAGGTAATCAATCCATTGAGGCTAGCGACACAGCCATATTAAAGCTACCTGAAGGTTGGTCATTTGAGCTGTACCCAGCCTATAGGGTTGCATCCATGGATTTTACTGACGTAGATGTCAGCAAAGGCAATGGGACGGCTGAATGGAGTTCAGATGTTGCAATTAAAGACATTGGCGGCACCGGGGTTTGGGGTGAGTGGGGTGCAAGCAATAATGGTCTGATTGATGTAGGTCAAGCGGATATTTATGGCAACGCTCCGTATGATGACCCTACGGGTAATGTTGCCGAGCTTGGCGGAAATGGTGCAGCATCAACCATTTATGTCGATATGGATTGTAATAGCGATCAGAATATGCACCTCAGTTTTGATCAAGGTTCTAGTGAGGATGCCGATCTAAGTAATTGCAACGTAAAAGTGGTGTTAGTCAAACTTGATGTGAATGGTAATCCGATTGTTGGCAGTGAAGTCACACTTAGCGATAGTACGCACCAGTACAATGGGTGGACGCAGGTAGGTAAAGATTTCAGGGTTGACGAGTCTGGTCAGTATCGAATGATTTTTGAGACAGACCCTGATACCGATGGACACGGTCCATTACTTGATAACATCCTTGTTACAGCAACTCCTGATATTCCTTATAATACGGGGGTTGTGGGTACTAAAATTCACGTAGTCCCAATTGACGTCAAGTGCCCAAGTGGGGAGACGGGAACTATCAAAATGTCAGGGTTCCCTGCTGGTACTGTTGTGACGGATGGAACTCATACGGTTACTACCATTGATGGTCAACCAATAGACGTTACTAATTGGAATTTGGCATCATTGGCTTTAACCACAACGACTGTCGGTAACTTTTCAATTAATTTCGAGTTGACAGCGATTGAGCCCATTACCGGTGAAGCGGCGGTTCTTAAGCAAAGTATAAGCGTGAACGTTTCAGCTCCCACTACCGTGGATAACGACGTTGTAACTGATAATACAGCGCAACACGATGATAGCGTGTTGTCAGTGGCCAGTGATGACCATCATCCGAAAACCGAACATGTGTCAACCGCTGATCATGCGAGTGACCCTGTGGTGGATGTGGCTCACACGGCAAACACTGTCGATCCTGTAAACACGGTCGAGCCTGTAAATACAGTGGACACGGGGAATACAGTAGAGACTACGAACACTGTGCATGCTGAGTTGGGCAACCATATCTTGTGCGGTACCGAAGGTGCGGATCTGTTTGTGTGGAGTAAGCCAGAGCATGCTGTTGGCACCGTCACCAAAGATATCGTGAATGACTTTAATCACAATCAAGGTGACAAGTTGGATCTAAGCGCATTGCTAGATAACAACGGCACCCAAAGTCATGATGATATGAAGGGCTTGTTGTCAGTGTTTGAAAAGGATGACGGGGTACACCTCGAAGTCAAAGACGCAGACACTCACAGTGTGACACAAGAGATTGTGCTAGCAGATCATAGCTTTGATAGTTTGACTGGCGGCATGGGTAGTACTGCGACCCAAGTTGTTGATTACATGTTGAACAATCACATGCTTGAGCTTCACAAATAATCTGACGATGAACAGGTTAACCTTGGTGCACTAGCCCCACGTTGCCGTTCATGAATCTAAAACCCCGCGTATGTTACGCGGGGTTTTTTTATGGGCGCGCACGAGGCGTGGGCGCAATTCATGGCGTTTAGCCAAGCCCCATGGCCATTGCCTGGCGTAATACCCACACTGTTGGGGCTGTAATTAGGTCGCTACAATGGTAAAATAGATAAGTTGTTGGCTCTTTTTTGCTGTCTTGATAGCCCTTTTTTGGTAGTAAGATTTTGGCTACGGCGAGCATAAAGAGTCAGAGCTAGTCATCAAAAAGGTGGCTTGTTTCGCCAGTCAGAGGGTGAGACGCGTCCGTTATAGGGGCGAAATAGTACGATTTTAGTGACTGATGTTGCCCAGTGAACGCGCCAGGGTAACGGATTTTGATGGCAAGATAGCCAATGGTGCTGAATGTGTCGAACGTCAGCCATACCATCACTTAGGCTAGATCTGACTTAATCATCACTCGACGATGAGCGCTTCTAAGACTTTGGAGAAAAGTATGACCGCAGGCAGCTTCACCTTACATAACGACACCACAGTGACCGAGCTTAATGGATCGCTGTTTTTAGTGATGGACGATGGAAGTCGCCGTTTGGTCGAGGAAGGTGAAGTATTGGCGCAGGGCGCGGTTATTTTTTCTCTCGATAGCACTAGTTTTATGGCCAACGGTCAGCGGTTTGAGTGGGTGAGCGGCGAGTTAGACATCACAAAAAACGATGTGACAAAAAGCACTGAGAGTTCGTCACAGGTTACGTTTGAGCATGAAAGCCACGCGAACCATTCGTCAGCTTTAACATTTAAAGCGCTCGCTGGTGAGATCTCGGTATTGCAAAACGACATCATGAAAGATGTTGATGCGCCTGCAGATCTTGTGGTTGCCGCAGCCGGTGGTGAGGATGTGGGCGGGGTGATCAACGGTAGTGGCAACGGTGGCTACGTGACTATTTTGCGTGATGGCGATGCCACTATTGCAAGTGCGGGATTTGAGACCCGTGATCTGGCTGAGTCATTTATGGCAGGCAATGATCGTGAATTTGCTCAAGATGGCGCAGGCGTTATTTGGGATGTGACCGCGCCCACCATTACGGTGGTAGTGCCAGAAAACACCAATGACACCACCCCTACTATTTCTGGCCAAACGGATGCCGCGCCGGGTAGCACCATCACCATCGTTGTGACCGACAGCGCCGGTCATAAGCACGATCTCACCACGACGGTGAAACCAGATGGCAGCTACAGCGTTGAGGTGATAACCCCGTTGCCAGAGGGCAGTTTTAACGTTGACGCCAGTGTGAGCGATCCGGCGGGGAATACGAGTGATGCTACCGGCAGTGGCAATGTTGATACCACTGCGCCCACCATTACGGTGGTCGTGCCAGAAGATACCAATGACACCACCCCTACTATTTCTGGCCAAACGGATGCTGCGCCGGGTAGCACCATCACCATCGTTGTGACCGACAGTGCCGGTCATAAGCACGATCTCACCACGACGGTGAAACCCGATGGCAGCTACAGCGTGGAGGTGACAACCCCGTTGCCAGAGGGCGGTTTTAATGTTGACGTTAGTGTTACCGATCCGGCGGGTAATAAGAGTGAGCCTACCGAAGGTGGCAATATAGATGTGACCGCCCCCTCCATTATGGTGGTAGTGCCAGAAGACACCAATGACACCACTCCCACCATTTCTGGCCAAACGGATGCTGCGCCGGGCAGCACCATCACCATCGTTGTGACTGATAGCGCCGGTCATAAGCACGATCTCACCACGACGGTGAAACCAGATGGCAGCTACAGCGTGGAGGTGACAACCCCGTTGCCTGAGGGCAGTTTTAACGTTGACGCCAGCGTGAGCGATCCGGCGGGTAATACGAGTGATGTTACCGGCAGTGGCATTGTTGATACCACTGCGCCCACCATTACGGTGGTCGTGCCAGAAGACACCAATGACACCACCCCTACTATTTCTGGCCAAACGGATGCTGCGCCGGGTAGCACCATCACCATCGTTGTGACTGATAGCGCGGGCAATAAGCACGATCTCACCACGACGGTGAAACCAGATGGCAGCTATAGCGTAGAGGTTACAACCCCGTTGCCTGAGGGCAGTTTTAACGTTGACGCCAGTGTGAGCGATCTGGCGGGGAATACGAGTGATGCTACCGGCAGTGGCATTGTTGATACCACTGCGCCCACCATTACGGTGGTCGTGCCAGAAGATACCAATGACACCACCCCCACCATTTCTGGCCAAACGGATGCTGCGCCGGGCAGCACCATCACCATCGTTGTGACCGACTGCGCCGGTAATAAGCACGATCTCACCACGACGGTGAAACCAGATGGCAGCTATAGCGTAGAGGTGACAACCCCGTTGCCTGAGGGCAGTTTTAACGTTGACGCCAGCGTGAGCGATCCGGCGGGTAATACGAGTGATGCTACCGGCAGTGGCATTGTGGATACCACTGCGCCC
>JBOFTS010000063.1:0-146662 GCA_051652185.1 Aeromonas sp.
AGGTGGGAGAAGTGATGGCGTATGTGAGCGCAATAAACAAACTGAACACCCTTGGTCTGCCTGTAAGAAAGCCCCGAGTGTAGCAGTCACTTGGGGCTGGGGGAGTCATGAATTGCTAGCTGATTTGGGAAACAACGCCGTAATCAATAATAAGGGCGCGAAAGCGCCCTTATTAACTAGTCTGATATTGAAATATTTTAAATATTAATATGCTGATGGCACCAGCTATTTCATGGTCGTAAAAAAAACCATTTAAAATGGTATTCATTTTTATAATTTAAATCGAAGGCTTTTTTAGCCATTCTTATGATCATTTTTCTATCGTTTAGGTCCGTAGGTCTGATTAGCGAAGCGTAATCAGACAATCGCGATACATGGTGATAAAACGTGGTAGCTATTTTGTGGGTAAGCTAGCGGTACGCTCTATTTATCACAACATCTATCATGACACCTAGCACTCTCAAGCAACGGGATATCCCTGTCGGGTACAGCTTACACCCTTTAAATTTGCGAGATGATTAGGTGAGCTTAATCCTATGTTTGCTTTTATCAGACATGCAGCGCTTGAGCTTGCTGGTATGATGAGAATAGTTAATAAAAAGTAATACTATTTTTGGTGGGCATATGGATCTCTTTGAGCAGGCTATACGGGTCAACATTGATGATAATGGCGCGATCCGATCATTTTTCAAAAAGTTCCCCCGTCTGAGTGATGCAGTAAAAAACAATATTCATAATGAGCTACCAGAGATCATTCGCCAGCGACCTCATAAAATTAAAGCGGCATGGGGCACTAAACATCAAGGGCATACCATCCTTGAATATAAAATAGTGGGTAAGCCGCAAGATTTTCGTGCTGCATATATTCAGCAAGATAACGACATTACGGTCATCTTTATCTCTGAGGTGTTGGTTAAGCGTGATTTTGTTCGATTACTAACCGCCACTCAGCTGGTTGATTAAACCGGTTGATCAGAGATACTTGAGTAAAACGAGCGGGTAATGCTGGTAATAGTGGAGTCAGGATGCGAATATCAAGCGATAATATCATGACCTATTTGATGCGCAGTGTTGAGCAAGGGGAATTTAAAAAAATAACCTTTTCAACCTATAAACGGGATCGCTGGATTAGTGTCGTTAATATGCCACTGCAGCAACGTTATTGGGTAACAGAGCATGGTTTTAATAATCATGACGCGCAGCTAAGCGATCGTAAAGCCTTGTATAGCTGGGTACAAAAAGCACTCAAGCGAGAGTTTGCGACCAATAAAACAGCGAATTTCATCAAATTATAATTAAGCGATCAAGTAGGGTGTCATCGTTTGCATATGGATCTACTGTGACTATTCCCGCTGCGCTGTACTAGCAGTAAAATGGCACGACTATGGGTCTGTGAAGCGGCATCTGATATTCGAAAAAATAGATTGTAGTAATACCCTGAGCACATCACCGGTGATCGCTGCAATATGGGGTATACATGGTACTACGCAGCACTATGCGCGGTGCTTATACGGTGCTATACCCAGTGCTATACGAGGTACTAAAGCGCAATATAGGTAATGGTTTACTCTCGCGGCGTGTTCTCGTTGTGTTATTTGAGTGACCCATTTGAGTAAAGCATTGACTGCTTTTTATACAAAGGTGAATGAGGCTGTCAGCTTGTATCTAGCCTGTTGTAACGCATCATGCTTTAATAGTCGCCGATAACCCATGAGATGCGCGCTTAAGCCTAATCGCCGAGTGAGAGATGTAGTGGGTTATCATTGAATTCAAACCGAGGAGCCCATCCCATGGATAATGAAAACAAGGTTCTCACCCTGATGAAAGAAGCTGGCAAGCCAGTCTCTGCAGGTGAAATTGAAAAAGCCTCTGATCTAGATCGCAAGGCAGTAGATAAAGCCTTTAAAGTGCTTAAAGAGCAAGGCTTGATCGTATCCCCAGTGCGTTGCAAATGGGAACCGGCCCAGAGTTAATGTTTTTCTGACAGATGGTTCAATGGTCTGGCTGTCTGTCAGCAAAAGCCGCGGCCCCTTATTGGGGCCGCATTTATAAGAGCTGGATTAACGATTGAACAGATGATGCAAGTTATTGTTGAGTCGGTGAGATTAAATTATTCAAAATTTGTTGTAATGGTGCAGGCTTTGCAATGAGGTAGCCTTGAATAATATCAACGCCACATTCGGTGACAAATAATCGCTCAGACTCAGTTTCAACGCCTTCTGACACCACGCAGCAATCGGCGAGGGTCCCAATTTTACTTAATAGTTGATAGAGTTGTTTGCCCTTTTCATTGTCGCAATCGAGCAGCAGTGAGCGATCTAACTTCACCTTGTTGAAGGAGTAGCGCATCAAATGGGGAAAGGATGCAAACCCAGAGCCGAAATCGTCCATTGCTACACTGATCCCTAGCTGTTGTAACTGCGCCATGGTATTGAGTAGCTGCACTGCATCATCTAATAATGCCTCTTCGGTAATTTCTATTTCTAGCTTATCAGGGGCAATCCCATAATGGTGAATACGTTGTAGCAAGTGATCGACAAATTCAGGTTGGCTAATACTCGCTGCAGAGATATTTAAAGAGATCCGTGATAACTGCGTTAATGGCATTTTTTGCATATCACTAAGTACTAAATCGATAATTAATTTATCGAGCATAGGCATGGCATGGAGCTGCTGAAAGTAGCTGATAAAGGCTGGGCTGTGGAGCTTGCCGTGATGATCGCGATAGCGCACCAGTGCTTCAAAACCACTCTGTAATGCGGTTTGGGTTGGCTTTAGCTGCTGATAAAACATCACAAATGTACCTTGGCGTAACATCGACTCTACCTTCACCTGGGCACGGCCACGGGCTTGATTGCGCTGGGCAGAGGCCTTCATTTCTCTGAGCATGTTGTGCAATGAGAGGTGCTCTGGAGTATCGGTCAGGCTTTTTTTATTAATGCCAACCCCAGCAAACGCGATATAAAACGGTCGATAGATAAAAATCCCGATCACGATAATCACCAATTGCAGCAAGGTACCCTCAAGGTGATGATTCATGGCGATATAGCCACTGATCAAAGGGGGGGTCATCCAATCGACAATGGCGCTAACTGGGCTAATGAGACCAGAGCTAATGGCAATATATGCAACGACAAAACTGACCAGCGGCACCAAGATAAAAGGGATGATTAACATCGGGTTGAAAATAATCGGTAGGCCAAATAACAGCACTTCATTGATATTAAATAGCACCATTGGCAGTGCCGCTAACGCGAGCATGGTGTGGTGGCGATGCTTTGAAAAAATCAAAATACACAGCAGTAAGCTGATGCTGTTACCTGATCCTCCCATCGACAAAAACGCATCATAAAAGCCTTGGCTGATGGTATTTAAAGGTGCAAGCCCCGCATGCCAATCGGCGAAATTTTGTTGGGTCACTTCATAGAGCATTTGTTTAACTGGCAATAAAAAATTATGCCCGTTAATACCAATGGCGCCGAGCAACCCCAAGGTCGTTTGGTAAAATAATCCTCCCCCAAAGGTCAGCGGATCGGGTTGATGACCATGGAGTAGGGTGGTCAGTTGTGTCAGTAAATAGGGGCTTAGTACCGATAAGCCTAGCGCGATGACCCCAAAACAGAAAAAGTGGGCCACATGGGTGAGCAGTACGAGTGAAAAGTCGGGTGATTGGGGGGCGAGATCCCGCAGCGGAATGCGCGCGCAATAGAGCAGAGTGCTAAAAGGGGCCAAGATTGCCAACATGGTATTATTTGGCAGATGAAATGGGGTTGAAAAAAAATTGTGCCCACCCGAGAGAATATAAAAAAACGAGAGGGAAAAAACGATAAAGGTGCCGGTATTGAGAGCGGTGCGCCGTGATAAGTAATAACTGATGATGACGCATAACGACAACGGATAAAGATTGATTAGCACCCCAGAGAGACTAAACAACAGCTGGGCAATATGGTCATAACCTGCCCGTGAAAAGCCTTGCCCAATGAGCATGCTAAGGGAATTGGTGAGGGTTAGCGGCAGCAATAATAGGGCAATAGCAGAAATATCATACAGGTAGGATCGATACATCCCTTTACCATTAGTATTTGCAAAGCCCATCTTGACGTTGTTCACATTCACCTCTTACCTCGACATCCATGTCGTGATTATGTCGCGTAAGCGTGAGCTAATAAGCGACTCATTCGGAGCATATCTATTTACGAATAATTATTTTTAACATATCAAGTTGGCCAATATATATGAATTATTCATATTTTTTAAGTAAATGTGCACCACCTCCCAGTCATGATATTGCGTGTCGCGAGGGGGGTGCCCTGGTAATGAGGTGATATATGCACGGCGCCAACTACTCATTACTAAGTAGTGGAGCTGTGCGTGATGGGATGAGGTGCCCGTTATTGGGCTGGCGTATCAGGCTCGATACTCAGACTCGATACTCAGGCTCGATATTCAGGCTGGATATGATGATGGTGTAGGGTAAATCCCTCATCACTTGGGGTGAGGGTCACGCAGATCTGACCCATGGCGGCCAAGTTTGCGATGTGAGTGCCGCCACAGGGCATGGTGAGATCGCGCCCCTCGAGGGTGCAATGCCAATAACGGGAATCAATAATGGCTTCTCCTGCCCGGCTGCAGTGGATATCTCCCCCTTGCGTTAACCAGTTGGCCAGTTGCTGATTGACGTGGTGGGCAATGCTCTCTAATTCCTCTAGCAGCGCCTCGCTGTTGACACCTTTTTTACGCACGCTCTTGCCTAGTCGATATTGCTCGCACGAGCCTGTGGTGCTTAGTCGTGAGGTTTGAATGGCCAAACGATCAAAATCCGGTTGGCCTAGCGCGTCACGCTCCGTTACCTCTTTGCGCCAATATGGCAACAATGCACGATTGAGTGCGAGTGCTATCAAATGGCTGGCGCTATGGCTGCGACTTAGCGCGGCCCGGCGCTGTGGGTCAACGTGCAGCTCGACGTGGGTGCCAACGGCGAGGGGAGGCGTGCCAATCAAAGGATGGACCACGACAAATGCCCAGCCATCGGCTCCCCGTTTTACCGGAATTGCGCAATCGACAAACAATTCACCCTCTGGGCTTATGGCTCCCATTTGGCAGGGACCGACAGCAGCAGAGCCCTCTGCCCAGCTGACGTGGCCACTGTCACCGGGTTGATCGGGCCAAAGATGGCTTTGAGGGTGAAAAGGGGTGAGGTCAGTGACTAGCAGTGTTGTGCTGCCAGCGGTGCTGCCAGTGGCGTCGCCATATTGGCAATAACGCACGCAGGCCCGCTCGTGATGATGGCCTAAGACAAAGCTGACGCGGGTGTGTTTCATGGCTAGGCTCCGATAAAAAAGAGAATAAAGACGCAATACAAGGGGCAGCATAACGCAACCGCGCGTTTGGCTCATTAGTGCGGGTCAGAGCCGGCATGTGAGTCGGTGTATCAGTAGGGGGTGAGTGCCAATGGGGTTGGCAATGTGGGTGTAAATATGAGCGCAAATGTGAGCAGCTCACCGCTAGCTGTCAACGGGCAGCGAGGATCGCAAGGCGAGATAAAACAACCCACTTCGCTTGTTGCAGTCAGGGATGAGATTTCGTACAATGCGCCGCCCTAGAAAGCAGCGTCTAAACACCATTACGTTCCTTGCCTCCGAGGTTTGGCTGCACCCGGGCGGAGGCTGAATTAATCCGTAAGGAGCTAAAATGCGTCATTACGAAATCGTCTTCATGGTTCATCCGGACCAGAGCGAGCAAGTTCCAGGCATGATCGAGCGTTACAGCAGCGCTATCACCACCTCTGGTGGTACCATTCATCGCATGGAAGATTGGGGTCGTCGTCAACTGGCTTACCCAATCGACAAGCTGCACAAAGCTCACTACGTTCTGATGAACGTAGAAGCAGAGCAAGCCGTTATCGATGAGCTGGAAACTAACTTCCGCTTCAACGATGCCGTTATCCGCAACATGATCATGCGCACCAAGCACGCTGTGACTGAAGTCTCTCCAATGGCTAAGGCCAAGGAAGAGCGTTTCGTCCGTCGTGACGACGAGCGCCGTGAAGAAGCGACCGACGCGTCTGACGCGACTGAAGCTGCTTCCGAAGAGTAATTCTGGATCACTGAATAGAGGATAAAGGCCATGGCACGTTATTTCCGTCGTCGTAAGTTCTGCCGCTTCACTGCTGAGAACGTTACTGAAATCGACTACAAAGATATCGTTACTCTGAAAAACTACGTCACTGAATCTGGCAAGATCGTACCGAGCCGTATCACCGGTACTCGCGCCAAGTATCAGCGTCAGCTGGCACGCGCCATCAAGCGTGCTCGTTACCTGGCTCTGCTGCCGTACACCGATCTGCACAACAAGTAAGAATCGGTCCGGCACTTACGCCTAACTCAACTTCTCTAGAGGAAAGGTAATGCAAGTTATCCTGCTCGACAAAATCGCCAAATTGGGCGGTCTGGGTGATCAAGTCACTGTTAAAGCTGGCTACGCCCGTAACTATCTGATCCCGCAAGGCAAAGCTGTTATGGCTACCAAGGCCAACATCGAGACTTTCGATGTTCGTCGTGCTGAGCTAGAAGCCAAGATGGCTGCTGGTAAAGCGGCTGCTGAAGCACGCGCTGCTAAGCTGGCTGAACTGGCTGCTGTTGTTATCGCCTCCAAATCTGGCGACGAAGGCAAGCTGTTCGGTTCCATCGGTACCCGTGACGTGGCTGACGCCATCACTGCTGCCGGCGTTGCTGTTGCTAAGAGCGAGGTCCGCATGGGCAACGTTCTGCGTAACACCGGCGAGTACGAAGTTGTTGTTCAGCTGCATGCTGACGTTAAAGCAACCGTACAGATCCAGGTTGTTGCCCTGTAATAGCGATTCGCTGCTGCAGATAAAACCCGCGCATTTGCGCGGGTTTTTTATTTTCAGTCCCAAGGGTAGAGTAAAGGTCTGTTCCACAGGAGGAGATCCTTATGGCTGCTTGGGTCGAAGGACGAGTGATCGAACGTATCGAATGGACATCCACCCTATTTTCATTGCAGGTAGCGGCCGATCTGGCCCCCTACAAGGCAGGACAATTTACCAAACTAGCCCTTGATCAGGGCGATCGCCGGATCCAGCGTGCCTACTCCTTTGTTAATCCCCCTTCTGCGCCATACCATGAATTTTATCTAGTTAAGATCCCACATGGCGAGCTCACGCCATCCCTTGGTGCGTTGCAAGTGGGTGATACCGTGTTGGTGCAATCTCAAGCTAGCGGTTTTTTAACCCTCAATGAGGTGCCTGCTGGGCACGATCTTTGGTTACTTGCAACGGGCACGGCCATTGGCCCCTTTCTCTCGATGCTGGCAGATGGCGAGGCTTTTGAGGGTTTCGAGGATCTGGTGCTAGTGCATGGGGTGCGCAAAGGCGAAGAGCTGAGTTATCAGTCACTTATCGCCAGCTTTGCCGAGCAATATGGCGAGCGCTTTCGCTATGTTCCCTTTGTCAGCCGTGAGCCGTGGCCAGATGGGATGGCAGGGCGGATCCCGACTGCAATTGCCAATGGCCAGCTGCAGCAGCGGGTAGGGTTGGAGTTCTCACCCGAGCGCAGTCAGGTGCTGATTTGCGGGAATCCAGACATGGTGAAAGAGACCCAGCAGGTGCTATTGGTGCAGGGATTGGCCAAAAACTTACGGCGGGCCCCTGGCAATATCAGTGCAGAAAATTATTGGTAACAACCTTGTTGGGCTATGCCGATTGAGTTAGTGCGGATCGAGTCGCGCAGCTTGGGTGAGTGCAAATGGCATTAGCACCGCGTGAGTTAGCACCAGTTAGATCTGTGCACTGCGCACCTCACCTCATGGCAATGGGGTGAGGTGCGATTTAGCCGGTTATTGACCCGTGGGTAAATTGGTAGGCTGATGATTAGTGGCAGGCGGCTGATTGCGCTTATTGTCATCTTCAAGATTGAAGGGGGCCGTTTTGCAGTTAGCAGAGAGGTTATGCTCACCGGCCACATCTAAGCAGTCATCAGCTGACCAGCCAAACTGCTGTGCATCCCAGTCCAGATTGACATTGATTTGATCCATAGAGAGCTCACTGCCAAGGGGTTCTGAATAAGGTTGAGTGGCATACGCAGCGCTACTGGCAAAGAGTAATGAGAGGATTAGGGTCGTCGTTTTGTTCATCGTGGCCTCAAATAATGGCAGCGGTGGGTCAGTGGCAAACAGCCAGATGGACCCGAGCGAAGTCGTCAGTGACTTCACCTTATGATAATTCGATAGTGGATTGTACCTGTTTTATGTTGCCGATTTGTCCGTTTTGGTCGCACTCTGGGCAACTTGCGATCAATATACAGAAATTTATTGATTTGCCCTTCTCAGTTTGGGCCGGACGACTATAATCGGCAGCCAACTTTTCTGCACAGCACACCCCTTCATCATGACCACACAGGACACTTCCGCATTGCGCTACCCCAAAGGGTGGTTTGCACTGACGACGGTATACAGTTTCACCGGGCTGGCTATTTTAGCCTCGATCATCTTCTCCTTACTGTTGTTTCTCTCTATTGATGACAATCCATTGATGAAGTGGCTATTTGGTGGGCTGGCCATCATTTTTGAACTGGGCAAATTTTTTGTCTGGTATGAGTATGGCGAGCGTAAAGCGCGCCGGGAGCTAAGTGGCGCCTTTATGTCGCTGCTGTTTTATAGCATATTGGCCGCGATCTCTATTGGCGGCAGTATTGGCGGTATTAACAGCGCTACCAATACCGTCTTGAGCCAGCAAGCACAGCATGAGCGGGAGCTCGCCCGTTTTGATGAGCAGATCACTAGCATCGAGCGGCAGATCAAGCTCAATGAAGAGGCCGCCCGCAAATATATTGAGTTAGAGCGGATCTCAAGTGGCGTCAGCTCTTTGCAACGGGCTAACACGAAATTGCGGTTGCAGCAAGATGAGCTGCGCCAGCAGCGTGATGAGCGGCCGGTTAACGAACAATCCTCGATGCTAGGGCTGATGAGCAGTCTGGCAAGCGGGGTAGGAATGAGCATTCGTCAGGTGCAGTTCTTGTTGGTTTGTTTTCTCTCGATTCTGCTCGATGTGTTTGGGGCATTTTTTGTCAGCTTAATTGGCGAAGAGCACCGCTTTCGCCGGATGTGGTACTGGCAGCAAGCCCAAGCCGAACGGGACGCGCAAGCAAAAGCACAAGCGGCCATCCTGTTGGCCACTGCGCCAGAGCCTGAGCCCAGCGCGCCCCCTGTGCCTGCTCCTGCCCCTGAAATTTTGGCGCAAGTGCGCGGTGGGCTTGAGAGTGGCGAGCTTAAATGCAGCAAACGCTCGGTGGCAAAGGCGTTGTCACTGCCGCTTGACGAGGTCGATCGGGTCTTTCACTACTTGCTCTTAGAGGGCGTGTTAGGGCAGGGCAACAATCGCCACTACTACTTAAACCCTACGCCCGAGCAATCAATCTAACTCATCACAAGGCCACCATTATTCGGTGGCCTTGTTTGTTAGTGCCCTGTGTTTGTTATTACTCTATTTTGGCTATTGCCCGCTCTTGGCGCTGACCCCAAAGGCTGCGCGGTGGATGACTCAATGAGTCAGTATCATCATCAGGCTAAAAAAGGCGGCCAACCCACCCCCAATTGCGATGATCCAATAAAACCCTTTTGCCCCTTGTTTGAGTGGCAGGCGCAAGTAGATAAGCACCAACCACCAGCCTAGCGCCAGCAAGAGGGGGATCAGAAACATTCGAGTCATGGTGTCCTCGCTGTTATTGTGTGAACCTTTGATAAATCTACAAGATGGCGGATGCAATGACAGCGCAATTGATGACAACACCATCGATAAGCAGGCTATCGATGACAGCATGCGCCGATCGTGGGCCATTCATGTTTGGCGGTGCGTTAGATAAGTGGCGCCCAATTGCGGTCAGCAATGGAATATGAGCACGATGATGGAGATGGGGTTAGGTTGGCTGTTTCTGAGCGCCTTTAGCTCTGCGACGCTGCTGCCAGGGGGCTCGGAGTTGTTACTTGGGGCCATGGCGGCGAAAGGCGAGTGGAGCATGGGGAGCCTGTTGTTGTGGGCGACCCTTGGCAATACCCTTGGCTCCATGACCACGTGGTGGCTGGGATGGCTCGCGACGACCAAGAAAAAACCAGAAGATTTTCAAGGCCGTGGGGAACAAAAGGCCCTTGGCTGGCTCAAACAACATGGTCACTGGTGTCTACTGCTTGCGTGGACGCCAGTGCTCGGTGATGGCCTCTGCCTGCTGGCCGGTTGGCTTCGACTCTCTTGTTGGCGCTCTCTCATATTGATCGGGCTGGGTAAATTAGTGCGTTATGCGCTGGTTTTTCTGCTGGCCAGCCACATTTTCTAGCCTATTTTTGTCACCCTCGAGGTTACTGTGAACAAAGTCATACCGTTAACAATGCTGCTGGGCTTTGCTCTGCCGGCACTCGCTGCCCCAACGCTTATCTCGCAGCAAAATAAGGAGGAGGGCAAGCTCGCCATCCCCTATCAGATGTACAAGCTAGACAATGGCTTGACCGTGATTTTGGCGCCGGACAAATCCGATCCGCTGGTGCATCTTGATGTGACCTATCACGTGGGGTCATCCCGCGAGACGGTTGGCAAATCGGGTTTTGCCCATTTTTTTGAGCACATGATGTTTCAAGGATCAAAGCACGTCGGTGATCAGCAACATATGCGGATCATCAACGAAGCCGGTGGTGAGATGAATGGCTCTACTAACAAAGATCGCACCAACTATTACGAAACCGTGCCCGCCAATCAGCTGGAAAAAGTGCTCTGGCTAGAAGCGGATCGGATGGGTTTTTTGTTAGATGCGGTGAGCCAAAAGAAATTTGAGATCCAGCACGCCACCGTGAAAAACGAGCGGGCACAAAGAGTGGATAACCAGCCCTACGGATTAGTCAGTGAAAAAGTAGGGGAGGCACTCTATCCCCGCACTCACCCTTACTCTTGGCAGCCGATCGGCTATGTTGCCGATCTTGACCGAGTGGATGTGGGCGATCTGAAACAGTTCTTTTTGCGTTGGTATGGCCCGAATAACGCGACCCTGACCCTTGGCGGCGACTTTGATAGCAAACAAGCGCTGGCTTGGATTGAAAAATACTTTGGCACCATTCCCCGCGGCCCCGATGTCGCTGAGCCGAGCCCTGAGCCGGTCAGCTTGCCTGCCACCCGTTATGTGACGCTGCAAGATAAGGTGCACCTGCCGCTGCTTTATATCAGCTACCCCACTGTAGCGCTGGGGGATCCGCAGGAGCCTGCGCTGGATATGCTTGCCGATGTGCTTGGCGGCTCGGCAAGCTCGATGCTCTATCAGTCGCTGGTGAAAACCGGTAAGGCCGTTGATGTGGGGGCCTCGCACTATTGCGAAGAGTTAGCCTGCACCCTAACGGTCTATGCCTACCCTAACCCTGCGCAAAATGGCAGCCTTAAAACCCTCAAGGCCGAGGTCGATAAGGTAATTGGTGCATTCGCCCAGCGCGGACTTAAGCCAGCCGATCTTGAGAAGGCTATTAATAGTTACCGCGCCTCTGCGATTTGGGGATTAGATAGCGTCTCTGGCAAAGTGAGCCAACTCGCCATGGGGCAAGTGTTTGCCCAAGACCCCAATTACGTGTTTAAAACCCTCGATGGGATAGCAAAGGTTACCCCGGCGCAAGTGACCGAGGCTTACGATAAGTTCATTGCCGGTAAGCCTGCCGTGGTGCTTAGCGTGGTGCCAAAGGGTAAAACCGATTGGCAGGCTGCGACGCCAAACTTTACCCCTGCCAAGCGCGAGCTGCCCGACTACAGCAAACATGCGCCTGCACTTGCTGAGCGACCCGTGCAAGATCAATTTGATCGCAGTGTGCAGCCTAAGGTAAGTGCCGCCGTCAGCGTGAAGGTGCCCGCCATCTGGCGCGGCAAGCTTGATAAAAATATCGAGCTTATCGGCACCCAAAGTGATGAGATCCCAGCCGTTTCAATCTTGATTGCTCTGCCTGGGGGCCTTCGGGCAGAAGCAAAAGGACAATTAGGGCTCGCCAATCTCACGGCGGCCATGATGGGGCAGGGCACGGTACGTTTGACCGAAGCCGAGCTTAGCGACGAGTTACAAAAGTTAGGCTCCTCTATCAATGTGGCCACTGCCCAGTACAACGATCTCATCACCGTGAGCTCGCTGGCAGACAAATTGCCGCAAACCTTAGCATTGCTGCGAGAAGTGTTTGAGCAGCCCGGCATGCGAGAGGCTGACTTTAAGCGTGTTAAAGCCCAGCTATTGCAAGGGATGCAACAGAGCCAACAACAGCCAGAGTGGCTGGCGGGTCAGGCATTTCGTGAGTTGGTCTATGGCAAGCAAAACCGCCTCGGTGAACCCGCTGATGGGGTGATAGGGGATGTTGCCAAGTTGACCTTGGCCGATGTGAAGCGCTTTTATCGGGCTTACTACAACCCCACCAACGCCAAGATTGTGGTGAGCGGTGATGTGAGCCAGCGGCAAATTGAAGATCAATTGGGCTTTTTAACCCAGTGGCAAGGGCCAACCCCAGTGCTTGGCAATCTCAAACTCAAAGGGGAGCAGGCTAAGCCGGGTATCTATTTGGTCGATAAACCCGGCGCGCCTCAATCGGTGATCCGTATTGGCCGCCGCGCCATGGCATTTGATACCACCGGTGATTATTTCACCGCCGGGCTGATGAACTTCAATTTGGGGGGCAATTTTAACAGCCGCATCAACCTTAACTTGCGTGAAGCCAAAGGCTACACCTATGGCGCGAGCTCGGGCTTTTCTGCTAATCGGGAGGAGGGTATTTTTGCCACCGGTGCCAATGTGCGCACCGATGCCACTGTTGATGCCATTCGCCAGTTCATCAAAGAGCTCGATGCCTATCGCACCAGTGGGCCAACGCCGGTGGAGCTTGCCTATATGCGCAGTGCGGTATCGCAGCAAGATGCCCTCTCTTACGAGACCCTCGGCCAGAAAGCGGGCTTTTTGCTGCAGATGGTGATGTATGACTTAAAGCCTGACTATGTGCAGGCACAAAATGCGTTGATCAACACGGTGTCGCCTGAGGTGCTCAAAGCCAGTGCGGCCCGTTGGCTCAATCCGGCTGATATGGTGATTGTGGTGGTGGGCGACAAGCAAAAGCTTGAAAAACCGCTGCAGGCGCTACATCTTCCTATCTATTCGTTGCCATTGCCTTAATGGGCAATGTAATGGGTGCTGTCATTGGCCCATGCGTTGGTACGTTATAAAAATCAAGCGCCGCCCCCACTAGGGCGGCCTCACATGAGCCGTGAATATGACTACGACCACTTTATCGTTTACCGAGTTGCTAAGTGCACTGGGCTCACCAGAGCGGCTGCCCACCCTTAAAGGGATCCGGCGCGGGATTGAGCGTGAATGCCTGCGCATCACCCCAGATGGCCGCTTGGCTCAAAATAATCACCCTCGGGCGCTCGGGTCTGCGTTAACCCACCCCAATATCACCACCGATTACTCAGAGAGTTTGCTGGAGTTCATTACCCCAGCCACCGATTCTATCGATGGCTTAATGGCGCAGCTTGGTGATATTCACCATCACGTGATGCAGCATTTGGGTGAAGAGCGGATCTGGCCACTCTCTATGCCTTGCTTTGTCGGTGGGGAAGAGAGTATTCGGCTGGCTCAATATGGCAGCTCCAACATCGGCAAGATGAAGACGCTCTACCGGCAGGGGTTGAAGAACCGCTACGGCAGCCTGATGCAGGTGATCGCCGGGGTGCATTTCAACTTCTCGATGCCGGATAGTTTTTGGAGCGAATGGCAGCAGCTAGAGTGTGTCGGTTGCTGTAGCCAGCGCTTTATTTCTGACAAATACATGGGACTTATTCGTAACGTCTATCGCTTTGGCTGGCTGGTGCCTTATCTGTTTGGCGCATCTCCTGCTATTTGCGAGTCGTTTCTCAATGGCCGCAAAAGCACGTTGCCGTTTGAGAAAACCGGTAAAGGGACCCTCTATTTGCCCTATGCTACTGCGCTGCGCTTATCTGATCTGGGGTATACCAACAGTTCACAAGCGGGGCTCAATATTAGTCATGATGATTTGCCGGCCTATGTCAGCAGTTTGCGCCGTGCTATTCATACCCATGATCCTGAGTTTGCCAAGATCGGCGTTAAGGTCGATGGGCAGTACCGTCAGCTCAATGACAACGTCTTGCAATTAGAAAATGAGCTATATGCCCCGATTAGGCCCAAGCGCACCCCCCGCAGCGGTGAAAAACCCTCTGATGCATTAGAGCAGCGTGGGATTGAATACATCGAACTGCGTACGGTAGATATCAACCCCTTCACCCCCCTTGGGATCGATGCCGAGCAAATTCGCTTCTTTGATCTGTTTTTGGTCTGGTGCCTGTTGCGCCCATCGGCACCGCTCGGTGCTGACGAGATTGCCCGCAATCGCCGCAATCAGAACAAAGTGGTACTAGAGGGGCGTCGCCCAGGCCTTGAGTTAGAAGATGAGCAAGGTAACGCCATTGGTCTTAAAGAGTTCGGACTGCAGTTATTCGACGAGTTGGCCAAGGTCGCCGATCTGCTAGATCGCTGCTGTGGTCGGCATTGCTATGGCAAAACCTTGGCTATGCACCGAGAAAAGCTGCTCAATCCTGAGCTCACCTATTCGGCGCGCATGCTCAAGGCGCTACTAGAAAGTGGCAAAGATAATGGCTGCTATGGCGACAAGCTGGCTACTCACTATCGAGATGTGCTGCTTGAAAGTCATCTGCAATATTGGGATGAAGCCTATTTCGCCGGTGAGGCAAAGGACTCGCTTGCCAAACAGCGGGAACGCGAGTGCAGCGACAGTTTGTCGTTTGATGAGTTTTTAGCGGATTATTTCAACCGCGCCCCTAATACGCCTTAATTATCCGGGCCGCGTCATCATCAGGCGCCTTGATCATCGACAAGAGATAGCAAAAAGCCGCTCAGGTTCACTGAGCGGCTTTTTTTATGACTGGGGATCAGGTGAGGGCTGCGGGGGGTGAGCCTGCCTGCTGGCAGACCTGTGCGAGCAGATAGTCGCGATAGTGTTGGCCAAATAATTTACTGGGATCAAGGGAGGTGGCGATAACCTGCTGCTGGCGCTCTATATCGCGAGGAAGCCGACGCACATGGGTATCAATCCACACAATTTGGCCACACGGGTCAATCATCAAGTTACCCAGATGAAGATCTCGATGGTAATAGCCATGGGCTGCCAGCTGATAAATATCCTTGGCAACCTGCGCTAACAGCGATAAACGCTCAGCCTCATTGGCGTGCTCAAAGTAGTGCTCCCCTGAGTGGTGATCGCTTAAGTAGCTCACGGCTAGAAACGATGCGTAGGGGTTTAGCGGGTTAAGCGCAATCCCTGCCGCTTGGCAAGGTAC
Organism: Aeromonas sp.; assembly: GCA_051652185.1. Taxonomy (GTDB): domain Bacteria; phylum Pseudomonadota; class Gammaproteobacteria; order Enterobacterales; family Aeromonadaceae; genus Aeromonas. Next base: position 15,389 of record JBOFTS010000063.1, read on the forward strand.
CACTCGTAGCCCTGCTTGCTGCAAGCAGCGACTGCTACGCCATTCACGCAGGGCATCAATTTGACCCATTAGGCGCTTATTGAACTGATCGCGCCCCCACCAGCGAGATGACCAGCGCGGATATTTATCCGGCACGATTTTGCACAGGGTATGGCTGGGGGCATGGAGCCAAAACTGGCTACTGGCAATGCGCTCAAGCTGCTGGGTTAACTCGTTTTGCTGCAGTGACCAGTGCGCTAATTCAAGCGGGTGATGGAGCAACAGGTAATAGTATTTCTTGCCGTGCAAGTCGAGGGTGGTCAGCTTCATAAAATAGTGTGAGAGGATCGTCAATATCGGTCGTCTTTGTAGCACAGTGACGGATAAAAACTGAATAAAAATAAAAAAGCCGCGCTAAATGTAGCGCGGCTAATGGCCTGTGATACCTGTGCTATATCAGCGGGTTATATAAGGGCCGCGTCTCAAGGATGGTGATACATCGCAGAAATTTCGTGATGGTATGTAGCCTCGATAATCTTACGACGTAGCTTCATGGTCGGGGTGATCTCCCCAAGCTCCATGGAGAAGGCCCGCGGTAGCAGGGTAAACTTTTTCACCTGCTCAAACTTAGCCAGCTCTTTTTGCAGATCTTGGACGCGGGCATCAAAGAACTCCATCACCCGCGAATGGCGCAGTAGCTCGGTCTTGCACTGGTACTGCAAGTTGATAGAGCGCGCATACTCTTCTAACGACTCAAAACAGGGCACGATCAGCGCCGAGACAAAATGGCGAGCATCGGCAACGATGGCGATCTGCTCGATAAAGCGATCTTTACCTATGGTGCCTTCTACCAGTTGTGGGGCTACATATTTACCGTTGGAGGTTTTCATCAGCTCCTTGAGGCGTTCGGTAAAAAAGATATTGCCTTGCTCGTCGAGTAAACCGGCATCACCGGTTCGCAAGAACCCATCTTCGGTCATCACTTCGGCTGTCGCGGCTGGCTTGTTGTAATAACCGCGCATGACGGTCGGGGATCGCACCAATAGCTCGTTATTTTCCCCCAGTTTGACCTCAATTCCGTGTAACGGCGTGCCGATGGAGCCCAGTTTGAAGTGATCCTGCTCGTAGCAGCAGACGGTGGCGGTGGTTTCGGTCATGCCATAGCCGTACTTGATATTGAGCCCCATCGCCTGAAAGAAGAGGTTTACATCATCAGCAAGGCGGGCTCCTGCAACGGGCATGAAGCGGGTGCGGCCACCAAATCGGGCGCGGAGTTTGCGAAACACCAAGCGCTCGGCAAGCCATAGCTTGGCGGTGTGCTGCAGGGAGCTAGATTGCCTGGCCTGCTGGTTGGCAACCTGTTGTTCACCAACCTTGGTGGCCCACGCAAAGAGTGCGCGGCGCAGCCAAGGGGCCTTGGCCACCTTAGCTTGGATCATGGCATAAGCCTTCTCGTAAAGGCGCGGCACGGCGCACATGACGGTGGGCTTTACCTCATCAATCACATCCATCACTTTTTGTGGATCGCGGATATAGACGTTTTCGGCGCCGCAATAGAGCACATAGAAGCTCCAGACGCGCTCAAACACATGGCTCAGTGGCAGCATGCAAAGCGACACATCCTGTTGATTCAAATCAACGCGATCATTGTGCATCTCAAAACAGGCGGCAATGTTGGCAAAATCAAGCATCACCCCTTTAGGCTCACCGGTGGTGCCAGAGGTATAAATCAGGGTCAGCAGGTCATCCATTTGGTACTGGCTTTCTCGCTCGCGCAGTATCAACTCGCTAGGCTGATGATTGCCAGAGAGTAAAAATGTTTGAAAGTGGCTGGCCTGTGGGCAATCGCGCAGGTTGACTGCGCTATCGAGGGCCACGATTTGGTTGATCTCGCCCTCTTGTAATAGGGTGAGGGCTTGATCAAATTGGCACTGCTCACCCACGAACAAAATACCAATCTTGGCATCGCGTACGATATAGCGCACTTGCGCGAGGGTGCTCGTTGGATAAATAGGCACGCTCACCCCGTGGGCGGCAAGAATGCCAAGGTCGGCTTGGGTCCACTCGGGCATGTTACGAGCATAGATACCGACCATTTCGCGGGGCTGGTGGCCACAACGGATCAGTGCTTGGGCACAATAATCCATAGCCTGGCCGAGGGTGCGCCAGCCAATGGCTCGCCATTGGCCATCTTGCTGCACGCGCAGCGCCGCTTTATTACCAAGCTGAGTAATACGTTCACGAATCACTCGAACCAAATGAAGCTTTGGCATCAATCAAGCATCCTTTAATTACAGTTGTACGCCCGTTAGGGCCCGCAAAATAGGGGAATATTATCAATCTGAATGTTACAGCTTACAACTGTTCGCTGTTTGTTTTGGATCACAAATTGTATAAATAATGGCCCTATTACAGACGATGGCTGGCGACAAAAGAGAGTTGACGAGGGGGAACATGGTGGCTAACGCCTTGCCATATTGCAGTGAGTAATAGGATGTATGGCGCACCACCGCCCCCTCATCTTTTATCAAAACCTTGTCAGGGCGCGGATCAGGCCATGTTTTGGTGGCAAAGGGTAAGACGCGTTGGGTGGTAAAAAGTTCCATTTGCCAACGTTCATAGGTGGCAACATGAGCTCGCCATTCACTCGCTATTTGCCGCACGTTGCCCGCAATAGGCCACCGATATCCGTGATCGTGGTGGTGGTGTCGGCGATTGCGCGGCGACAATTTTCGTCAATTTTCGACAATTTTCGTCAATTTTAGACAGGGGCTTAATGAGTGAATGGCTAGGGGGTCAACGCCGCCATTAGCCAAAGTCAAAAAGTCGTGACATGAGCACGGCATCTTCTCGGTCTTGGCCGGTGCCGTAGTAGTCGGCACGGCGGCAATATTCAGCAAATCCGCCGTGTTCGTACAGCCCGATGGCAATCTGATTACTTGCTCGCACTTCGAGAAACCAAGCTTGGGCCCCAGCTTGTTTGCTTTGGGCCAAATAGGCTTGCAGCAGTGCTCGCCCAAGCCCTTTGCCCTGATAACGTGGGTGCACACAGATGTTCATCAGCGAGCTGTCACCGGCGACCAGATCGGCGATATAAAAGCCGGCCGGTTGCCCATCTATCAGCATTAAGCCATTGCGATAGCGCGCGCCAAAACAAGATCGCAAGTTAGTTAGGCTCCAGGGCTCTTTATGGGCGGCTTGCTCAATGGGATAGATACGTTCGATATCGCACTCGAGTAAGGGGCGAAATTCAGGCATGGGGACTCCGAGAGTATGAATGGCGGGCATCAAAGCTAGATATCAAGGCTAAACACCAAGGCTAGGCATCAAGGTTAAACATCAAGGTTAAACATCAAGGCTAGGCATCAAGGCTAAGCATCAAGAGTTGGCCGCAAGATGCTGACGCAGTTGCTGCCATAAGGCCCGTTTTTGTGCTGCATTGGGCGCCAGTGGGCAGTGAAGTGCCGTGACTTCATCAGGACCGTCGGCAGTTAGCCAAAGCAGCGGGGTGGGGCTCATGGCAGGAAGGCTTGCGGGCAGCGCGCTGATCAACGAGACCTCATCTGGGCGAATGCCGAGCAGTTGGCAAATATCAGCGAGCAACGTCGCCGCCGGTAGGGCTGGGGCGACGACCCAGAGTTTGCCGGTAGTTTGGGCAGGCTGGTTTAACTGCGCCATGGCCGCTGGCTGGTGGGCATCACCGAGTAGTGCCGGACGACGCAGCTGCCAGTGTTGAATGCCCATGCGGGCCAACATGCTTTGACGTACGGGATCTTGCATCGGGGGCGACTCACTGTTGATCTACATTGGGGAAAATTATGTTGCGCAGAGTACACTCGAACCGGTTTGGCTGCACCTATTGCAATGATGCCAGCGCAGATCGGTGCAAGATCTGGGTGCGCTGCGTGTCATTACACCTGAGTTAAGGCATGCGGCTAAGGCATGTGGCTAAGGCATGGCACTCAGGTATGGGATTAAGGTATGGCATTAAGCCATAGCATTAAAGGCCGCGAGGCAGACTTGCGTTTTTAGCAGGCAGACTCGACTATGGCACCATGAATGCCTATTTAATCAACATCATAACCATAATCATAACCAAGCCACACCCCAGCAATACCTCAGCCCAAGTCATTGGCTATCGCGTCTTGGGGCCATCATCATCCCAGTTTTGGAAGCGTTTTTATGTTGTCTTTAGCTCAAGTCTCGCAGTCTGCGCACGTCACGCTTGTTAAGGAGCGCTTGCCGCGTCTGCTAGCTGCACTCGGGGTGGGACTGTATGAACGCCAAGATGCCCTGCGACTCGGTTTATTGGCCGCCCTTAGCGGAGAGAGTCTGTTTTTATTGGGCCCCCCCGGTATTGCCAAAAGTTTGATTGCCCGCCGCCTTAAGTTGGCCTTTCGCGATGCCCGTCATTTTGAATATCTCATGACCCGCTTTAGTACCCCAGAGGAGGTGTTTGGCCCACTCTCAATTCAGGCGCTAAAGGAAGAGGGGAAATATCTACGTCTGACCACGGGCTACTTGCCCGAGGCGGAGGTGGTGTTTTTAGATGAGATCTGGAAGGCCGGCCCCGCCATTCTCAACACCTTGTTGACCGCCATCAATGAGCGGCAATTTCGCAATGGCGATAGTCAGCACCCGATCCCGATGCGGTTGCTGGTCACCGCATCTAATGAACTTCCGGCCCCTGAGAGTGGGCTCGATGCCCTCTACGATCGGATGTTGGTGCGGATCTGGATGGACAGGGTGCAAGAGAAGGCCAACTTTCAGGCGATGCTGGCCAGCGACGGTGATGCACCGCCTCATTTGCCTGAGTCGTTGCAAATCGAAGGGGATGAATATGCGCTCTGGCAACGGCAGATTGAGCAAGTGCGTTTGCCCGACGCTTGCTTTGAGCTGATTTATCAACTGCGTCAACAGCTTGATAGCCAGTTAGCCCATCGCTGTTATGTCTCTGATCGGCGCTGGAAAAAGGCGGTGCGGTTGATTAAGGCGAGTGCGTTTTTTAATGGCCGCGATGAAGTTGCGCCACTGGATTTGTTGCTGTTTAAAGATTGCCTCTGGCACGACGAGGCCTCTCGTACGGCCCTGCTTGAGATGATGACCGAATTTTCTCGCCTCTACGGCTATGGGCAACTGGCGTTGACCCGTCAGTTGCTGGCCCTGCGTGAGCAGTTTACCGAACTCAAGCACCTTGCCACCTTGCGCCTGTGTAGCAAGGCGCGCCAGCGTAAGCAGTGGTTTGGCCGCCGAGCAAGAGGCATCGAGTTGCCCCTTACTAATGCCAAATCCTTTGGCCGGCAGGTGCATATTAAGTTGCTCAATCCCGCCGCCTTAGAGGGGGGTGAGCCGGATCGGCTAACCAGCACGCTGGTGTTTGATCGCACCTTGCTTTCTCACTGGCGGCCTACTAGCGATCCGTTGGTGGGCCATGCACTCGGTAATCCTTGTGAGGGGCATTATCAGCTGGTGATTGATGATGAGCTACGGCTCTATGTGCTAGACACTCAGCGCCAGCAGATCCCGCTGATGCTGGTGGAGCGCAACCCCATCCCTGACATTGTGTTGGCGCCTTGGTTGCAAACCTTAGATGAGCAGCAGTGCCAGCTTAATAAGCTGATGCACGATTTGAAGCAGCAGCGCACTGTGTTCGAGCGCCAGCAACCGCACCTGTTTATTGGCTCGCACTGGCTGCAACAGGTCGAAGACAGCTTTTTTGTGCTCAATCGGGATCTTCAATTGCTGGGTAGTGAACTTGAACAATGGCGCCAGCGCTTACCTCGGCTCGATGAAGATGAATGAGATACAGGTGAAACAGATAGATAAGCGGCGCGGATGCTTGCAGTTATAGGGATCGCAGATGCTTGAAATTGGAATGTTGGATCTGGGGTTGCTGATTAGCGAAGGCGATCTGGTGGGCGAGGTGGCGCTGTTACTGGCCGCCTCACCGAAGATCTCAGAATTTATCAAGCGATCGCCCAAGCAAGGAGGGGTGTTAAAAAAACGTCTGCAAAGCTGGAGCGAGCAGCTTGGCGAAGAGATCCGCCACAAAGCGGTACCGGTGGCACTTGAGCAGGAGTATCTGCTTTATCAAGCCCATCGGCAGCTGTCGATGACTGAGTTGATGGGCCGTCTGCCAAGCCTATTGGTGTCGCTCGATCAATACAGTCCATTCGCCGGTGAAGCCCGCACGTTGGTGCGCCAGTTAATGGCTCATCCGAGCGAAGGGCTGCGCCAGCTTTTTATCGACAAGTGGCGAGGGAGTCTCGTCGGTAGTCTGCTGCAATTGCAGCAACACATTGCCGAAGCCGAGCGCGAAAAACAGCGCCAAGAGATAGAGGATCAGATCCTTGCCAGCCGCACCTTAGCCGATGCCCTCGATCCTACCGAGGTGTGCGCCGGTGGCCTATGGGATTTGGCGCAGGGGCGCTGGCATCCCCGCAGTTTGGTGCTGATCAAGCAGTACGCACGGATGTTGCAGCAAGAGCCGTTACTGGCGCAGATTGCTGCCCAGCTTGGGCGCAGTGAGCGGGATCAGAGTGCGTTAGAGCAATCGGTGCCACCGGTTGCCGTACGTGAACTCGAGCCGGCGCCAAGTGATGATGTGCCAGACGATCTGGTCGGCATTCATCAGGGCAACGATTTGATGCGGTTGCTGCCAAGTGAATTGGTGATGCTTGGCTTGCCAGAGCTTGAACTGGAATTTTATCGCCGTTATTTAGATCGGCAGCTGCTTAGCTATCAGTCACGGGGCACCTTACCGCGCCAGCGCATTATGCTGCGAACGCCTGCGCAAGGCGGAACGCAGCTGCAACCGCGGGGGCCGTTTATCGTCTGTGTTGATACGTCTGGCTCTATGGGGGGATACCCAGAAGAGTGCGCGAAGGCGCTATTTTTAGCCCTCCTCAAGATGACAATGAGTGAGCAGCGCCGCTGCTACTTGATGCTGTTTTCTACCGACATCACCACTCTTGAGATCACTGCACAAACGGGCTTAGACAAAGCCGAGCGCTTTTTATCTATGAGCTTTCATGGCGGTACCGATCTGGTGCCTTGCCTTGAGCAGGCGCTTGTAAAGCTTAACGACCCGGCTTTTGCCAATGCCGATGTATTGGTGATTTCTGACTTTATTGCCCAACGCTTGCCGCATGCCTTGCTCGATCAGATGAACCGCCATCGCCAGCAGCAGACCCGCTTTCATGGGGTGGCCATGTCGCGCCACGCTAAACCGGCATTGCTGCGGGTATTTGATAACAGCTGGCTACTTGATTGTGGTTTGCGTGGAAGGCTATTGCGCCGCTGGCAACACAAACCCTAGCCGCTCGCCATTGACCCCTAATTTAACCGTTAAGGCGCCGCATTATGGGCGCTTGTCATGCTGGGTATTTTTCATCCGCGCGGGTATAATGTCGCGCAATTTTGCTTTGACTCAGGCAAGAAGACCCATGTCACGCAACACGCCTTTTCTGCTACCGGTTGGCGCTATGCCTGCGGAAGTAGCTTGTTGCGTACCGATGCCGGACCGTGAGTCAATGCGGCATCCCGGATTTATTCCCACGGTGGCTGATGCCACCGCTCAATAGAAGAACGTTGAATTATGTCAGCTGAATTTTTAAGTGAAGTCTCCAAGAGACGCACTTTTGCGATCATTTCGCACCCGGATGCGGGTAAAACCACCATCACCGAAAAAGTCCTGCTGTTTGGACAGGCCATTCAACGGGCCGGTACCGTCAAGGGCCGTGGGTCAGGTCAGCATGCTAAATCTGACTGGATGGAAATGGAGAAGCAGCGTGGTATCTCCATCACGACCTCGGTGATGCAATTTCCCTACGCCAATTGCTTGGTCAATCTGCTCGATACCCCAGGTCACGAGGACTTCTCTGAAGATACCTATCGTACCCTGACGGCGGTGGACTGCTGCTTGATGGTCATTGACGCCGCTAAGGGTGTTGAAGATCGAACTCGTAAGTTGATGGAAGTGACCCGGCTGCGGGATACCCCGATCTTGACGTTCATGAACAAAATGGACCGCGAAGTGCGCGATCCGATGGAAGTGATGGACGAGGTCGAGCGGGAGCTAAAGATCATGTGCGCTCCTATCACCTGGCCGATTAGCTGCGGTAAATCTTTTAAAGGGGTCTATCACCTCTATAAAGATGAGACCTATCTGTATCAGACCGGTCAGGGCCACACCATTCAGGAAAAGCGTGTCATCAAAGGGCTCCATAACCCAGAGCTCGACATCGCTATCGGCGAAGATCTGGCGGCGCAGCTGCGAGGGGAGTTGGAGCTGGTGCAAGGCGCCTCTCCTGAATTTGATCACGAGGCATTTATTGCCGGCGAGATGACCCCAGTGTTCTTTGGTACCGCCCTTGGTAACTTTGGCGTCGACCATATGCTCGATGGCCTGACCGACTGGGCGCCCTCGCCCATGCCGCGCAAGGCAGAGAGCCGTGAAGTGGCCGCTACCGAAGAGAAGTTCTCTGGTTTTGTGTTCAAAATTCAGGCCAACATGGATCCAAAGCACCGTGACCGTATCGCTTTTATGCGGATCGTCTCAGGGACCTATGACAAAGGCATGAAGATGCGCCACGTACGGATCGGCAAAGATGTGAATATCACCGATGCGGTGACGTTTATGGCCGGTGACCGCGAGCAAGCGTTAGAAGCGTGTGCTGGCGATATTATTGGGCTGCATAACCACGGCACTATTCAGATTGGCGATACCTTTACCCAGGGTGAAAGTCTTAAATTCACCGGTATTCCAAACTTTGCCCCAGAGCTGTTCCGTCGTATTCGTCTGCGTGATCCACTCAAGCAAAAACAGCTGCTCAAAGGGCTGGTTCAGCTCTCTGAAGAGGGGGCGGTGCAGGTGTTCCGTCCACTTATCAGTAACGATCTGATCGTGGGCGCCGTCGGTGTGCTGCAGTTTGACGTAGTGGTGTCGCGCCTTAAGAGCGAATACAACGTCGAAGCCTTGTATGAGGCGGTCAACGTCTCCACTGCCCGCTGGGTAGAGGGGACGGATGTTAAAAAGTTCGAAGAGTTTAAGCGCAAAAACGAGGTCAACTTGGCTCTTGATGGCGGTGACAACCTCACCTATATCGCGCCGACCATGGTTAACTTGCGGTTGGCGCAAGAGCGCCATGCTGACGTGCTGTTCCGCCAGACTCGCGAGCATTGATCTGCGCTGATAACGCGGCGAAGAGATGATCAACACCCCGCCTTGGCGGGGTTTTTGTTGTGGGGTATCGACGAGCCGGTTTTGTTGATCAAGCCATCTGCTAATCCGTTACTAATCAGTCCATTCGTCCCTCAGTCAATCAAGTCTGCGTCGGCAGGAGATCAAAGGGGTAGCGCCACTCGCCTTGATTGTCTACATTGCTGACACGCGTCGAGGGTTCGCTACTTCATGCCTGATTTAAAAGGAGAATTTCATGTTTTCATGGCAGTTAGACGATGAATTGGCCCTGCTCTTTTTACAGCCTGACATGGCAAGTGAGTTGTTTACTCTTTGTAATAACAACCGAGAGTATCTCTCTCAGTGGCTACCGTGGCCTGCGCTGATCCAACGTCCTGCTGACTGTGTGCTGTTTATTCGCAGCGCCATTGAGAAGTTTGCCCGCAGCGAAGGCTTGACCACCGCCATCGAGTATCAAGGTGAGATGGTGGGGGTAATAGGGTACAACAGCATCGATCATCAGCTTGGCAAAGTGGTCATTGGTTATTGGCTGGCAGAGCGCTGGCAAGGCAATGGCATTATTACGCGGACCTGTCAGGCTCTGTTTCACCATGCCTTTGAAGAGATGGGGATGGCGTTAGTGGAGATCCGTGTCGCCACTGAGAATGAGCCTAGCCGCGCCGTGTGTGAGCGCCTTGGCATGCAACAAGAGGGGATCACTCGACGTGCCGAGCGCTTGGGCGATCGGGTGGTGGATCATGCGCACTACACCTTGCTGCGAGATGAGTGGCTAAGGCACAAAGAGCCTTAATGGCGCGGTCTTATTTCAACACGGCCCGCCCCATCTGACGCGGTGCTCCCGACATGGCGCCGCTGATGTTGGATCTGTACCTGCGTACTCTGGGCCATCTCACGGGGCCATCGTTACCCTTTGGGAAGAGAGGTACTGACCTCGCGGCTTAAATTGCGGATAAAAAAACGGGCCAGAAGTGAACTTCTGGCCCGTCTTCGAATGAGGTGCAAGCTTAGTTAGCTTTAGCATCGCTCACTGCAGCGTCAACCTTGGTAGCTACGTCAGCAGCTGTTTTTTCTACAGTTGCGGTCGCTTGGCTAGCAGCGTCGGTAACGGTAGAAGTTACTTTATCAGCAGCTTTTTCTACAGTTGCAGAAACTTCAGCGGCTGGAGCAGCAGCAGGAGCGGCAGCTTTTTCTTCTTTCTGACCGCAAGCGGTCAACATCAGACCCAGGATACCGGCTACCAGTACTTTGTTCATGTGCATTCCCTCAAAAAATTGGAGAGATGGTTGATACAACCATCACAGAGCCCACAGGTACCCGGTGTTAATTGATAGAGGCCGGGACACAGTAGGCGGCGCAGTATAGCCTCATTAGTCAGTGTTGAAAATGGCTATCGCAATCACATTTGCGTATTTTATGGATAAAAAAACGGCTATCGCGGCATCCTTTCACTATAAAAAAGCTTAAATGCCCCATTTTTGTACGAAAACGCAGCCATTTTGCCGTTTTTTTTCCGTGTTAACAAAAATTTAGGCCGCAGGCTGATTTGAATGGCCAATGAACGTGCCCGACAACTTCTGACAGGTTAGCCGCTTACCTTCAAGGTGGCTTTGGCGGGCCAGATCTAGCAGTGCCATCACGGTGAGCGCCTCGCTGGCCGGTACTGGGTTTTGCCCCTCGCCCTTGATAGCGGCGCAAACTCCTCGGTAGTAGGCGCCATAATCCCCCGCCTCACTAGGTACGGCGCGCTGCTGTAAGTGACCATCGATGATGGTGCTGAGCTGACCGAGTTGATTGTCGATCCCCCACGTTGGCATCGGTGGTCGTAATCCTTGCTTGAGCTGATCTTCTTGTCCGTCCATCCCAAATTTGACAAAGGATCCTGCTTGGCCATGGATAGCAAAGCGAGGCACATTAGCCGATACCAAGCAGCTCCCGTGCAAGATTACCCGCAGCTCCCCATAAGCGAGCACCACATGAAAATAGTCATCACTGAGGGCGCCTTGGCGCTGCTGGGCTAAATCCGCCTGTAGCCACTCTGGTTGGCCAAATAGCTGCACTGCCTGATCGAGCAAGTGCGGGCCAAGATCAAGCCAAAGGCCAGCGCCCGGGCCACCTGCTTCTCGCCAGCGTTGGCGCACGTGTGGGCGATAGCGATCAAAGTGCGACTCGAACTGGGTGAGCGGCCCCAAGGTGCCTGCTGCTAGCAGCCGACGAAGGGTTAAAAAATCACTGTCCCAGCGGCGGTTATGGAAAATGCTGAGCAGTCGTTGCTGCTGGTGCGCCAGGGTGACGAGCGCCTGCGCCTGTGCCACATCCAGCGCAAAGGGCTTGTCGATCACCACATGTTTACCTGCCAGCAGTGCCTGACGGGCAAGGGGGGCGTGGGTATCGTTAGGGGTGGCGATTACCACGAGATCGACCTGTTCATCTTGTAATACTTGCGCGAGGGAGCCAACTTGGCAGTCAGGTAGATCGGCATGCACCTTGGCCGCATCGCGGCTGACGACCCAGCGTAGGGATAACCCCGGGGTGGTCGTGAGGAAGGGGGCATGAAAGGTTTTGCCTGCAAAACCGTAGCCAACGAGGGCGGCATTGAGAGGATGGCTCATCGGGGGTCTCCGCTTTGGTTAAGTGAGGGGCAAGTTAAGGGATAACGAGCAGGGGCGATGGCCCTGATACCACTATCTAGGGCCAAGTGGGATGGCTCGTCTCTGCAATGGCACGGTTGCTAGCACCTTGTTGCTAGCACTGTGCGGTTATAACGAAACCGCTGGCGCTACGACAAACACCAGCTGCGGCCCCGGCGGGTCATGAGGATCAGCAGTGGGGGTAGCAGCAGCCACATGTGCAGTGCCAGCTGGCTGAGGGGGTCGTGGATCAAGGCGCCAGTTAGGCCAACTAGCGCCCCAGCACCACTCATTTGAAAGAGTCCAAGCAAGGCGGCAGCAGTGCCAGCACAGTGGCCAAAGGGGGCCAGCGCCATGCCAGCGGCGGCGCCTAAAATCATGGCAAAACCAATGCTTGAAAGAAACACGGGCCCCATCATCGCGAGTGGGTGGGCGATGTGCAGCGTAAGGGTCAAGATGATGGCGGCGAGTAACAACACCAATAGGCCGATCTGCAAGGTGCGCCTTGGCCCTAGCGTGGCAATAAAACGGGGAGCCATGAAGCACGCCAAAATGTTGAGCGCCGCATTGGCGGTAAACCAATAGCTAAAACCGCTCATGGTGAGCCCAAGTTTTACCATCAACTGCACCGGGGCGGCAGTAACGTAAGCCAGGATCACCGCCATCGCCAGCATGCACAAGAGGGCGTTAAACACAAAGCTTGAGGATCGCAGCACCGGGCTGTAGCGAGACCAGCTAATTAGCGCGCCGGCGCTGTGGGTCTCATCGGGGCGAGTCTCTGGCATGCGCCAAATGAGCCAGCAGCCCACCACCAAGGCGTAGCCTGCCATAAACCAGAAGTTGGCAGACCAGCCCGCCGTGGCGGTGAGCCAACTACCTAGCAGCGGGGCGAGCGCCGGAATAAAGCAGATAGCGCCATTGAGGTAAGAGATCATCTGGCCACATTTTTTAGGGCCGTAGCTGTCACGCACTACCGAGAAGGCGGCCACCGAGGTCGCGCAGGCACCAAACCCTTGTAGCACCCGAGCGAGCATCAGCTCACCTAAACTGGCGGCAAAACCTGCCGCGAGGGCACTTAAGCCATAAAGCAGCACGCCGCCTAAGGCGATGGGCTTGCGGCCATAGCGATCGGCCAGCGGTCCGACGAGGAGTTGCCCTAATCCCATGCTAAATAAAAACCAGGTAATCGTGCCTTGCATCAGTGTTACTTTGGCGCCTAACTGTGTAGCCATTTGGGGAATAGCAGGCAGATAGATGTCGATAGCCAGTGGGCTAAATAGCACCAGCAGGACCAGTAACAGGATCAATGGCATCGGACGCCTCGTTGGTTAGCAAGAGAAAGGAAGTGGGCGCGAGTCTACGAATTCTTGGTCATGATTAAAACGGGTATTTAATCGCAAACGCCATGATGACAAGGCCAGTTGCGGCAAAAAATAGTCGCAGGCCAAGCGGTATTGGCCCCAATAAAGGGGAGGTGCGGGGGTAATTGGCACTTTTACTAACGGAGGACGGCGCATAGAATGCGCAGATTATTTTATAGAGGTGTGCAATGAACAAGCTTGTCTTAGCAACAGGGAACCGGAAAAAGGTGGCAGAATTGGCAGCCATGCTAGCCGATATGAAGATCCAGGTGATCCCACAGAGCGAGTTTGCGGTCTCTGATGCTGATGAGACGGGCACAACCTTCGTGGAAAATGCCATCATCAAAGCCCGCCACGCTGCGCGCATTACCGGCTTGCCTGCGGTGGCCGATGATTCGGGGTTAGAAGTTGATCTGCTGCACGGGCGGCCTGGGGTTTACTCCGCCCGCTTTGCCGGTAATAGCGCCAGCGACAAGGATAATATCGATAAGTTGCTCGGCGAATTGGCTGGGGCGCCTGATTATCTTAAATGTGCCCGTTTTTGGTGTGTGCTGGTGTATATGCGCCATGCCGATGATCCGACCCCCATTATTTGTCAGGCAAGCTGGGAGGGGATGATTTTAGATGCGCCGCAAGGCCAGCATGGCTTTGGTTATGACCCGGTATTTTTCGTCCCTGAGCATCATTGCACCGCTGCCCAAATGGCGAGCGAACTAAAAAATCAGCTCAGCCACCGTGGTCAGGCGCTGGCCCAATTAAAAGCGGCACTGACTGGGCTTTAAGCCTTAACTAGCCCCATCGATGTTATCTCGTCATCTACCATGGGGGCCTTGCGCCCCTATTTTATTGGAACTGTCATGCTGCAATTGCCCCCTCTGTCGCTCTACATTCATGTGCCTTGGTGCGTTCAAAAATGCCCTTATTGCGATTTTAATTCTCACGCCCAGAAGGGGGAGTTGCCTCACCTTGACTATGTGGCGGCCCTGCTAGGGGATCTGGATCAGGATTTAAAGTGGGTGCAGGGGCGGACGCTGAGCTCTATTTTTATCGGCGGCGGCACCCCGAGCCTATTAACCGTGGCAGCGATGCAAACCTTGCTCGACGGGGTGCGGGCGCGCATTGCGCTCAGTGCCGACTGCGAGATAACCATGGAGGCCAATCCCGGCACGGTAGAAGCTGACAAGTTCGCCGGTTTTAAACGTGCAGGAATTACGCGTATCTCTATCGGAGCGCAGAGCTTTCAGCAGGAAAAACTGACCCGCCTTGGCCGCATACATGGCCCAGAAGAGGCGCGCAACGCCGCTAAATTGGCCCATGCCATTGCGCTGCCGACGTTTAATTTAGATCTGATGCATGGCCTGCCCGATCAGAGTTTGGATGATGCCCTGTATGATCTGCAGCAGGCCATAGACTGCGCGCCGCCCCACCTCTCTTGGTATCAACTCACGATTGAAGCCAACACGGCGTTTGCCTCAAAACCCCCTCGGTTGCCCGATGATGACACGCTGTGGGATATCTACGAGCAAGGGCACGCCATGCTCACCGCCAGTGGGTATCAGCAATATGAGATCTCGGCGTATGCCAAAGCGGGCTATCAGTGTCGCCATAACCTTAACTACTGGCGCTTTGGTGACTATCTGGGCATTGGCTGTGGCGCGCACGGCAAGGTCACCGACCTTGGTGCCGGTGAAATATTGCGCACTGCTAAGGTCAAGCACCCTAAAGGCTATTTAGACCCAAGCCGCCCCTATCTAGATGAACAGTGGCAGGTAACGGCAGATGAGCTGCCATTGGAGTACTTTATGAACCGATTTAGGCTATTTGAACCAGCCCCTAAGGCCGAGTTTGAGGCCTATACCGGACTGCCATTGACACAGGTTGCCACCGTGTTGGCGATCGCTAAGAGCAAGGATCTCATCGACGATTTAGGGGATTGCTGGCAGCTCACCCCGCTAGGTCATCGCTACCTCAATGTGCTGCTTGAGCTATTTATGGATGAGTAAGGTGCAAGATGAACAGGGCTTTGCGATGTTAACGCTTAACGCTTAACGCTAAAGGCATGATGAATGCCGGATGATTTAAGGGGGCGCATTCAAAGCCGCTCATTTAACGCAGCCTATTTAAAGCAAACAAGGCACAGCAAATCGGTCAAGGCTCATCGCGGTGATGTCCATGCTCATGCTCATGTTCATGCAGATGGTTGACGGGGGCGCCAGATTCGAGGGTTTCGAGGATGGCGCAGTGCTCGGCCGAGCGAGGCCCGCCGCAGCAAATATGAGAGAGCTCGCGCAGATTGTCGCGAAAACGGGCCAGTTCGCTGAGCTTTTGCTCCACCTGCGCCAACTTAGCATCAGCCAGCGCTTTGACCTCTTGGCAGGTGACGCGGGCTTTATGGGTATCAAGGTCGAGTAACTCGCCAATGTCAGCCAGTGAGAAACCCACCGATTTGGCGCGAATAATAAACTCCAGCCGCCGCTTATCGTCATCGCTATAAAGCCGGTAGCCAGACTCACTACGAGCCCTCGCAAGGATAAGACCGCTCTTTTCATAAAAACGTAGGGTATCAGCCTTGACGTTACACGCCTTGGCCAATTCACCGATCCGATACATGGTTGTTCTTTGCTCGATTTTGGTTACAACAAGGTTCGACATCCGCTTTATCTGCTTTTTATCTATTTTTTTATCTCAATCTACTATCACCTCTTTGGTTAATGATTACCAGTTAAGGGCATAAAAGGGAGCGTAAAGCGCCACCTTTGTGGGTGTTTTTTGAGCAAAAATGAACTCAATCAACATTATTGATAACTTTGATAGCAAACGTTTAATCCCTCGCCCTATATGGCTTTGCTGAGATAAAAAAACTCCAAAATCAGCTTTCTTTGTGTAAAATGCCCCGCCATAACAGAGTGCTGCGTCAAACGGGCATTTCTTAAAGCATGCTTACCTCATTTCAGCCTTTGGCCGAGCGTGATTTGTGAAATACCCCCTTCCATTTATTTGGGGTCACTCTGTGTTGCGCCTCGCAGCCCATGGACGGCCCCCTTATGAGGACGATAGCGTGATGGAACAAGCTCGACCAATCCGCCGTGCACTGCTGAGTGTGTCTGACAAAACTGGCATTGTGGAATTTGCCAAGGCACTGAGCGAGCGTGGCGTTGCTCTGCTCTCTACCGGCGGCACCGCCAAATCATTGGCCAAGGCGGGCCTACCTGTCACCGAGGTCGGTGATTACACCGGTTTTCCTGAGATGATGGCTGGCCGGGTCAAAACCTTACATCCCAAGATCCATGGCGGCATCCTCGGCCGTCGAGATCAAGATGACGCCATCATGGCTGAGCATGCTATCTCCCCTATCGACATGGTGGTCGTCAACCTCTATCCCTTTGCTGCTACCGTGGCTAACGCAGGCTGCACCCTGGCTGATGCGGTCGAGAACATCGACATCGGCGGCCCGACCATGGTGCGTTCTGCCGCTAAAAACCACCAAGATGTCGCCATCGTCGTCAATGCTGCCGACTACAATCGGGTGATTCGCGAAATGGATGCCAACGGCAACAGCCTGAAACTGGCGACCCGTTTCGATCTGGCTATTGCCGCCTTCGAGCACACCGCCGCCTACGATGGCATGATCGCCAACTACTTCGGTACCCTTGTTCCTCGTTATGGGGTGCCTTCCTACGGTGATAACAAGGAGAGTGATAAGGAGAGTGACAAGGGGGGTGACAAGGAGAGTGACAAGGAATCCCGCTTCCCGCGCACCTTCAACAGCCAGTTCATCAAAAAGCAGGACATGCGCTACGGCGAGAACAGCCATCAGGCTGCCGCCTTCTACTGCGACGCCCATACCGCCCCGGGTTCTGTCTCCAGTGCTACCCAGCTGCAGGGCAAGGCGCTCTCTTATAACAACATCGCTGATACTGATGCGGCGCTAGAGTGTGTGAAAACGTTCAGCGAGCCCGCCTGCGTCATCGTCAAGCATGCCAACCCCTGCGGGGTGGCCATCGGCGATGACCTGCACAGTGCCTACGATCGCGCCTACCAGACTGATCCTACCTCTGCTTTTGGCGGCATCATCGCCTTCAACCGCGAGTTAGATGGGGCTACTGCGGCGGCCATCGTGGCTCGCCAGTTTGTCGAAGTGATCATTGCGCCGACCGTCAGCCAAGCGGCCCGCGACGCGGTGGCGGCTAAGCAAAATGTGCGACTGCTTGAGTGCGGTCAATGGACAGATTCCGCGCAAGGGTTTGATTTTAAACGCGTTAACGGTGGCCTGCTGGTACAAGAGCGGGATCTCGGCATGGTGACCCTGGGCGACTTGACCGTGGTCAGCCAGCGCCAGCCGACCCAGGCTGAGTTGCAAGATCTGCTGTTTAGCTGGAAGGTAGCTAAGTTCGTCAAATCCAATGCCATCGTCTACGCCAAAGATGGCCAGACCATCGGCGTTGGTGCAGGTCAGATGAGTCGCGTTTATTCGGCCAAGATTGCCGGTATCAAGGCGGCGGATGAAGGGTTGACGGTGGCGGGCTCGGTGATGGCGTCTGACGCCTTCTTTCCGTTTCGCGATGGTATCGATGCGGCGGCTGAGGCGGGCATCTCTTGCGTGATCCAGCCAGGTGGCTCGATGCGCGATAGTGAGGTGATTGACGCGGCCGACGAGCACGGCATGTGCATGGTGTTTACCCACCAGCGCCATTTCAGGCATTGATGGAAAAAGGGCTGCCCATGGCGGCCTTTTTGTTGTCTCTTTTTTAGTGACTGCCACATATAAACGCGAGGGAAACGATGAAAGTACTGATCATTGGTAATGGCGGCCGTGAACATGCGCTGGCCTGGAAGGCCAAGCAATCTCCTTTGGTGACGCGGGTCTTCGTTGCCCCCGGCAATGCGGGCACCCAGCTTGAGCCGGGCGTCGAGAACGTCGCCATTGAGGCGACTGATATCGAAGGGCTATTGGCTTTTGCCAACGCTCAGCAGATAGCTCTTACCATAGTGGGCCCAGAAGCGCCGTTGGTAAACGGGGTGGTGGATACCTTCCGCGCCGCCGGTCTGGCTATTTTCGGCCCGACCGCGGCGGCGGCCCAGTTAGAAGGCTCCAAAGCGTTCGCAAAAGATTTTCTTGCCCGTCACGGCATCCCGACTGCCGAGTACCAGAACTTCACCGAGGTGGAGCCTGCGCTCGCTTATCTGCGCGAGAAGGGCGCCCCTATCGTCATCAAGGCTGATGGTCTGGCGGCGGGCAAGGGGGTGATTGTCGCCATGACTTTGCAAGAAGCGCAAGACGCGGTGCGCGACATGCTCTCTGGCAATGCCTTTGGCGAGGCGGGCTCTCGGGTGGTGATCGAGGAGTTCCTCGACGGCGAAGAGGCCAGCTTTATCGTGATGGTCGATGGCGAACAGGTCTTGCCGATGGCCACCAGTCAGGATCACAAGCGAGTGGGTGAGGGGGATACCGGTCTCAATACCGGAGGGATGGGGGCCTACTCCCCGGCGCCGGTAGTGACCGACGAGGTGCACCAACGGGTGATGGAGCAGGTGATCATGCCGACCGTGCGCGCCATGGCGGCGGAAGGCAATATCTACACCGGTTTTCTCTACGCCGGTCTGATGATCGATGGCGCAGGCAATCCTAAGGTCATCGAGTTTAACTGCCGTTTTGGTGACCCTGAAACCCAGCCCATTATGCTGCGGATGCAGTCTGACTTAGTGGCGCTGTGCCTTGCCGCCTGCGAGGGCACATTAGATCGATGTGCGGTCGCGTATGATCCCCGTACTGCCATTGGTGTGGTACTGGCAGCGGGTGGCTATCCTGGCGATTACAGCAGCCATCACCCCATCAGCGGCTTGCCGGTCGATGAGGTTGCAGGCGAGAAGGTGTTCCATGCCGGCACTCGGCTCAAGGGCGATACCAGCCTGACCCAGGGTGGCCGAGTGCTGTGCGCGACGGCGCTAGGCTACACGGTCGCAGAGGCTCAGCAGCGGGCCTATCAGTTGGCTCGGCGCATCCACTGGGACGGGGCTTTTTACCGCAAAGATATCGGTTGGCGGGCGATTGCCCGTGAGCAAGAGCGTCAGTGAGCGCTTAGATTGGGCAAAGGGGGGAGATATAGGGGCAATGATCAAGGTGCTGGCATATCCATCACCATTAGCTATCAAAAACAGCATTTTTCACCAACCTTTTACCATTAGTCGTGGCATTATGTTGATGTTAAGGCATTGTTTAGATTCATAAGTAGCCCTAACAATTCGATCATTAATTGTAATAAAACGCTAATAAGGACACCCCATGTTGAAAACGATTCGCCCACTGTTGTTGCCGCTGATGTTCGGCTTGATGACCCTGCCAGCCATGGCTGGGGAGCTTGAGCAGCCAATGAAGAAGATTGGTTTTAACTACAAGCAGGCGGTGAAAGCGGATGATGCTGCTTCCATGGCGAAGTACATCAACGAGATGAAAGCGCAGTTAGATGTGGCAAAGCAGAAGAACATGCCCGCAGCGAAGAAAGAGAAATTCATCGTTGGTATGAACCAAGTTCAAACTGAACTCGACGCAAGTTTAGTGGCGATCAAGGCCGGTGATTTGACCAAAGCGCGCGCGCATCTGGCCAAGGTCAACGACTTGAAAAAAGAGTACCACCACTATGCCAAGCAAAAGGGCTAATCCCTTTCGCTGGGATGGGCTGGTTCGGTTAACTCATTGGGGCGTGGCGCTGATCTGTATCAGCAACCTTTGGGTTAACGAAGCCGGAGAGGAGTGGCATGAGTGGCTTGGCTACGGCGCCATAGGATTCATCACGCTACGCCTGTTGTGGGGCGTGTCGTTTGCCAAGGGGGATGCGCGTTTGGTCGCCCTGATCCCAACCCATGATGATTTTCGCCAGCAGGCACGGGATCTGCGTGAGCGGTTATCCCCCGCGCCCGGCCATCATGGTAGTGGCAAATTGGCGGTGTGGGCACTGTGGCTGCTGGTGCTGGCGACCGCGGGCAGTGGCTGGTTTCAAAATACTGAATTGGGTTTTGAGCTAGGCGCTGACGAGTGGCACTTATGGTGCACATGGGCGCTGCAAGGGCTTATTGGCTTGCATCTGTTAGCCATTGTGCTGACCTCTTGGCGCCAGCGTAGCAATTTGGTCATGCGTATGCTGCCTGCATGGTTTGTCAGTCATGCTGGCGATAGAGGTAATAAGCAAGGGTGAGTCGTGAGATCCCCTTGTTAGACCCGTTAGGGTGTGTGCTTCATCGGTGATGTTACGAGCCTTGAATGCGTTATTTATCGGTATGGGACTGATCGGTGCGTGATGGGTTTGCGTCCGTGATGATTGCGTAGCGTGGGTAATGGGTAGTAGGTAGTAGGTAATAGGTAATGAGTCATCACCGAGAGAACAAGGCCGCTCATCATGAGCGGCCTTGTTCTATTTGGCGGCCACTGGCTAAAATAGACTCCTTTTTTATAGCGGTCCCATGCTTTATGACTCTTTCGACATTCCAAGGTCTCGTGTTTGATCTCGATGGCACCTTGGTGGACTCCATGCCGCTGCATTTGGCTGCGTGGGAACATACTGCCCGCGAGTTTGGCTTTCACTTTGATGCCCACTGGTTTTATGAGCTAGGTGGCATGCCCAGTCGCAAAATCGCGCGATTGGTTGCTCAAGAGCAGCAGATCCCCCTCGACCCACTGGCGGTGACCCGCTGCAAGAGCGATCACTATGTCGCCAACTTGCACAAGGCCACGGTGTTTCCTGCCATGTTGGCGCTGGTTGAGCGTTATCACGGGGTGATCCCGATGGGGATCGGCACCGGCTCACCGCGGGTTAATGCCGAAGCAGTGCTGCGTAACACTGGGCTCGATCGCTATTTTTCAGTGGTGGTCACGGCTGATGATGTGGATCAACATAAGCCCAATCCGGATACGTTTTTGCTTGTTGCCAATCGGCTTGGGGTAGCCTCATCGGGCTGCTTGGTGTTTGAAGATACAGGCATTGGTTTACAAGCAGGCAAGGCCGCTGGTATGCAAACCTGTTTGGTCAAAGAGGGCAAGCCCGTCGATGTGGCGGCGTAACGGGCAAAAAAATATCGCCCCATTCGAAGCGATAACAGCACTGGCGCCAAGATGGGACAATGGGCAGCTGGGCGCCAGCAGGCTCTAGTTGATCGGTAGGGCAATCATGTCTAGATCATCGTACTTAGATAAAAGTGCTTAGATAAAAGTGCCTAGATAAAAGCGTCTAGATAAACCCACCTAAATACGCATAACGATCACGCCGGCTCGTGACTGTCGTGACCTTGATTATCATCATCATGGCTTGGAGCATCGTAACGGGCCGGGGCGTTATAAGCAGGACGCGGCGCCATGGAGACGCGGGGCTTGCGAGTGCGTTGAATGCTCGCGGGCGGACGGCCGGTATGCATCGCAATGGTTGAGATCTTGGCTTTATAGACCAGTTGCTGACTCCCATGGGCATCCGTTAACAGCACGCTGTACTGGTCAAACTCGCTGAGGGTGCCTTCAAGCTTGATGCCGCTGACCAAAAAAATAGCAACATGGGTGTTGTTTTTACGCAACCAGTTAAGAGCAGAATCTTGTCCATTCCCAAGGGAAAATGCTTGCTCAATAGATGCGTAATGTGGGGATTCAGTTGTCATAAGTTATTGTCCCGCTGAAAAAAAATGGCGTTTGATTGTGCTAAATGGCCACATCCTTGTCAAAGTCATTCTCACTCCCCCTGACGAATCGATCCGCGACTAAGGCTGGCCGCTGGTCGATACAACTGCGATAATCCCTCACCATGGCTCCAGCGCGAGCCTCATTTGGGGGTTTATTTTGGCTTCGGTTTCACAGCAACAGCACACCCTTTATACCCATGATGCGACGGCCTGCGAAGAGTGCGATCGGCTGATCCCGGCCACCACCCTTGCGGTGGGGGAGGCAAGCTGCTGTCCCCAGTGTGGACACACGCTCAGTCAGCACCTGCCCCAGCAAACCCTGCGCCCCATCGCGTATGGGCTAGCGGCGTTTATCATGTTTGTACTGGTTAATAGCTTTACCTTTATGTCGTTCTCGGCCAAAGGGCTTAGCCAGCAGATGACCTTTTTACAGAGCATCACCACCCTAGTTGATGAGGGCTATCTGTTTTTGGCCGTGCTACTGAGCCTGACTTTGATTGGCCTGCCATTGGTTTATATGAGCTCCATCATGTTGGTGTTGTGGCGTCTTAATAAAGATCTGCACCAAAATGCGCTGCGCTCCCTTGGGCGTTTATTGTGCCGGATCAAGCCTTGGCTGATGGTGGATGTCTTTTTAGTCGGGGTGTTAGTTTCGCTGGTCAAGCTGATGGGGATGGCAGATATCCAGATGGGGTTATCATTTTGGGCTTTCGTGGGTTACACCGTGTTGCTTATCAAGATGATCTCTTCATTTGATCGAATGTGGTTGTGGCAACAGATGTTTGGCCCAACCAAGGCGCGCGATATCGTGCCACACACCAGTGCCATGGCGAGTGGGCTGATGGGGTGCCATGTCTGCGGCGCCCTTGGAGAGGCGGGGGATCACAGCTGTGCGCGTTGTGGATCTCATCTGCATGCCCGCAAACCCGGGGGCCTTAATCGAACGTGGGCACTGTTGTTTACCTCCGCCATTCTCTATGTGCCTGCCAATCTCTACCCGATGATGAACACCACCATGCTTGGCGATACCACCTCTTCGACGCTGCTTGGGGGGGTGATGTTGCTGTGGTCGCTTGGCTCTTATCCGGTGGCGGCGGTGATCTTTTTTGCCAGCGTGGTGGTGCCACTGGTTAAAATCGTGACGTTATTTGGCCTGTGCTATACGGTGCAGCGGGGTCATGTTACCTCCCCCCTTGGCAAACTTAAGCTCTATCGCATGACGGAATTTGTTGGACGTTGGTCAATGATCGACATCTTTGTGGTTGCCATTTTGGCGGGCCTGATTCGGCTCGATAATTTGATGACGATTACCCCCGGCCCTGCGGCTGTAGCGTTCGCAGGGGTTGTCTTGATCACCATGGTCGCCGCCATGAGTTTTGATTCCCGTTTGATCTGGGATTTACAGCAAGGAGAACCCGAACGTGAGTGAGCGTAAACACAGGTGGAAACCCGGCTCTGATTTTATGAGCTCTGCCGCCGCAATTTGGATGGTGCCGTTATTGGCGCTGCTCATCGGTCTTTGGATGCTGTTTCAGCATTGGTACTCCCAAGGGCCGAACTTTACGCTGACGGTCGGCACTGCCGAAGGCATCGTGGCCGGTAAGACGGTGATCCGATCCCGTGAGGTTGATGTTGGCCGTATTGAGACCGTGGAGCTCAGTGAAGATTACAGTCACGCCATATTGAAAGGACGATTGACGAATGCGGCCGCCAGTATGCTGCGCAGCGACACCCAGTTCTGGGTGGTTAAACCGCGCATTGGACGCGAGGGGATCTCAGGCCTTGGGACCTTATTATCAGGCGCCTATATTGAGCTCTCGCCGGGCACTAAAGGCCGAGCGCAGCGTCAATATGCCATGCTCGACCAGCCACCGTTGGCGTCATTGGACGCCAAAGGGCTGCGGCTAACCCTGAGCAGCCGTGATACCCGCGCGTTAGGCGAAGGGTCGCCCATCAACTATCAGGGTTTTACCATTGGCCAGGTTGAAGACGCTAAATTTGTGCCTGAAAAAAACGAGATGCAGTATCAAATCTTCATCAATGCCCCCTATGACGTACTGGTCAGCACTAACTCACGCTTTTGGGTCACTCCGGGGTTTGAGGTCTCCATGAGCAGTGAGGGGATGAATGTCAGAATGGACTCGTTGGAAAATTTAGTCGATGGCGGCATCACCATGGGACTACCCCCAGGTTGGGTGGCGGGGGAGCCGGTCAAACAGATGCGAGGGTTTAACCTGTTCCAAGATGAGGCGAGTGTACTGGCCGGTAGTTTGGATCAGTTCATCGACTACGTGTTCTTGTTTCAAGATAACGTCGGTGGCCTGCACCCTGGGGCCGCCGTTGAGTATCGCGGGATCCGGGTCGGTACTGTGATCTCATCGCCTTATCTTATCGATGAGAATGGCGAGCAGCTGTTTAAGAATCGCCAAATCCCCGTATTGGCTCGCATCGAGGTGCAGCGGCTATCCCACCGCTATGCCAGTACCGAAAAAGAGCAGTGGCGCACCCTGTTCGATAAGCAATTTCATGAAGGGTTGCGAGGTACCCTGAAAACCTCAAATCTGCTCACCGGCGGCAAGGTGCTTGATCTGAACTTCTACCCGAAAGCGCCACCTTATAAGGCACGCACGTTAGCCGGTTATCAGGTGTTCCCAACCGTTCAGGCGGGATTAGATCAGATTGAGCGCAAAGTAAATATCATCCTCGATAAGTTTGTTGATATGGACATTGCAACCTCGCTCACCAAGGTCAACGGGTCCCTCACCAATATGGATGTGGCCTTGAAAAATATCAGTGAGATCAGTGCCAACTTAAGCAAGCTAACAGGCAAAGAGGCCACTCAGCAGCTGCCCGCCTCGCTTAATAAGAGCCTCAAGCAGTTGCAAGAGACGTTGCAAACTTACGATGCACACTCACAGACTAACCAAGAGCTGCGCCAGTCGGTGCAAACCCTTAACCAGTTGATGCGTGAACTGCAGCCATTAGCGCACTCCCTCAACGAGCGGCCTAATGCACTTATCTTTGATCGCGCCAGTCCATTGGACCCTGAGCCCAAGCGAGGCAAACAATGAAAAAATCGATCCTGACGTTCGCCCTGCTTGGGTTGTTGGCCGGCTGCAGCAGCAGCCAGCCAACTCTGCACTACTACACGCTCAATGCACAAACTCCACCACCGGCGGCGCTGCCGGTTCAACCGCAGCATCAATTGGTGCTAAGTCCTGTGACCCTCGCCAGCCAGCTTGATCGGGTGAGCTTGGTCTATCAACTCGATGGGCAAGAGCTCTATTTTACCGAGTACAACCGCTGGGCAGGGGCACTGGACGATCAGCTTACTCAGCTGACTATCAATGGCCTTTCTGCTCGTTTGCCAGGTTGGGTAGTGCGCCAAGATAATGCCCGCAAAGGGCCGGTGCTGACCATTTTGGTGGAACGTTTTCAGGGGAGTCATGATGGTCGTGCGGTGTTGAGTGGCCGTTGGCGTCTGCTTAGTGAAGATGGCACCGTGCTGCGAGATGTGCCCTTTAGTCAGGAGCGAGTCTTACCCGCCGATGGCTATAACGCCTTAGTAGGAGAATTGGGCGCCGGCTGGCAGCAGCTGCTCGAACAAATCGCCAGCTCAGTGCGCCAAAGCGGCAGCTAAAACGCGGGCACTAACGTAGCCGCAACTAGGCTCGCGCTAACTACACAGATAAAAAAAACGACGCCAGTTGGCGTCGTTTTTTATGGGCAATAGCTTATGACTTGGCGGGTAGACTCAGGCGAGCCACTGCTTCTACATGCATGGAGTGTGGGAACATATCGACCGGCTGCACCTCGTCTAGCACGAAGCCTTGCTTGACCAACCAAGCGAGATCGCGGGCCAAGGTCTGCGGGTTGCAAGAGACATAAACCAAGCGGCGTGGCGCCATGGCCACCAGCGTCTGCAAGACCGCCTTGTCACACCCTTTGCGAGGCGGATCCATCACGACCACATCCGCGATGACCCCTTGGGCATACAGTTCAGGCATGAGCAGCTCTGCTTTGCCGACGTGAAATTCGGTGTGCTCAATACCATTGAGGGCCGCGTTGCGACGGGCATCGCTAATGGCGCTTTCAACCGACTCAATGCCCACCACCTTGGCGGCCTTGCCAGCTAAAAACAGGGAGATGGTGCCGATACCGCAATAGATGTCGAACACCGTCTCGTTGCCGGTCAGTTCGGCATACTCAAGGGCGCTGGAGTAGAGCACATCGGTCTGGGTGGGGTTGTTCTGGAAGAAGGAGAGGGGCGAGATCTCGAACTCGAGCTCGTGGATCTTATCGCGGATCACCCCTTCACCCAGCAGCACTCGGTTGGTGGTGCCCAAAATGCGGTTGGTGCGCTCATCGTTGATGTTCTGCACCAGGGTCGTGACCGGCAGATCGTTCAAACTGGCTAGCAGCTCGGCTTCGAACGGCAGCGCCTCACCCAAGGTCACCAGCACCACCATCAGCTCGCCACTTTTAAACCCCTTACGGGTCATCAGGTTACGTACACAGCCGGTGTGGGCGACTTCGTCATAGGCCGCAATGTCATGCTCGCGCATCCAGTGGCGCACCCGGGCGTTGAGCTCAACGTGCAGCGGATCTTGCACTGCACAGTCATCGGCGGTGATGAGAGTGTGGGAGTGCTTGCGATAAAAACCGATCTCAGCACCGGCGTCGCAGCCACGCACCGCATATTGGGCCTTGTTGCGATAGGCAAAGGGCGTCTCCATGCCAAGGATATCCTTGACCGGCGTATCACCCAGCCCGACCTGCTCCAGTGCGCTCTGCACCAGTGCCTGTTTGAGCTTGAGCTGGGCCGAATAGGCCAGCGGGCGCACCTGACAGCCCCCGCACTCGGTGTTGGGGCAAAAGTCAGCGATCCGGTCGGCAGAGGGCTGGAGCAGCTCGACCACCTGAGCGTGCAGATAGTTTGGCTTGACCTCGGTCAGCTCCACCAGTGCTTGTTCACCGGGCAGCAAACCTTCGACAAACAGAGGGCGATCGAACAGGCGTCCTTTGCCATCTCCTTTGTCGGTCAGTTCCAGGATCTCGATCTGGTGTTGATGTCCCACTAACGGCATGAGCGGCTCCAAAAATACAAAAAAAGGGGAGATGGATGCGGCACCGCCACGTCCATTTTGAAAAGGTCGCCGAGTTTAGCGGAGATCCGGCCAAAATGCAGGCACAAAAAGCCGGTGAGTTGCAATGGTTTGCGCCCTTTGGGTGGCGTTACCTCGCGCCGTTAGGCTGGGTTAAATTTAGCCCTTGGGCCATCACGTCTGGCCTGTTAAAATTGCGCCCTTGAATTTATCCAGGGCCAAGCGCCCGTTTTAGCTAAGGTTTACCGCGATGCGTACCAGCCAATATCTGCTTTCCACCCTCAAGGAAACCCCCTCCGACGCTGAGATTGTCAGCCACCAGCTGATGCTGCGCGCCGGGATGATCCGTAAACTGGCCTCTGGCATGTATGCCTGGTTGCCAACCGGTCTGCGGGTACTGAAAAAAATCGAGAACATTGTTCGCGAAGAGATGAACAATGCTGGTGCCATCGAAGTTTCTATGCCGGTGGTGCAGCCTGCTGAGTTGTGGCAAGAATCTGGCCGTTGGGATGATTACGGTCCTGAGCTGTGCCGTTTGACTGACCGCCACAATCGCTCTTTCGTACTGGGCCCGACCCACGAAGAGGTGATCACCTCGTTGGTGCGCTTTGAAGTGAACAGCTACAAGCAGCTGCCGCTCAACCTCTATCAGATCCAAACCAAGTTTCGCGACGAAGTGCGCCCCCGTTTTGGCGTGATGCGTGGTCGTGAATTTTTGATGAAGGATGCCTACTCCTTCCATATCGACAAAGCATCGCTTATCGAAACCTACGAAAAAATGCATGCCGCTTATTGCACCGCATTTACCCGTATGGGCTTGAACTTCCGTCCAGTGCAAGCCGATACCGGCTCCATCGGCGGGACAGGATCCCACGAGTTTCAGGTGTTGGCCGAGAGCGGTGAAGATTTGATCGCCTTCTCCGATACCTCAGATTACGCCGCCAACATCGAGATGGCCGAAGCGCTGGCTCCCGCTGGCGAGCGCGCTGCGGCTACCGCGGCTCTGAGCAAGGTTGCTACCCCAGCCGTCCACACCATCGACGACGTGGCCGCTTTCCTGAAGGTTGCGCCGACCACCATCGCCAAGACCCTGCTGGTACTGGGCGAGGAAGATGAGCACGGCAAGCAAGCTGTCATTGCGCTGGTACTGCGTGGCGACCATGAGCTCAACGAAATCAAAGCCGAGAAGTTTGCAGGTGTGGCCAACCCACTGACCTTCGCCAACGACGAGCAGATCAAAGCTGCCGCCGGTTGCGATGCCGGCTCCATCGGTCCAGTCGGCTTTGCCGGTCGCATCATCGTTGATCGCAGCGCCGCCCATCTGGCGGACTTTGTCTGCGGCGCCAACGAGACCGGCTTCCACCTGACCGGTGCCAACTGGGATCGCGACATCGCCACTTATGAAGTGGCCGATCTGCGTAACGTGGTAGAAGGCGACCCAAGCCCATGTGGCCAAGGCAAGCTGCTGCTCAAGCGCGGTATCGAAGTGGGCCACATCTTCCAGCTAGGAACCAAGTACTCCGAAGCGATGAAGGCGAGCGTGCTCAACGAAGGCGGCAAGTCGGTCACCATGGAGATGGGTTGCTACGGTATCGGGGTGTCCCGTCTGGTGGCTGCGGCTATTGAGCAGAATAACGATCAATACGGCATCATCTGGCCAGAAGCGATTGCGCCGTTCACCGTGGCCATCGTGCCGATGAACATGCACAAATCCGAGCGAGTAGCCCAGCAGGCACAGCAGTTCTACGCCGAGCTGAAAGCGGCCGGTGTAGACGTACTGTTTGATGACCGTAAAGAGCGCCCTGGGGTGATGTTTGCCGACATGGAGCTGCTAGGTATTCCGCACGCTATCGTTATTGGCGATCGCAGCCTTGATAATGGGGTGGTGGAGTACAAGTGCCGCCGTACTGGCGAGAAGCAGGAAGTGGCCATTAACGACATCGTTGCGATGATCAAGGGTAAGCTTGGCTGCTGAGTCAGCTAAGTTAGCCGGTTGGTTGTGCATCGCGGCTACATAAAACATCTGCAATAAAAAACGCGCCAATTGGCGCGTTTTTTTATCAGCAAATAGCAAAAGCCATGTGCACTTAGAACGTGAAGGCAGCACCCATGAACCAGCCGTCGATGGACTGGTGAATGTTGGTGTAATCCACTTTAACTTCACGCCAGCCGGCGCGCAGTTTAACAGGGACTGCAGAGAACTTGTAAGACGCACCCAGACGGTAGTCATAGTTGTCTTCATCACGTACGCGCACATCACCAAAGGCGCCGATACCGGTACCTGGGATGGTAGCTTCGGTGCCAACGTAACCCATCAGGTTATTTTCGCTGTAAGAGCCGCCCCAGTTGCCCAAAGACCAGTCACCGTCGTAGTGACGACCAGTTAAGCCGAGATCAATTTTGAACAGGTCATTGTTAAACAGACGATAGTAAAGGCTCATATCGTAGGCGGTCAGATTCTTGTTGAAGCGATCGCCTTCGCTGCTCAGATCAGAAACTTCAAACTTGGCGTTTGGCAGGAAGATGATGCCATGTTCCAGTTGCAGATAACCGTTCCAGTTGTAGTTGTTATCCGCGTCGTCATTCCAATTATTCCAATCATCATTGTAACTCTCGCTGGTGCCCTTAGAAGCCCATACGTCAGTGCCGGCAGTCAGGTTCCAGTCAGTCGCAGCCATTGCGCCTTGGCTGCACAGCACCAATACGGCACCAGCAATCAGAGTCTTTTTCATTAGGTAATTCCTCTTGGATACATCGAAAAGTGCGCTATTTTACTCGGTGTAGCCAAAATACCCAGCATGAATATTCGATTAACGACGACTAATGTCAGTGCGTCATGCTTGTCGCTGACGAGGTGGGCTCAATTGGCTTTACTGGTAACGGCACAACCAGCTGCTGACCGTCATCCATGGTGAGCGTCAATGGCACCGGCGTTAGCTCAGAGAGCGGCGCTATGTCAAATAACATGATGTGCATGCCACCCGGTGTCAGGGCGACCTGACCTTTCGCTGGGATCTCAATACTTGGCACCTGACGCATTTTCATCACCCCATTTTCGTGCAGATGGGTATGCAGCTCGGCGCGCTTTGCCGCCTGCGAGGTAGCGCCCACTAGCTTGACCGGTTTATCTGCATCATTGCTGAGCACCATAAAGGCCGCCGTATTCGGTGAGCCCGGAGGTAATAGCCGCACATAGCCATCGGCGACATCAATCTTGGCCTGTGCAGCGGCACTCATCCCTAGTGCCAGCAGAGAAAAAAACGTGCGGGTTAACATGATGACATCCTTTTAAGCTGTTGCAGGGTGAGCGCTTTTTACTGCACACATAACCCGCCGGTTTTGTCGCCTGCGGGTTACAACCTTGTTTTCGCCTGATTCAGGTTGCACTGCTGGCCAGGGTAACCGGGTAGCAGTTGGGCATCCGTGCTGCACGCGAGCCGCTTGGCTTGTTGTAGGCGAGTCGTCAGATTTGCGTGGTTCACCGGTGCCCAGTTCATCTGCTTACCAAGCCAACTGGCCCACGCAAACTCAACGAAATAGACCTGCTTATCTTTGTTCACATAGCCTGCATCTTGCAGCTGTCCTGCCAAGGTGCGATATGGGTAATCAGGTAATAAGTCGATACGCGTAGGTAATTGCTCTGGTGTCAGCGGTTGCCCTTGCTCATCTTTTAGCCAAGCCCAGTGATTGTTTTGCATCTGGCTCCAGAAGTTAGCCTTATCTTGCAGACGGCCAATCACTTTAACGCGGGCGGTGGTGATCCCTTGTTGCCACAGCGCTTTCGTCAAATGATGCCGATCTACCAGCCAGTAGCCACCATCTGGCGCAATCACAACGGGGATCTCTTTCTTTTTCATTAACTTGTCGAGTTGTTTGGGGCTCATGCCCGTTAAGCTCGCTTGGGTTTCATCGACCTGAATTTGACCGACGCCCCCTTGGGTGGGGTGTAAAGCGGCAATGCTAATTTCGCACCAGTTGCCCACAGCGGTTTCGCTTTGGCATGGGGCTAGCGCCCAGGCACTCTGGCTCAACATACCGGCCAGCAATAACCATGCTTTCATCGTTGAAGACTCTTTGTTAGGTGAAATGATGTAGACAATCGTCACAGCTTACCCCAACAGGGGTAGGTGGTGAAGGCTGGCAGTCAGACCGGTAAACGGGATATCATTATTGCCATCAATCGGTGACATTGTATTGCCGAACTTTCTCCCCGCCTCACATAATTTAAAGGATCCGATCCATGAAACGATGGAGCCCCTTGCTGGCCATTTTCGGCTGCGCAGCTGTTCATGCGGCTGATATTCCTGCAGGAACCCCACTCGCCGCTGAGCAAATTGTGGTTCGCCACATCAAAGATGAGCCAGCTAGCCTGAGCCCACTTAAGTTGGTTGGGCTACCGGAGCTGCAAGTGTTACGGGATCTATTTGAAGGATTGTTGACCCAAGGGCCCGATGGCAAACCGGTGGCTGGGGTTGCCGCGAGCTGGGAGAACAAAGACAACCAGTTATTTACCTTTCATTTGCGCCCAGATGCGCGCTGGTCTAATGGCGATCCAGTTAAAGCCGGTGACTTTGTCTATAGCTGGCGCAAGCTGGTGGATCCCAAAGAGGCAGCCACCTTTGCATGGTTTGCCCAGTTAGCGCGCTTTGATAAGGTTGACGAGATTGTGGCTGGCAAATTGCCAGCCACTGAGCTTGGCGTCAAGGCCATCGATGATCACACCTTGCAGGTGAAGTTGTCTCAGCCAGTACCCTATTTCTTAAGTTTGCTGAGTCACCCAAGTTTGTCTCCGCTGCATCAAGCCAGCATCGAGCAGTTTGGTAATCAGTGGACCCAGCCGGGTAAATTGGTTGGTAACGGCGCATTTGTGCTCAGCAAGCGGGTGGTTAACGAAGAGATTGAGCTAGTGCCAAACCCTCATTATTGGGATCGGGCTCATACCGTGCTGACCAAGGTTATCTTTATGCCGATCAATCAAGAGAGTGCGGCCACTAACCGCTATCTGGCTGGCGATCTGCATATCACCGAGTCTTTTGCTAAAGAGCGTTATGGCAAGTTAAAACAGCAGATCCCAGGGGAGGTCTACACCCCCGCTCAGCTTGGCACCTACTATTACGCCTTTAA
This sequence comes from Aeromonas sp., assembly GCA_051652185.1. Lineage (GTDB taxonomy): Bacteria > Pseudomonadota > Gammaproteobacteria > Enterobacterales > Aeromonadaceae > Aeromonas. Next base: position 47,448 of record JBOFTS010000063.1, read on the forward strand.
CACCCGCCAAGCTCCGCTCAATGATGTGCGGGTTCGCAAAGCGCTCTCTTATGCTATCGACCGCGCGGTGATTGCCAACAAGGTGCTAGGAACAGGAGAGAAACCTGCGTATCACTTTACCCCCGATGTGACCGCCAACTTCGTACCTGCCGCGAACGAGCTCTCGACCAGCAGCCAGGCACAGCTTGATAACAAAGCAAAGCAACTGCTCAAAGAGGCAGGTTACGGGCCAGACAAACCACTTAAGTTGACCTTGCTGTATAACACCGCAGAGGTGCACAAAAAGTTGGCGCTGGCGATTGCGAGTATGTGGAAGCAAAAGCTGGGGGCTGAGGTGGCGTTAACCAATCAGGAGTGGAAAACCTATCTCGACAGTCGCCAAAGCGGCCAGTTTGAAGTGATCCGCTCCTCTTGGGTCTCTGATTACAATGATCCTTCTGCCTTTCTTGGTCTGTGGGGCTCTCATCACAGCAGCAATATGGCCGGGTTTGCCAATGCCCGTTATGACCAACTGCTAAGTGACGCAGCCAAGACACAAGATAGCGCCACCCGCAGCAAGCTATTTGGGGAAGCAGAGGCCATCTTGCTAGAGCAAGCGCCCATTGCGCCCATCTACCAGTACACCAACGCACGTCTTATCAAGCCATGGCTTAAAGGGTATCCCATCAACAACCCAGAAGATGTGGCCTATAGCCGCCAGCTCTATGTGATCAAACATTGATCGAGCGGGGATATGAGTGTGAACCGGGTCGCTTCGGCGGCCCTGTTCATTGATGGGAGTGACGCACATCACCTCTGTCCTTTCACCTCTGTCTTTCCACCTCTGATGCCTTCAATCATGTTCCTTCAATCATGTGCCCTCAATTATGCCCACGGCAGTGACTGGTTAGAGTCTGCTGGCGTGAGATGTAAAAATGCCAGTCATAGGGACTGGCATTGAATGTGAGTATTGCTGCTGCGCGTTATGTGCCAGCGCATTAGCCCGTGATAATCAGCTCAGACTCAGTCGTTGCTAACTCTGGCACCTTGGCCATGGCAGCGAGCACCACCGCAATATCAGCCCCAGGCTTACAGGCGTTTTCGCTCAAGTGACGCCGCCACGCGCGGGCCCCTGGCATGTTTTGAAACAGCCCCAACATATGGCGGGTAACATGGGAGAGATAATTGCCCTTGGCCAGCTCCTGCTCGATGTAGGGCAGCATAATCCGCACTACCTCGTGACGGCTAGGTACGGCATTGTGCTGAGCGAACAGTAAATTATCGACCTGCGCCAGAATATAGGGATTTTGATAGGCCTCGCGCCCCATCATCACCCCATCGACCTGCTGCAGGTGCGCTAAGGTCTGCTCCATCGAGGTCACGCCGCCGTTTAGCGCTATGGTCAGCTCGGGGTAATCCTGCTTGACTCGATAGACGCGGGGGTAATCAAGGGGCGGGATCTCGCGGTTCTCCTTGGGGCTCAAACCGCTCAGCCACGCCTTGCGCGCGTGCACAATAAAGGTGTCACAACCGGCATCGCGCACTTGTTCAATAAAAGCCTGCAAAAATGCGTAAGAGTCTTGATCGTCAATACCAATTCGAGTCTTCACCGTCACCGGGATATCGACCACATCGCGCATGGCCTTGACACAATCTGCCACCAGCGCAGGTTCGCCCATCAGGCAGGCGCCAAAACGGCCATTTTGTACCCGATCAGAGGGGCAGCCGACGTTGAGGTTGATCTCGTCATAGCCGCGTTCGGCGGCAAGCTTGGCGCACTGGGCCAGATCGGCTGGATTGCTGCCACCTAACTGCAACGCGATCGGATGTTCCTGCTCGCTATAACCCAGATAATCTCCCTTGCCGTGAATGATGGCGCCAGTCGTGACCATTTCGGTATAAAGCAAAGTCTGGCGGCTCATTAGGCGATGAAAATAACGGCAATGCCGATCTGTCCAATCCAGCATGGGTGCAATCGAGAATGTCTGGCGGTGGGCGGGCTTGCCAGATATGGCCTCAGAGCCTGATTTAACGGGGTTTTCACTGATTTTTTTCTGAGTCATTTGCGGGTGTTTCCAGACATTTGTTGATTGATCCTGCCCCATATCTGCCCCACCATTTTATGGGGCAGGTGTACTCCACGAGGTATCTATGGCCGGCTACACAATAGAAAAACGTAAGACCAGCAAAGGCGAGTTACGCTATCGCTGTACCGTCAGGGAACATAAAGGTGAAGAGGTAGTATACCGAGAATCCCGTCCCTTTGGCAGACAGTCCGACGCCAAGAGCTGGGGAATGCAGATGGTAGCGATGATCGAGCGAGATGGTTTGCCAGGCCAGGTGCAACCAGCCCCCACCATCCGCGAACTCATTTCGCTCTACCGTGCCCATCCAGCCATCAGCTCAACCATAGGCAGAACCAAGGCTTATTGCCTCGACCTGGTTGCCGATTGCGATATCGCCAAGCTCAATGCCGACGAGCTCACCATCAAAGACCTGGTCGATCACTGCCAAGCCAGAAGAGATGCGGGAGCGTCTCCAGCCACCATTGCTCACGACATCAGCTACCTTGGTTCTGTTTTTGCAGCCGCCAACCCCGTTTTCAATATCCCGGTCGACAACAAGCTCATCCTGGAAGCACGCAAGACCCTCAACAACCTGAAACTGGTGGGAAAAGCCCAGAAGCGCACACGCCGTCCAGTAAGCAATGAACTGGAAAGGATCATCCAAGGGTTAGAAAAACGGCAGAGTCACGGTATGGCCAAGATACCCTACACAGACCTTCTCAACTTCGCCATCCTGAGTTGCATGCGGATAAGCGAAGTGTGCAAGATCAAGTGGTCTGGCGTAGATGAGAAGAACCGGGCCGTGTTGGTTGAAGACCGCAAAGACCCGAGAAAGAAGATAGGGAACCATATGCTGGTGCCCTTGCTGGGTGAGGCTTGGGAGATCCTCAAGCGTCAACCCAGAACCGACGATCGTATCTTCCCCTACAACGGCAAGAGCGTCACCGCCGGTTTTCAGCGAGTCAGAACTGAGCTTGGTATTGAAGACTTACGCTGGCACGACCTACGCCGCGAAGGAGCCTGCCGTCTGTTTGAGGCAGGCTTCGTCATCGATGAGGTAGCTCAGGTCACCGGCCACAGAAACATCAACATTCTCTGGCAGATCTACACCGACCTCTACCCCAATCGAGTACACGCCAAGTTTGAACGGCTACAACAGGCCAAGGTGAAAGTGGTAGAAGAGGCCAGATAAAGTGGGAAAGGTGGGAGCATCAGCTCCCATTCACAGTCCTATGAGATCACCGTACGAGAATGGGCTACCAACGTAGCGCATCTTTCGCAGCCTTGGTATCTGCTCGAGCACCATCTTCAAGCCACATATCCGCTATTGAATAAAGCAAGCTAGCAGTTCGAGGGTAATCAGGTATTGCAAGAGCCCAGGCCCTCGCTTGTTGTGCAAGTTCACGCTCTTGCCTCCCGCCTTCGCCGATTGCTTTGGTATACACACCGCGCATATTGGCACGCTCTATACGAATCGCGCCCTCCATCTTATCAGACGAGATCTGCTCAATGAGCTGGCGAACTGTTTTATGAGGCCAAACTTGATCCTCAGGATCAATTGGCGCGTGAGCTAGCATATGTCCAATGCGTGAGTCAGTTACTGTGACGCGATCAACCTCTATAGCTCGGTGACGCACATCATCAAACCATGCTTTCAGTTTCTCGAAATCGATCCTGTCTCCTTCCTGGCCAGGAAGAATATCCAAGCTATTTAAAAGTTTATATGCCGCATTAGCTAATTTCCAGTCCTGCTCAGATGTTATTGGCGCTTCACCATTAGTCGGTTTGAACACTGTACAGATGGCAGAAATAAAAAACTCCGGGCTTTCAACAAGCATCTTGTGTAAGGTTAACGGCTTATTTCGTTTGATAAGCAATGGCAAATATGCAAACTCCATACGAGCCAACTCTTCACGACTTATATCTGTTCGAGTATGTAGTTCTGTAAACAGATGCTCTACGTAGTGCGTAATCATAGCACTAGCTCCATCTGTACTTGCATTTATTTCAGTGATTGCTGCTTCAAGAATGATAATAATTGTAGATGTGGTTACATCACTCAAAAATTTGTGTGTAGCCTCAATTGCTGCAAGAGTACGGCCACAAGAAAGATATCGAGAAACGGAATATTCCATTTCTTCGGATGTTCCACGAAAACCAAACGCCCTCTTTTGTCGCCAATACGCATCATCCACATCTGTACCAAAGCTCGCCACAATATCCCAGCAATGCTTCACATTTTCTAGGTTCAAAAAAAGACGAGCCACTTCTTCTGCCGAAAGATTGCTTTCGCATCTTATACGCTCGATGTGCTTAACCCACGAAAGTCCAAAGGTAGCAAATGCTAGAGCTGTAACTGAAGTAGCTAACAACTTTGCTTCCCCTTCAAATGCCAAGAAGTGTCTCACCAGAAATGAAAACTCCTCTTCATCGAGTTCAAGCTGGGGCAGTGATTCTGCAATTTGGAGTGGTAACTTGACTCTGGCAGCCAAGTTGATTAGCCCTAATATGCCTTGGGTTGCCTTGATTTCCTTTAAAGCCTTAACACGCGCATTCTGAATCGAAGCCTCTGGCTCCTCATCCAGTATACCAGGTACGTCAGGCATCCAATCGTCGAAAAGCCAGGTGGCGGCCAGAAGTGAATCATTTGGCTGAAACTGTGCGACCAAAACATCTAGACAAGTAAGTAACTCATCCCGTAGAGCCCAATCTGTGTCATGAAATGCACGGTGTCGATTTACTTCTTTACGCAATATGTCCCAAGTCACAAAGCGTTCTTTGGTATCCTGTTTGTTGAGGCAACGTTCTAATGCATTCACTACATAAGTGAAACTAGCTGGTTGTAGATGGTTCAGAATACTTATTAACATCCCCCATCGTTCTGGAACTAACTGTGCATACTCAACTGCCAGTTCAACGATAGCGGCCTGTGTCGCCCAGACGATGCCATACGTAAGTTTTTCTTTACCTCCGGGAGAGGCTTCAGCAAATTTCGGCTTCTGTGTAGGGCTAACACTATCGTGAGCACTAGGCAGCAACTTCTCAAGTAAAGGCCATGCAATAACTGGCACAGCTTGCACAATATGAGATAGAACCCCGATTCGCTGCTTGTATGTAGCATTTGTGTGTGGAGACCAAGAGAGAAGTATATCACGAAGACTATTTATTGGACGGTTTGCTAGCTTGCCACCGGGGTCAATGGCTGCGAGTTTAGCTAAACACATTGCTGCACGAAGAAGCTGATTTTCATCCCAAGCAAGCAACTCAAGGGCCCATAATACTCCTATGTGAGCGCTAGCTGGCACAAAAAAGTCGTCACTCTCAGAGAAAATAGGTTTGATTCTCTCAGCATTGCCCTCAAGCATACTCTCAAGGGCCTCAAAGAAAGGGATAGGTGCAGCCTCAGCAAGCAATGGGAGGTGATCTTTCAGACTTTCAAGTAGACGATGATCGGTAGATAGCTTCGGCAATCCGCGTACAATTTCGTCAACGAAGCGTTGAGGAGTAGACCCTGTGACGACAAACTCAGCCTGCTCATGGAGTGCAGCCATATGAAGTAGCGTAGTCATCAGCCCCTCACGGAGCCACTGACTATGTGTCTCATCTTTAGAAGAGGACAGACGAAAAATATCTTCTGCCTTGGGAGGGGCAATCACCTGAGAAAAAACAGCTCTAGCTTGTTCGGCAAATCGAACCAAATGTTCTCCGCCGATCAGATGCCCAAGATGAACGAATGCATCTACAGACGATCTCATGGCCCATACATCGTCAACTCGATCTATTGGAGGATCAGTGAGTTTCGTAAGTCCTCGTAGTGGGGCTTCAACCTCTTCGTAAGTAGCCTTTCCCCCTAAGCTTTTGAGTACCTCTGTATCCGCTACACGGGATGGTTTCCACGCACCAGCCAAAAGAGCAGGAATCAACGACTCTGATTTTCCCAGCCATTCTGGAGGTTGAGCGGTTCCACTAGGGATCTGACGGGCAAGAACAGCTAGGCTCCTCCCGCATCTGCGGGCCAGCTCATAGGTTTCTGACTCGTCGAGTCCCATGGTAACAAGGGCTTTAGATAATTGGGAGCTAGTGGGTCTAACGAGTACATCATGCTGGCTGCGTTGTTCATCTGCACCGCACTTATTACGGTAGGTCCTGATTGAGCCAACACACCAACAAACGTACGAGCCTGACCTCTTGGCAGGAAAATTAAGTCTTTTCTAGAGACTAGGTATCGAGCTGCGTCAGTACTATCAACGACTATAGTTCGAGCCTCTAGAAACGCCCGAACTTCTGGGGTAGCTTTACGGATTGTGGCGACCACGAATGCAATAACTTCATCGGCGGAGTCAGCGGCAAATGCCAACCGACTGCCACCTTCCGATAATTTTCGTAGAAGTTCAGCACACTGTTCCTCGCGACCAGCGAGTAACACCTCTTCGGTTAGATTTGGTGAAAAACGCGTTGAAAACTCGTTCCAAAACTCACTTGAGCTATAGGCGCCAGTGATAGGCGCAAGCCCCATCTCATATCTTGCATAGTGTGATGCAACTGCGGGGTGTTTATCCAGCCAATGTTCTAGGGCAACACCATCAAAACACTGTACATCCTTCCATACTCTAAGAGCTCGTTTCTCACTCAACCAATCAGGAATCTGTTTACTCGGCAAGTCCCATGTCCTTGGCGTAACGAAGACAAACGTTGTATTTGCACGGACTAACGGGTCAACTTCTTGGGTTCGTTTATTAAAATCATTTTCGGCCTTACTTGCTACATTGCTCGTGACACCGAACTCCCATATTGAATGGCCTTCTGGGACGAAAGGGGGGGCCCCTGTCGCATCGAGAATGCCATCAAATCCCCGGACTTGTCCCTTCTCTCGATTAGGAAAGCGAAACGCTGTGATATTTGAAGCCGACGCGGTGATGAGGTCTGCAACCAAACCAGGAAACGTTGTACGAGCTGTTAGCGAATTAGACCATTCTTGTAAATTGTGAGCGGAAATCCATCTCATTACTAATCACCTTGAAGTAATTGCATTCCCTAGGGAGCAGCCGCTGGATACTATGTTATTTCAACCTCACGTCACCACAGATACGATACAGATAGGAAGAATCTCAAAAACCTGCCCACTCAAGCGGAGAGAAAATACTACTCTGTTGTGGTGACCAATTTTACCGCATAATACGCCATCGAGTCTCAGCACGGTAGCTTGTCCTTCCCCGAAGTGCAGTCTTCAAAGGCTGCCTCGAAAACGTGACAGCCGTGCGGTAACTAATTCTTGACTTTCTTTCTCGTGTTGGGTAGTTCAGCTGAGCTGCCTTCACGCTTGGATTGGCCGCGAGGGATAACATTTGCAAGACCACGAATATTCAATCATTGGTCATAGCAGGAGCACTATTGGTCGCTGGCTAGGAATGCTGGCGACCTTGATAGTGTCACTCCTACCTGCTGTGGGTATAGGGCTCTCGGAAGGGTTGGCAAAACTTGGATTACCAGAGTGGGGGAAGTATTTCCTAGTCATTCCGCTTACCGCCGGGGTTATCTATACTGGCATACACTGGTGTTTCAATAAATTTGCCTGGCGTCCCCTAAGCTACTTGTCTCAGATACCTTATATTGCTGGTACGTGGACCTGTGAGGGGAAGACTTATGCTGACGATGGAAGCGTTGCTCACTATTGGCAAGGAGAACTTCTCATTTCACAGACCTGGGAAAAGATCCGTGTTCGGCTTGAGACGAAGTCATCTATATCCCACAGCATCTCAGTTGCGCTTATTCCAGAAGTCGATGGCTGCTGGATGCTTATGTATAGCTACACGAACCAACCAAAGGTTGGCAATCTGGATCTCAACGCCCATAAGGGCTATGCGGAGATGAGGATTTCCAAAGGGTTGGAAACTGCAGAAGGTGAGTACTTCACTGCGAAGAGCCGCGGAACGGTAGGGTCGATGAAATTCATCAGGAGAAAAGGATGAGTAAGGATGTAAGTAGAAGGCTTTCGGATCTAAAGGCGCGGCGACAAGGTAAAACCATGACCATGGATAGCCTATATGAAAGTGTCGCTGGCGTGGAAAAATTCGAATCCCGCTCGACTGGAGAGTGGTCAAAGTATGCACTCGGCATCATGCAGGAAGTCGATCCCGCATACACCAAAAACTCGATCGCTGAGGGAGAACGTGTCAAAAATCAGATCATAAACCGTATCAATACAAATGTTGTTTTTGATTATCAAGGGTCAGTTCCACTGAATGTACACATTCGAGGAGTAAGCGATATAGATATACTAGTCCTGCTGAACGATTATCTGACCTACGATAGCACCGGCACTAAAGCATCAACCTACTACCCTTGGGTCGGGCCTAGCGGTATTGAACAGCTTGCGTCTCTTCGCAACGAGTTGGAAGTTGAGTTGAAAGCCGCGTTTTGGGGAGCAGAAGTGGATATCACTGGTGACAAAGCAATTGGGCTTTCTGGTGGTAGCCTGAAGCGGAAGGTAGACGTTGTACCTTCCCACTGGCATGACTCGGCAACGTACCAGTCGAGCCAGAATAAAAAAGATCGGGAAGTCTACATATTCCAAAAGAATAGCCGTACGACATTCGGTAACCGGCCTTTCCTCCACATCGACAAAGTGAATGAGAAAGACCAACGCTGTCTTGGTTGCATTAAAAAGATTGTCCGTATGCTCAAAAATTTGAAAGCGGACAGTGATAACCCGTCTTCCATCTCCGTGAATAGCTACGAGATCGCTGGACTCGTCTATCACTTTGAGGAGCAACAGATTAGCTTCTCTTTCTACCAGGAGTTGGCATTGATTGCTGCAACAAGGCAGCAGCTGGATCGAATGATCGACAATAAGCAATGGACAATGGGCCTGATTACGCCGGACGGAATTCGGAAGATTATCGATTCTGAGGCAAAATTCGAGTCGCTGAAACTGCTACGTGCGGAGGTCAATGACTTACTCAAGAATTTGGCTCTGGAGCTTACAGGGCAATCTTGGGTGGCCGATAGTGAGGCGGTTCGTGTTGTGGGAAACGCACGGGTTTATTAATACAGAATACACAGATTCTGATGTCGATGGTGCAAGCACCACTAACCCGGCCTATTTGATTAGGCTGTGAGCCATTTCCGAAACCGAGCCTGTAAATAATTCTGTGTAACTGCCCACTCCATTACAGGTGACCGTTCAGGCGATCACCGAACTCGATAATAAAGCGATTCAGGGCAGGCTTCCAATTCTGGATCGGCATGGTCCACTTCTTTGAAGCCTGCTGTATCGCGAGGTACGCCACTTTTAGCGCAGAGTCATCGGTCGGGAACAGCTTCCTTTGCTTGGTCGCTTTGCGCAGCACGCTGTTCAGTGACTCGATCGCATTGGTGGTGTAAATCACCTTCCGGATCGCGGGGGGATAATCGAACAGCGTGATCAGATTGTCCCAGTTATTCTGCCACGAGCGCGCTATCTGCGGGTACTGGCTATCCCAGCGTTCGCCGAAGGCCGCCAGCGCCTGCTGGGCTTCACGTTCCGTCGCAGACTGGTAGATCTGCTTCAGTTCAGCCGTCACCGCCTTGTAGTCCTTCCAGGAGACATAGCGCAACGAGTTGCGGACCATGTGGACGATACACAGTTGCACCTTGGTCTGGGGATACTCCACGGCAATGGCATCCGGGAAGCCCTTGAGACCATCCACACACGCGATCAGGATGTCTTCCAGGCCGCGGTTCTTCAGCTCGGTCAGGACTGACAGCCAGAACTTTGCCCCTTCGGTCTCGGCCAGCCACAGGCCCAACAGCTCCTTGTGCCCCTCCATATTGATGCCCAGTGCCAGATAGAGCGACTTGTTGATCACCCTTTGGTTCGCGCGGATCTTCAGCACAATGCAGTCCAGATAGACGATGGGATAGAGCGGATCCAGCGGCCGGTTTTGCCATTCGTGGACCTGCTCGATGACACGTTCGGTCACCTTCGATACCAGCCCCGCCGAGATGTCGGCGTCATACATCTCTTTGAACGCGTCCACGATGTCGCGCGTGCTCAAGCCCTTGGCGTAGAGGGCGAGGATCTGGTCGTCCATCTGGGTCAGGCGTGACTGGCCCTTGCGGACAAACTGAGGCTCGAAGGACGAGTTACGGTCACGAGGCGCCTGGATGGTGATCTCGCCGTGCTGTCCTTTTAGGCGCTTGGTGGAATAGCCATTGCGATTGTTGCCGGTCCCGCGGCCTTGTGGGGCGTGCTTTTCGTAGCCCAGGTGCTCATCCATTTCGGCATTGAGCGCGGTCTCGACGGTGAGCTTGATCAGCTGTTGGGTTAGTGTGCCGAGATCTTTTTCAGACTTGATGTCTTTTGCCAGCTCAGCGGCCAGTGCTTTGAGTTTGTCTTGGTCCATTTGCTTACCCACGAAGGTGTCCTTTTGAAAAAGTTACTTATTCGTGGGCGGTTACACAATTGGATTTACAGGCTCCGAGCAGGGAGTGTTCACTGATTTGTGGATGCGTCATTTACGGATTGTTCCAGACATGTGTTGATTGAAGCTGCCTATTTGCCCGCCATTTATTGATGGGGTATTGCGCCACTCGGTGTGCATTCACCGGCACATAAAAGCGGACCGCGAGTATACCGAAAAGCCCTGCCTTTTGGCAGCGAGTCTAATTGTTGAGTGGCTGAGTGGCTGAGTGGCTGAGTTGTAGTGTTGCGAAGTTGCTGGTGCGAGTGGGTATATTAGCGCGCTGATTTCCGCTGACCGATGAGCGGCGGTGGGGATCTGTGCTAAGCGCTAATAAAAAGAGCCCGCAGGCGGGCTCTTAGGTCGGTGGCTTGGCGCTGTTTATTCAGCGTTAGGGGCCAACTCAGTGGCAGGGGTGGCGACAGGCGCGACCACGGCTTCTGGCGCGGGGCCGGGGACCAGTGCTACGGCAGGTTTGGCAATCAACGAGCGGGTCTCTTCGACCGCTTCGCTTAGCTTGACCTCAATAATCTGGCCCAGTTCGTAGATAACCTCGGTCTTGTCGAGGTAGACGCGGCCGTTATCCCAGTTGCACTCCAACCGATCTTTATTATCGAGGATATGGCGAGCCGGCATAAATACGACGGCGCCGTTCTCTTGGAGGCGCAGTTTAAGCCCTGCTCGCATCACATCGATAATTTCGGCTTGGAACAGCTGATCAGTACCGGCAGCGGCTTTTAAATAACGCACATAGAGCCAATCCCCGATATCGCGCTCAACTCGGCGGTGCAGACGGCGACACTCGGTCAGGTGCTCGGTGAGCTCTTCGCTTGGGCGCGCCCCTGGGGTTTTACCCACGATCACCGCTTTGAGCAGTCGATGGTTAACCATGTCGCCATATTTACGGATGGGGGAGGTCCAGGTGGCGTAGGCATCAAGCCCCAAGCCGTAGTGGGCACCGGGCTTTGCTGACATCAAGGCGTAGCTTTGGAAGCGACGGATCTTGCCATCTAACCAGCGGGTGTCGAGGTTGTCTATCCAGCGGCGCAATGCGCAAAAACCAGAAAGGCTGGCGATTTCATCGCGCTCAAATGGTGCGTCAGCGGCATGCAGGACTTCGATGGCGCCATCGAGGGAGTCTTCATCAAAACCGGTATGGACGTTGAAAATACCGTAACCGACACTTTTGCCCAGTACTCGACCTGCGCAGATGTTTGCGGCGATCATTGACTCTTCAATCATGCGGTTGGCAATGCGGCGAGGCTCGACGTGGATGGCCAATACGGCGCCGTTTTCACCCAACTCAAAGTCATAGTCAGGGCGATCTGGGAACACCAACGCGTGCTCGGTGCGCCAGGCAATGCGCGCCTCGGTCATGGCTTTCATCAGCGGCAGTTGAGCTAACACATCGGCGTTGATGGTCAGTGTTTTGCCATGTTCGGCCCAGTCAGAGACCTCGTCATAGTTAAGACGAGCATGGGAGACGATACGAGCAGCAAAAAATTCGGTCTCCTCTAGCAGCAAGCCATCTTCGGCGATAAGCAAGCGCGCGCAGAGGGTATTACGCTCTTCGCCCTCTTTGAGCGAGCAGAGCTCATCGGAGAGGGTGCGCGGGATCATCGGCACGTTGCGCCCCGGCATGTAGACGGTGAAGGCGCGCTTGGCGGCTTCTTTGTCTAGATCGCTTCCTTCGGCGACATAAGCGGTGGGGTCTGCGATGGCAACCAGCAGCTCCCAGCCGTTGTCCAATTTACGGATCGACAAAGCGTCATCCATGTCTTTGGTCTTCGCGCCGTCGATGGTGAAAAAGGCAACCTGAGTGAGATCGCTGCGGGGGAGATCCTGCTCTTCAATGACGTTCCATTCAGGCAAGTCAGCGGGTTCAATTTGAGCCAAATTGTGACGGGCGAGCACCACCCACCAAGGCACGTTGTGATCGTCTTCTGGGGAGATTTTTTCAATGATTTCAGCAGAGAAGTTGCCATCACTTAAGGCGTGACGTTTGAGGGTCGCCACGACCCAATCCCCCTCTTTGAACTCCTTTTCATCTAACCCCTTTTTAACCCGGGCTTTAATGGCATCTTTGATCAGGGGGTGATCGGCAACCACGTTGAGGCGGTCACGAAACAGTTTGACCCGGGCGACGAAGCGGGTGACCGATTGCTCTAGTAGCTCATCGGGCTCAGCCACTTCTTTATCTTTTTCGGTGCGGATCAGGGCGCTCACCCGGTCTCCGTGCATCACCTTCTTCATATAAGGAGGCGGTACAAAATAGCTGGTCTTCTCATCGACTTCTAAAAAGCCAAAACCCCGGTCAGAGGCGCGGATCACCCCCTCTTTTTTGGGGATGTTTTCGCGAATTTGTTGCTTGAGCTGGGCCAGCAGCGGATTGTCTTGGAACATAAGTGAGGAACCTGAAGTGAAAAACCTGAAGTAAAAAGTCAGGGCGAAGACCTGATGAAGGATCGCCCAGCACTATACGTTTTTAGCCCTCTAAAGCCAAGGTGAATGGCCTTGAGGGGGTTAGGTGTGGGCGATAGGGATGGCTTTGGGCGCGCGGTGGGGTTTGCTGTTGGGTTTACGGTTGGGTTTATGGTTGGATTCGCGCAGAGGCTCGGCGTCGCAGGGTCATAGTGGCATTTTGCGCAAAATAGCGCGTTAACCAACGAAAATGCGCGCAGCCTAACCCCGCGTGCCGATGCTGGATGTTTATCCAGTTATTCTTTATGCTATGGGCCAATTTACGAATAGCCGTATTGATGAGGAGATAGCCGTGATAGGTCGCTTGAGAGGTATTGTCATTGAAAAGCAGCCCCCTGAGGTGTTGCTCGATGTGGGCGGAGTTGGCTATGAGGTGCAGATGCCAATGAGCTGTTTTTATGACTTACCCGAGATCGGCCAAGAGACGACTATTCATATCCATTTTGTGGTGCGTGAAGATGCCCAGTTGCTGTATGGATTTAGCCATAAGCAGGAGCGAACACTCTTTCGCGAGTTGATCAAGACCAACGGGGTAGGCCCTAAGTTAGCGCTGGCCATTCTCTCTGGTATGACGGCGAGTCAGTTTGTGATTTGCGTTGAGCGTGAAGAGATTAGCTCTTTAGTTAAGCTGCCTGGGGTGGGTAAAAAAACGGCCGAGCGGCTGGTCGTTGAGATGAAAGATCGGCTTAAAGGATGGGTGAGTCACGATCTGTTCTCCCCTGCGATGGTGGCGTTGCCGGGCGCCGCTGAGCTGCGCGCGTTAGATGCCGCCGATGAAGCGGTGAGCGCACTGGTCTCTCTTGGATATAAACCTCAGCAGGCGAGTCAAATCGTGAGCAAGATCGCCAGTGATGGGATGTCGGTTGAAGAGATCATTCGTGAATCGTTGCGTAGTTTGTGAGGTAGTTGATGATTGAAGCAGACCGCCTTATCTCGGCCAGTTCCGCCCGCGAAGATGAGATAATTGATCGGGCCATTCGCCCGAAGCTATTGGCTGACTATACCGGCCAAGATACCGTGTGCGATCAGATGGAGATCTTTATCGAAGCGGCCCGGCAACGGGGAGAGGCGCTCGACCATCTGCTGATCTTTGGCCCGCCGGGATTAGGTAAAACTACCCTTGCCAACATCGTGGCCAACGAAATGGGGGTCAATATTAAGACCACCTCGGGACCCGTGCTGGAGAAGGCGGGCGATCTGGCGGCGCTGCTGACCAACCTTGAACCTAACGACGTGCTGTTTATCGATGAGATCCACCGCTTAAGCCCGGTGGTGGAGGAGGTGCTTTATCCTGCCATGGAGGATTACCAACTCGATATCATGATCGGGGAGGGGCCCGCTGCCCGTTCAATTAAGCTCGACCTGCCTCCTTTTACCTTGATCGGGGCGACCACGCGGGCCGGTTCACTGACCAGTCCATTGCGAGATCGGTTTGGTATCGTTCAGCGGCTGGAGTTTTATAACGTCAAAGATCTCACCGATATCGTCTCTCGTAGCGCCCGCTGCTTAGAGCTTGAGATGTCAGCGGACGGCGCCATTGAAATTGCCCAGCGCGCGCGGGGGACACCGCGAATTGCAAACCGCCTGTTAAGGCGAGTTCGAGATTTTGCGCAAGTCAAATCAGATGGCCGCATCGATGGCCCCATTGCGGCGCGGGCGATGGACATGCTTGATGTAGACAATGAAGGGTTTGATTTTATGGACCGTAAGTTGCTGTTAGCGGTGATCGACAAATTTATGGGCGGGCCGGTAGGCCTTGATAACCTAGCTGCGGCAATCGGTGAAGTGAAAGATACGATTGAAGATGTGTTAGAGCCCTATTTGATCCAGCAAGGCTATTTGCAACGCACCCCTAGGGGGCGTATCGCGACTCCGCGAGCTTATGCGCATTTTGGGCTGCAACAGCCAGAGCAGAAATAAATCCCATTGTTTGCTGCTGTTATTTGTATATAAACCGCCGTGAAGGCGGTTTTTTTATGGTCTTTTTAGCCAAAAAAAAGCCCACTCAAATAGAGTGGGCAAAGACAATTCAGGGTGGATATTCACAAACAGTAAGTACAGCTGGATATAGACCAAAAAATAAACTGGTGAGCGGTTGCGGGCGCTTAGAGTCGGTTCATTTGGTAGAGCTGAACAAAGGAAAGCTTGTAGTAACGGATGGTTTTAGTAACAAACTTTTTCATCTTTGATTCCAATAAACGGGTTTTGATAAATGGTTGAATACATACCATGAACCCGAATTGACCGGCCTATATCCAAGGGTATGCCTTCACTGCGAGGCGCATTGTAGGAGTTAGTATTGGCTTGAGCAAACAAGAAAAATTGCATCATTAGGATTAGTTTTTTTAATGTTAGGCCGCGCGCTTAGGGAGTGATGGAGGCAAAGGAGGGGAGCGCAGATGCCAAGTAAAAAGCCACGGGATAAAGACAATGAATAGGTTGAAAAATAACCATATTGTTGCGGTGTGGTCGATATGCGATGAGGCACTATTAGGTTATTAACTAGATTGCAATCCACATCTTTAAAATTATCCTAAATTTGTGATCTATCGCGCATTTTTGGCACACTGCCTCACTGAAGGTATATGAATAAGATATGTACAAAAGGGCCTTTTACATTGATTTTAATCAAATAAAGGTGCTATAAAACCACCCGTTATAATAGGCAAGAATCAACTCGAACCCTTTGTTTTATAAATGTAAACAATTGGGTTTGTTTTACGTTATATATCGCATTGTCGTTAACATTGGTTGTTATTGAAGGGACTTTGTTGTGCGGCCATTTTATCGTGTGGCGGTACAGCGGGATTTGTTCGATAACGGCCAACGCAAGCGTTGTCCTTAAAACTTAAAATGCCGTGCCAATAATCGGTGAGGAAACATCATGATTGCTGAGCATGTGGTAGACCTATCGCGGTTCCAGTTCGCTGCGACGGCCCTTTATCACTTTCTATTTGTACCTTTGACGCTGGGGATGGCCTTCATCCTAGCGATCATGGAATCTGTCTATGTGATGACAAACAACACTATTTACCGGGACATGACCAAGTTCTGGGGTAAGTTGTTTGGTATCAACTTCGCATTGGGGGTCACCACTGGACTGGCTATGGAGTTCCAGTTTGGTACTAACTGGGCGTATTACTCCCATTATGTTGGCGATATCTTCGGGGCCCCATTGGCCATCGAAGCCTTAATGGCCTTCTTCCTTGAATCAACCTTCGTTGGGATGTTCTTTTTTGGTTGGGATCGCCTGAGCAAGAATCAACATTTGGTGGCGACCTGGCTGATGGCGCTGGGTACCAACCTCTCTGCGCTGTGGATCTTGGTTGCTAACGGCTGGATGCAAAACCCCGTTGGCGCTGAGTTTAACTTCGAATCCATGCGAATGGAGATGGTGAGCTTCGCTGACGTGGTGTTTAACCCCGTTGCGCAAGTTAAGTTTGTCCACACCGTGGCTGCAGGTTACACCTGTGGTGCCATGTTTGTGCTGGGCATCTCGTCTTACTACCTGCTAAAAGGCCGTGATGTGGCGTTTGCCCGTCGCTCTTTTGCGGTCGCCGCCGCATTTGGTATGGCGTCTGTGGTTTCAGTGATGATCTTGGGTGATGAATCTGGTTATGAAACCGGTGACGTGCAAAAGGTTAAACTGGCTGCAATCGAAGCTGAGTGGGACACTGAGCCAGCTCCTGCTGCGTTCACGCTCATTGGTATTCCAAACCAAAAAGAGATGCGCACCGATTACGCCATCAAGATCCCTTATGCACTGGGGATTATCGCCACTCGTTCTTTAGATGGTCAGGTAACCGGCCTTAAAGATCTGAAAATTCAGCATGAGCAGCGGATTCGTACCGGTATCACCGCATACGATCTGCTGACCAAGCTGCAAGCGGGTGATAAATCTGCTGAAACCCGTACCCGTTTTGATCAAGTCAAACAAGATCTGGGCTACGGTCTGCTGCTCAAGCGCTACACCGAAAACGTGGTTGATGCGACGGATGAGCAGATCAAGGCGGCAGCCGATGATTCTATTCCGCAAGTACTGCCACTGTTCTTTGCGTTTCGCATCATGGTTGGTGCAGGCATGTTGATGCTGATCCTGATGGGGATGGCGTTTTATGACAGCGCCCGTCACCGTATTGGTCAGCGTAAATGGTTGCTCAAAGGCCTGCTGTGGGGCATGCCGCTGCCGTGGATTGCCATCGAAGCCGGTTGGTTTGTGGCCGAGTATGGCCGTCAACCTTGGACTATCTCCGACGTGTTACCAACGGCTATCTCATCGTCTAATTTACCTGCTGCTGAAATCTGGTTCTCTTTGATCGGTATTTGCTTGTTCTATACCGTGCTGTTGGTGATCGAAGCGTATCTGATGTTCAAGTATGCCCGTCTTGGCCCAAGCAGCCTTAAGACTGGCAAATATCACTTTGAACAGATCAAAGCATAAGGGGAGTGACCATGTTTGATTACGAAGCGTTACGTGTCATTTGGTGGGTGTTGATCGGCGTATTGCTGATTGGCTTTGCCATCACTGACGGTTTCGATATGGGAGTGGGGGCTCTGCTCCCCTTTGTTGGTAAAAAAGATGTGGAGCGTCGGGTGATGCTCAACACCATGGGGCCGCACTGGGAAGGTAACCAAGTGTGGTTAGTCACCGCCGGTGGTGCCCTTTTTGCAGCCTGGCCAATGGTGTACGCCGCGAGTTTCTCTGGCTTTTACATCGCGATGATCCTGACGCTGATGGCGCTCTTTTTGCGCCCCGTTGGCTTTAAGTACCGTTCATTGCGGGCTGATGCCAAATGGCGTAGCAATTGGGATTGGGCCCTGTTTGTCGGGAGCGCCGTGCCACCTATCGTGTTTGGTGTGGCATTTGGTAACCTGCTGCAGGGTGTGCCGTTTGAGTTTAACCAGTTCTTGATGTTGACCTATCATGGCAACTTCTTTGGCCTGCTCAATCCGTTCGGTATTTTGGCCGGTCTGGTGAGTCTGTTTATGCTGGTCACTCAGGGTGCAACCTGGTTGATGATGAAAACCGACGGCGAAGTGTTGGCTCGCTCCCGCACTGCTGCCGTGATCTGTTCATTGGTGACCCTGGTGCTGTTTGCCGCTGCCGGTTGGTGGGTCAGTGGGATGGATGGCTATGTCATTGTTAAGGCCGCGGCTCATGATGCAGTCTCTAACCCGATGAACAAAGAAGTCATCATGCAGGCCGGTGCTTGGATGAACAACTACAGCTTGTATCCTTGGATGATGGCCGCGCCTGCGCTAGGTCTGGGCATGAGCTTATTGACTGCATTGTTTGCTAAATGTGGCAAAGGTTGGTTGGCGTTTACCTGCTCTTCTTTGGCCGTGACTGGGGTGATTTTGACTGCGGGCTTCTCTATGTTCCCGTTCGTGATGCCCTCAATCCTTAAGCCATCGCTGAGCTTGACCATGTGGGATGCTACCGCCTCTTTTCGCACCCTAGAGGTGATGACGGTGACGGCTGCGATCTTCGTACCGATTGTGCTGATGTACACCATTTGGACTTACGTCAAAATGTTTGGCCGAGTGACCAACAAGCATATCGAAGACAACCAACAATCGCTCTATTAAGAAGGAGACCTGATATGTGGTATTTCACCTGGATCCTGGGTCTGCTACTGGCCTGTGCATTTGGCATCATCAATGCGTTGTGGCTAGAACAAACCGAGAATATGGATCGTCAGAACGATGACATTAAATGATCGACTGGCCAGGTGGGTGGCTCCTTTGGAGCGCCAACCATGGCAGGGGTTGATGTTAGTTGCGGCGGCCTTATTGGCCGTCGCTATTTTGCAGGCCCCGCATCTTATTGCTGCCAACACCAGCACCCATAGTTATGGGCTCGCGCCTTGGCTGATATGGGCCGTGTGTGGTGGGTTACTTAACGGGCTGGGCTTTCATTTAAAAAGCCTGCTGGGCCGCGTACTCTTTAACCCTTGGCTCATTGCGCCGAGTTTGCTGTATGGCCTTTGGCTGACCCATTCATATTTCCTTTCATAAAAAACGGGGGGAGGTAGGATTTCCCTGCCTCCCCCCGCTTCTTTCCTATTGAGCCCTGCGCTATCATAGCCCCCCATCTGACTGCCGAATGGATTGTTGATTGTAATGGAGGAGCTCTTTGAGTTTGCGGTGCGTGTCTACTACGAGGACACGGACGCCGGTGGCATTGTTTACAACGCCAACTATCTCAAGTTTATGGAACGTGCTCGCACCGAGTTCTTGCGTGCTAAAGGGGTGGAGCAAGACCTTTTGCTGCAAGCAGGCTATGCCTTCGTGGTGAGCCGGACTGAAATCGATTTTCGCTCGGCAGCCCGGTTTAACGAACTATTGAATGTCATCACGCAAGTGATTGAAGTGAAACGTGCATCACTGCGCTTTTCACAAAAAATTGTTGCCGCTGATGGGCGATTGATCACCGAGGCTATGGTACAGATAGCCTGCGTCAGTCACCCTCGAATGAAACCTATCGCCATACCTGAAAACATTAAGGGAGTGCTGTTAAGTGCACGCTGAAATTTCGTTTATTGGCCTGTTTTGGCAAGCCAGCCTGTTGGTAAAACTGGTCATGTTGGCCTTGATGAGCATGTCTATTACTTCATGGGCCCTGATCATTCAGCGCACCAAAGTAATCAAAGCCGCTCACCTTGCATCCGAGCAGTTTGAAGACCGCTTTTGGTCTGGGGTTGATCTTAATCGCCTCTATCAAGAATCATCTGCGCGTCGTGATGACATCGAAGGCATGGAAGATATTTTTTACTCTGGTTTTAAAGAGTATGCCCGTTTGCTCAAGGCGGGTGCCCGCGGCCAAGATGCGGTGATGGATGGAACATATCGCGCCATGCGGGTCTCTTTGTCTCGCGCTGTCGATGAGCTTGAGTCCAACCTGCCGGTGTTGGCGACAGTGGGTTCTATCAGCCCCTACATCGGACTGTTTGGTACCGTATGGGGGATCATGAACGCCTTTATCGCTCTTGGTCAGGTTCAGCAAGCGACCTTGCAAATGGTGGCGCCCGGTATCGCAGAAGCATTGATTGCAACCGCAATGGGTCTGTTTGCGGCCATTCCGGCGGTGATTTTTTATAACCGGTTCACCAACAAAGTTGAGAAGTTAGAGAACGCCTACGCCAACTTTATGGACGAGTTCACCACCATTTTGAACCGTCAAATCGCGCAGCAACAGCCTCAGCAACAACAGCAACCACAGCCGCAGCAGGCACAGCAACAGCCACACGCGCTGCAGCCGCAACCTCTGCCACCACAGGCACAGCAGGGTGATCTGTAATGCAAACCTATCAGCGGATCCGCCGCAAAAAGGTGTGCGAGATCAACGTGGTGCCCTATATCGACGTCATGTTGGTGTTGCTGATCATCTTTATGGCGGTCACCCCAGTGATCACCCAAGGGGTGAAAGTTGACTTGCCACAGGCCGAATCTGAGCAACTACCAGAAGACTCCAAACCGCCTTTTATCGTGAGTGTTAATCCTGAAGGGCAATATGTGGTGAAAGCGGGTGAGGCGGATGATGAGCCGGTGACCGCAGGCACCCCCGAAGAGATGCAGCAAATCATTACCGATAAAGCCATGGCTTATTTGGCGACCAATCAGAATGCACCTGTGGTGGTGGCCGGTGACAAAGCGGTACGCTACGAAGAGGTGATTTTGCTGATGGTGGCGCTCAAAAAGGCCGGAGTGCCTCAGGTTGGCCTGATGACCGATCCGGCAAACTAACGGAGATGGATGTGAAGCGTGGTATTTCCGGTTATCTCATCGTATCGTTTTTGCTGCATCTGCTCGTCATCATTATCTTGATCGTCGGTGTTGACTTCAGTAAGCCCAAACGGCCAGAGCCGAAGGGGCAGATAGTCAATGCGGTGATGCTCGATGAAAATTTTCTAAACGAGCAGGCGAAGAAGATCCAACAGCAAAAGTCTCAGGCTAAGCCCAAGTCAAAGCCCCAGGCGGTAAAGAAAGAGAAGGATAAGGAAGACACGGATGTAGCCGTGCAACAGGCTAAGCAACAGTTAATAACGCAGACCAAGCGTCAGCAAGCCGAAGAGGCAACCCGCAAGGCCCAAGCACAGCAGCAAAAACTGGCTGAGCTGAAAAAAGCGGAGCTGCGAAAAGCCGCTGAGCAAAAGCGAGCAGAAGCAAAAGCTGAGCAAGCTGAAAAGGCGCAGAAGGCTGAGCAAGCAGCGAAAGCAGAAAGGGCCGAAAAAGCGGAGCAGGCCAAACAAGCTGAGAAGGCTGAGAAGGCTGAGAAGGCTGAGAAGGCTGAGAAGGCCGAACAAGCTAAGCAGGCTAAAAAAGCGGAGCAAGCAGAACAAGCCAAGAAAGCCGAAAAGGCAGAGCAAGCTCGTAAGCTAGACGCCCAGAAAACTAAAAAGGCACAAGCTGAAGAAGCCGCCTCGCAAGCAGAAAGTAAGGCGCTGGCGCTGAAGAAGAAAAAGGAGCAGCAACAAAAAGAAGCGGCAGAGAACGCGCAAGCGGCTAAAGAAGCCAAAGCTGCGGCCGCAAAAGAAGCCAAAGCTGCAGCAGCAAAAGAGGCCAAAGCCCAAGCAGATAAAGAAGCTAAAGCTGCGGCAGCAAAAGAGGCCAAAGCCCAAGCAGATAAAGAAGCTAAAGCTGCGGCAGCAAAAGAGGCCAAAGCCCAAGCAGATAAAGAAGCCAAAGCTGCGGCAGCAAAAGAGGCCAAAGCCCAAGCGGATAAAGCAGCCAAAGCTGCCGCTGCAGAAGCTGATAAAAAGGCCAAAGCGGATGCAGCCAAGCAAGCCAAAGCCGACGCAGACAAAAAGGCAAAAGCTGACGCAGAGCAAAAGGCCAAAGCCGCCGCAGATAAGCAGGCCAAAATAGCGGCTGAGCGCAAGCGTAAAGCAGCGGAACAAGCCAAGTTGCAAAAAGAGATGGCAGACATGATGCAGCAGGATCTCGCGGCTGAGGCGAGTGCCCGCAGTAAAGCGGCATCGGCGGCAGCCAAAGCCGCCGCGAAGGGCGAGGTGGATAAGTATGCCTCCCTCATCAAAGCGACCGTTGAGCGGTATATGATTTTGGATCCCACCATGCGTGGCAAAACCTGTACTATCGGCGTGCATCTTGCCAAGACCGGATTCGTTATATCGGTCGATAGCGGTAAAGGCGATCCAGCGGTATGTCGCTCGGGTAAAGCAGCGGTCTTAAAAGCCAATAAACTGCCGGTGCCAAAAGACCCTGTCGCATACGAGTTGATGAAGACATTGAACCTCAAGTTAGCACCGAGCATCTAAGCGAAATCAACGAGGCTGCATCCTGTGGTTGCAGCCTCTCGCTGAGAAAGAATCTAACCACTCACTTTTATTGGAACCGAGTATTTAAGCCATGATCAGAAAAGTATTTTTTGCTTTGGTTGGCTGTTTGTTACTGGGCCAAAGTGCCCAGGCGGCCCTTGATATTGTCATCACTGGCGGTACTGATGGGGCTCGTCCCGTTGCGGTCGCGCCTTTTAAGTGGACCGGTGGTGGCAAACTACCGCAGGATATCGCCGAAGTGGTTTCTAACGACCTGATGCGCAGTGGCAAGTTCAAGCCATTGGCTCGTGGTCAAATGCCACAAACCCCGAGCAGCAGTGGTGAGATCGACTTTGCGCCTTGGGCTTCGAAAGGGGTTGAGGCATTAGTGGTGGGATCTATTTCTCCTGCTGGCAATGGCGCCTATAAGGTTAACTTTGAGTTGACCGATGTGCTCAAGGGCCAATTGGCTAAGGCGCAAGGCCAGAGCGGTGGGTATATCTTAGATAGCCGTACCGCCACCATTCCTGCTGCCCAAATGCGCCAGTTTGCTCATCGCATCTCCGATATCGTTTATGAGCGCCTAACCGGTGAGCGTGGGGCATTTTTAACCCGTTTAGCCTATGTGTCAGTACAACCTGGTGCCCAGTTCCCTTATCAACTGCGGATCTCTGACTACGACGGTTACAACGAGAAGACCTTGTTGCGTTCGCGTGAGCCATTGATGTCACCCTCTTGGTCACCAGATGGCAGCAAACTGGCCTACGTGAGCTTTGAGAACCACAAATCTGAAATCTATGTGCAAAACATCTATTCTCAGGCGCGTTCTTTAATTACCAGTTTCAGCGGGATCAACGGGGCACCTGAATGGTCACCAGATGGTCGTCGTTTGGCGATCGTTTTATCTAAGGATGGTCAGCCTGATATCTACGTTATTGATATCGCGAGCAAGCAGCTTACCCGCGTTACCAATAACCGTACTATCGACACTGAACCGACCTGGACGCCGGATGGGCAAAGTTTGCTATTCACCTCTGAACGTGGTGGTAAACCTCAGATTTATAGCGTAAATTTATCGACTGGCGTAACTCGCCGGATGAGTTGGGAAGGTGATTCGAACCAAGGCGCATCCGTCACTGCAGATGGTAAATCCATGGTGATGGTGACCCGGGAACAAGGACAGTACCGTATCGCCCGTCAGGACATGGAGTCCCGTGCACTGTCGGTACTGACTCAAAGTGCCCTCGATGAGTCGCCTAGCTTGGCGCCAAATGGCAGCATGATTATTTATGCCACCATTTATCAAGGACGTAAGAGTCTTGCGTTAGTATCGGCTGATGGTCGTTTCAAGGCTGTGTTACCAAATAGTAATGGTGAAATCCGTGCACCTGCTTGGTCACCGTTCTTGAATTGATAAAATCAGATCGTTTTTTGTTTTGTTATAAAGGTTTAAGGAAATAGCATGCAACTCAATAAACTGCTCAAGGGTTTGGCCATCGCACTGCCACTGTTCACCCTGGCTGCTTGTAGCTCCTCGTCAGAGACAGATGCCGCAGGTTCTGAATCAGGTGATGGAATGAGCAGCACCCAAACCGATGGTATGGGCGGCGTACAAACCGGTGGTATGGACGGCTCACAGGGCGTTGGCATGAATGGCTCTGGTATGAATGGTTCTATGTCACCAGAAGATCAGATGAATCAGAAGTTCCAAGCGCTGCAACGGGACAACGTGATCTTCTTCCCATATGACGGGTACGATATTCAAGGTCAGTATGCTGATCTGCTCGATGCTCACGCGAGCTACCTGCGCGAACACCCAAATGTCAAAGTGTTGGTCGAAGGCCACGCTGACGAACGCGGTACGCCAGAGTACAACATTGCGCTAGGTGAGCGTCGCGCCAAAGCGGTTGCCAAGTATGCTCAGACCCTGGGTGTGCAGTCTGATCAACTTTCTATCGTCAGCTATGGCGAAGAGAAGCCATTAGATCCGGCCCACACCGAGGAGGCCTTTGCCAAAAACCGCCGTGCGGTTCTGGTTTACTAAGGTTTGACTCGCATGAAAAATGTGTATCAACAAGCGGCCATTTCGATGGCCGTTTTATTTGCAGTCGCGGCTCACGCCGAGGCCCCTGTGGGTGACGTAGGTGGCACAAACAGTGCGGTTATCTATGGCAATAATGCTGGAGCCCTCTCCTCGACCGGTAGCCTAGAAGATCGGGTCGCCTTGTTAGAGCGCACCTTTAACGCCCGTTTGCGTCTGCAAGCGGATCTGCAGCAACAGGTCGAATCCCTGCAAGGGGAGGTATCAGAGTTGCGTGGTCAGCTAGAGCAACAAACGGATCAGTTAGAGCAATCACAAACCCGTCAACGGGAGCTCTATCAAGAGCTCGACAAGGTGACGACCAGTCAACAGGCTACGGCGGCAGCGATTGCGGCAGCGCCTGCACCAGCAACCCCCGCGACGCCAGCAGCAGCGTCTGCTGCGGCCACTGCAGCTGATTATGCAAGTAATCCCGATGAGAATCGGATTTATGATGCCGCGGTGAACTTGGTGCTCAAAGAGAAAAACTACGATAAGGCGGTTCCCGCTTTTGAGAGTTTTATCAAGCAGTACCCTGAGTCAGCCAATCTACCTAATGCGCACTACTGGCTTGGTCAGTTGTTGTTCAATAAAGGGGATAGAGCCGCTGCATCTGCTCAGTTTTCAACGGTCGTGAACAAATACAGCAAATCGCCCAAACGAGCTGATGCATTGTTTAAATTAGGGGTGCTGGCACAGCTTGATGGCAAAACAGCA
This sequence comes from Aeromonas sp., assembly GCA_051652185.1. Taxonomy (GTDB): domain Bacteria; phylum Pseudomonadota; class Gammaproteobacteria; order Enterobacterales; family Aeromonadaceae; genus Aeromonas. The sequence goes on from JBOFTS010000063.1 coordinate 72,490, forward strand.
GAGGCTAAATCGTTCTATGAGCAGGTGATCAAGGGTTATCCCAACACGTCGCCAGCCCAGTTAGCCAAACAGAGTTTAGCTACCCTGTAAGATTGCTGTATGTGACTGTTTTAGTAATAAAACGGTGAAAAATGTCAGGATATGTACGCAGAGTGAGCAAATGGATTTAAATTACGAATTTTCTGTTGCACCGAACGTTTAAATCCGTATTATAGGCCGCCGTCAGGTTCGAAGCAGTAATGCACTCGAAACTGATCGTGGTGGGGGTCGTTAGCTCAGTCGGTAGAGCAGTTGACTTTTAATCAATTGGTCGCAGGTTCGAATCCCGCACGACCCACCATTTCTCCACTAGGTGGAGACAGAATTCCCAGGTCGTTTAGCTCAGCTGGGAGAGCACCTCCCTTACAAGGAGGGGGTCACTGGTTCGATCCCAGTAACGACCACCAATTTGCAGTGAACGCTTATTGCAGGTGTGTGCAGTGAACGTTATAAAATGATTTAGATGGGTCGTTAGCTCAGTCGGTAGAGCAGTTGACTTTTAATCAATTGGTCGCAGGTTCGAATCCCGCACGACCCACCATCATTTCAAGCATTCCTAGGTCGTTTAGCTCAGCTGGGAGAGCACCTCCCTTACAAGGAGGGGGTCACTGGTTCGATCCCAGTAACGACCACCAATTTGCAAGTAGTAAAGCATTACTCTTCTTTAAAAAAATCCCCACTGATGTGGGGATTTTTTTTATCTAACGTTTATGTCCGCTCTCTTTTATCGTTACCTTCTTTCATTGTGCTTCTCTTTCATTGTTATGGCCGTGCCTGCTGGTGAGACAAAGAGGAATGACTCGATGGCTTATTTGGTTTGCCTTGAGCGAGCATGGCTAAACCTTGGGTAGGCAGAGGCCTACCCAAGAGGCGGCGCTATAAAATGCCACGGATCAAGATCCCGCAGATCAAGAGTGGGGCGACGACTCGCCAACACCAAAGTAGAGAAAAACGTAAGATCGGTGAAAGGTCTGCCGGTAACATCGCATCACCGATCCGCCAGCCCAGTAACAACGTCAGCACCAACCCAAATACGGGCATCATCAGGTTGGAGGTGAGGTAATCGAGTAACTCAAAGAGGGTTTTACCAAATAGGGTCAGCTCGCTCCACGGGCCAAATGACAAGCTAACCGGAATGCCAGCGGCCATGATGAGCAAGGTCAGCACCCGGCAGGCGCCACGACGGGACCAGCCCCACTCTTCGCAGGTAAAGCGCACCAGATGCTCCAGCATGGAGATGGAAGAGGAGAGCGCAGCGACCAGTAGCAGCGAGAAGAAGATCATGCCAAGTCCCTGCCCAAATGGTAAATGGCTAAAGACTGCAGGCATCGTCATAAAGGTGAGACCAGGCCCCGCAGCAGGATCAATGCCCGTTGATGCCAGTGCTGGAAAAATCATTAATCCTGCTAGTACCGAAATGATGCTTGCCAGCGTCACCACCCAGACGCCTGAGCGCACCACACCTTCGCTATTAGGTAGATAAGCCCCGTAGGTGGTATGTACCCCAAGCCCAATGGAGAGGGAGAAAAACGCCAGTCCTAAGGCGTCTAAAACGCTTTGGCCAGTCAGCATGGAAAAATCTGGCAGCAATAGCTGACGCACGCCCCCCATCGCACCCGGCATTGAGAGCCCAATGCCCACCAATAGCAACATCATGATGAACAGTGCTGGCATCATCCAGCGCAGCGCCCGCTCCACCCCTTTTTGAATGCCCCTTTGCACAAACCACCACGTTAGCCCAGCAAAGACCAAGTGAGTCAGGACTGGCCACCAAGGATCGCTCACATAACCGTTAAACAGTGCCGTAAGTTCACCGCTATTGTGCAGATTGAGTTTGCCGGTCACGGCGAGGGCGGCATACCCCACGGTCCAGCCTCCGACCACGCTATAAAAGCTGTAGATACAAAAGCCGCAGAGGATCCCCATATATCCCATCCAGCGCCAGTTTGGTCCCACTAGTTGGGTAAAGGCGCCCAGCACCCCTCGCTGACTTTTGCTACCAAGCAGGGTCTCACCGACCAGAACCGCGACGCCAAGGGTGAAACTAAACAGCAAAAATACGAGTAGAAAAGCGCCACCACCATTGGTGGCGGTGACGTAGGGAAATTTCCAGATAGCACCTAGGCCGATGGCAGTACCTGCAGCAGCTAATACATGGCCAAGGCGAGAAGACCACTGAACTTGGCTCATACAACCTCCGAATTACATAGCATTGGATTAAGACTCCTCAGTCGCACTTAACGACAAACAATAAAAAAGGCCGCCTTTGGCGACCTTTGCAATGAACATTTAAAAAACTGCACCTACAAGGTCACCTCTCTTGCGAGCTAAAAAATCGACCAAAAAGTACAAGGATCAAAGACATAAGATGACCGTGAGTGCAGTGAATTGGCACCAGCCTAAACAATGGAAAGAATAATTGACAGATAAACTGAAATATTTTTAATTGGGCGCGCGGGCTGCTTTGCTCTTCACCGCAACGTGCTCGCGGCCAAGCTGAAGAGCTCAAAACCTTGTGAAGAGCTAGGAAATTTAGATCCGCTTAGGTATCTGTATCGCTATGGTAAGCCGTTCCTCTGCGATCCTTGCGGTGCCTCTCATCATTGCAAACTAACTACTGATTTCGGTTGTTTTTGCAATAGTTCACCCTTAATCTAGGGAAAGTAGATTAGTCATTGCAACGAGGAAGGGTAAATGCTGAAACTTGATCGCATAGACAGACATATTCTAGAGCTGATGCAAGAAAATGGTCGCATCAGTAATTTAGAGTTGGCCGAACTCGTGGGCCTCTCTCCGTCGCCTTGCTCGCGCCGGGTTAAAGCGCTGGAGGATGCCGGTCTCATCGATACCCACGTTACCCTACTCAACGCCCGCCAACTTGGTCTTACCCTAACTGCCTATATTCACATCTCGATGGATAGGCACACCCCAGAGCAATTTGAGCATTTCAATGATGCCATCAGCGAGCTGCCAGAAGTGCTGGAGTGCGACCTTATCACTGGCAACGATGCCGATTATCAGCTCAAAGTGGTGGTGCGTGACATGGAGCACTATCAGCATTTTTTGCTCGATAAACTGACTCATATTCAAGGGGTAAGCGGGGTGCGTTCAAGTTTTGTGCTGCGGCGCATTAAAAATAAAACCGCATTGCCACTTAATCACCTGGGCTAACTATCCCGGCAGGGGTCAGTCATATCGCGGGGCTTAAGGCCGTATTGTGATAGTCATTCTGGGTGAAAGGTGACAACAGAACGGTGAAAGATAACGGTTTTTTGAGTGAAATGTATCACGCAACGTCATCGATCTGCGTGATGGTGAGCAACCGGGATGAGAACTTACGCGGCTAGCCTGTCGCCCTGGATTAAACCGAAATTTGGCAGATATCGGCAACCTGCAGGAGCCAACCCGTGGGCTCTTGCTGCAACTCACCGCTGATCCGCAGCCGTTCACCGCAGGGCACCCACTGCCCAGCAGGCAAGCTGACTTGTAAACTTTCGTTACCATTGTCAAATAGCCAGCGATCTTCCCCTAGTGATTCAATCAGATAACCTTCTACCTCTACGCGTGTTTTGGCTTGCCAAGATGGCGCCATGGGCTCGCGACTCTGGATAAAATCCCCTTGTGTGCCAAAACTGGCAAGTCCCCATAGAATCGAGACCCCGACCAATGATGTGTGCATCTTGTCTCTCCTCTTGTTGGACCGATAAGACCAGTATGGGAACACAAACGCGTGAGGACTATCCATAAGATGGCAAAGTGCAGGCGAGATCGCGAAAATAATCAATGTATTAGCATTTATTGTCATGTGGGTCACAAAGATGAGTGGGCGTGCCGGCATAAGGTGAAATTGCTGCTACAGCGCACAGCGTTGCCATGGTGTTAACCCACGCCGCCACTACGATGGGTAAAGGGCTAGCGGTTTAAGGCGTTGGTTTTTAAGAACATGGAGGACAAGGCTTATGTCAACGATCTATCCCCGCGTTGGGGTCGGCGTTATTTTGCTTAATGATCAGGGCTGGGTGCTGGTTGGCAGGCGCAAAGGAAGTCACGCCCCTTATTGGTCGATTCCAGGCGGGCACCTAGAGCTTGGCGAGAGCTTTGAGGCAGCAGGGATCCGAGAAGTAGCCGAAGAAACAGGGCTGCAGATAAGCTCGCCGACGGTGGTGGCATTGACCAACAATCTAGCAACATGGCGCGAGAGTGGGCTGCACTACATTTCGGTTACCTTATTGGCGCAGGCGAAAGGGGATCCCCAACTGCTGGAGCCCGATAAGTGCGAGGAGTGGATTTGGTGTGATCCCACAATGCTGCCTGAGCCCCATTTTGATGCCAGTCGCCAGTCGATTGCGTGTTGGTTAGCGGGGCACTGTTATGAGCCTAGCGTGTTGGTTAATGACATTGGGTTGTCATAAAACCATCATCGCCTTGTCATCATATTTCAAGGGGTTAACTGAGCTTATGAGCGAGTGAGGTCGTGAACCTGTGAACTTGTGAACTCGTGAATAGAGAATAGAGAAAAGAGAAAAGAGAAAAGAGAAAAGAGAAAAGAGAAAAGAGGAGCGACGGTGCGATCCGTATTTTTGCAATTTTTATGGTTAGGGTGCGTGAGCTTTGGCGGCCCAGCCGCTCATATCGGTTATTTTCAGCGCACGTTTGTTAATCGCCTTGGTTGGTTGAGGCAAGACGAGTTCGCGCGGTTATTAGCGCTATGTCAGTTGTTGCCAGGGCCTGCGTCTAGCCAACTTGGCTTTGCCATTGGCCGGCATCATGCGGGTTTTGGCGGCGCCTTGGCTGCGTTTGTCGGTTTTACCTTGCCCTCTTTTGTCTTGTTGTTCATCGCTGGCGTCGGTGTTGCAAAGCTTGGGGATTACGGGTGGCTTGAGGCCGCCTTACATGGCCTTAAATTGTTAGCCCTGATAGCGGTTGCCGATGCGGTGCTCACCATGAGTCGCCAGTTCTGTTCCACACCACTGGCACAGGGGATCATGGTGGCCACTGCTGCTGCACTCTGGTGGCTGCCAGGTTTGCTAACTCAGATGGTGATGCTGGTAGGCGCGGCGTTAATTTGTAGCTATTTTGGCCGCCAGTTGGATAACGACGCTGACAGCCATTCCGGTCACCGCGCGCACATAGGGCCTGTTGTTGGCAATAAGGCGCGGCTTATGCACACGGGTCAGCCCCACTGGATGATCTTGCTGCTGTTTGTGGTGTTGTGGTTTGGGTTACCCATGCTGGGGGACCCTATTGGGCAATGTGTGGCTGAGTTTTATCGCGCCGGAAGCTTAGTGTTTGGCGGTGGCCATGTGGTATTGCCGTTATTGCAAGGGAGTGTCGGCCATACCCTCAGCGAGCAGCAGTTTTTAACCGGTTACAGCTTGGCTCAATTGGTGCCTGGGCCAATGTTTACCTTAGCAAGCTACCTTGGGGCGCAGTTATTACCAGATATGCCACTCATTGGCGCCTTATCTGCCACCTTGGCACTGTTTTTACCCGGATTTTTGCTGTTGTGGGCGATAGGACCTTGTTGGCAACGGTGGTTAGCCAAGCCTCGGTTAGCCGGCGCGGTTGCAGGCATTAATGCCGCCGTCGTCGGGTTGCTGTTAGCGGCGCTTTATCAGCCGGTGTGGCAAAGTGCAGTCTTGCGACCGACGGATCTTGCGCTGGCTTGTCTCGGCTTTTATCTGTTGCGGGTAATAAAGCTACCACTGCTAGCCGTGGCGGCGTTGTTGGTGGTGACGGCGCTCTTACTCATGTGAGTTTGATGTCATGCCATGAAGTGAAGTGCAGTGCAGTGCAGTGAAGTGAGGGCGCAGGCTGGCGACAAGAATGAATGCTTAACACCCAAAGGATGGATAAAAAGTGATGTCATGATAGCGGTAGCCATCGCCATCGCCATCAGCATGGCCATGGCTGTGACGATAGTATCGCCACGGGATGGCCATAGGCGAGTCTTAAGGGGTTGGCGTGAAGTCGAGGCTCAAGCTGTTCACGCAGTACCGCAGTCCGGTATCGGTGGGTCCATCAGAAAAAAGGTGCCCAAGGTGAGCGCCGCAATGGTTGCAGGTGATCTCGGTGCGTTGCATGCCGTGGCTGTTATCTTCGGTGTCATTGACCGCCCCCTCAATGGCCTGGTCAAAGGCTGGCCAGCCGCAGCCAGAATCAAATTTGGTATCTGAGTGAAACAGTGCCTGTTTGCAGCAGGCACACCGATAATCACCATGTTGATCCTGATGAAGCAAAGGGCCGCTGTAGGGAGGCTCGGTGCCCTTTTCCCAGCAGATGTGAAACTGCTCGGCGCTTAAGGTATGACGCCAATGCGCCAAATCGTGCTTGCTCATACTGACTCCTTACTCTTCATGCGTAGGCCCAAAGCCATTAGCTAGCGACTCGCTGCGCTGGCGTTAAATCCCAAGGGACTGATCTAACATGGGCGTTGACGGGGTTGGCATGGCACGTTCAGATGCGACCTGTATCGCTCTGGATTGGGCGTGCGTTGCTGCGCTACTTGGGATCACCCGCTCGAGTAGTTTAAGGGAGTGGGCCCTGCTCACCGCTATCTGGCGCTTAATATCGTCAGGTAAGAAGATCAAGCCATCGTTGGTGGCCGTATCAATCGTCTGGACCCACTCTAAGCCCTCCCCTGGCGGCGGTAGCCGAAACTGAATGTCATAGTCACTGGCATTAAACAAAACATACCAGCGCTCCCCTTCGCAGCTAAGCATGCCAATATCCATCGCAAATGCTTGCCCCATAGGGGCATGCCAATCTTGGTCAGTCAGTAAATGGCCATCTGGGTGATACCAGTTGACCTGATGGCAGTGGGGAGCAATGCCATTCCAGCTGTCATCACTGAGTTGCAGATTAGAAAACACACTCGATTCGGCACGCAGCGTCATCATTTGCTGGGTAAAGGCAAAGAGCCGCTCATCTTCAGGTCGCCACTGCCAGTTGACCCAGCTGATTTGGTTGTCTTGGCAGTAGGCGTTGTTGTTGCCAAGCTGGCTGCGCCCCATCTCATCCCCGGCCAGAAAATGGGGGGTGCCTTGGGAGAGCAGTAAGGTGGCAATTAAGTTGCGCTTTTGCTGTTGGCGCAGGTTGTTAACCCGAGGATCGAGCGTGGGCCCCTCGACCCCATGGTTATTTGAGAGGTTATTACCATGGCCGTCGCGGTTATCTTCACTGTTTGCCTGATTGTGGCGTTGGTTGTAAGAGACCAGATCTTCTAGGGTGAAGCCGTCGTGATAGCAGAGGTAGTTGATGCTAGAGTGTGGCGCGCGCCAATTTTTTGGAAAAATATCCCGAGATCCTGCCAATCGGGTAGCAAAATCCCCCATCTTGCCTGCATCACCCCGCCAGAAGGCGCGCACGGTATCGCGATAGCGATCGTTGATCTCCTGCCATTGGCTAGGAAACTGACCGAGTCGATACCCAAAGGCCCCAATATCCCAAGGCTCGGCAATCAGCTTGACCTGTGACAATACCGGATCAGCCATCACCGCCTTAAAGAAGGCACCCATGGGGTTAAACTCCCCTGACTCTCGCGCTAAGGTGACCGCTAAATCAAACCGAAATCCATCGACCTGCATCTCGCTGACCCAATAACGCAAGGCATCTAGCACTAATCGCAACGCATTGGGGTGATCGAGATTGACGCTATTACCACAGCCGGTCACGTTGGCGTGGCGAGTGTAATCAGGGCCAAGAGGCCCGTTTTCGAAGGCAAAATATCCAGCGTTGTCGAACCCTTTAAACGACAACATCGGCCCATCAAAACCAGAGCCAGCGGTGTGGTTGTAGACCACATCTAAGATCACCTCGAGCCCTGCCCGATGTAGCTCGCGCACCATGGTTTTAAATTCGCAGACCGCCTCATGGACATGGGTGCTGTAACGGGGTTCTGGGGCGAAGAAGGCGATGGGGTTATAGCCCCAGTAGTTAGTGAGCCCCAATTGCTCCAAGCGAGGCTCTGACATAAAGGCGGCCACCGGCATCAGCTGCACCGAGCTCACCCCTAAGCTCTTGATATGTTCGATGATCACGGGATGGCTCATCCCAAGATAGGTACCCTGTAGCGCCTTAGGGACTCCAGGATGCTGCTTGGTAAAGCCTTTAACGTGAGCCTCATACAAGATGGTGCGAGCAGGGCTGATGTGGGGTTTGCCAACCCCTTGCCAGTCAAAGCGGTCATCGATGACCACGGATTTGGCCATCATGAGGGCGCTATCCCCTTGATAAAGCGCCTCATCCCAGTAGGTGGGGCGACTGAGTGCTTTGGCATAGGGATCGATCAATAGTTTTTGGGGATCAAACAGCATCCCCTCTTGGGACGTGCCATATACCCGATACCCGTAGCGTTGGCCCGCTTGCACGCCCCGTACATAGCCAAAGCGGTACTGACCATGACGGCCAGGTAGCGCTAGCCGGGTGTGCTCTTGCTCCTGCTCATCAAATAGGCACAGTTCTACCTTGTCTGACTGAGGTGCCCAAACGCAAAAGTGACAACCGGTATCATCTAGTCGCGCTCCTAGTGGGTAGCTTTGCCCAGCTTCCATTACCAACATTAAGACTCCTGTTTAATAAACAAGGTCGCCAGCGGCGGCAGGTCTAACACTATGCTGTGCGCCATTCCCTGCCAGGGGGTAGGCTCAGCGCAAAATTGCAGCCCCACATCGTAGTTGCTGCCCCAGTAAAATTCGCTATCGGTATTGAGCACCACGCGGTAGTGGCCAGCGGTGGGCACTCCTAGGCGATAGGCTAGGCGCGGTACCGGGGTGAAGTTGGTCGCAACCGCGATAGGGTGTTCGCCTTTTTTGTCTGCCCGTAGCCAAGCAAAAATGCTGTTGTCCGCATCGTTGTGATCCAGCCAGCGAAAGCCTGCCTGCTCATAATCGGCCTGATAGAGGGCCGGCTCTGCGCGGTACAGCTGGTTCAGATCGCGGATCAGCCGTTGTTGGCCCTCGTGCTTGGAAAATTGCAACAGCTGCCAAGGCAGTTGGGCATCGTGGTTCCACTCGTTACTTTGGGCAATATCGGTGCCCATAAAATTGAGCTTCTTGCCCGGGTGAGCATACATAAAGCCCATATAGGCCCGTAAATTAGCGGCTTGTTGCCACTCATCCCCTGGCATTTTAGAGATGATCGCGTGTTTGCCGTGCACCACTTCATCGTGGGAGAGCGGCAAGATGAAGTTCTCGTCATAGTGATAAACCATGGAGAAGGTCATCTCGTTGTGGTGATAGCGGCGGTGAATGGGCTCTTTTTGCATGTAGCTCAAGGTGTCGTGCATCCAGCCCATATTCCACTTAAAACCAAACCCCAGTCCTCCAAGAAATGTCGGACGAGAGACCCCAGCAAAGGCGGTGGACTCTTCGGCAATGGTCATGGCTTGAGGGTACTTACGATAAACCTCTTCGTTGGTCCATTTGAGTAGGCTGATCGCTTCGTAGTTATGGTTGCCTCCATCGATGTTGGGTACCCACTCCCCAGCGTTACGGGAGTAATCGAGATAAAGCATGGAGGCAACCGCATCTACCCGCAGGCCATCGATGTGGAACTTATCGAGCCAAAAGAGGGCACTGGCCACCAGAAATTGGCGAACATTGTCTCGGCCATAGTCATAAATGTAAGAGTTCCAGTCTGGGTGCCAGCCACGGCGGGGGTCTTCGTATTCATACAGCGGGGTGCCATCAAAGCGCGCCAGCCCATGGGCGTCAGAGGGGAAGTGTGCGGGCACCCAGTCAAGAATGACGCCAATCCCAGCCTGATGGCACTGATCGACAAAATACTTAAAATCATCGGCGCTACCATAGCGGCTGGTGGGGGAGAACATGCCCACCGGTTGATAGCCCCACGAGCCGCTAAATGGGTGCTCAGAGATAGGCAGCAGCTCGATGTGGGTGTACGCCATCTCTTTGATGTACGCCACCAAATCGACTGCCAGCTCACGCCAGCTTAAGCTGTCGCCATTAGGGTGACGCTTCCACGAACCAATATGCAGCTCATAGATAGAGAGGGGCTGTTCACGCTTGTCATTGTGCTGGCTGGCGAGCCAATCGGCATCTTGCCATTGATAGCGCTGCTGGTCGTAAACCACAGAGGCGAACGAGGGATACTGTTCGCTATAAAAGCCAACGGGGTCGCTTTTGTGGGGGAGCCGGTTGCCCTTGGGATCTTTGAGCTCGAACTTGTAGCGATCTCCGGCCTTGAGGCCAGGAACAAACAGCACCCAGTGGCCGCAAAGGCTGCGTTGCATCGGGTGGCGTCGACCATCCCAAAAATTAAAATCGCCGATGAGGCTGACCGCGGTGGCACTGGGGGCATAGACCGCAAAACGCACCCCATCGACCTGTTGGCCAAGATGCGCCACGGTGCGCAGCTGGGCGCCAAGGGTGTGGTAGAGATTCTCAGGTTGAGCAGTCAGTTCGGCAAGACCTGCCCACGCGGCATCTTGAAACTGATAGGGATCATGGATGTCGCAGGTAGCATCTTGGTAGCTGGCGATGAGCTGATAAGGGAAGGGGTGTTTGCGGCGGGTGAAAACAGTTTCAAAAAGGCCCGCTTCATAGGAAGGCGTCAGCGTAGCCACGATTTTACTGGTTTTGAGATCTTTAACGCGGACCTCGAGCGCATCAGGTAACCACGCGGTTAGCTTGAGACCCGGCCCAGCCGGATTGGCCATTAGGCCTAAATGAGAGAAGGGATCACGGCAGCGGGCGGCCGCCAAACATTCAACGAGCATCGAGATTTCCTTTCATGACAGTACATCCACTCCGGCCGGGGCCGGAGTGGATTGAGGTGAGTGAGCTGTAACAAACAGCGCCTCAACGACTGGCCTCATCACGGGCTTGGCTCATCTTGCCAGCCAATTCCTTGAGTGCCTCATTGGTAAAAATATCTTCTAAATCAGTGCTGAGCTTGCGGCGCCAGTTGGGATATTCGTAACTGGTACCCGGTACGTTGACCGGCTTGTCCATTTCCAGCCAGTCCTCTAGCTGAGTACTGAACAGGGCGCAGCTGCCACGGGACATATGAATTTGCAGGCCATGGTTGAGTTCGGTATTCATCCCAACCCAGTTCACGTCATGGCTGATGTTGTCAGAGATGACGTGATGCCCATGCAGGCTATCGAGGATCCGCTGCTTAGCCTGATGGCGATCGGCATAAAGGGTTTGCAGCACCGCGTCGTCAGGGTACAGACCTAACTGACGACCTAGCGCCAGATCATCGCAATGCCAATATCCCTTGAGGGTCGGCATATCGTGCGTGGTCAGCGCAGACATCGCCTGTGGGGTGTAATCCGCAGGGGAGATAAAGCCGCCATCTTCTTTGGAACGCTCAAAAAAGAACACTTTATAGGAGTGCACGCCGTTCTCTTTTAAGGTCACATCGATGCCCTCTGGCACCGTCCCTAAATCTTCACCAATGAGCAAACATTGATTACGGTGAGATTCGAGGGCCAAGATGCCGAGCAGGTCGTTGACCGGATAGTAGATATACGCGCCCTTGGCCGCTGATGCTTGGGGAGGAACCCACCACAGGCGCAGCAACGCCATCACGTGGTCAATACGCAGTGCACCGCAAGCGCGCATGTTGGCACGAAACAAATCCACCATTGGCTGGTAGGCCGCTTCAAACAGCTTGCTTGGGTTCATAGGGGGCAAGCCCCAATTCTGGCCAAGGGGGCCAAGAATATCAGGTGGCGCGCCAACGGACGCTTTCGGGCAGTAGAGATCCCGATTAGCCCAAAGTTCGGTGGAGCCTTCAGAGACGCCAACCGCTAAATCTCGATAGATCCCCATCACCATGCCTGCGGCCTTCGCGCGCGCATCGGCCTTGGCGAGCTGCTCGTCAGCGACAAATTGCAGATAGAGATAGAACGCGACATCGTGCGGATGTGCGGCAACCCAAGTGGCAACGGCGGGATGGTGATAATCGCGCAGCTCTTGCGGCCATACCGGCCAGCCCCAGGCGTTTTCACCGTTGGCATAAAAAGAGGCTTGCAGGGCATCAAAGGCGGCCTGTTGTTGCAGGCTCTCACCGCCCTGGGTCACAAATGCATCAAAGGCGCGTTGGCGCTCGGCGCTAAAGTTAGCCTCATCGAACACTTGGCGCAGCATGGCAAGTTTGGTTTGGATCACGCCGGTATAATCGACGTCCTCTTTGACCCGCAGTTCGGCAAGTCGTTGTTGAAAGGCTAGGCTGGCAACCTCTGCTTTTAAGCGACCGTTTTGCCCAAACTCAGGCACAGCTTCCACATCGATATAGGCCATGTTGAGCCAGCGACGGGAAGAGGGGCTATAGGGGCTAGCGCTTTCTGGATTAGCCGGATAAAGCGCGTGAATGGGGTTAAGGCCAACGAAGTGAGCCCCCCATGCGGCGGCTTTTTCTACTAGTTGGCCCAGATCGCTAAAATCACCGATGCCCCAGTTATGGCGGCTACGCAGGCAATAAAGCTGCACGCTTGGGCCCCATACCTTGCGGCCATCGGCAATGGGCGGCTGCTTATAGCAAGCCTTGGGGGCGACGATGAGGCGCATGGTGCCAAGTGGCTCGTCGTTGCCCTCTTCTAATAGCACCAGCTGGTGGTAACCCAGCTCCGGGGCCATCTCAAGAGTGACCCGATAAGCTTGGCACTCCATCTCTTCAAATTCGGCTACGCCAACCAATTCACCCTCAATGGGGGTAAATTGCCCGCTTAACATCGATCCTTGCTCTTGTTGAAGTTGCCAAATGAGCGCGTCGTTAACAAATTCGATCGGCAGCCGTACCTCTAGCGTCACGGCGTCACCTGTGCGCACCACCATGACCGGATCTAACGCCCGTAGCCAATGCTGGCGATGTTCATCTTCAAGCTGTGATACCAAGGCGGCCTCGTCATCAACGTGGTAACCCATGGCGCCTAGCATGGCGGCTTTGCTCTCTTCCGATACCAGGGCTGGATGGCTCCAGGCATCAACATACTCACTGGCAATGCCCTTAGCGGCAGCCAGCTGTTCAATGAGGGTGGTCATAGTTTGAGAATTCCTGCAGTGGATTCTATCTACACTATTTGATTAGTTTTTATTGGGTGGTATGTGAACAGTGGCACTGAGGCCATGTTAAACCGCCCGTATTTTTACACATCTTGATGGGGCGTAATGTGACAGAGTAAACACAATTGTTGATCCCCGTGAAATGGCGCCAACAAAGGGTGATGTGGGGTAAATTTACGAAATAAGTGACATAAACTGAAAATTAATTTCACAGTTTTTTATGACATAGCGCAATTTCACCGACAAAGTAGGTTGACTCACCCGAGAGTTCTAGTAAATTTGCAACCGGAATTTTCTTTAACTACTGAACAGTTAGGTAACTAAATTATGGCTATCAAAGTAGGTATCAACGGTTTTGGCCGTATCGGTCGTTTCGTGTTCCGTCTGGCTGCTGAGCGTGCAGACATCGAAGTTGTAGGTATCAACGACCTGATCGATGTTGACTACATGGCTTACATGCTGAAGTACGATTCAACCCACGGTCGTTTCAATGGTACCGTTGAAGTTAAAGACGGCAACCTGGTTGTTAACGGTAAGACCGTACGTGTTACCGCTGAGCGTGACCCAGCTAACCTGAAGTGGGATGCCATCGGTGTTGACGTAGTTGCTGAAGCAACTGGTCTGTTCTTAGACGACGCCACTGCACGTAAGCACATCCAAGCGGGTGCTAAGAAAGTTGTGCTGACCGGTCCTTCTAAAGATAAGACCCCAATGTTCGTAATGGGCGTTAACGATTCTACCTATGCAGGTCAAGACATCGTTTCTAACGCTTCTTGCACCACCAACTGCTTGGCGCCTATCGCTAAGGTTCTGAACGATACCTTCGGTATCGAATCTGGCCTGATGACCACCGTTCACGCTACCACTGCTACCCAGAAGACCGTAGATGGTCCATCTGCTAAAGATTGGCGCGGTGGCCGCGGTGCGGCTCAGAACATCATCCCATCTTCTACCGGTGCTGCGAAGGCCGTTGGTGTGGTTATCCCTGAGCTGAACGGCAAGCTGACCGGCATGGCGTTCCGTGTTCCAACTCCAGACGTATCTGTTGTTGACCTGACCGTTAACCTGAAGAAAGCCGCCACTTACGCACAAATCTGTGAAGCAATGAAAGCTGCTTCCGAAGGCGCAATGAAAGGCGTTCTGGGCTACACCGAAGATGCAGTCGTTTCTACTGACTTCCTGGGTGAGCGTCAGACTTCAGTATTTGATGCTAAAGCTGGTATCGCACTGAACGACAAATTCGTTAAAGTTGTATCTTGGTACGACAACGAAATGGGCTACTCCAGCAAAGTTCTGGACCTGATCGCTCACATCTCCAAGTAATTTGGGATGCGCAATCGCGTAGCATAAAAAAGGCGGCCATTGGCCGCCTTTTTGTTTTTTGGTTTTCTTTGATGATAGGAGTCCACATGCAACCCATTCGCCCCCTCACCGCCAATTGCAAGTTAGCGAACAATGGCGCTGGTTTACCGGTTCTCACCATCAATAATGATTTTGCCTCAGCCGAGATCAGCTTATTTGGGGCTCATGTGCTGAGTTATCAGCGCCACGGTGAGCCCGCCTCTATCTGGCTGAGTGACAAGGCGGTGCAAGATGGCAGCAAGCCGATCCGCGGCGGCATTCCTCTGTGCTGGCCTTGGTTTGGCCCTGCGCCTGCGCGAGTGGGCAGTGGCAAGCCGGCCCATGGCTTTGCGCGCACGCATCGCTGGGAGCTTGATGGCGTATCAGATCATCAGGATGGCACCTTGGTGCACCTCTCTTTGCGTGACAGCAACGCCACGCGTGCCCTGTGGGATCACTCCTTTGAGCTGGAGTTAGACGTGCTGGTGGGCAAAGAGCTTTCGCTGGTGCTGACCACCCGCAACACCGGCACCAAGCCGTTGACGTATGGCGGTGCGTTGCACACCTATCTGGCCATCAGTGCGCCAGAGGCGGTGAGCGTGACCGGATTGGGCCAACCTTATGCTGACAAGCTAACGGGGCAAGATGGCGAGCAGCAAGGGGCCTTGACCCTAAGCGGACCGCTAGATCGGATCTACTGGCAACCCGATGAGCAGGTCAAGGTGCAAGATGGCGAGCGCGACATTCAGGTTGTCAGTGGTAATCACGACAGCGTGGTGGTCTGGACTCCGTGGCAAGCAGGGGCCGCCGCCATGGCCGATATGAGCGATGACGGTTATCGCACCATGTTGTGTGTTGAGGCGGCCATTGCCGGCGAGGCGGGGGTCACAGTGGCGCCAGATGAAGAGCACAGTTTATCGACCGTGATCATCTAATCATTTAGATTTGAAACTAACGGGGCGCCTAAAGGGGCCCCGTTAGTTTCTATTAGCTGGCGAGCGCTCAAACAAAAACAAAAGCAAAAAGCCCGCATCAAGGTGCGGGCTTTTGGGATCTTGGCATAGTGTGGGCTTTGGGATCTTGGTATAAGCAGCCCTGCGCGCTGGCGCGCCATCAGTGCAGCAGCGCGACTCACCATTAACCCACAGGCATCACCAACAAGATATGGGAGTCAGCCCCCACCACCTTGACTTTGCTGCCTGCAGGCAAGGTTTGGTGGCAGCGCACCGTCCAGACACTATCGTCTAACCGCACCCGGCTGGTGCCCTCAACCACCTCATCGAGCAGTGTCAATTCGCGGCCCATATAGCTTTGTACCCGCTCATTGATGGTACTGGCCGCATCTTGGCTAGCGCTATCGCGCTGATGTTGCCAGCGCCACCAGGCCCATGTGGTGAGCAGCGATTGCCCCGCAAACAGCAGCAGTTGCACTTGCCAGCCAAAGGACCACACCAGCAGCAACAGCCCTACCTCTAACGCCGCGATGCCAGTCCAGAGCAAGAAACCCAGCGAGCCGAGCACTTCGCACGCCAATAAAATGAGACCAAGCCCTAGCCAGTGCCAGTAAGTCAGCCCCTCTAACAGGCTGATCATGACTTATTGCTCTTGCCATCTTTATTAAACATTTCAGCCATCCCAGCGATGGAACCGATGAGGCTGCCTGCCTCAAGAGGCATCATGATGATCTTACTGTTAGGACCCTCACCAATGCGGGCCAGCGCTTCGGTGTATTTTTGGGCAACAAAATAGTTAATGGCCTGCATGTCACCTTCAGCAATGGCTTTAGAGACCATATTGGTCGCCTTAGCTTCTGCTTCAGCGGCCCGCTCACGGGCCTCAGCGGCAAGAAAAGCGGCTTGGCGCTCACCTTCTGCCTTGAGGATCTGGGACTGCTTTTCCCCTTCGGCTTTGAGGATCTGAGATTGACGTACCCCTTCCGCCTCTAATACCTCGGCCCGCTTTTGCCGTTCGGCCTTCATCTGGGCATTCATCGCTTCGACCAGCGCCAGCGGCGGGCGCACATCTTTAATCTCAATACGGGTGACCTTGATGCCCCAAGGGGCGGTGGCGGCATCCATGGTGCGCAGTAGTTTTTCATTGATGGTGTCCCGTTGCGAGAGCATCTCATCGAGCTCCATGGCACCGAGCACAGTTCGCATATTGGTCATAGTGAGGTTGCGAATGGCACTAGTCAGATCGTCAACCTCATAGGCCGCTTTGCGAGCATCGACCACTTGCACAAAGCTGATGGCATCGATGGTGACATTGGCATTATCGCGAGAAATCACCTCTTGCGGTGGAATGTCGAGGACCTGCTCCATCATGACTATCTTGTGGCCTAGGCGATCCACGTAGGGGATCAGTAAATTAAGGCCTGGCCCCATGGTACGGGTGTAGCGGCCAAAGCGCTCCACGGTCCAGTTGTAGCCTTGTGGCACGATTTTGATCCCAGCGCTTAGGGTAGCGATCACCAAAAAGACAAAAATACCTAACACAATCAATGATTCATTCATTATCTAGCTCCTTATTAAACACCGCCATAGCCTATGGCCTCACCGCTGTGACCACAAGCGACTTTGACTAATTAATTGATGAATTAGTCTTTTTAAGGGCGTCGTTGTCGTGCTTGCAATAAAGACTTAAGGGCGAATTTAGCTGACGCTATAGCTAAGTGTGCTATAGCGCTAGCTGCGAGTGCTATCGACGATAGCCTTGTTGTATGGGCACAGATGTATATTGGTAATAATGATGGGGGCTAATGGTAATTGGTCGTCACTCGGTTTAGCCCATGAACATGTAAATGGGCATAGGTGGTGGCATATGTTATGGCGTATGTGGTGAGATATGTTCTGCATATGTGGCGATCTCATTTCCCTTACAAAAGCAGGAGCACACGCATACATTGTTTGATTATTATCCTAACCCTGATCCAAATAGTGGCCGTGCTGGGTGTGGGAGGATAGAATCGCGAGTCTTCATGGCCGTTTCATTTATCAAGAGAATATTCATATGCCACAACCCCGCATTCAACTTAGACGTGCGCTTTCACGGCTCACTTTGGGTACGCTGCTTATCACATCCTTTTCTGTGCCGCTTTGCTATGGGGCTGAAAAGAGTGCGTTGGCCACACTGGTCAATGAGACGATGACGCCGGTGCTCAAGGCGTATCAGATCCCGGGGATGGCAGTTGCGGTGTGGCAAGATGGTAAGACTCACTATTTCAATTACGGGCTGGCGAACCGTGAGCGTGGCCAATTAGTCAGTAAAGAGACACTGTTTGAAATTGGCTCGGTCAGCAAAATATTTACCGCCACACTCGGTGCCTATGCGGTGGTTAATGGCGGCTTTCAATGGCATGACAATGCAAGTTTGCATGGGCCTTGGTTAAAGGGCTCAGCCTTCGATGGCATTACTATGGCTGAACTTGCCACCTATACCGCAGGTGGTTTGCCGTTGCAGTTTCCCGATGAAGTCGATTCTGTTGCCAAGATGGATCAGTATTTTACTCAGTGGACCCCCGCCTATCCGGCAGGAAAATATCGCCAATATTCTAACCCCAGCATCGGCTTATTTGGCTACCTTGCTGCGGCATCGATGCATCAGCCATTTGAGCAGCTGATGAGCCAGACGTTATTGCCAAAACTGGGGCTAGGAAATACTTATCTCAATGTACCCGCGACAGCGATAGGTAATTATGCCTATGGTTACTCGAAAGAGAATAAACCTATTCGAGTTAATCCAGGAATGTTTGCCGATGAAGCCTATGGTATTAAAACGACCTCGGCCGATCTAATTAAATTGGTGGCGCTTAATATCACCTCACCAAAGAGTGAGTCGCTGCAGCAGGCCATTACCATGACCCATCATGGATTCTTTTCAGTTGGGAATATGACTCAAGGGTTAGGTTGGGAGAGTTATGCCTATCCGGTGAGCGAGCAAGTACTACTCGCGGGTAACTCAACTGACATGAGTTTAAAAGCCAATCCGGTTGCGCGTTTTGCGGCCCCTAAAGAGCTGGGTGCACAACGACTTTATAATAAGACGGGTTCAACCAATGGGTTTGGTGCTTATGTCGCCTTTGTGCCAGCTAAAAAAATAGGTATTGTGATGCTGGCTAATCGTAATTACCCCAACGAGGCACGAATTAAAGCGGCTTACGCCATCTTAAGTAAAATCGCGCAATAAAACATTACAGATCATAAATTATGGGGAATAATTATTCCCCATTCCCCATTCCCCATTCCCCATTCCCCATTCCCCATTCCCCATTCCCCATTCCCCATTCCCCATTCCCCATTCCCTATAAATATATGCTGGAGATATAACGGATATAAAAAAGCGCCATAAGGCGCTTTTTTAATACTCACACATCACTTATTTAGCGGCGTAACGCTCAGCGGAGGTGGTGATTTCAGCTTTGGCGGCGGCTTTGTCGCCCCAGCCTTCCACTTTGACCCATTTGCCGGCTTCGAGCTCTTTATAACGCTCGAAGAAGTGCTGGATCTGGGCTTTGAGCAGCTCAGGTAGATCGTGCACATCTTGAATGTGGTCGTACTGCTTGGTGAGCTTAGAGTGCGGCACGGCCACAATCTTGGCATCTTCGCCAGACTCATCGGTCATCTTGAGCACGCCTACAGGGCGGCAGCGGATCACTGAACCTGCCAGCAGTGGGTAAGGGGTGGGCACCAAGACATCAACAGGGTCACCATCTAAAGAGAGGGTCGCGTTGACGTAGCCGTAGTTGCACGGATAGAACATGGGAGTAGACATGAAACGGTCAACAAAAATGGCACCACTCTCTTTGTCTACTTCGTATTTGATAGGATCGGCATTTTGCGGAATTTCGATGATGACGTAGATATCATCTGGCAAGCTTTCGCCGGCAGGAACAAGGTTCAGGCTCATGGTCTTTCCTTTGTTGTTAGTATCAAAATTGCAGCCGATATTATAACGATGTGCGGTTAAATGACCATATGACAACAAGGTTCACCGCTACCGCGCAGCCTCCCGCATCCCGATTCCCGATTCCCGATTCCCGAATCCCGAATCCCAATTCCCGAATCCCGCCTCCCCACTCCCCACTCCTTATCCCTGATAAAGCTCCAGCGGCAGGCCATCAGGGTCAGCAAAAAAGGTGAAGCGTTTACCGGTTAATTCGTCCACTCGAACGGGTTCAACGGCAATGTGATGGGCGTGCAGATGAGCGATCACAGGCGCTAGATCATGGACCCGAAAGGCGAGATGGCGCAAACCACAGGCTTCAGGGCGAGAGGGGCGCGCAGGGGGCGAGGGAAAGCTAAATAACTCCAATTGGCTGCCATCAGGCAGACCAAGATCGAGCTTCCATGATTGGCGCGCTTCTCGCAGGGTTTCAGCCAGGATCGGTAGCCCTAACACGTGGTGATAAAAGTGACGTGAGCGCGGGTAATCACTCACGATGATGGCGACGTGATGGATGGCGTCAAACAGCGGCAAAGGCATCAACACTCCTTAATAAAACGGGTAGCGTTGGCTACCCGAGTGGTTGGTTTAATTAGACAAGCGGTTGATTAAGGCATCGAGCTCGTTGTTAGGGGTCGTCGTCGTACCACTTGCGGTGCTAGCAGGAGGGGGGCTGCTTGGGCAGCTAACTGGGGATCCCATGGTGGTGATGTCGGCCGGGACCTGCAGGCTACGTGGGCAGCCGTTGAGAACATGCACACCGGTAGCACGGCTGAAGTTAGCCCAATTGACCCCTTTTGGCATTTTTAAGCCAAGGCTATTGACGCCGCGCTGACCCATATAGCCGCTAAACAGCTGCAAGGCTCCGCTAGAGCCGGTTAATCCCGCCGGGGTATTGTCATCGCGGCCCACCCACACACTCACCAGCTCGTTATTGTCGATCCCGGCAAACCACGAGTCGCGCAGCTCGTTGGTGGTACCGGTCTTCGCCGCCATGATGGCGCCTGGAAATTTTGCGCTGAGGGAGCGCGCCGTGCCTTCGCTCACCGTTTTGGTCATGGCATACAGGGTCAGCCAGCTGGCTTGTGGATCAGTGACCCGTTTGAGGTTTTGATCGTGCTGATACAGTCGGGTGCCATCCCCTTTAACGATGGCGCGGATCGCCGACAGTGGCTGGGTCAAGCCTTGATTAGCGATAGGCAGATACATCTGGTTAACCTCCATCGGCGAAAGTGCAACGGCACCGAGCACGAGGGATGGATAGGGTTGGATCTCTTGCTCCACGCCCAGTTTATGCAGGGTATCAACCACTTTTTCTAGCCCGATCTGTAGCCCAAGATTGACGGTTGGCACGTTGAGGGAGTGAGCGAGTGCATTCATCAGCGGCACGCTATTGCGAAACTTACGGTCGTAGTTTTGCGGCTCCCAAATTTGGCCGCTTTGGTTACGAATACGGATGGGCTCATCCTTAAGGGGCGTCGCCAGGTTCATGCCGTTGGAGAGGGCCGTCAGGTATACCGCAGGCTTAACTAAAGAGCCAATCTGGCGACGGGCATCGAGTGCCCGGTTAAAGCCTGCGTAACGGGGATCTCGTCCCCCCACGATCGCGACGACTTCCCCTTTATGCCAATCCGAGACCACCATCGCGGCCTCAAGTTTGCGGCGTTTATGCTGCTTTTCAATTCTGACAAGGCCCGCTTGCACGGCCTGTTCGGCGGCGTGTTGCGCAATAGGATCCAGGCTGGTGAAGATCTTAAGGCCCGATTGCTTGAGCAAGTCTGCGCCAAAGCGGGTTTGGATCTCACGCTTAAGTAGCCCCATAAAGGCAGGGGTGCGGCCATAGCTCATCTGACCACGGGTGATGATGCCAAGGGGTTGGCTGCGGGCTAGCTCGTACTCTTCTTTGGTCAGGCTGCCGTGGGTCATCAGCATTTTTAACACCAGATCGCGGCGAGTTTTAGCGCGCTCTGGGTAGCGCCAAGGATCGTAATAAGAGGGGCCTTTAACCAGCCCAACCAGTAGTGCTACCTGATGGATATCCAGCTCGCTGGCGGGAATGCCGAAATAAAAATAAGAGGCCAGCCCAAAACCGTAGACACCGTGGGCGAAGTTTTGCCCCAAATAAACCTCGTTGAGGTAAGACTCCAGGATCTCATCTTTGCTGTAGCGGTAGTCGATAAGCACCGCGATATAGGCCTCTTTGAGCTTGCGCCACATGCTGCGTTCGCGAGACAAAAAGAGGTTTTTGGCGAGCTGTTGAGTGAGGGTACTCCCCCCTTGTACCGTGCGCCCTGCTAGCAAGTTGACCACCATGGCGCGAATAATCGCCACCGGTGAAACCCCGCTATGTTGGTAAAAGTTTTGATCTTCAATAGTGAGCAGGGTGACTAGCAGGCTATCGGGCACTTCAGCAAGGCGCACCAACAGGCGATCTTCGCGATCTTCAGTGTTGAGGCGATCGAGCAACGCCGGATCCATCTTGGCGTAACTCAGTGGCTGCTGGTTGGCCAGGGACTGGATTTTTTGTAGGCGGCCACCGTTGAAGGTTAGGCTGAGCGCGCGAGCCCCATCGGCCCCATCATAAAATTCAAAGGCTCGGCGGATCAGATCAATGCGATTGCCATCGACGCTGTACTCCCCCGGGGTATAAGGCTGGCGCACCTGCTCATAGTTGAGCATATCGAGCTCTCGCAGCATCTGGTTGCGAGATAAGCGCTGATTAGGATAAAGCTCAAGTGGGCGACTGTAGACCATCACCGGTAATTGCCATTTTTCCCCATCAAAACGCGCCCGCACGGTTGAGTCCAGATAGAGGCCATACCCCGACAGCAAGATGATCACGATCATGGTGAGTTTGAACGCAAGCCCAAACAGCGTGCGCCAGATTGTGCGTTTGCGTTTGGCTTCATTTTGTATCTGGCTGCGCATGCGTGCTTGGGGAGCTTTGGATGCTTTGGATGCTTTGGGTGCTCGGGATGCTCGGGGTGCCATGGATCGTCTTTTACCTGTTAATCATTATTTATGGTGTTGCCGTCGCGGCAAAATCGCGGCGAAATCATGCTCGACTCAGTGAGGGGAGGAGCGCAGAACGTCGCTGCGTCATCACTTTCTACAGCCCCATTTTCTTTTTGATAACCTTGGTCGGCATCGCCTCGAGTGGGTTATCCGGCCAGTAGTGGCGCGGATAGCGCCCTTTCATCTCTTTTTTCACTTGCTCATACGAGCCAGTCCAGAAGGCAGTCAGATCTGCGGTGATTTGCAGTGGCCGCAGGGCTGGGGAGAGCAATTCTACCACTAGTGGCACCTGACCATCAGCCACACAAGGGGTGGTCCCTTGCCCGAACATCTCTTGAATACGCACCGGGATCACGGGGGGCTGCCCTTGGTGATAGCGGATCCGCACTCGACTGCCGGTGGGGGCACTAAAGTGGCTTGGCAGCGACTCATCTAGTCGCTTAGGCAGTGGCCAGGGCAGAGACTGGCGCAAAATCTCCGTGAGATTGAGCTTTTTCAACTGCTCTAGCCGCGTCATGCCGATGACGGCGGGCAGTAACCACTGCTCTAGATTGGCTAACAGGCTCTCGTCATCCATGGCTGGCCATCCGTCCGCGGGCAGCCAGTCATAGGCGCAGCGCAGGCGAGCCCGTAGCCCTTCGCTACTGTCATCCCAAGGCAATACATGTAGCCCTTTACGGCGAATGCCTTGTAGCAGGCAGCGCCCTTTTTGCTCATCACCGAGGGCGGTGAGTGGGCGCTGGCTTAGCACCAGTTCGCCAATCGTCTGTTGCTGCTCGGCACGCACCCGATCTTCGCGCTCATCCCAGTCAAGCCATTGGCGGGTGCTGACTAGCTCAGGCAATTGGCGCACTAGCTCATCGAGATCGACTGGCTCGGCGATAAAAATGCGGCTACCGCGATCGTTTTGTCCAATCTCAATGGCAATCAGTGCCGTAATCCCTTGGCAAGGGTGACCTTCTACTAGATCGCAACTTACCCCACCACTGAGTTGATAGCGGTTGCCACTGCGCAGCTTACCGATCCTATCTGGCCATGCGAGGGCGCAAAGTAGCCCAAGCCACTGCCCGTGGGCATGGACTGGGCGAACGCCGAGCCGCTCAAACCAGCGGGCAGCCTCTTGGCGCAGGGCGTGTTGGCGCTGTTGAAAGAGGGTGCTAAGCCGCTCAGCCCCGCGCAAATCCTCTTCTAGCAGCGCCACCAGATAAGCGGCGTCGGCCACGATGCCGATGAACCCTTGCGTTTCCAACTCCCGCGCCCGTAACAGCATGCAAGCTAGGCGCGGGTGAGTACCCAAGGCCGCCATAGCACGGCCTTGGGCAGTTAGTTGTTGCTTACCCTCTGGGGTCATGGCGCCAAGGCTCACCAGCAATTGTTGGGCGCCGGCTACCGCGGCTTGGGGCGGCATATCGAGGAACGGTAGGGTCTCGATATTCGCCCCCCATTGGGCGGCATCGAGCAGCAGGCCCGTGAGCTCTTGGGTCAATATATCTGGCGGGCTTTGCTCTGCGAGCCGCGCGTGTTCCTCACGGCTCCATAGGCGATAGCAAATGCCAGGGCCCAATCGGCCGGCGCGACCAGCGCGCTGAGTTGCTGATGCGTTGGCGATGTGGCGGGTCTCTAGTCGGGTGACCCCACTTTTGAGATCAAAAGAGGCGCGCCGCTCTAGCCCGCAGTCGATCACCACCGAGATCCCCTCGATGGTAAGCGAGGTCTCGGCCACGTTGGTGGTGAGCACCAGCTTACGCCGTCCTGCAGGCGCTGGCGCAATCGCCGCTTGCTGAGCCGCCATATCAAGGCGGCCATAGAGGGGCGCTAAGATCACCTTCTCTGGCAAGCTATTAGCTAACCACTGGGCAAGGCGCTCAATCTCCCCTTGTCCCGGTAAAAAGACCAGCAGACTACCCGGGTGGGCGGTTAATGCGTCAAGCACCACGGCGCCCACTTGCGGCGCGAGCCACTGCTGGCGATTGATGGGCCGGTAGTGATACTCGATAGGAAAACCGCGTCCCTCAGCGCGGATCACGGGGGCATTGGGCAGCAATTGCGTCAGCGCCATCCCCTCTAAGGTGGCGGACATCACCAGCAATTTGAGATCTTCTCGCAATCCTTGCTGGCTCTCAATGGCAAAGGCGAGGGCGGTGTCGGCGTGCAGGCTGCGCTCATGAAATTCATCGAAGATCACCAGTGACACCCCGGTGAGCTCAGGATCGTGCTGCAACATGCGGGTTAGCACCCCTTCGGTGACGATTTCAAGGCGCGTCGCCGTACTGGTGCGGCTCATGCCTCGTACTCGTAGCCCAATCCGCTCGCCAATTTGCTCTCCTAACTGGTGGGCTAAAAAGCTCGCAATATTGCGGGCCGCCAGTCGCCTTGGCTCGAGCATAATGATGCGGCCGGGCAACCGGTTTTGGCGCACTAACTCCAGCGGTAGCAAGGTCGATTTACCCGCACCGGGCGGCGCTTGCAAGATCACGCTGTTATGGCACTCGAGCGCGGCAAACAGGGCCGGTAAGACCGACACGATGGGCAGAGAAGACAAAACGATGAACACCTTTATATGGCACGGGTGCTGAGGGCATCCGTCGTGAGCAAGAAATCGGCGCCTATTCTGCCACAGCCAGCACCACCATAGTGAGTGGATGTGAGCAGTTGATCGGTCGTTGATCGATGGTTGGTCGGCAATCGGTCAGTTATTGAACGATGGTGCGGCAAAGCGCGCGACATCCCCCGTGGGCGGCCATAAAATAAGACTCACCTAGTGGGCGTGAACAGGCAGCATCCGCATATGGCCAAACTTTTTTTTGCCTTACCTATTGAAGAGCAAGCTCCCGACATCATTCGTTGGCGCGATCAGCAAGTGTGGCCGGGCCAACCGGTGCCTGCGGTTAACTTGCATTTGACGCTGGCCTTTCTTGGGGAGAGTGACGAGTTAACCACGTTGCAGCTCATCGCAGCGGCATCGCATCAGCACTGTCCACCGCTGCGGATAACCCTTGATGAGATAGGTTGGTTTAGCCGCGCTAAAGCCGCGTGGATCGGCCCTCGCGCCTGGCCAAATGATCTTAACGTGTTAGCAAGGGCGCTACGCCGGCATGGTGAGAGGCTTGGGCTTGGGCTTGGGAATGGGAATGGCGAGCGCAGCTTTCACCCCCATGTTACCCTGTCGCGCAAAGCCACCCAGGCGCCCGCAACCTGCGCGGCCTCGCACATTGAGCTGACGGTGAGCCAATTTTGCCTCTATCAATCTGTCTCTTGCACCGAGGGCGTGCGCTATCAACCGCTAGCCTGCTGGCCACTGCGTGCAAGAGAGAAGGTACCGACATGAAATTTGATCCGCCCTTGCAATCGGGCTTGCTTATCTCGCGCTATAAGCGCTTTTTAGCCGATGTTGAACTTGATAATGGCGAGGTGATCACGGTGCACTGCGCCAATACCGGCGCCATGACGGGGTGCGCCGAGCCTGGCACCTTGGTGTGGTATTCCACCTCTGATAATCCTAAGCGCAAGTTGCCCTGTAGCTGGGAAATAGCCCAAAGCCCTGCAGGCCACTTTATTTGCGTTAACACGGCCCGTGCCAATCAGATTGCCCGTGAGCTGATTGAGCAAGGCGCCATCGCCCCGCTGGCCGGTTATGAGCAATTGCGCACAGAAGTAAAATATGGCGAAGAGAACAGTCGCATCGATTTGTTGTTAGAGGATGCCAAAAAGGGTCTGTGCTACATCGAGGTAAAATCGGTCACGCTGCTCGATGAGCGCGCCGGGGCTGGGATGGGGTATTTTCCTGATGCGGTCACGACCCGTGGCGCTAAGCACTTACGGGAGCTGATGGCGATGAAGGCGGCGGGGCATCGCGCTGTGCTGCTCTTTATGGTGTTGCACTCAGGTATCACCCAGATGCGAGTGGCCGCGCACATCGATCGGCAATATAGCCTGCTTATTGAGCAATCAATGGCAGTTGGGGTTGAAATCCTCTGTTATCGCCCCCACATTGGGGTGCACGGCTTGGTGGCGCAGGATTTCATACCGTTTGAATCTGGTCACTAGCACGGGGTGGTGTTTCGATAAATATAGGGATAGGTAACATTATTAGGGTCGCTCGTTTGCTAACCCGTTACCCTTCTGCTATAGATGTCGCCCTCAATTTATGGATGACACGAGTAGCGTGTTGAATTAGGAGACAGGGCATGCCAACAGGCGACAGCAAAAAATCTCTGGGCCCCCTGGCGATTGCGGGAGTAGAGCCTTACCAGACGAAGTCCGGTGAGGAGTACATGAATGACCTACAAAAGACGCATTTTCGCAAGATCTTGGGCGCTTGGCGTAACCAATTGATGCACGAAGTAGATCGCACCGTTGATCATATGAAAGATGAGGCGGCAAACTTTCCTGATCCGGTTGATCGTGCGGCGCAAGAAGAGGAGTTCGCTCTTGAATTGCGAACCCGAGATCGTGAGCGCAAGCTGATCAAGAAGATTGAGAAAACCTTGGTGCTGCTCGAAGAAGATGATTTTGGTTACTGCGAACATTGCGGTATCGAGATCGGGATCCGTCGACTTGAAGCCCGCCCAACAGCCGATTTGTGTGTAGACTGCAAAACGCTGGCGGAGATCAAAGAAAAACAGATGGCGGGTTGATACCGACCCTCTATCAATAAAAAAGGGAGCTTGTGGGCTCCCTTTTTTATTGAGCTTTTGGCAGGCGGCCCCCAGAATGCAGCCTCACTGTCTTGCTTACCTAAATTGTCATGCCCGTAAATATCACATCGTTACCTCCCATGCAGACCTATGTTGGTCGTTTTGCACCGTCTCCCTCCGGCCCACTTCACTTTGGCTCGCTGATTGCGGCGCTAGGTAGCTTTTTACAGGCACGATCGCAGCAAGGGCGCTGGCTGGTTCGGATTGAGGATATTGATCCCCCGCGGGAGGTGGCAGGCGCTGCCTCTTTGATCCTCACCACCCTTGAGGCCTATGGCTTGGTATGGGATGGAGAGGTGCTGTATCAAAGTCAGCGCCACCATCGCTATGAAGAGATCATTGACCAGTTGTATCAGACCGGGGCCCTGTATTGGTGCCGCTGCACCCGCCGTGAAATTATGGCGGCGGGAGGCTTTTACAACGGACACTGCCGCGCGCTGGGGCTCACCCGTGCAGAGGGGGCGGCAAGGTTACACCTGATGCATCCGGTTTATCAGTTTGAAGACCGGTTGCAGGGGCATATCGCGGTGCCACGGGCGCTCGCTGAAGAGGATTTTATCATTCGCCGCCGAGATGGGCTTTATGCCTATAACTTGGCGGTGGTGGTCGATGACATGGATAGCGGCATAACCGAGATTGTGCGAGGCGCGGATCTGCTTGAGCCAACGGTGCGCCAAATCGCGCTTTATCAAACATTAGGGGCGCCAGTACCGAGGTGGGTGCATCTGCCGCTGGCTGTGCTAGCCGATGGTCACAAGCTATCAAAGCAAAATCATGCGCCAGCATTAGCGCGAGATGACGTGCGCCCTACGCTGTGGCAAGCGCTGCAGTTTTTAGGGCAGTGTCCGCCAGCGGCGCTGGTTGCCTGCAGTATTGAAGAGATTATTGAGTGGGCAATTGTCCACTGGCAGCTCGATCGGGTCCCATCTATCGAGAAGATTTATCTGGGGCAGCAGTGATAAGACCAGTTCATTTTTCATTTGGTCAGGCCTGAGCTATGATAGGCCGCTATTTTTTGGCCTCCCGTCAATTTAGAAGTTATGAAGAGGTGTACCATTTTTTCCCAGATCGCAAACTTTTGCCGCAAGGTGCTCGGCAAGGAAGAGGGCGAGCAGCCGGCAGAATCTGCAGTTCCTGCCCGTATCGCCAATCAACGCCGTACCTTAAGCCGTGATCAGCACCCTGTTTCGCGCAAAGAGATCAGTGAGAATGCACTCAAGGTGCTCTATCGCCTGAACAAAGGTGGCTACGAGGCTTATCTGGTGGGCGGTGGAGTCCGAGATATTCTGCTCGGGAAGACGCCGAAAGATTTTGATATCGCCACCAATGCGACACCCGAGCAAATCAAGGCGCTGTTTAGTAACTGCCGCTTGATCGGCCGGCGGTTTCGCCTCGCGCACATTGTCTTTGGTCGTGACGTGATCGAAGTGGCCACCTTTAGGGGTCACCACCATCAGGTCAATACCAGCAAACATGTGTCGGCCCAATCGGATGAAGGGATGCTGCTGCGCGATAACGTCTACGGCACCATCGAAGAAGATGCTGAGCGCCGGGACTTTACCGTCAATGCGCTCTACTACAGCGCGAAAGATTTTACCCTGCACGATTTTGAAGGGGGCCTAGAAGATCTGGCCGAGCGCAAACTTGAGCTGATTGGCGATCCTGAAATCCGTTATCGTGAAGATCCGGTGCGAATGCTGCGTGCAATACGCTTTGCCGCCAAGCTAGACATGACCATCAGCCCGCGTACTGCTGAGCCGATTGCTCAGCTTGCATCGCTTTTGCAAGACATTCCACCGGCCCGCTTGTTTGAAGAGACCCTTAAGCTGTTTTTGGCAGGGGAGGGTCTGGCGACCTATAAATTGCTGCGAGAATATGGCCTGTTCCAGCAGTTGTTCCCGCAGGTAGCGGCGCTCTTTACCGCCCACGGCAACTCGCCTTATGAGCAATTTATTGAATTTGCCCTGATCGACACAGATACCCGGATCCGTGAACATAAGCGGGTTAATCCGGCGTTTCTTTATGCCAGCTTGCTGTGGGGCTGTGTTGAAACCCGTGGTCGAGAGCTTGAAAATGAGAGCGGCCTGCCGTGGTATGACGCCTTTATGTTGGCGATCAACGAGGTGCTTGACCATCAGGTGCGGATCATTGCGGTGCCCCGTCGTTACACCACTGATGTGCGTGATATCTGGGCTTTGCAACAGCGCTTGACCCGTCGTCAGGGCAAGCACCCCGAGCGCGCCATGGAGCACCCTAAATTTCGTGCCGCCTTTGATTTTCTGCTGCTACGCAACCGAACCGAACGTGGGTTAGGGGAGCTAGCCAGCTGGTGGGAGCGCTACGTTGCCTCTAACACCGATGTGCGACCCCAGCTGCAGCGAGAGGCAACGCGTCGCCCATCAAGCAGTGAGCGCGCCCCTGCGACCCCAAGCAATGGGGCAGGCGAAAAGAGCAGCAGCAATAGCAATAGCCGCAATCGTCGTCGCCCGCGTCGGCGCAAGCCAAAAGCCGCGGAGTAATGTGCGAGGTGATGACTGAGGTCTTCATTGCCATTGGCTCTAACCTTGCCGATCCCCTCGGGCAGGCACGCCGCGCCATCGGTGCGTTGGCGATGTTGCCAGCATCGAGACTGCTGCAGGCCTCATCGTTTTACAGCAGTTGTCCGATGGGGCCGGCAGATCAGCCTGATTATGTCAATGCGGTGGCGCAGTTGCGTACCCATCTTGCGCCCTTGGCGTTACTGGATCAGTTACAAAAAATTGAACAAGAGCAGGGACGGGTGCGTAAAGATGAGCGGTGGGGGCCAAGAACGTTAGATCTTGATCTGCTGCTCTATGGCAATCAGGTGATCCACCATGAGCGGTTGGTGGTTCCCCATTACGGCATGCAACAACGGGATTTTGTGTTGTTGCCCCTTGCTGAAATTTCCCCAGATCTGATCTTGCCTTGCGGCGCGGCGCTCGCTCAATGGGTCGCCTGCTGCCCGCAACATGAGTTAGCTATCATTGCCCCAAGTGCCCATCCATTGGCGCCGCGATAAGCACTGTCCCTCACTCGTTAGCGAATGGGGAGGATCTGATTGCGCTGTCTCATCTTTGTTGTCTCTTTGTGTTATCGGAAGGTGAACTGCTGATGTTGGTCGTAACTACCCCCCTTGCGCTGCGTGAGCAGTTAAGCCTTTGGCGTCAAGCAGGCCATACCATTGCCTTGGTGCCCACCATGGGTAATGTGCATCAAGGCCAACTGACGCTGGTCAACACCGCGCATCGGCACGCCCAAAAAGTGGTCGTCAGTATTTTTGTTAATCCGCAGCCCTATGATAAGCACGGTGAGCGGGCGAATGATCCGCACACCCTCGCACAAGACTGCGCAGCGCTTGAGGTGGCAGGGGTTGATATGGTCTTTACCCCCACACCAGAAACCATGTATCCCCATGGGCTTGCAGGTCAAACCTTTGTCGAGGTACCGGGTCTGTGTGGGTTGCTCGAAGGGGCCTTGCGCCCGGGGCATTTTCGTACCGTCAGTACCCTGATAACCAAGCTGTTTAATCTGGTGCAGCCCAATGTGGCCTGCTTTGGCCAAAAGGATTACCAGCAGCTGATTTTGATCCGCAAAATGGTGGCCGATATGGCAATGCCCATCGACATTATCGGGGTGCCAACGGTGCGGGCTGAAGATGGATTGGCCCTCTCTTCTCGTAACCGTTATTTAACCACCGCTGAGCGGGGGATCGCCCCTGAGCTTGCCCGCACCCTGCACTGGATTGCCGAGCAAATCGCAGCGGGCGATCATCATCTGCCCTCACTGGTGGCGCAGGCTAGTCAGCGTCTAGAACATGCCGGATTTCAAACCGATGCCATCGATATTGTGGATGCAGCCAGCTTGGAATCTGCAACGCCACAGAGCCTGCAACTGGTGATCTTGATAGCCGCGCATTTGGGTAAAGCGCGCCTTATTGATAATTGCGTGGTGGCCCTACCAAATCGGTAAGCCCATGTTGACGAGGAGAGAGTCATGTCGAAAAAAGTCTATTGTATCGCCCAGTTCCAACCTAAAGAGGGCCAGCAGCAGGCACTATTTGAGGTATTACAAGGGCTTGAAGCCAATACCTTGCGTGAAGATGGGTGTGTGCAATATCGCGTGACCCGTCATATCACCAGCCCGTTTGCCCAAGGGGAGAGTTTTCCCATTGTGTTTAATGAGATTTGGCAAGATATGGCCAGTTTTGAAGCCCATTGCCAACGCGCCGAGATTAGCGCGTTCTTCGATCGTTACTGCTTAGCCGATGACGGGTTAGCGGCTAAATGGAATGTCTGTATTTATAGCGATGAGCCTGAGCACTTTGATGCGCCGCTCATCTAACAGGGTCAATACCAGAACGAAAGATGCAGGATAAAAAAGGCGCCTAACGGCGCCTTTTTTGTCAGTCACGACTCAGTGGCGTAACCCTGTCCCGCGGGAGATCAGCCCCCATGCGATACCGTAGAAGGCCACGATAAAGCCGATGATGATGAGATAAGCGGTGCCAAGTGGCACATCTGAAATTCCCAGAAAACCGTAGCGAAATGCGTTCACCATGTAGATGATAGGATTCACTTGAGAGATTCCTTGCCAAAAAGCGGGCAGCAAGCTGATGGAGTAGAAGACCCCACCTAGATAGGTCAGAGGGGTTAGCACAAAGGTGGGGATAATGCTGATATCGTCAAACGTCTTGGCAAATATCGCGTTGATGAGGCCCGCTAACGAGAACAAGATGGAGGTCAGCAGCACGGTGAAGCAGACGCTAAACAGATTGTGGATCTGTAGCGGTACGAAAAACAGCGATACCAAGGTGACGATAACGCCCACGCAAAGGCCACGGGCGACGCCGCCGCCCACGTAACCGGCAATGATCACGTAGTTAGGCACGGGAGCGACCATCATCTCTTCAATGTTGCGCTGGAATTTTGCGCTAAAAAAAGAGGACGCCACGTTAGAGTAGGAGTTCGTTATCACCGACATCATGATGAGGCCGGGCACGATGAACTTCATATAGCTTACCCCGCCCATGTCACCGATCCGCGAGCCAATCAGATTGCCAAAAATGACAAAGTAGAGGCTCATGGTGATGGCGGGCGGCACCAGGGTCTGGATCCAGATCCGGGTAAAACGGCTCACCTCTTTGGCCAAAATGCTCTTAAAGGCGATGTAGTAAGTGGCTAAATTCATGCTTTTCTTCCCTCTTCCACCAAGCTCACAAACAGCTCTTCTAGTCGGTTGGCTTTGTTGCGCATGCTCAATACCTGTACCTGCTGACTCGACAATTGCTCAAACAAGCTATTGAGGGACTGGCTTTTATCCACATCCACCTCAAGGGTGCGCTCGTCAGGCATGCGACTGTTGAATTGCGGCAGGTTCGGCGCCGCCGTGCCGGGCGCCAGATCGAGCAAAAAGGTTTCGCGCCCAAGCTTGCCCAGCAAATTTTTCATGCTGGTGTGCTCAATGAGCCGCCCTTTATCGATGATGCCAATATTGCGGCACAGCATCTCTGCCTCTTCTAAATAGTGGGTGGTGAGGATAATCGTGACCCCTTGCTCGTTGAGCGCTTTGAGGAAGGTCCACATGGAGCGGCGGATCTCAATATCTACCCCAGCCGTGGGTTCATCGAGGATCAACAACTTGGGTTGGTGCATCAGGGCGCGGGCGATCATCAGGCGGCGCTTCATGCCACCAGAGAGGGTACGAGCCGGCATGTCGCGTTTTTCCCACAAATCGAGTTGGCGCAGGTACTTTTCGGCGCGAATTTTCGCTTCCGCTTTGGGTACTCCGTAAAACCCCGCTTGATGGGTGACAATCTGGATCACCTTTTCGAACTGGCTGAAGTTGAACTCCTGCGGTACCAATCCAAGTTGGGCTTTGGCTTTTTCAAGGTCAGTGTCGATGTCATAGCCAAACACCTTCACCTTGCCCGCGCTTTT
This sequence comes from Aeromonas sp., assembly GCA_051652185.1. GTDB lineage: Bacteria > Pseudomonadota > Gammaproteobacteria > Enterobacterales > Aeromonadaceae > Aeromonas. Next base: position 105,511 of record JBOFTS010000063.1, read on the forward strand.
GTTAACCAGTGAGCTGATGATGCCGATAGTGGTGGATTTGCCCGCGCCATTGGGGCCGAGCAGGGCGAAAAAATCCCCCTCTTTGACGCTGAGATCTATGCCTTTAAGGGCTTGCACACCCCCCTGATAGGTCTTTGTCAGGCCGCTAATTTCCAGTGCGTTCATGGCAACCTCGGTGATGCTGTTCGCGGGCATGTTATTGAAAAGGCGGCCAAAGCCGCCTGCACAGAGCAAATGGCTTATGCCATTTAGCCAAAAGATTGCTGCGCTTTTATTTACTCTTGTGGAATGACTTTACCGATAAACGGCAGGTTGCGGTACTGCTGGGCATAGTCGATGCCACAGCCAACCACAAACTCATCTGGGATCACAAAGCCAACCCAATCAACAGGCACCTCGACCTCGCGATGGGAGGGTTTATCGAGCAAGGTGCAAATAGCCAGTGATTTTGGCTCACGCAAGGAGAGGATCTCGCGCACCTTATTGAGGGTGTAACCGGTATCGATGATATCTTCGACGATCACCACATCTTTACCTTTGATATCGTCATCTAGGTCTTTGAGGATGCGTACGTCGCGGGTGCTGTGCATCCCTGAGCCGTAGCTAGAGGCCGTCATGAAATCGAGGGTGATAGGTAGTTTGCATTGACGGCAAAGGTCTGCCAGAAAAATGCAAGAGCCGCGCAGCAGCGCAATCATCACCACATTGTCAGAATCTTGATAGCGGGCGGTGATCTCTTCACCCAATTTGGCGATCCGGGCGTTCACGTCAGCCTCAGAGATCATTACCTCAACAGTGTGCTTCATCACTTACTCCCATAAGGCCAAAGACGGTATGGCCGTTCATGAATATCAAACCGATGATTCTACCACCGATGTTAACGTGGGCCAGCCATACGTCGGGCTTTTAGTGGCTTATTTTAAGCTTGCGGCAAAGGGGCCTAAAGTGGGTGGCGAACGGTTTAAAGATAAAAAAACGGCGCCACAGGGAAGGTGGCGCCGCAAGGTATCCAAGCTATCAGTCGCTCGCCGCGTAGCTTCAATAACTGGAGCAGCTTAAATAACTGGCGCAGCTAAAACGACGACGTGCAGCTTAAGGGTGGCCGTAGCCCCATCGACGAGCCAGCTGGTGCGCAATGCCCAGATGGTCGAGGATCCGCGCCACCATAAAGTCCACTAGATCGTCGATGCTAGCAGGCTCATGATAAAACCCTGGAGCCGCAGGCATAATGGTCACCCCAAGGCGTGCCAGCTTTAGCATGTTCTCTAAATGGATGGCTGAAAAAGGGGTTTCGCGGGGCACTAAAATTAACTGGCCCCGCTCTTTGATCACCACATCGGCCGCCCGTTCTAGCAAATTATCAGCGCTGCCTTGAGCAATCGCGGCGACCGTACCCATCGAGCAGGGACACACCACCATTTGCTTTGGGGCCGCAGAGCCTGACGCTACCGGTGAAAACCACTCCTCTTTGCCACAGGCCACAATTTGCCCAGCCTTGGCACCATAATGGCGGCAAAGGTACTCAGAGAGCGCAGCCGGTGAGCTGGGCCAATCTTGCTGCAGCTCGGTTTTAAGCACCACTCTGGCCGCCGAAGAGGCAAGCAGGTAAACCTGATAGTCTGCCTGCACCAGACACTGGAGCAGGCGCAGGGCATAAGGGGTGCCAGAGGCCCCCGTTAACGCCAGAGTGATGGAATGGCTCATGACTGGCCGTGATGAGCGTTGAGGCGGGCGATCAGCTTGTCATGGATGCCGCCAAAGCCGCCGTTACTCATGATCAAAATGTGATCGCCCGGACGGCTTTGGGCCACCAACTGGTCGATCAGCGGATCTAGCTCGTTAAATACCTCAGCCGGGCGCGTCATGTGATCGGTGACGTCTGACAGATCCCAGTCGATGTTAGAGGGCTGGAAGAACAACACCTTATCGGCGCCGTTAAAGCAACCTGCCAGCTCTTCTTTGTGCACCCCAAGCTTCATGGTGTTAGAGCGAGGCTCTAGCACCGCTAAAATCCGTGCATCACCCACTTTGGCGCGCAGGCCACCGAGGGTTGTTTCAATGGCGGTCGGGTGGTGGGCAAAGTCATCATAAACGCTGATGTCCGCCACTACGCCCTTGAGCTCCATCCGCCGTTTTGGGGATTTAAATTGGCACAGCGCCGCAATCCCGTGCTCGACCATCACGCCGGCATGACGGGCAGCGGCAATGGCCATTAGGCCGTTGTTGACGTTGTGATCGCCAATGCACTCCCAGTGCACCTCACCTTGCTGCTCGCCATCTAGCCACACTTCGAACACCGAACCATCATCGACGAGTTTAACTGCCCGCCACTTAGCGCCATCTTGGCCCACTAGCTCAACGTCGCTCCAGCAGCCCATGTTGCGCACGGCAGTGAGATTGTCATCCGCTTGCGGAAATAGCACGCGGCCATTGCTGGGTACGGTACGCATCAGGTGGTGGAACTGGCGCTGAATCGCCGCGAGATCGGGGAAGATATCAGCGTGATCAAATTCCAGATTATTCATCACCAAGGTGCGTGGATGGTAGTGAACGAACTTGGATCGCTTATCAAAAAAGGCGCTGTCATATTCGTCCGCTTCAATCACGAAGAAGGGGGCTGAGCCTAAACGGGCTGAGACTGGGAAGTTGCCCGGCACCCCCCCTATCAGAAAACCGGGGGCTAATTTGGCGTATTCCAGCACCCACGCCAACATGCTGGCGGTGGTGGTTTTGCCATGGGTGCCTGCAACAGCCAGTACCCAGCGATCTTGCAGCACATGTTCAAGTAGCCATTGGGGGCCGGAGATATAGGGCAGATTGCGATCTAGCACATACTCCACACAGGGGTTGCCACGGCTCATGGCATTACCAATTACCACCAGATCTGGCGCAGGATCGAGCTGAGAGGGGTCATAACCTTCGGTTAGCTCAATGCCTTGTTGCTCAAGCTGGGTACTCATAGGGGGATAGACATTGGCATCAGAGCCGGTAACGCGATAACCGAGCTGTTTTGCCAACACCGCCGTTCCACCCATAAAGGTGCCGCAGATCCCGAGAATGTGAATATGCATACCGCTTCCTTTCGCAGTAAAGGGAATTGCGCATTTTAGGGGGAGTCACGGCTGCTGCACAAGCAGCGGTCATGGTAAGAGGCCAACCAATCTTGATCTTGTGGCTCAAATGCGGGGGGATTGAGTCTTATTGTGTCGCAACAGGGCAAGAGTTAAGTCAGAGCGGGATATAAAACGCCCTGCAAGCGAGCTGGCAGGGCGTCAGTGGAGAGCCATCACTGTCTTATGTGACGGCTCAGTAACAATCAGTTGCGCACCATTAGTTACGCACCATGAGTTGCGCCAAGGGGCGCTGCTTACTGTTGATACCCGTTGGGGTTATTAATTTGCCAGCGCCAGGTATCAACCATCATCTGCTCTAAGCCGCGCTCGGCTTGCCAACCTAACTCGGCGCGGGCCAGCGTTGGCTCTGCCCAGCATTCGGCGATATCACCTGGGCGACGAGGCTTGATTTGGTAGGGGATAGGGCGACCACTGGCCACTTCAAAGGCCTTGACCATCTCAAGCACTGAGTAACCTTGGCCTGTGCCCAAGTTGTAGGTAAAGACACCGGTGTCATGGTTGATCCGCGCCAGCGCTTTTAGGTGACCAATGGCCAAGTCGACCACATGAATGTAATCGCGCACACCGGTACCATCGGGCGTTGGATAGTCGTTACCAAACACCCCAAGCTCTTTGAGTTTGCCCACGCCAACCTGGCTGATATACGGCAGCAAATTGTTAGGGATCCCATTAGGATCTTCGCCAATGCGGCCGCTCTCATGGGCGCCGACGGGGTTGAAATAGCGCAGCAGTACAATGGCCCAGCGAGGATCAGCCTTGGCCACATCACGCAAAATCTCTTCGACCATCAGCTTGGAGCGGCCATAAGGATTCGTGGCGCTGGTTGGAAAATCTTCTCGTAGCGGCACCGACGCCGGATCCCCATAGACGGTGGCAGAAGAGCTAAATACCAAGCGAAACACCCCCGCTTTAGCCATCTCTTCGCATAGCACCAAGGTACCGGTGATGTTGTTTTGGTAATAGGTGAGCGGGATCTGGCTTGATTCACCCACTGCCTTGAGGCCTGCAAAATGGATCACCGATTCAATGGCGTAGGTGGCAAATAGCTGCTGTAAGCAGTGGCTATCGAGCACATCCCCTTCAATGAAGATGACTGGCTTGCCGGTGAGTTGCTCGACCCGCTTGAGTGACTCGGGGGAGGCGTTGGAAAGGTTATCCAGGACCACGACTTGTTGACCTGCATTGAGCAGCTCGACCAGGGTGTGAGAGCCGATATAACCGGCGCCACCGGTGACTAGAATGGTCATTTTTTATCCCCTATTGTGCTTAAAACTGGGCAGAGTCTACTCGCTCTGCCCCATTGAAAAAAGCGCGGGGTACCGATGGTGCCAGCAATGGGCCTTAACTTTTGATCTTAACGCTCAATCTTAATGCTCGATCTTAACGCTCAATCTTAACAATCGACGCTCACATCCCCTTTTGCGGTGCAAGAGCAGGCTAGCACGACGCCGCTGGCTAAATCTTGTGGGCTGAGGGTCACCTCACTTTGACGGGTAATCTCACCTTCGGTGGTGCAGCGGCAAGATCCACACACGCCTGCGCGGCAGGCCGCCATCATGGTTTCCCCAGCGGCTTCGATGGCGGCTAGCAGGGTTTGCCCTGGCAAGATCTTGACCTTTTTGCCGCTCTTTTTCAGGGTTAACCAAAAGTGATCATCCTTTGCTGCTGTCGGCGCGGCACTCGATGCGGGATTGGATGCGGCAGTAGGCAGGCCAAACGACTCTTGATGCAATTGACTGGCGGGTAAACCGAGCTCACTGAGCATGGCGCTCACCGCTGCCATATAGGGGGCAGGGCCACACAGATAGACGTGGCGCTGGAGTAAGTCAGGGGCCAGTTCTTTTAGCATGGCGGGAGTTAAGCGACCAAGCCATGGGTGAGTGCTTGGCCCTTGCTCTAACACCAGACCAAGGCGCAGGCCGCTATGCTGGTTGGCCAGTTGTGCCAGCTCGTCGGCAAAAATGAGATCTTCAGGGGAGCGAGCACTGTGAATAAACCGAATATCAGCCTGTGGCTGTTTAGCGAGCTCATCGCGCAGCATGGCCCACATCGGGGTAATGCCGGAGCCAGCACTGAGTAGCAGTGGTTTATCACAAGGCAGGGCGGTTAAGTTGAACTCCCCAAACGGGCCGTCAACGTCAATGAGATCCCCCACTTGCCAATGTTGGTGCAGATGATGGGACACCACCCCTACATCTTTGATGGTGACTTGCCAGCAGGGATCTTGCGGGCTCGATGAGAGGGTGTAAGCGCGGCACTGTGGCTGCCCTGCAATCTCGGTGTGCAAGGTGACACATTGACCCGCTAGCACGGTAGGCAGGGCCGCGCTAACAGGGGCTAGCTGCCAGCTCACCACATCGTGGGTGTTTTGTTGGCGGCCAATGCATTTGAGCGTGAGAGAAGTCATCACAAGGCTCCTTGAGTTGATAAATAAAGAGGATAAAAAAGCGATAGAAAGTGCCATTCACAAAAAAGGCGAGCTCTATGGCTCGCCAAACACTGACTACTTCATCAGAAAATTAGACCGCTAGGATCTCAGCCAGATCGGCCGCGGCAGTGGTGGTGCCTTTGAGACCGAACTGCTCTTCTAACACCTTCAGCAGCGCTGGGGTTAAGAATGCAGGTGGCGTTGGGCCAGTGCGAATATTTTTCACCCCAAGGGCGAGCAAGGTCAGCAAGACCACGATGGCTTTTTGCTCAAACCAAGAGAGCACCAAGGTCAGCGGCAGATCGTTAATGCCACACTCAAACGCTTTAGAGAGTGCCAGTGCCAACTGAATCGCAGAGTAAGCATCGTTACATTGACCAACGTCCAGCAGACGAGGAATGCCGCCGATGTTGCCAAAGTCGAGTTTGTTGAACTTGTACTTACCACAGCCAAGGGTCAGTAGCAGGCTATCTTGTGGGATCGCCTTAGCAAACTCGGTGAAGTAGGCGCGCTCGGCCTTGTCACCATCACAGCCACCGACTAAGAAGAAGTGGCTGATTTCACCGGCTTTCACTTTGTCGATCACCGCAGGGGCGGCTTGCATCAGGGCATTGCGGGCAAAACCGATGGTAATAAAGTGCTCCAGCTCTTCGTGCTGGAACCCTTCTAGCGCTTGGGCCTTGGCGATCACGGCAGAGAAATCATCCCCTTCTACGTGAGTCACCCCAGGCCAGCCGACAATAGAGCGGGTGAAGATACGGGTACTGTAGTCACCGACGTTCGGATCGATGATGCAGTTAGAGGTCATCACCACCGCACCTGGGAAGTTGGCAAACTCTTTTTGCTGGTTCTGCCAAGCAGAGCCGTAGTTAGCAACCAAGTGTGGGTACTGCTTGAAGAAGGGGTAAGCCAACGCAGGCAGCATTTCGCCGTGGGTATAGACGTTGATACCGGTGCCAGCGGTTTGCTCGAGGATCAGCTTCAGATCCATCATGTCGTGGCCAGAGACCAGAATGCACTTGCCCGGGATGGGGGTAACGCGCACTTGGGTAGGCTCTGGGTGACCAAAGGCGCTCGTTTCGCCCAGATCCAACATTTCCATGATTTTGAAGTTCAGCAAACCAATGTCCATGGCGCATTTGAACAGCTGATCCAGCTCGCTTGGATCGGTACTGAGCCAGCTCATAATGCGATGAAATTCAGCCGCTACATCTGCATCTTGCTGGCCAAGAACCTTGGCGTGTTCCATATAGGCCGCCGCGCCCTTCAGGCCGTAGAGGCAAAGCAAACGCAGCCCCATGATGTCTTCATGCACCTCGCTCTTACCGCGGTTAACGGCCGTTTGTGGTGCATGAGCGAGCTGGGCAAGCAGTGCATCCCCTGGCTCAAAGTGTGCCGCTTCTGGCAGTGGGCTGATCTGCACTGCGAGGGTTGCGAGACGCTCAGCGAGTTGCTGACGATAGGCCAGCGCTTGGTTGACATAAGCTACGATGCGGGCGGAGTCGAAGTTTACGTTGGTGAGGGTTGCAAAGAAGGCTTTTGGCACGAAGGCGTCGATGGTGTGATCGATAATGCCATGCTCGCGGGCGGCGAGCGCCCAAGCACTGAGACCCTGTAGAGCATAAATCAGCACATCTTGCAGATCCGAGGTTTCGGCCGTTTTGCCGCACATACCTTGCGCATACGCACAACCATTGCCAGCTGGGGTACGAATTGTTTGTTCACATTGCACACAAAACATGTTGCCGTTCCTAATTGAATATTTCAGTTACTTGTTTTGTGGCGATTCTATTCGTCCTGTGGCGAAGTTGGTAGCGGTTCAATTTTTCATTTCAGTTTTTATTGATATAGATCAAGAAATAAAAAAGCCGCCCAAACGGGCGGCAAACGGGTTAATAACAAGAAAGACACAGATAAGTTCACAACAAGTTCAATGACAACAATGGCTTAGGCAAGATAGGCGCGAAGCATCCACACCAGTTTCTCTTGTTGTTGCACATAATCAGAAAGGATAGAGGTGGTGCCTTCATCCCCTGCTTCTGCTGCTTTGCCAAGAATATGACGCTGAGCGACCAGCAGCTCGCGAAAACTCACCAACAGCGCTTCAACACATGCTTGACCATCGTGTAGCCCTTTTTGCTCAGGGATAGTAGAAATAGCCAAATAGTCGCTAAAGCTATGTAGCGGTACCCCATCGAGGGTCAAGATCCGCTCGGCTAGCGCATCAACTTTGAGCAGCAGGTCGTTGTAAATCTCTTCAAACTTCAGATGCAATTCAAAGAACTGCTTGCCGCGAATATTCCAGTGAAAACCACGCACGTTCATATAAAGGATCTGGTAGCTAGCTAACAATCTGTTCAACTCGGTAACCAAAGCTTGTGATTGAGTAGTATCAAGTCCAATTGGGCTTTTCATTAGGCACCTCCAGTTGTAGAAATCGGTTTGAAAACATCTTTTCAACGCAGCCAGACTAACGCCTTGCAAAATGTAGGGGTAACCGCTTTTGCCTAACTGTTTGATAGGCTCTGGCTATTAATTAAGGCCAATAGAGAACCGCTAGACGAGTTAATCGTAGTATTTCTCAAGGAGCGCCATTAACGTGGCCTGACAACGGCGACTTGGGAGCCCATCGACCTTAGCGGGGCAAAAGTGGCGCTCAAACGCGCGGATCACGGCCTGGCTGGGTTCATCCCATAGACCGGTTTGTGGCAGATCATAACCATAGCGGGCTAACTGTTGTTGCCACATAGCGGCATCCCACGTTGGCAAGGGGCTAGCAAGCAGGGCCGCGACGCGCGCTTCATCAGGCCAAGCACCGACACCGTACTCAAGATAAAGCTGGCGCCAAGGGAAGTGAGGGCCGGGATCTTGTTTGCGATCGGGGGCAATATCGCTGTGGGCTAACACGTGGGTAGCCGGGATCTGATAGCGCGTTACGAGATCTCGACTGAGGGCACCGACGGCTGCAATTTGCGCTGGGGTATAAGCTTGCCAGCGGCGGGCGTCGGAGGGCAGCAACTCATCGGCCGCAGGATAGCCAAGATTAACAATTTCGATGCCAAGAGAGGTGGCGTTGAGTCCGCTGTATTGATGCCAGCGGCTGCGTCCTGCATGCCATGCACGCTCGTTATCAGGGACTAATTGATAGACAGGTAGCGGCGTTTCGTCGGTTTCGCGAGGGATCAAGTAATGGGCACTCACCTGATACTCAGGCTGGGTCAATAGGCGCAATGACGTGGCATCATCTTCGCTGGTGTAGTGCAGGATCAAAAAGGCGATCCGCGGATCTTTATTGGCGCTGGAATAGCGGGTAGAGAGGTGATAGGGCGCAGGCATGCAGCTGGCAAGCAGCAGGCAGCAAAGCACAGGCCACACACGCCAGCGCCACCTCTTTATGCTGGCCTGGTGGATAGGTGCAAAAAAGGTAGGTCGCTGGCGCATCATAGTGGTATCGGTCAGTAAGTGGTAGGGCGTTATCGCGATACGTTAGCGGATAGTGCGCCGCAGAGTCTAACCGCGATACGTTGCGATCTAGCCGCGATACTTTGCGGTTAACCCGATCAGGAAGTTACGCAAGATCTGGTCGCCACAATCTTGATAATGCTTGTGATCTTTAGCGCGAAACAGGGCACTGAGCTCAGATTTAGAGAGGCTAAAATCTGCCAACTTGAGGGTGCCAAGCATGTCCTCTTCTTTGTAGTTGAGGCCAATACGCAATTTGCGCAAAATCATATTGTTGTTGATCCGATTGGGGATCACTTGAGCGGGGGCATCCGCGCGCACCCCGCGACGGGCAATGATAAACCCATCGAGGAACTGGCTCAGTGCCGCATCGGGGCAGGCAACATAGCCTGCTTCTTGCTCTTCTCCTTCTGCGGCCTCTTTCATCAACCAGCTGTGCAGGTCGCTGTGAGTGACGGGCAAGTTGCCTTTAGCAAACATGTCGACCATCTGATCGTTACTGATGGTAAGGGCGTAGCGCAGACGGCGCAGAATATCGTTGTTGGTCATGCTGACTCCTGTGTGAACGGCGCCACTTTACCATTTGGTGGCGGCCGCGTCAGAAAAAGCAGGGGGATATCAGCGATCGTTAAGATAGCGAGGGGCCTCTTGGCGCACCTGGGCTAGTGCATCTTGCAGCTCTAATAGCTCGGGCTCTAATGCGCTTAGGGCCACCCCATCGCGCAGCTGTTGCTCTAACTGGTGCAGCAATCGTTGCAGCCCCGGTACGCCAGAGTAGGCGCAGCCACCATTAAGACGATGGATCTGGGCTAACAGGTCGCCATCGTCAATTTCATCAGCTAGCGCGGCCTCAAGTGCCGGCGCTATCTCATCAAAATTGGCCAGCAACATGCGAAGCATCTCTTGGGCAAGGCTGACTTTGCCTGCGGCTTGGCGCACGGCCAGCGCCCAATCCAGCTGCGAAGCATTAGAGAGTGGTTCATTTGGTAACTTGCCATCAGGTAACGGATCATTTGGCAAAGTGTCATCAGGCTGCAAGTCATCATGTGGTTGTCCATTACGGGCAAAGTCGATGATCAGCTGAACCAGCATGGTTTCATCAATCGGTTTGGTGAGATAGTCATCCATCCCTTGGCTGATCAGGCGCTCGCGCTCACCCGGGATGGCGTGCGCCGTCACTGCGATGACGGGGGTCTTGGTGTTAAGGGATTGGCTGCGGATGGCATGAGTCGCGCTGATGCCATCCATGATGGGCATCTGGATATCCATAAAAATGAGGTCAAAGCGCTGGCTCTGGGCTTGTTCGACCGCCTCTTTACCGTTTTTGCACACCACCACTTGGTTTACGATCTCGTGGAGCATGGCGGCAATCAGTTTAAGGTTGGCGGCGTTGTCATCTACGGCCAGCACCTTGATGGGGTACAACGAGGGCGCGCAGGTCTGAGCTGGCAGCTGAGGTGGCGGTGCGTCTTGGCAGAGTAAGGCGTGCAGTAATTTACGGTGGTTGACCGGTTTTGAGAGGCAGTGCTGGGCCCCGTGGGCTCGCATCGCTTCATAGAGCTCGGGTTCGTGGCTACTTAGCAGCACTATGATGTTGTGTTGTTGGCCCGCCAGTTGGTCAAGATGGGCAAGTACGTGCGCCGGAGGCTGGCGGGTGCTGCTGCCGATGATCACCACATCTTGCTCGTTCATCGCAGGCCATGGGGTGTGGTGGGGCAAGATCTTGACATTTAGTTGCCACTCCGTCAGCAAAGCGAGCAAAGAGGCTTGGGCAAAGGGGTCTGGCTCTAGTAGCCACAGCGGGGTAGCACGGATCCGATCCAGTGGTGGCTGATCTACTAAGGCCTGCGAGGCGACCTCAAGATCTAAGCTAAATGAGAAGGTGGATCCCTTACCAAGCGCTGATTCAAAGCGGATCTGGCCACCCATTTGCTGCACCAGCTTTTGGGTAATCACCAGTCCAAGACCCGTGCCACCATAGCGGCGCGAGATCGACGAGTCTGCCTGATTGAAGGCTTGAAATAGTTGGTGCTGTTGCTCTTGTGAGATACCGATGCCGCTATCTCTGATCTGCACATTGAGCCGCACTTTATGTGTGTTGCGTCCAAGCAATTCAATGCGCACATCCACATTACCTTGCTCGGTAAACTTAATGGCGTTTCCTGTCAGGTTAGTGAGCACCTGTTGCAGGCGCATCGGGTCGCCGGTAAGGGTATCTGGCACCTCACTATTGACCTGGAGCGAGAGCTCAAGCTGTTTGTCGTGGGCACTGGGGCCAAGCAGATGCATGGTCTCGTTGAGGGTGTCACGCAGGCTAAAGGCAATGTGCTCAAGCTGCAATTTACCCGCTTCTAACTTTGAAAAGTCGAGGATGTCATTGATGATGCCAAGCAGGTTGCGCGCTGATTTTTCAATGGTTTGCATATAGTCACACTGGCTTGGTGTCAGGCTGGTTTTTAGCAGCTGGCGGGTAAAGCCGATCACCCCATTAAGGGGGGTGCGCAGCTCATGGGACATGTTAGCCAAAAACTCCGATTTAACCCGCGCCGCCTCTTGTGCCCGCTTCTTGGCCATGTCGAGCTCAACGTTTTGGATCTCAATCTGCTCAAGGGTTTCACGCAGATCAGAGGTTGCCTGATCGATGTTTTGCTGCATCTCTTCGTGATATTCAGACAGCGCTTTAGCCATGGCATTGATGCCATTTTTTAGCATATCCAACTCGCCCGTGAGTTGGCCATTTACCCGGGTATCGAGCCGACCTTCCCTTATCTTATGCACCGCGAGCACCATATTGGTGATGGGCTGGGTCACGCTTTTGACCAATCGAAAGCCAAACAAGGTGCTAAAGGCGACGCCGGTGATCACCATGATGATGGCAAAAAAGGTATCGCGATAATGGAGCAACATGACTCTATCTGTCGTCATTTGCATCGCGATATAGCCGATCATCGGCGGCTCGTTATCGCCGGGTAGCTGAAAGCCATCCATGCTGGTTTCAGCCTGAATGGGGGTACGTAAAATGATGTCATCCCCAAGAATGGTGACGCTAGTGAGCACTGGAATGGAGGCGTTATCTGGCAGCCTTAAACGGGTGAAGTCTCGGTGGTAGTTCGAGGTCACAAACAGCTGATTGTCTTGGGTGAACACCGCAATCGATTTGATAAAGGGGGCATTTTTGCGGTGGGTGAGGCCAATGAGTCGCTTGAGAGATTCGCGGCTGTGCTGCGTCATGCCGTATTCACTGGCGATAGCGAGCGGCTCAATAATATTGATCCCCTGCTCAATGAGGTTATTTTCCAACTGCTGATAGCGGTGAAAGGTAAAATAACCGGCCATCAAACAGCCGATGATCAGGGTGGGCAAAATAGTGAAGGCGAGCACGCGTGCTCGAAGGCCATATTGGGTCATACGAACGGGTCACCAGTGAACAAGATTGGCGATAGGGTCGATGGCGATACGCCGGCGTGGTTGCCGTATTTGGTCATACGATTGTTGTTGTGGGACAATACCCAGCTGCAGATCCCGCAATCATGACATAGCCACCAATAGGCACCAAGTTTTATGGCCCAGTTTTTCAAGCCCCAAAAGAAGTCCACCCAGCTGCAACGTATTGAATTTACGATAGACAGTCTGGATCACCACTGCGTCGGTATCGGCCGCCATCAGGGCAAGGCGATATTTGTTGAAGGGGCATTGCCCGGCGAAACCGTCAAGGTGCGCATCATCGATGAGAAAAAGCAGTATGGCCATGGCGCGTTGCAGCAGGTCGTCAGCGCCGCCGCTAACCGAATTGCGCCATTTTGTCCGCATTATCGCGAGTGCGGTGGCTGCAATGCGCAGCATCTATCCGTTGCCGATCAGCAAACGGCGAAGGCCGCGGGGCTGGTGAGTTTGTTCGAGCGATTGGGCCACATAAAAGCACCCGCATTAGCACCGGTGCTAAGTGGTGACGCGCAAGGTTATCGCCGGGTATGCCGGCTAGCCATTAAATTTGATAAAAATGGTCGCTGCACTCGGGTTGGTTTTCGCCGCCGCAACAGCAACGATCTGGTTGAGGTTGATAGCTGCCCCGTGCTGGCAGCCCCCCTCGCAGCCTTGATCTCCCCTTTGCGTAGCTGCCTCAATCGCGTTAAGAGCCAACGGGAGCTAGGCCATGCTGAGCTTATCTTGGCTGAGCAAGGAATATTGATGCTGCTGCGTCATACTGGCCGCCCTAATGAGGCTGACCGAGCCCTGCTGGTGGACTTTGCCAAGACGCAGGGGATTGATCTTTATCTGCAAGCTGCCGATGAGCACATTGAGGCGCTGTGGCAGCAATTTTCCCCCTCTTACTCCCTCAATGACCTGTCACTGGCGTTTGCGCCGGGTGATTTTATTCAAGTCAATGGCCCCATTAACCAGCAGATGGTTGAGCAGGCACTGGCATGGCTTGGGGCGAGTGGTGATGACAAGGTGCTTGATCTGTTTTGCGGCATCGGCAACTTTACCCTGCCGCTGGCGCGCCAAGCCCGTGAAGTGGTGGGAGTGGAAGGGGCGCTGGCCATGGTGCAGCGCGCACAAGAGAATGCCCATCGCAACGGCATTACCAATGCCCGTTTTTACAAGGCCGATTTGAGCGATGACATCGTTGGGATGTCGTGGGCGCGCGAAGGGTTTGATTTAGTGCTGCTTGATCCCGCCCGTCCCGGTGCGTTAGAAGTGATGGGACATGTGGTAAAGCTTTCGCCAAAGCGGGTGGTGTATGTCTCTTGCAACCCTGTGACCTTGGCCCGAGATAGCCAAGTGCTCGTCAAAGGGGGCTACCGGTTGGTGCGCCTTGGCATGATTGATATGTTCCCTCATACCGGTCATCTGGAGTCGATGGCGCTGTTTGAGCGGATCTAGATGATGGAGCTGACGTTTCTCATTAAGCGCTAGGTTATCTACTGGCGCTGTTTGGTAGAGAAGGGTTGGGGTAAGCTAGCCACGTATTAGATCAGTTAGGCGATGGGGTAGGGGCGCGGCTGTGGATAACAGGTCTTGCACATGCCCGCACATCCCTATTTGAGGCACTCTCATGAGGAGAGAAAGCGCAGGCTTTCGGCTCGATAATTTAAAGGATTGATACCATGGTTGCGGTTCGCGATATTCATTTAAAAGACAGCTTCATCTTAGATGAGTGGCTTGGCTCATTGGCGCTGCGTGACAGTGACAAGGAGCAACTGCGAACCGTTTACCACTATTGTTTGACGCTCAGATCGCCCACTCAGGTGACCCCATTGCTGGTGCGAGGGGTGGAGATGACGGGCATCTTGCTGATGCTCAATATGGATCTAGCAACCCTCAAGGCTGCGATCATCTATCCCTTTGTTGAGGCCGGTTTCATCAGCCAAGCGCGGATGGATGAGGATTTTGGCCCCAAAATCGCCAAGTTGGTGGAAGGGGTGCTGGAGATGGAGGCGATCCGCTCCTTACAGACTGGGCATCGCAGCGAAACCTCGCCAGAACAAGTTGATAACGTGCGGCGCATGTTGCTCGCCATGGTGGAGGATGTGCGGGCGGTGGTGATCAAGCTCGCTGAGCGGATTGCCTGTTTGCGGGAAGCGAAAACCGCAGATGAAGAGACGCGGGTGTTGATGGCCCAAGAGATCAGCAACATCTATGCGCCGCTTGCAAACCGGCTAGGGATTGGCCAGCTCAAGTGGGAGCTAGAAGATCTCGCGTTTCGCTACTTGCACCCAGATACCTATAAGCAAATTGCCAAGCAGCTCGATGAAAAACGGCTCGATCGCGAGCGTTATATCCGTGAATTTGTGCAATCGTTGCGTGATGGGTTAAAAGAGGCAGGCGTCGAGGCCGAGGTGTACGGGCGCCCTAAACATATTTACAGCATCTGGCGCAAGATGCAGAAAAAACACCTTGAATTCAATGAGTTGTTTGATGTGCGAGCGGTACGCATCGTCACCAAACGGCTGCAAGACTGTTACGCCGCGCTGGGCATTGTCCATACCCAATTTCACCATATCCCCCGTGAATTTGACGACTATGTCGCCAATCCCAAACCTAACGGTTATCAGTCGATCCACACAGTGGTAGTCGGGCCTGAAGGCAAGGCCGTTGAGATCCAAATTCGCACCGACCAGATGCATCAAGATGCAGAACTGGGGGTGGCTGCGCACTGGCGCTACAAGGAAGGGACGGCCGCTAGCGGTAAAGCCAATACGTTTGAAGAGAAAATTGAGTGGCTGCGCAAATTGCTGGCATGGCAAGAGGACCTGTCTGAAAGCGGCTCTTTACTTGAAGATCTGCGCAGTCAGGTGTTTGAAGATCGAGTCTACGTATTTACCCCCAAAGGGGATGTGATTGACTTGCCAACGGGGGCGACGCCGCTCGATTTTGCCTATTACGTTCACAGCATGATTGGCCACCGCTGTATTGGGGCCAAAATTGATGGTCGCATCGTGCCGTTTACCTACGCCCTGCAAACGGGCGATCAGATAGAGGTCATCACGCAAAAAGAGCCGAATCCGAGCCGGGATTGGATGAATCCTAACGCGGGCTTTTTGCGCTCGAGTCGGGCGCGGGCCAAAGTGGCCACGTGGTTTAAAAAACTAGATCGAGACAAGAACATTGCCGCTGGCCGGGAGTTGTTTGAAAAAGAGCTCGATCGCCACAACCTCAGCCTGGCCAAAATTGATAAAGCCATCATGCTGCGGCGCTTTAATTTAGAGAGCATCGACGATCTACAGGCAGGGATTGGCAGCGGCGATATCCGCATCAATCAGGTCATTAACTACTTAGATACTTGCTACAACAAGCCAACGGCTGAGGAAGAAGACCGCCGCCTGCTAGAAAAGTTGGAGCAAAAATCCCATTTGCCGCTGCGCCACAAACCTAAAGATCACATCGTGGTAGAAGGGGTCGGCAATTTAATGACCCACATTGCCCGTTGCTGCCAGCCGATCCCTGGGGATGAGATCCAAGGTTTTATTACCATGGGGCGCGGCGTCTCCATTCACCGAGAAGATTGCGAGCAACTCAAAGAGTTGTCTCGGCGTAACCCTGAGCGGCTCATTGATGCCGTGTGGGGAGAAAACTACTCCGGTGGCTATAGCCTGACTATTCGAATTATTTCAAACGATCGCTCAGGTTTGCTGCGAGATATCACCACTGTGCTGGCGAACGAAAAGATCAATGTGATGGGGGTGCGCTCGCGCTCTAATATCCGTGAGCAGAGCGCCCAGATCGACATGGAGCTGGAGATTTATAACATCAACGCGTTTAATCGGGCGCTTGCCAAGCTCAGTCAGCTGCCTGACATGATCAGCGCAAAACGGCTGTGATCTCAAACCGACCGGCCCCCGTGGCCGGTCTGCATTGGCGACCCTTTTTGACCCCATTGAAAGTGAGTAATTCATGCCAGATCGTAATGATATGCCTGACCGTAATGATATGTCTCAATTGCTCGAGATCATGGCTCGCCTGCGCGACCCACAGCGCGGCTGCCCATGGGATCTGAAACAAAACTTTCAGAGCATAGTGCCGCACACCTTAGAAGAGGCCTATGAAGTGGCTGATGCCATCGAGACCGAAGATTGGCAAGGGCTCAAAGGGGAGCTAGGCGATCTGTTGTTTCAAGTGGTGTTTTACGCAGAGCTTGGCAAGGAGCGCGGCTTGTTCGACTTTGGTGACATTCTTGATACGGTGAGTGAAAAGCTCATTCGTCGTCACCCTCATGTTTTTGGTGATGCCAACTTGGATGATGAGCTAGCCGTAAAGGCGAACTGGGAGGCAGAAAAAGCCAAAGAGCGAGCGGCCCACGAGCAACATAGTGTGCTGGATAATATCCCCCACGCTTTGCCCGCCTTGACTCGCGCCGCCAAGATCCAAAAGCGTTGCGCGACCGTCGGCTTTGACTGGAAGACCCTCGGTCCAGTGGTGGATAAGATCCACGAAGAGATTGATGAGGTGATGGAAGAGGTGCTGATGGCCGATGTGAACGAGGATCGGGTGAGTGATGAGCTTGGGGATCTGCTCTTTGCCACCGTCAATTTGGTCCGGCATCTAGGTCACGATCCTGAGCAGGTGCTGCGAGGCACCAATGCTAAGTTTGAACGCCGGTTTCGTCAGGTTGAGCAATTTATCGCCGCAGAAGGCTTAAAAGTGAGCGACTGTACCCTTGCTAAGCTCGATGCAGCATGGGATCGGGCCAAGGAAACCGAGCAAATTTGATTTGGCGCAAGATGAGATGACGATGAGCCTGATAGATTTTTGTTCATTGTTTGGGAGGGGGCTTTTTGTTATATTGCTTCCCCGTCCTGCTTCATCCTAGAAGCACCCCTTAACACTCCCATACTTCTTTCAGGTTCAGCATGACGACAAAATATATTTTTGTAACTGGTGGCGTTGTTTCATCCTTAGGCAAAGGCATTGCCGCTGCCTCTTTGGCCGCCATTTTAGAAGCCCGTGGTCTGGATGTGACCATCATGAAACTGGATCCCTATATCAATGTGGATCCGGGTACCATGAGCCCAACTCAGCATGGTGAAGTGTTCGTCACTGAAGATGGCGCCGAAACCGATCTGGATTTAGGCCACTACGAACGTTTTATTCGCACCAAAATGACCCGTCGCAATAACTTTACCACCGGCCGGATCTACGCCGATGTACTGCGTAAAGAGCGTCGCGGTGATTATCTCGGTGCCACCATTCAGGTTATTCCACATATCACCAACGCCATTAAAGAGCGGGTGATTGCGGGCGCCGAAGGCCATCAGGTTGCTATCGTTGAAGTCGGCGGTACCGTCGGTGACATCGAATCCTTGCCGTTCCTCGAAGCAATTCGTCAGCTAGCGACCATCGTTGGCCGCAACAACGCCATGTTCATGCACCTGACCTTGGTCCCTTATCTGGCTGCGGCCGGTGAAGTGAAGACCAAGCCGACCCAGCACTCCGTCAAAGAGCTGCTCTCTATCGGGATCCAGCCAGATGTGCTGATCTGCCGCTCTGATCGCGCTATTCCGGCTAACGAACGCGCCAAGATTGCGCTGTTTTGTAACGTGCCTGAGCGCGCTGTCATCTCCATGAAAGATGTCGACTCTATTTATAAGATCCCTGCCCTGCTCAAATCCCAGAATTTGGACTCTTACTTCACCGAGCGTTTTGGTCTTGATTGTAAAGAGGCCGATTTAGGGGAGTGGGAACAGGTCATTTTTGAAGAGGCCAACCCGACTGCTGAAGTGACGATTGGTATGGTCGGCAAGTATGTATCTCTGCCAGATGCGTACAAATCGGTTAACGAAGCGCTCAAGCATGGAGGGCTTAAAAACCGTATCTCCGTCACCATTAAGTACATCGATTCGCAAGATATTGAGACCCGTGGCTCTGAGCTGCTCGAAGGTCTGGATGCGATCTTGGTGCCAGGTGGTTTTGGTGAGCGTGGCGTGGAAGGCAAAATTTTGGCGGCGCAATATGCCCGTGAGAACAAGATTCCTTACCTAGGTATCTGCCTTGGTATGCAAGTTGCCATGATCGAGTTTGCGCGTAACGTCGCGGGCATGGTGGGGGCGCACTCTTCTGAATTTAAGAAAGATTGTCCTTATCCAGTGGTTGGTCTCATCACCGAGTGGGTGGATGAAGAGGGCAACGTTGAAACCCGCACCGAAGGCTCTGATTTGGGCGGTACTATGCGTCTTGGCTCCCAGCTCTGCCATCTGGTAGAGGGCTCTAAAGTACGTCAGATGTATGGCACACCAACCATTTATGAGCGTCACCGCCATCGTTATGAAGTGAACAACAAGCTGCTGCCGCAAATTGAAGCCGCAGGCCTGAAAGTGACGGGTCTATCTGCTGACAAGAAGCTGGTCGAGATTATTGAACTGCCTGATCACCCTTGGTTTGTGGCCGCGCAGTTCCACCCTGAATTTACCTCGACTCCCCGTGATGGCCATGCGCTATTTGCCGGTTTTGTGAAGGCGGCGGGTGAGTATCAGAAGCGTAATTTGAAGTAATTTTAAATAAATGCGGTGGTAGCTCTGGGCTACGGCCGCATTTTTTGGCATATTTTTGTCGTTTTTTTACAAAACCTGAGGAAATACACATGTCCAAGATCGTTAAAGTAATCGGTCGTGAAATCATTGACTCCCGTGGTAACCCAACTGTTGAAGCCGAAGTTCACCTAGAAGGCGGTTTCGTTGGTATGGCTGCTGCTCCGTCTGGCGCATCTACCGGTTCACGCGAAGCGTTGGAACTGCGTGACGGCGACAAGAGCCGCTTCATGGGTAAAGGCGTACTGAAAGCGCTGGAAGCTGTAAATGGTCCAATCGCTAAAGCCGTCATGGGTAAAGATGCGAAGGATCAAGCTGCTATCGACCAGATCATGATTGATCTAGACGGTACCGAGAACAAATCTAAGTTTGGCGCTAACGCCATCCTGGCTGTTTCTCTGGCAACTGCTAAAGCGGCCGCTGCTGCTAAAGGCATGCCACTGTACGCTCACATCGCTGAGCTGAACGGCACTGCTGGTGTTTACTCCATGCCATTGCCAATGATGAACATCATCAACGGTGGTGAGCACGCAGATAACAACGTCGACATTCAAGAGTTCATGATCCAGCCAGTTGGCGCTAAGACTCTGAAAGAAGCCGTTCGCATGGGCGCAGAAGTATTCCACAACCTGGCCAAAGTGCTGAAATCTAAGGGTTACAACACTGCAGTCGGTGACGAAGGTGGTTTTGCTCCTAACCTGAAATCTAACGCTGAAGCGCTGGAAGTTATCGCTGAAGCTGTTGCTGCTGCCGGTTACAAGCTGGGTACTGACATCACGTTGGCGATGGACTGTGCTGCTTCTGAGTTCTACGACGCAGAGAAGAAAGAGTACAACCTCAAAGGCGAAGGTCGTATCTTCACCTCTAACGAGTTCTCTGACTACCTGGCTGACCTGACCACCAAGTTCCCAATCGTCTCCATCGAAGATGGCCTGGACGAATCTGACTGGGATGGTTTTGCTTACCAGACCAAAGAGCTGGGCAAGAAGATCCAGATCGTGGGTGACGACCTGTTCGTAACCAACACCAAGATCCTCAAGCGCGGTATCGACAACGGTGTTGCTAACTCTATCCTGATCAAGTTCAACCAGATCGGTTCTTTGACCGAAACACTGGCTGCTATCAAGATGGCTAAAGATGCAGGCTACACCGCTGTTATCTCCCACCGCTCTGGTGAGACTGAAGATGCAACCATCGCTGACTTGGCAGTAGGTACTGCAGCTGGCCAGATCAAAACTGGTTCTATGAGCCGTTCTGACCGTGTTGCTAAGTACAACCAGCTGATCCGTATCGAAGAAGCGTTGGGTGCTAAAGCGCCTTTCCGCGGTCTGAAAGAAGTTAAAAACCACGCTTAATTTGCGAGGTTACCCAGATTAGCTGGGATGAAAAAAACCGGAGCCTTTGGGTTCCGGTTTTTTTATGGGCGCAAGGTGGCGCGGATGGGAAGTGATACCAAAAGGGCGGCGGCTTCACTTCACTTCATGCCCCATGCCAAGCCAGCCTACTCTGAGCCCGCAGGCCTACCCACTCTTTGCGTATCCTCAGCGGGAATGCACCGGACAAGGGGTGGCAATCAAGGCATCATCTTCATAGCGCCATAAGGTAAGGCTATTACCCCAGACGCAGCCAGTATCAAGGGCCTTAATATGGGGTTTGCCAGTATTACCCATCAGCGCTGCCCAGTGGCCAAAGACCAAAATAGGATCATCGAGGTGCTGTTGGCGCTGCTCAAACCATGGGCGAAGCCCCGGCGTTGACTCATTGGGCTCTTTTTTGCATGTGAAGTCCAAGCGACCAGCAAAATCGCAAAAACGCATCCGAGTCAGGGTGTTGATGATATAGCGATAGCGCTCGATGCCACTGAGATCATCGTGCCAGCTATCGGGTTGATCGCCATACATATGGTGCAGCAGCCAAGAGTACTGATCGCTTTGCAATACGGCTTCCACTTCACGGGCGCAATGACGCGCGGTGCGCGCATCCCATGCAGGAGAGATGCCGGCATGAACCATCATGATGGGCAAGTCTGGGTGCTCTGCCAGTAATGGGCGGTAGCGCAGCCAATCTAACAGCTCATCTCGATCGGGAGCATCCATCAGGCTTTGCAGTTGATCTTTCTTTTTTAGCGAAGAGACGCCATTCGCCACTGCCAGCAGGTGCAAATCGTGGTTGCCAAGCACGGCCACAGCGCGATCGCCGAGCCCTTTGACAAAGCGTAAGGTGTTGAGAGAATCTGGGCCGCGGGCGACTAAGTCGCCACAGAGCCAGAGTGTATCGTTGTTCGGATCGAACGCCGCAAGATCCAGCAGCCGGCGCAAATCGTCGTAGCAGCCCTGGATATCACCGACAAAACAGTTTGCCATGAAACCTCAGTTGATCAGTGTGGGCGGGTCAGTCAACAAGAAGCGAGAGCCTCTGGTGTGACTTAACTGCGCCATGATGCAAAAAAATCGCGCTTGAGTCTTGTTACAGCAACGTCATGTTACCGCAACACCATGTTACCTCAATGCCATCGACGCGAGGTTTAGATTACCTTGATCTGGCCTTTGCCTTGGCCTTAACAAGAACAAGAGATTACCGATATCACCCATATTGCCTATTACCTGACTGACGAGCATCACAGGAGGCAATAGATGTGCGCGTAGGATCTCGTCAGCTGCGCTAGTGTTTTGTCGTGGCGCTGGGCTATCGGTGTTGACGCATGATCAGATATGGCAATAGGTAAGAGGAGATAGGATCCGCCACATATATCGAATATGGGCGGATCTTCGCGTGCGCAGAAGCCCTGGATCAGGCTGGTTGTTGATCTGCTAACCAGTTCGCAATGTGCACAAACTGCTCAAGAGAGAGGTTCTCTGGGCGCAAGTTACCATCAATGCCAAGCTCGGTGAGCTGTGCATCGGTGATGAAGTTAGAAAAGCTGTTACGAATGGTTTTGCGCCGCTGGCCAAAGCCTTCAGTGCAGACTCGGCTTAAACAGCGCAGATCTTTAGCCACAATGGTGGGGTTTTTATGGGGGATCAGGCGCACCACCGCGGAGTCAACTTTCGGTGCCGGCTTAAAGGCGCCTGGCCCGACTTCGAGTACGGGGAGCACTTGGCAGTAATACTGCACCATCACACTCAAGCGGCCATACGCTTTGCTGCCTGGGCCTGCACACATCCGCAGCACGACCTCTTTTTGCAACATGAAGTGCATGTCCGCTACCCGATCGGCAAATTCACACAGGTGAAAGATAAGCGGGGTGGAGATGTTGTAAGGCAGGTTGCCAAAGATCCGCAAAGGGGGCTTGCCTTCACCCATCAGGGTGCCGAAGTCAAAGCGCATGGCATCGGCTTCAATGACGGTCAATTTGTCCTTGAGGGTAGGGTGCTCACGCAAGCGCGCGGCCAAATCCCGGTCAAGTTCAACGACGGTCATCTTGTCCATCTGGGAGGCTACGGGCTCAGTCAGTGCCGCAAGACCTGGGCCAATCTCGACCAAATTTTGCCCAGGTTGCGGATTGATGGCAGCGACGATCTGATCGATGACGTAGCTATCGTGCAAAAAGTTTTGACCAAATCGCTTACGGGCGGTGTGGCCCATATGCACTTTATTACTTTGTGGCTTACTGCTCATATCTGTTGTTCTCTACCATCGAAATGGCGTCGTGAATCGCACTGATGAGACTCATTGTATCTGTCAGGTCTTTGCCCAGCATGACGTTAATGGCGCATCATCTGGCGAAATACCAATGAAAGGAACACCTTAGGGTGACATAGACCACGCTAGCCACGTTTAGGTGTGTGAGCTTGGCGGCTCATGCTTATGGTCGATAGCCAGGCTATTGCTGAGGGGTCCCCGCAGAGTCATGGCTTGACCTAGTAGCGCAAAATTGGCACTCACCACTGGGTGAGGCCAATTTTGTTTGGGACGTTAACCTCGTTGGGTCAATCTTGGTTAGTCCATTAGGGCTACAGCAAGGCGCTAACCGCGCATTAGCTCTTCGCGCCTTCAATCTGGATATAGGCTTCGTCACGCAGCTCATCTAACCACGCTTGCGACTCTTCGGCAAAGCGGCGGTTGTAGATCAACTGGTAGGCGCGCTGCTGCATGGCCTTGTCTGTTGCATCTTGGCTGCGGCGATCTTCTAGCTGCACGATGTGCCAGCCGTGGCTAGTGCGGAACGGAGTACTGATTTGGCCAGGCTTTAAGCGGTTGACCATGTCACGAAACTCCGGCACATAGGCATTAGGATCTGACCAGCCAAGCTCGCCGCCCTGCACGGCAGAGCCGGGATCTTCGGAGTATTTCTCTGCCATGCTGGCAAAGCTGGCCTTGCCGCTCTTGATGTCGTGCAAAATGCCATCAAGGGTCCCTTTGGCTTTTTCATCGCTCAAGATGATCGATGGTTTGATCAGGATATGACGCGCCTTCACTTCAGTTTGCATCACCGATTGCAGACCTTTGCTGTCGAGCACTTTCACAATATGCAGGCCGGCACCTGAGCGCAGTGGGCCAATGATGTCGCCCTTTTTCGCCCCTTGTACCGCCTCAGCCATCATGGTGGGCATCTCTTGTGGGCTCATCCAGCCCCAATCGCCACCTTCCAGTGCTTTCGGGCCATTACTGTTGGCAATGGCTAACTTACGAAAATCAGCGCCCTTCTTAAGTGCTGCGATGATCTTATCAATTTTGCTTTTGGCCGCTCCAAGCTGGGCTGCTGTAGGGTTATCAGGCAGGGAGATCTGGATATGACCCACCCGATATTCATTATTCTGCTGACCTTGTTTTTTCAGGATCTCAACGACCTGCTTAACCTCTTGATCGGAGATATTGATCCGGCGGCGAACCTGATTGCGACGCACTTCATTCATCAAGATTTCGCGGCGTACCTCTTCCCGATACTGGGCATAGGTCACCCCTTCGCGGGCAAGTTGGGTGCGCAGTTGATCCAAGGTCATTTTGTTGTCACCGGCAATCGCTTGAATCGCCTGCTCTAACTGGGTGTCACTGATCTTCAGCCCTTGGCGATCGGCCAGTTGCAATTGCAGGCTCTCTTGGATCAAGCGATCGAGGGCTTGCTTGCGCAATGTGACGTCGTTTGGCAGAGATTGGCCGCTGTTATGGGCAGAAAGCTTTACCTTGTTGACCAGTGCGTCTTGTTGACTGGTTAACACCACGTCCTTATTGACGACGGCCAGTACCTTGTCCATCAATTCGGGCGCAGCCAGCGCCGCTTGGCTCATGGCACCAAACATTCCCGCCGTCAGCAGGGCAATTAGGGTCTTTTTCATTTCCATCTCTCAAGGCTGGGCCAGCATCATTGCTGGCCTTTTAGATTAAACGGGCGAACATAAGGCAACAGTTCGGTGTCCATGCTGACATCGCGGTTACCGGTGCCAACGCTGCCAAGGCCTTTCATTTCAAACTGCAGGCCAATAATTCGTTCAGAGGTCGGTCTAAATGTGATGTTATCAGGCTGATTGTACCACTCCATACCGGCATTAATGCTCCAGCAGCAAGAGTCGTATTTGATACCAATCATTCGATCAATGTTGACCCCTTGCTTGATATCGCGATAGTAACCGCCATACATCTTCCACTGATCGGCAATCGGCGCCATCATGACCAGACCCGCTTGGCTCAGATCTTCTGGGGTAGCGGTGTAATAGTTCTGGTTCGGATTTTTGATAAACCGAGAGTTACCCTCTCTGATAAAGCGGTAGTTAGCTTGGGTCGTGAACTTACCGACCCGATATTCTACCGCGCTGTTAGCGGCAGTGAATTCACCTGCGGAGGTGTCGTATTGCGATCCCGCGTGGGCAAACCACTGGTCGGTCAGGCGAGCGTCCCCTTCAAATGACAGCAGCGAGCGAGAGTTGGTGCTCATCGGATCGGTTGGGTAGAGCCGCACCTTAGTTGGGGTTGCTTCAAAGGCTTGGGCTAGCGCCAAGCGCAGCCGCTCATCCCCAACATTGTCATAAATCCGGCTAGTCAGTCCTACTGTGACACGGTTGGCATCACTGATCCGATCAAGACCGGCGTAGCGGCGATCGCTAAACAGGCTGTAATAGTCTTGGCGGGTGGTGGTGGTGTCGTAGATCCCGATCTCGTCCTGATTTTTGTAAGGAACGTAGAGATACTGAAATTCTGGCTCCAAGGTTTGGGTGCCTTTGCCGTCATACCAGCTGAGGGGGCGGTCAAAGTTAAGCCCACCTTTGAGACGAAATACCGGCAAGGTCCGGCTGATGGTGCCGTCTTTGAGGGTAAGCAGCTTACTATTTGGATCAGTAAAATTACGGCGATCTATGCCGACCAGATCGTCGGGCACTTCTTGGTTATAAGTGGTTGCCATCAGCTTATATTGGCTGGTGAGATAGTAACCTGGGGCATCGACCAGCGGCATGGTCAGGGTCGGAGCTAGATGCAAACGGGTCGCCGTGTAGCGCTCGCCAGCCTGCTGAGTCGAGGCGCTGCCGCTATCATAGCCAAACTTGGTCAACTCACTGTTGATGGCCAGATCAAACCACTTACCTTGTTGGTAATAGTTGTAGTCAATGCGCGGCAGCATCTCGTGGGGCAGCAGGGCGTAAGGACTTAAGATCTGATAACGGCGCACTTCAGAGCTAAGGTTCCAGTTTTGTTGGAAGTAGCCGGCTTTAAAGGATTGTTGTAGCTGATCGTCTACCCGAACCCCCACAGAGGGGTCAAAATCGTTGAAGTAGTTGTAATCCTTATCCCGCACCTTGGTGTAATCGAGCGCCAACTGTACCGAGTTATTTAGGAAGCTGGAGTTCTGGCGCACGCTCATTAGATAGCGATGGCCATCGGAGAGATACGGGTTACCGGTTGCTGGGTTATCAAAGCGGGGGTTGCCTGCTTCGTACTGCTTATCATCGGCCAAGTTTTCAAAATAGAGGGTACCGGTGTGGGCCGGATCCGGCATATAGCGAACCTCAACCTGCTCCATCAGACCACGGCGGTCCATAAAGCGGGAGGTGATAGTGGCATCGTAATTGGGCGCAATATTCCAGTAAAAGGGCTGGCTAAGCTCCATGCCGTTACTGGTACTTTGCTGGTAACTGGGGTAAAGCAGACCGGTTTTGCGTTGATCTTTGATTGGGAAGTTGATGTAAGGGAAATAGAACACCGGAACATCATATAGCCACAGACTGGCATTCCACGCCTCACCGAACACTTCTTTTTGGTCAATGTCGATGCTACCCGCTTTGAGGGTCCAGACCTCTTTGCCTGGTGGGCAGGTGGTGTACTGCGCTCCTTCCATGGTGATATTTTGATTGTTGTTGGTCATCACCACTCGTTTGGCAAAGCCACGCACCGGTGAACCGTGGACCTGATATTTACCCTCTTCGAGCTCAGAATTTTTACTGGTGAGGTTAGATTTTAGGGTTTTGTCACTGGTAACGGTGATTTGACCATCGTTGTAATAGATGTTGCCGATGGCAATAACATCCCGGCTCTTTTGGTCGAGCTTGGCATAGTCCGCATCAAACTTGCGCACACCTTGACGTACTTTGACGTCGCCTTCATAGATGGCATTACCATCGCGCTCGGCCTCAAGACGGTCAGCATCCACCTCAACCGGCAGGGCATTGGCCGCTTTATTGGAGGTCGGTTTGACTATTTTAGGAACATAGTCATAGCAAAGACTATCGAGCATCCCCGTCGCTGGCGGCGGGGTAGTCGGCGCGGCCTGTACCATCATGGGGGTCAGGGCTGGGGCGAGGCTAATAGTCAGGGCGATGGGATAGCAGTAGCCCAGTGTCCATTTTGTCATGTGAGAGACTCGTGCAATCCGTGAGAGATACAGTTGATCCAAGACATGCATTTTACGACAGCTTTCATCGAGTTGACATTGCATGTCATTGCTTTATGTTAGCCGGCAATGATAAAGCATTATTGCAGCTAGGGCTAACAGCCAAGTACTGCTTTCCAATTTGGTTCTAATTTATGCACGATCGCGACTCCTTACTATTGCAGTGGGCACGCCGTATTTCCGGTGATGCCAATTTTCATATGACCCTTATTTCTGGCGATGCCAGCTTTCGCCGCTACTATCGCGGTGGTGGCTTAGTGTGGGTCGATGCCAATCCAAAAACCGAAAAAAATCATGAGTTTGTTCGTAACGCGGCGGCTTTGCGTGCGCGTCAGCTGCTGGCGCCAGAGGTCAAAGCCGTCGATTACGAACTGGGTTGGTTGGCGGTATCTGATCTGGGGGATACCCAGCTTATCAGCTGCTTAAACGAGCCACATGTACAGGCATGGTATCGCAAGGCCATTGATCTGCTACCTCGTTTAGGCTCAGTTGAGTTGGCACTGGAACCCTTTGATGCCGCCTTTATGGCGCGGGAAAATAGTATTTTCCCCGAGTGGTTACTCGGCCATCACCTTCATTTGACCCTAAGCCCAGCAGAACAACAGCTGCTTGATGAGACCTTTGCCTGCCTCACCGCCTGCAATCTGGCGCAGCCGCAAGGGGTCATGCACCGAGATTTTCATAGCCGTAACTTGATGGTATGCGGGGGCGATACCCCCCAGACGAGCGAGCTTGCCATTATCGATTTTCAGGATATGGTCATCGGCCCCCTGACGTACGATCTGGTCTCGTTGCTTAAAGATTGCTATGTCCGTTGGCCCGATGGGCTGATCGATGAAGGGATGCGCCACGGCTTTACCATCTTGCAACAGGCGGGTCTGCTTGGTGAGATTGATTATGTCCGTTTCCGTCGTGATGCCGATCTCACCGGTATGCAGCGCCACTTAAAAGCCGCAGGGATTTTTACCCGGCTTTATCATCGAGATGGCAAGTCTGGTTATCTTAAGGATATTCCCCGCACCCTTGGCTACGTGGTGGATGTCTGCCGCACTCACGGTAGCGCTTATCCGGTCTTGGCCCGTTTTGGTCAGTGGCTGGAGCAGGTAGTGTTACCGGGGATGGCCAACGCTGGAGTTAAATCATGAAGGCGATGATCCTAGCCGCTGGCCGTGGTGAGCGGATGCGCCCACTGACCGACCAGCTGCCCAAGCCTTTGCTGGCGGTGGGGGGTAAACCGCTTATCGTCCACCATATCGAAAAGTTGAAATCAGCTGGCGTGACCGAGCTGGTGATCAACCATGCGTGGCTCGGCCAAAAGCTGGTCGAGAGCCTTGGTGATGGCAGTGCGCTTGGCGTGACCATCAACTGGTCAGCCGAGGAGAGCGCACTCGAAACCGCAGGCGGCATCGTGCAGGCATTGCCACTGCTGGGCACGGCACCATTTTTAGTGATCAATGGCGATACCTGGCTTGATCTGGACTATGGCTCCTTGGTGGATCAGCCGCTTGGGGATGATCTTGCCCATCTTTGGTTGGTACCTAATCCCCCTCAACATCCTGCTGGGGACTTTTCACTGCAAGCCGAACGAGTGATAGACACGCCCGCACTCACCTTTAGTGGCGTAGGCGTATATGATCCGAGCGCGTTTGCTCATCTTACTCATGGTGCGCGCAAGCTAGCGCCGCTGCTACGGGAGTGGATGGCGCAAGGCCGAGTGGGCGGTAGTCTGCTCGCTGGGCAATGGCGTGATATTGGCACGGTCGATAGACTGCGTGAGCTCGATACCCAGTTGCTGGCTGGTACTTATTAACATCAAGAGGTCTTGAACCATGCGTATTTGGGGTAAGGTGCTGGGCGCCTTCTTCGGCTTTCTGCTCGGCCACATTATTGGTGCCTTAATTGGCCTGTGGATTGGTCATCGTTTCGATCGAGGCTTAGGGATCCAGGGGGCCTTTCGTCGCGGCCCTAACGCACAACAACAAGCCGTATTTTTGCATACCACCTTCTCGGTGATGGGCCACATTGCCAAATCCAGTGGGCAGGTTACCCAGCATGAGATCCTCGTTGCCAGCAACTTGATGGATAGAATGCGCTTAGCCGGTGCACAACGTGCCCAAGCACAGGAGTCATTTCGCCTTGGTAAAGAGGCCGAATTTCCACTCAAAGAAACCTTGGCGCAATTTCATCGCGCTAGCCAAGGGCAACGGGATATTCTGCGCTTTTTTCTTGAGGTGCAGCTGCAAGCCGCGTTTGCTGATGGCCAAGTGGAAGAGGGTGAGCGGGCCATTTTGCACACGATTGCCGATGAATTAGGCTTTAGCCGCATTGAGCTGGCCCGCATCTTGGCCATCGCAGAAGCGCAGATGAATTTCTTTCACCGTGGCCAAGGCCAGGGTCAAGGGGGTGGCCAGCACGCTCGGCAAGAAGCGCCGTCAGCGGATCGTCTCAAGCATGCTTATCAGCTGCTTGGGGTCAGTGAGAGTGATGCCGATCAAGATATCAAGCGCGCCTACCGTAAAGAGATGAGCAAGCACCATCCTGACAAGTTGGCAGCCAAAGGATTGCCACCAGAAATGATGGAGATGGCAAAAGAGAAGACCCAAGAGATCCAGCAAGCATGGGAGTGGATCCGTGAAGCTCGAGGCATTCGCTAATTGGGTTGCAAGCTACGATCTCGTGTGTCGATATCGGGAGTAGATAGCTCGAATGGATAACTCGAATAGATAACTGGAATAGATAACAAAAGCCCCGCAGCAGTGCGGGGCTTTTTGTCGGTCACGCTTAGGGTCAGCGGTTTATTTGGCTGGAATGGCTTCTAGCACGTGCACCAGTAGCTGCCAGAACCGCTCTACCGCAGGAATATGGACCTTTTCATCGGGTGAGTGAGCACCACGGATGGTTGGACCAAAGGAGACCATGTCCCAAGCAGGATAGGCGCTCTTAAATAGGCCGCACTCAAGGCCTGCATGGATCACCATCACATTAGGCACGGTGCCAAACAGTGACTGATAACTATTGCGGACCAATGCCATGATGGGGGAGTCCACATCAGGGGCCCAACCTGGGTAGGCACCGGTAAATTCGCAGCTAGCACCGGCTAAGGTGAACAGGGCACGAGTCATCTGCTCGACGCTTTCACGGCCAGAATCGATCAGTGAGCGGATCAAGCACTGCACATACACTTGTCCATCTTGCGTTTTGATAACCCCTAAGTTAGTGGAGGTTTCAGTTACCCCTGGCATCGCATCACTCATGCGCATCACCCCATTTGGGCAGGCGAGTAGGGCATTGAGTAGACGCTGTTGCAGCGCAAGACTCATCAGCTTAGCGGGCTTAGCCACGCTATTAACTAAAAGGGTCAGGTTTGGCTCAGTGGCGGCAAGCTCTGTTTGGTAAATGCCGCAATAGCGATCAACCAGCGCCTTGAACGCATTTAAGCTAGCACTGGGTACCAGCAAGGTGGCACGCGCTTCACGGGGGATCGCGTTACGCAGGCTACCGCCATGGATCTCAGCAAGACGGATCCCAAGCGGCTCAGCAGCGCTGAGTAGACGCACTAAGAGCTTGTTTGCATTACCTAGGCCGCGATGAATATCACAGCCTGAGTGACCGCCTCGTAGCCCTTTAACCGTTAGCTCAACGGCATCGCCGGCCGTGGCATCAACCAATTCCAGAGGAAAGCGAATATTGGCATCCACGCCCCCTGCGCACCCCATGTAAACTTCGCCATCTTCTTCAGAGTCGGTATTGAGCAAAATTTCGCCCTCTAACCAGCCCGCTTCGAGCCCGAATGCACCGGTCATGCCGGTCTCTTCATCCGTGGTCAGCAGCACCTCGAGAGGACCGTGTTTGATGGTTTTGTCAGCGAGCACCGCAAGGCAACCCGCCATACCAATGCCGTTATCCGCCCCTAAGGTGGTGCCACGGGCGGTGACCCACTCGCCATCAACATACGCATCGATAGGATCGGTGGTGAAGTTGTGTTGGGTGTCTGCGTTCGCTTGCGGCACCATATCGATATGGGCTTGCAGCACCACGATTTTGCGGTTTTCCATGCCCGCAGTGGCCGGTTTTTTGATGATGATGTTGCCGGCGTTATCTTGCTTGACGCTCAACCCTTCGCCCTGTGCCCATTGAATGATCCAGTGGCTTAGCTTGGCTTCATGCTTAGATGGGTGGGGAATGGCGCAGATCTGTTCGAAAAAATGCCAAATAAGTTTGGGGGACAAGGAATTAAGTTGTGCCACGTGAGGACTCCTTACCAGAACAAAATAAACAGGGCCCCATCAACGGGCCGAGGAAGAGGCTTACGATAATACAGTCAATCAGGCAAAAATGTGAACCATTGGGGTAAATCCCTCGCAAGCGCGGATGAGGTAAGACGACGAGGCGACGGGAAATCGCGGGTTGATCGTGAGGATGGGGCCCTCGATTGATGTGATCTTGCTCACATAAAGGTTGAATTTTATCCAATGGCTGATAAATTAGCCGCCGTGGTTTGCCACCCGTCAGGATGACGCGAAAAGCCTCCAAGGAGCCGAAGCAAAACAAGTGCGCCTCCATGGAATTGAGTGTTCGTTCACGGATTTGAGCCCGCATTAAGGGTTCGTAACTTGTTAAGCAGTCAGGAGTATCGTTATGCCAGGTAGTAACTCAACCTATTGGTTTGCCCCATCTTTATATACCCAACGTTTTAGCTACCCTAACCCTTTTGCTGGTCGTCGTTAATAGATCTTGCTCGGCGATAGGTGTCAGTAAATACGTGAGTAAATAGCAGGTGAGTGAGGTCATTCCTCCCCCTGCTTTTTTTATATGCGCGCGATAAGGATGTGTTGTTGTGCCAAGGGGACGGTATTAGGTTAATTCGCGGGGGAAGTGAGCGTACTTTTTTGATGAGCATTAACTTTTTGCCGATTTAAGCATACGTTTGCTAGGCGTTTTTTTTGCAAACGGTGCTACTATACCGGCCCAATAGCGTATCCGCAGTTGAGCTCTTATCGACTCCATTGCCTGATATGCCCATTTTGCCTTCATTGCTATCGGATTTGCTGCCAAGGTTTTGCCCTGAGGCAGCCTAAGTGCAAGCTAAATTTTGTTGAGCAAAGGCGCGAGTGACGGGTATTCGCTGCGCGGTTAGCGAGTGTCATTATTTAAAAATAACGTTTTTACCAAACTATTTGAGATCGATAACATGCCGAAAAAGTTCTATGTGTCGTGGGACAACCTGCAACGTGAAGCTCGTCGCCTAGCCCGTCGTCAGCTGCCGGTCAGCCAGTGGAAAGGGATCATTGCGGTGAGCCGGGGTGGTCTGGTACCTGCGGCCCTGATGGCTCGTGAACTTGGCATTCGTAATGTAGAGACGCTTTGCATCTCTAGTTATGACCATAACAGTCAGCGTGAGTTGGTGGTCGTCAAGGCCGCCACGACGGCAGGTGATGGCGAAGGTTGGTTGGTGGTCGAAGATTTAGTCGATACCGGCACGACGGCAAAGGCGATCCGTGCGCTTTATCCTAAAGCAAAATTCATCGCTATTTTCGCTAAACCGATGGGCGAGCAGCTGTTAGACGACTTTGAAGTCGCTATTCCACAAGATACCTGGATTGAGCAGCCATGGGATATGGCGTTGGAGTTCTCAACTCCAATTTGTGACGAAGAGTAATCCCATTTAAGTGAAGGATGGCGCGTTGCCATATTCCATCGCAGCAGCGTCGCAGGGCTACCTATTAGTAGCCCTATTTTTTGTCTATCAACGGGCACTAGGGTGGCTCAGTGGTGATAAAACTGGTTAAGATGGGCCATTACCGAATCATTGATGGAATATCGCCTTGGACGTGAACGACGACCTAAACCTGACGGAGCAGCTCTTTACCCGTGTCAAAAAGGTATTGGAAACCTCTGAAATTTCTAATACCAGCGCCGCAGATCAAGCTGAGGCCGGGGCTGAGCAGATGTTTATTGATGGTGCCATGTCAAAGAGCTGGTATCGCTTGCTGCGTCGCGCCTCTTGGGTTTGGCAGGGGGTTGATCCCATTGAGATGGAACAAACCCTGGCTCGCATCGCGATGGCGAAGGGGGAGCGCACCCACGATTGTTATCTTGATACCATCAAAGGATATGTACCCGGTAACTGGATTTACGAATGGAGTCAGGTTGCGGGAACCTATTTTAAACAGGGTCGGGCGCTACGGGAGCAGGGAGATAAAATCGGGGCTTTGACGCAATTGCACAAAGCGGTGCGTTATTACTCCATCGCCAGCTACCCCCATCTTAAGCATGATGAGCTAGCCGATCAGGCTCAGTTGCTGGGCAATATGGCTTATCGTGAGGCCGGGCGCCTATTTAAGGTGCCACTTAAAGAGATCCATGTGCCCTTTCACGGCAAGAATATTCAAGGCTATCTGCATCTACCGACCACTGATAAGCCAGTGCCCTTGGTGATCATCAGTGGCGGAATCGACTCCCTGCAGCTTGATTTTCTGCATTTTTACCTCAAGCAGCTTGAGCCTAACGGTATCGGTATGTTGTCTCTTGATATGCCAGGGGTGGGCTATGCCGAGCACTGGCCGCTGGTACAAGATACCAGTCGCCTGCATCAAGCGGTGCTGCATTATCTGTCTGACGTCGCATGGGTTGATCACCAGCGCATAGCCATGGTGGGCACGCGCTTAGCGGGTAATATCGCCGCCAGATTGGCGTTTATTGAGCCCTTTAAATTGCGCACTGTGGTGTGCCTGAGTGCGGGGATTAATCAGGTATTTAGCAATCAAGAGGTGTTTGCGAAGTGCCCACGCATGATGCGTGATAGCTTAGCCAATCGCTTAGGTACGGATGCGGCGAAATGGGACGAGATGCGTGTTAAGTGCCAAGTATTCTCTTTAAAAACCCAAGGGCTGCTCGGCGCGCGAACCTCGGTGCCTATTTTGAGCATTGGACACAAACGTGATGTTGTTTGCCCTGAGCAGGATATCCGAGCGTTGGCGGCTGCAAGTCATAATGGCAAGGCAGTCGTATTTGATAAACAGCCGTTGCTAGAGGTGTATGGTAGGGCGCAAGATGAAATTTTAGCATGGCTAAAACAGCATCTATGTACTTGATAATAAAATCAAAAATAGTGCGCTAATGGATCTGCGCCAGCATGGGGTGGCGCAGCGAGTTTAACAAGGAGGTTAACATGCCTGAAAGAGTGACTTACCCACGATTGCTGCGCCAATTTGCAGCCCTTGGCCCTTATCTGCGCGAAGATCTTTGCCAAGAGGGGCGCTACCGGTTTGATTGCCTATCTGTTTGCATCAGCGCCAAGCTCGCCCCAGATAAACGGGAGTTTTGGGGCTGGTGGCTTGAGCTAGAGCAAGTCGATCGCCATTTTCGTTATCACTACCAACTTGGCTTTTACCATGCCAATGGGCAGTGGCTTAATAAGCCGATCCCAAAGAAGCATCAGGCTGAAGTGGTACGCACCCTCCACCACTTTTACCAGCTCATCAACGAGAAACTCACTAGCTTAGAGTGTCAATTAGTCCCCGCTGATCAGGTCACAGAGACACTGGCAGTGACGGCTGCCTAACCTATGGATGCCCGGCAATACAGTTAATGTGTTGCCGGGCACTCAGTTACGCGCCCAGCTACCTCATGCCCTGTTACCTAATGCCCTGTTACCCAGTGAGCGCATGTATTCCATCCAATGAAGGCCTCCCTCGCGGCCTCTTCTTTGTGTTAATTGCCTTGCCGGGCTATCTGGCCGTGGGTATAAAGAGATCCCCTACTTTTTAGGCATGGGCTCCCATGGAAAATAGAACAATCGTCGTTAAGTTGGGCACCAGTGTGCTCACCGGGGGATCTTCCCAGCTTAATCGTGCTCATATGGTTGAGTTGGTTAGGCAGTGCGCCGCGTTGCATCGCCAAGGTCATCGGGTCGTCGTGGTGACCTCGGGGGCCATTGCCGCTGGCCGTGAACATCTTGGTCATCCGCATCTTGCCCCCACATTGCCAAATAAACAGATGCTGGCTGCCGTCGGTCAAACCCAGCTGATCCGGATATGGCAGGATCTCTTTAACCTCTATGGGGTGCACATTGGCCAAATGCTGCTGACCCGCGCCGATCTGGAAGATCGAGAGCGTTACCTCAATGCCCGCGATACCCTGCGAACCTTGCTTGATCACCGGATCATTGCGGTCATCAACGAAAACGATGCGGTGGCCACCGCCGAAATTAAGGTGGGGGATAACGATAATCTCTCTGCTCGTGTTGCCATTTTGGCGGATGCAGAGCTGCTGATCTTGCTCACCGATCAGAGCGGATTGTTTACCGCCGATCCGCGCACCCATCCTGATGCCCAGCTAATTGAAGAGGTGCAGACCATCGACGATACCCTGCGTGCACTGGCGGGGGACAGTATCAGTGGGCTCGGCACGGGGGGCATGGCCACCAAGTTGCAAGCGGCCGATGTGGCGCGCCGCGCGGGTGTGAATGTGGTGATCGCTACCGGCCAGATGCCGGAGGTGATTGGACGTCTTGCCAATGGCGAGCGTATTGGCACTCTGTTCCCGGCGCTGGCATCCCCGCTAGAAGGGCGCAAGAGCTGGATTTTGGCCGGGCCACCCCCTCACGGCGAAGTGCAGGTGGATCAGGGGGCTGTTGCTGCCATGAAGGATAAAGGCTCCAGTCTGTTGCCCAAGGGGATTGTCGTGGTCAAGGGTGATTTCATTCGGGGCGATGTGGTGCGCATTCTCGATCCCAAAGGCGCCGAGCTGGCGCGCGGCATCTGCCGTTACGATCATCTGGAGCTGGAGAAGCTGCGCGGCGTCCACTCGGATCAGATTGAACAGGTATTGGGCTATGGCTACGGCTCAGTGGCGATCCATCGAGACGACATGGTGCTGCTCTAATAAGAGCGGCTTCGCAAGCACTAAAGGGAAAAGAGATGAGTCTGGAAAAAATGGGTCAAGCAGCCCGAGATGCGGCCTATCAATTGGCTTCTATCAGTACGGCGCAAAAAAACCAAGCACTGGCTGCCATGGCTGATGAGTTAGTCACCCATCATCGCCAGATCTTGGCGGCCAACGACAAGGATATCGCCGCTGCGAGATCGGCAGGCTTTAGCGAAGCCATGCTCGATCGATTGTTGCTTAATCCGGCAAGATTGGCCGATATCGTGGCTGATGTGCGCAAGGTTATGGATTTAGATGATCCGGTGGGGGCCGAAATTGACAATCGGGTGCTAGAAAATGGCCTGCGACTCTCCCGTCGGCGGGTGCCCATCGGCGTCATCGGTGTCATCTATGAGGCGCGTCCTAACGTGACCATCGACATTGCCAGTCTCTGCCTTAAAACCGGCAACGCCTGCATACTGCGTGGCGGGCGCGAAACCTTTCATACCAATCTGGCGTTGGTGCAGGTGATCCAACATGCACTGGTGGCTTGCGATCTGCCCAAGGCTGCAGTGCAGTTTATTGATAATCCCGATCGAGCGCTGGTGGCTGAGTTGCTGCGCCTCGATCGTTATGTGGACATGATCATCCCCCGCGGCGGCGCCGGGCTGCACAAGATGTGCAAGGAGAACAGCTCCATTCCGGTGATCATTGGCGGCTTTGGCATCAGCCATATCTTCGTCGACGAGAGCGCCGATCTAGTACGCTCTCTGGCGGTGATTGAGAATGCTAAGGTGCAGCGCCCCTCTGCCTGTAATGCCCTTGATACGTTATTGGTTCATCAACACGTGGCTGCACTATTTTTGCCGCAGCTGGCCACGCGGATGAACGCGCATCAGGTAACACTGGTGGCCGCGCCCAACGCCATGGCACTGCTCGCAGACTGCGACAATCTGTGTGAGGCGGGGCCGGCCGATTTCGATACCGAGTGGCTGGGGTTAACCCTTGGGGTTAAGTTAGTGGCAGATGTCAACGAGGCGCTGGCCCATATGCGCGAGCATAATGCCAGTCATTCTGATGCCATCCTCACCAACGATCTGGCCAATGCCGAGCGTTTCGTCAACGGGGCCGGTTCGGCGGCAGTCTACGTCAACGCCTCGACCCGTTTCACCGATGGCGGCCAGTTTGGGTTGGGTGCGGAGGTGGCGGTCTCGACTCAAATGCTGCACGCCCGTGGCCCCATGGGGCTCACTGAGCTCACCAGCTACAAGTGGGTAGGGCAGGCTGATTATCTGAGCCGCGCCTGATAACAGGCTTTTGCAAAAACAAAAATGCCGACCACAGGGTCGGCATTTTTGTTCGCATACATCGCACCGATACTACGCCGTGCGATATTCCTCGGGGTTATTCCCCGTGATAGAGCACGTTGTCACCGGACTTGAGCACATAGCCCTTCCAGATAAAGAGGCGATAACCCCCGCCCTGCCAGGACCCGTTGCCTTCTACGCCCTGACGGGTCAGCCGATATTGCTCACCCGTTGGCAAGGTAAGCTCTGCTTGCGATTGATCGGCGTTAAACAGCACGAAGGCGCGGCTGGTCTGGCGGGTATCGGTTGGATTGAGCCGGATACCTTGTTCAAACAAGCGCACGCATTTGCCGGTTAGCGCTGACCACTGATAGCCCGCACTGCCAATGCAGCCGTGGCTGTCGCGATCAGTACCAACTAGATGTTGAACAGGGGTACTGCATGCAGCCAACAGTAAGGAGGCCGCGAGCAAGCTCAAGGTCCGCATGCTTAGTCCTGAATATCTCGTTCAATGACGATGTTAGAGAACCCTAACTCTTTGAAATAGTTCTCTTGATAATCTTTGACGCTTTTTTTGTCACGACGGCAAACCTGAGCGAGTTGTGCTTCCATGGCGTGAAAGCGAGCTAAGTCCAACCCTTCGGCGGCAGCGATGGCGTCATAGATGCTGCGAAACTTGTCATTGGCGTAGCCCAGCTCTTTGGCCTGTTTTTTATAGGTGTAGGTAATTTTAAATGCCATCTGGCCCTTCCTTATTCAATTTGGCCTGCTTGCGCTGGACGTACAGATAGAGGCTCTCGACCTTCTCTCGCGCCCAAGGGGTTTTGCGCAAAAATTTCAGACTGGATTTAATGCTGGGATCATCGGTAAAGCAGTGGATATTGATCTGCTGTCCAAGCTCAGCCCACCCGTAATGGGCAACCAAGGCAGTGACGATCGCCTCTAGGGTTAACCCGTGCAGCGGATTTTTTTTCTGGCTAGCGCTCTGCTCGCTGGGTTGCTGCTCGCTGGGTTGCTGCTCGCTCATGAGCGCACCGCCAATTGGGCAAAAGGCTGGCCCATCCGAGTGGTGACGCCGTTTGCTAAATGAGGCTCGAAGTGGGCGAGCATGCCTGGGCCAAACAGACAGACCACAGTGCTACCCAGTTTGAATAGCCCCATTTCAGCCCCTTTTTGCAAGGTAATGGCCTCATCACCGGTGTAATCCCAACGAGTAACCTGCTTGGCTTTGTTCGGTGCGATATTGCCAGCCCAGATGGTCTCGATGCTGGCCACGATGGTGGCACCCACGAGCACTAACGCCATGGGGCCATGGGGGGTGCGGAAGGTGGCCACTACCCGCTCGTTGCGGGCAAACAGATTGGGTACGTTTTCGGCGGTGAGCGGGTTAACCGAGAAGAGATCCCCCGGCACAAACACCATGCTCTCTAGTACGCCATCAAGAGGCATATGGATGCGGTGATAATCTTTGGGCGACAGATAGATGGTGGCAAAATCCCCACCTTGGAATGGCGCGGCCAGATCTTGATCCCCACCTAGCAGCTCGCGGGCACTGTAATCATGGCCTTTGGCCTGAATGATCCGCCCCTGATGGATGGGACCAAGTTGGCTAACGGTCCCATCGACAGGGAGTGCCAGCGTCATGGCATCGTCTACGACAGGGCGGATCCCAGGTTTGAGTTCGCGGGTGAAAAACGCATTGAAGCTCGTGTAGTGGGCAGGGCTTTCATGGAGCGCCTCACTCATATCGACCTGATACTGTTTGATAAAGGCTTCAATCACCTTAGTGGTGAGATTGCCCGTTTCGGCTGCGGCAAATTTGCCCACCAAACGGGAGAGGGCATGCTTAGGCAAACAGTATTGACCGGCAATTTTCAGGTTGTCAGTAATGCTCATATTGATCATCAACTCTTAGTCAAAAGAGGGGGTGAATAGGTGGTCACAGCCGAGCTTGTTGCCGGCCGTGACGGGCTTCCTGCATGGTTTCCAGGATGCGGTGGTAGTTATAAAAACGATCTGCACTGATAGCGCCGCTGTTTACCGCACCGCGCAGGGCACAACCGGGATCATCTTTATGGGTGCAGTCGCGAAAGCGGCAGGTACCCAAATAGTCTCGAAATTCGATAAAGCACCAGGTGATGCGCTCCGCTTCTAGATGCCAGAGGGCAAATTCGCGGATCCCTGGAGAATCGATCAAGTCACCCCCCGTTGGGAA
This sequence comes from Aeromonas sp., assembly GCA_051652185.1. Taxonomy (GTDB): domain Bacteria; phylum Pseudomonadota; class Gammaproteobacteria; order Enterobacterales; family Aeromonadaceae; genus Aeromonas. The sequence goes on from JBOFTS010000063.1 coordinate 144,769, forward strand.
GTGATAAAGGCGAGCGGTGGTTGTGGTGTGCTGACCAAGCCCTGAGTTTTCAGAAACGGCGCAGGTAAGCACATCTAATCCTGGCATCAGCGCATTGGTGAGAGAGGATTTCCCCACCCCTGACTGGCCAACAAAGATACTGATCTTGTTATTGAACTGAGCTTTGAGCTCATCAAGCCCTTCGCCACTTTCGCAACTGACCAAAATCACTTGGTAGCCCAGTTTGCGATAGGGGGTCAGTTGCTGCTCGACCCGCAGGCGCGCAGCATCATCGAGTAAATCGACCTTATTGAGCACGATGAGTGGCTGGATTTCCACATCTTCAGCCGCCACTAAATAGCGGTCAACAATATTGGTTGAGAACTCAGGCAACACCGCCGAGACAATAATGATCTGGTCAATGTTAGCGGCGATAGGTTTCACCCCATCGTAAAAGTCTGGCCGAGTTAGCACCGAGTGCCGAGGATGAACCGCCTCGATGACACCTGCCGTTGTTGTGTTGAGGCCCGGGCGCCAGACCACCTTGTCGCCACACACCAAGCTACTGATGCTGCTACGGCGCAAGTTACTGCGATGAATGGTGCCATCCGTTGCTTCAACGTCAGCATGCTGACCAAATCGGCTGATCACCACCCCTTCGATAGCGGGGCCAAATAAGGTGTCATCCACCACAGTGGTATGATCTTTTTGTAACCGCCGCTCGCGGTTAGCCTGGACGCGCCTTTGTTGACCCAGATTGAGTTTTGCTTGCTTTGCCACTCGATTCGCCAGTTTATGAACAGATCCAAAGCCAGTATGATACATGCAAATTAGCAAAATTCTGCCATTCCTCCCACAGAGAGAGCAATCATGACCGTCAACGCGCAAAACTTGGTATGGATCGACATGGAAATGACGGGCTTAGATCCCGACGCATGTGTGGTGTTGGAAATTGCCACCATCATTACCGATAAGGATCTGAACGTCTTAGCACAAGGGCCCGTTATCGCCATTCACCAGAGCGATGAAGAGCTGGCCAAGATGGATGATTGGAATGTGAACACCCACACCAACAGTGGGTTGGTGGCACGGGTTAAAGCGAGCCAGTGTGACGAGGCCAGCGCCGTTGCTCAAACCCTTGCGTTCATTCGTCAATGGGTGCCTGAGCGCACTAGCCCATTATGTGGCAACAGTATTGGCCAAGATCGTCGCTTTATGGTCAAACACATGAGCGAGCTAGAGGCGTTCTTCCACTACCGCAACGTCGATGTCAGCACGATTAAAGAGCTGGTGCGTCGCTGGCAGCCAGAGATCCTTGAGCAGTTCACTAAGCGCGGCACCCATCAGGCACTGGATGATATTCGAGAATCCATTGCTGAACTGCAGTTCTATCGCAGCCGTGTCTTTAAAATCTAATGGCCAAGTAAGCCGTTCACTTTTTTGGTTGCTAGGTTTGGCTATTTGGTCTGACGACTCGATTTGACTATTTGGTTTAGTTACGAGACTCGGTTGTTAAAATCGACAGTTCGAACAGCTTTTGAGCGAATGGGTGTGGCGAGAGAAAAAAGCCCTTGCAATTGCAATTTCGGCTCTTATAATGCGGCTCCCATACAGTAGCGCAAGCAACCAAATGCTGTATGGCTTGTTTTAAGGTAGTTGCGGGAATAGCTCAGTTGGTAGAGCACGACCTTGCCAAGGTCGGGGTCGCGAGTTCGAGTCTCGTTTCCCGCTCCAAAATGTGATGATAAAACTGGTTCAATCCAGCCCGATGCGGGAATAGCTCAGTTGGTAGAGCACGACCTTGCCAAGGTCGGGGTCGCGAGTTCGAGTCTCGTTTCCCGCTCCAATCATCATTACGCCTTCGAACACAATTTGTTGCGGGAATAGCTCAGTTGGTAGAGCACGACCTTGCCAA
>JBOFTS010000064.1:0-7031 GCA_051652185.1 Aeromonas sp.
GAGAAACAAGCGGAACAGTTTGTATTACCGGCACGAAGGGAACGAAGTTACCCCCGCTGCGTGAAGCCAAGGCCACAGAGGTATAGTGTGAAAAAAGCCAATAAAAACAATGCCAGTCAGGCTTAACTGACTGGCATTACCCCACTGGGCCCTGTTTGCATCACGACATCGATCATTTTTGCCAAAAATGGGCCGCCCAGCGCACCATCTCTGGCACCATCGCTTTGGGATCAAGCTGGCTCATATCCTCTGGGTGATCAGTATCAGCAGGAGGACTAAAGGCAAGGTGGCGACCCTCGCTATTGAGCGGCTTCCAACGTAACGGCGTAGCAGATCGGCGCATTGGGAAAAAACCGATAGTCGGCACATCCAGCGCACCCGCAATATGCAGCGGGCCAGTACTGCCAGCCATAAACAATGCGGCATTCGCCAACACCTGACAAAACATCGGTAACCCATCACTAGAGCGATAGATCCAGCCATTCCCACCGTGAGCCAGCAGCTCCGCCGCCAACTGTTCAGCAATCCGCTCCTCACCAGGGCCCGCGGTGAGCACACACTGCAACTCGGGACAGGCCTGATTGAGCTTGATAATGATGCGAGCATATTGCGGGATGGAGAGATTATTGGCCGAGCCGCCGCTGCCCGCATGTACCATCAACCAAGGACGGCGGGCATCGAGCCCAAGCTTGGCAGCCAGCTGCTCGCGCACCTGTTGTAAGGCGGCGTGGTCAAACTGCAAAAAGGGGGCGCAAGGCTCCACCGCCGCGACGTGTTGATCGGCCAAAAAACGACGGATCAGATCCAAGTTGTACTCTGATTCAGGTTTTTGGGAGCGGGAGCGGCGCTGCACTAATCGGTGGTTATAAAGCACTTGTGCCAACTTGGTGGCAGGGGCGAGCCGATAAGGAATATGTGCCTTCCACATCAACATAGCGTTGCGAGAGTTAGAAAAAAGACAGATAGACGCATCAAATGCTGCCACTTTGATCCGCGCCAACAGCGCTTGCTGCTGCTCTGAATCTGCACTCACCCCCGGATCAATCATCACCTCGTCAATCCAAGGACAGAGCTTTGCTAACGGCGCCGTATAAGCCGGCACCAGCGCGGTCACATGACACTTCATGGCACTTTTTAACATGGCAAAACTTGGCCATGCCAACATGAAATCACCAATCTTGTCATTGCGAACGACCAAAATACGTTTCATAAACATCCCTTTGCTTCCAGTCACCACTATCAGAAAGCTTGCTGCGCGATGGACGTATTCTTGCCTGATGCAGGGCTATTCTCAAGCGAAGAGACAGGCCGCCACTGATTTAAGCGCCCAAAACCTCCCTTTAGCCCCCTTGGCCGCGCAAAAACAGCGACACCTGCGGTCGCGATAACCCCTCAACAGCCCCTATAATGCGAACAAATTTTCAGGTTGCAGGAGTGCCAACATGACGACCAGGGTGATTTATCCCGGCACATTTGATCCCATTACCAATGGCCATACCGATCTTATCTACCGCGCAGCACAGCTATTTGATGAGGTGATCGTCGGGGTTGCTAACAGCCCAAGCAAACGCCCACTGTTCGATCTTGCAAAACGGGTCGAGCTCGTTTTGCACGTGACTAAACCGCTTGCCAACGTCAAGGTCGTGGGTTTTTCAGGTCTTCTCATCGATTTTGCCAAAGAGCATCAGGCCAATGTGTTGATCCGCGGCTTGCGGACCGTGGCTGACTTTGAATACGAATTCCAACTGGCTAACATGAACCGCTGCCTGATGCCGGAGCTAGAGAGCGTATTCCTCACCCCAGCACAAGAGAACTCGTTTATCTCCTCGACCTTGGTAAAAGAGCTGGCATTGCATGGGGGTCATATCAGCCAGTTTGTTGATCCATTCGTTGCACAAGCGATGGCGGCCAAACACCCGCGTTAATCCCATTTACGGTGAGCTACCCGCAACAAGGGCCATCCATAGATAGCCCTTGTTGTTATTTACTGCATCCATGTATCAGGGATCCGACCTTACAAGATCTCACTCGACCACGCTCAACCCCATCACAGTGAGCTCATCATGCTTTTACCGCTGGCAGTGCGGGCAAAATACCGTCGTGCGCTGGCCTAACTTAATCTCATTGAGCAGGGAATGGCAGTGAAAGCAGAGTTGACCACCTCGGCCATACACCTGCAATTGCTGGACAAAATAGCCAGGCTTACCGTCTGCACTCGTAAAATCCTTAAGCGTGGTTCCTCCTTGACGAATCGCCTCAGCCAATACTCGTTTGATTTCGCTCACTAACGTTCCAAGACGCGCACTACTGATATTGCCCGCAGCCCGTTTAGGGTGAATGCCTGCGGCATAGAGCGCCTCATTGGCGTAGATGTTACCTACTCCCACTACTACCTGATTGTCCATCAGAAACTGTTTGATGGCCGTACTACGCCCCTTGGCACGTTCGCACAGATAATCGGCGTTGAAGGCATCCGTGAGTGGCTCAGGCCCTAGCTTGGCGAGCAGCGCATGGACCTCGGCCGGTTCGTGAGTCCACAACAAGGCTCCGAAGCGGCGCGGATCGTTGAGTCGCAGCAGCTTGCCATTCTCCAGCTCGATATCCACGTGGTCGTGCTTCTCGGCTGGTGTGCCTATATCCAGCACCCGCAGGCTACCGGACATCCCCAGATGAAGGATGGCGGTGCCAAAATCGGTCTCTAGCAGCAGGTATTTGGCGCGGCGGCGTACCTGATGGATGGTGAGGCCCACCAACTCCTGGATTTCACTGGGGATAGGCCAGCGCAGCCGTCCATCCCTCACCACGACCTTTGTTACCTTGATGCCGGTAAGCCAAGGGGCAATACCCTGACGGCTAACTTCAACTTCTGGCAATTCTGGCATATGAGATCTCATCCATTACATGGCAAAAAGAGGATTAATAAGGGGCGCGGCGGGTCAAATGGCTGCACACGATGCAGACAGTGTATTGAATTTCATCCATAAAAAAACCCGGCATAAAGCCGGGTTTTTGAGAAAACAGCATCAAGTAATTACTTGATTTTGCCTTCTTTGTAGATCACATGCTGACGAATAACAGGATCAAACTTTTTGATCTCCATTTTTTCGGGCATGGTGCGCTTGTTCTTGGTAGTGGTATAGAAGTGACCAGTACCGGCGCTGGAGTTCAGACGAATCTTATCGCGAATACCTTTAGCCATGATCTAATTCCTTATACCTTAACACCGCTGGCGCGCAGTTCAGCCAGAACCACTTCAACGCCACGCTTGTCGATAATACGCATGCCTTTTGCGGATACGCGCAGACTTACGAAGCGTTTTTCACCCTCAACCCAAAAACGGTGAGTGTGCAGGTTCGGCAGAAAACGACGCTTGGTAGCGTTGTTAGCGTGCGAACGGTTGTTACCAACGGCCGGACGCTTGCCGGTTACTTGACATACTCTAGACATGTCCGTCTCTCCAAATCTTACTTCAATTGCTCGAGCAAATGTCTGCCCCGCTGGCCTTCGATTGCGGGGCAAACAGAAGGCGGCATTTTATACAGCATCCGTGATCAAAGATCAACTAATACAGAGCCAGAGCACAGTTATAACCAACCGCGCTCGGCAAAGGAAACCGTGATGCCATCACCGATCACTAAGTGATCCAGCACTCTTATATCGATCAGGGCCAAGGCGGCCGAGATCCGATCCGTGATCTGGCGGTCGGCCCGACTGGGCTCGGCGACGCCGGACGGGTGATTATGCGCCAGAATCACCGCGGCTGCATTATGTTTGAGCGCGATTTGGACTATTTCTCTTGGCCAGACGCTCGCAGCGTCGATGGTGCCATAAAAAAGCTCAACAAATTGGATGACTCTGTGCTGGTTATCAAGCAGCAATAGTGCGAACACTTCACGCGGCCTGTCTCGCAATTGCGCCTGCAAATAGTCGCGGGTTAATTGGGGGGATGTCAGTGCATCACTGCGCTGTAATTGCTCAGCAAGATGACGCCTAGCCATCTCTAATACCGCTTGTAACTGGGCATATTTAGCGGGCCCAAGCCCATATGCCGCACAAAATTCCTGCTGATCGGCCCCCATTAGGCAGCGCAACGAACCGAACTGGCGTAACAAATGGCGCGCCAGATCGACAGCACTTTGGCCATTTACCCCGGTACGCAAAAAAATTGCCAGTAATTCGGCATCCGAGAGTGATGCAGGCCCTTGTTGCAGCAGCTTTTCCCTCGGCCGTTCATCTTCTGGCCACTCCTTGATGCTCATTTATGTCTCCTTACCGCTGGCTAAACAGCAGAACAAAAAATCGGTCCGCTCACCCTCTCCCTTTGATGCCACCCTCTATTACCATCCATCGCCTGTGGTATCTTAGCCGACCCGTCAGAATGAGCCGGATAGAGAAACAGCAGATGAGATTGGCCAATAAACGCATCCTTTTGGGTGTCAGTGGTGGTATTGCCGCCTACAAGAGTGCCGAGCTGGTACGTCGCCTAAAAGATCAAGAGGCAGACGTGCGAGTGGTGATGACCCGCTCCGCGAAAGAGTTCATTACTCCGCTAACCCTGCAGGCGGTCTCTGGGTATCCGGTGGCCGACAGCCTGCTAGACCCTGCCGCTGAAGCAGGCATGGGCCATATCGAACTGGCGAAATGGGCAGATCTCATCTTGATCGCGCCTGCCAGTGCCAATCTGATGGCCCGTATGGCCGCCGGCATGGCCGATGAACTGCTGACCACTCTCTGTCTGGCAACCTCGGCTCCCATTGCTCTTGCACCGGCTATGAATCAGCAGATGTATCGCAACGCCGCTACCCAAGCCAACCTTAAGACGCTCGCTAGCCGCGGTATCTTGCTGTGGGGGCCTGATTCAGGCAGCCAAGCGTGCGGTGACGTGGGTCCAGGCCGGATGCTACATCCCCTTGAATTGGTTGAGCGCTGCAGCCAGCAACTGACTGCAAAGCCGTTACTGGCAGGTATCAAACTGCTGTTAACTGCCGGGCCAACCCGTGAGGCCTTAGATCCGGTGCGTTACATCAGCAATTACAGCTCAGGCAAGATGGGCTATGCCATCGCCCGCGCCGCCCGCGAGGCAGGTGCAGAGGTAACGCTGGTGAGTGGGCCGGTGGCACTGGCTACGCCTGCTGGCGTTAATCGTGTCGATGTAAAGAGCGCAGAACAGATGTATCAGGCGGTGATGAGCCGAGTCGCTGACTGCGATCTTTTCATTGGTTGCGCAGCCGTTGCCGACTATCGCCCCGAGCAGATGGCCAACCAGAAGATCAAAAAGACTGGTGACAACGATCAGATGGTGGTGAAGCTAGTGAAGAACCCTGACATCATCGCGGCTGTTGGTGCCCTTTCAGACAAACCCTTCACCGTCGGATTTGCCGCCGAAACCATCGATGTGGAACAATACGCCCTTGATAAGTTGCAGCGTAAACGGCTCGATATGATTGCTGCCAACGATGTCTCTTGCGAAGGACAAGGCTTTAACGCCGATGACAACGCCCTGACGGTCTTTTGGCAAGGTGGGCAGGCGCTGCTACCGCTAGCCGATAAGCTGACGCTAGCACGCCAGCTGATTGCCTTAATTGCAAGCCATTGCCAGCGAGAAACGGGGCCCCACACTCCTCCTTCTGACGATATAACACGCGACTCATGACAACCTGCAGGCGCTAACTGCACCCAGGTTCTTATCATCGACCCGAGCACTCACTAAAAACGGCCCACTTATGACCACTAAAATTGAACTAAAGATTTTGGATGCCCGTATCGGTACTGAGTATCCATTGCCTGTCTATGCCACCCCAGGTTCTGCGGGTATGGACTTACGTGCATTACTCGATGCCCCCATGACCCTTGCGCCAGGCGACACCACCCTCGTACCAACCGGCTTAGCTATCCACATTCAGGATCCGGGTCTATGTGCTACTATCCTGCCTCGCTCGGGGCTGGGGCATAAACATGGTATTGTGCTCGGCAATCTGGTGGGCCTTATCGATTCCGATTACCAAGGTCAATTAATGGTCTCAGTATGGAACCGTGGTAAAGATGAGTTCACTATGCAACCTGGCGAACGTATCGCACAACTGGTGATCATGCCGGTGATTCAAGCAAGCTTTCAACTGGTTGATGAGTTTAATCAGAGCGAACGGGGTGAAGGCGGTTTTGGTTCTTCTGGTCGTCAATAACAGACCATATCAGCACTGCCAGCTGGCACTGAAAACAGAATCAAGCCATTGTTTTTTTAGGGGAATCCATGGCAAGCAGTAATCAAAAACAGAGTCGACGCGATCAGATCTTGCAAGCACTCGCCCACATGCTGGAAACCAGTCCAGGGCAGCGTATCACCACGGCTCGCCTTGCGGCCGAGGTTGGCGTCTCTGAAGCTGCCCTTTATCGACACTTTCCCAGCAAAGCACGGATGTTCGAAGGGTTGATCGATTTTATCGAGGATTCCTTGCTGTCACGGGTCAATCTGATCATGGCAGAAGAGAAGGACACCATGGCCCGCTGCCATCACATCCTGCAGCTACTGCTGGTGTTTGCCGAGCGCAATCCGGGTATCACTCGCATCCTCAATGGTGATGCCCTACTAGGAGAACACGATAGATTGCGAGATCGCATCAACCTGTTGTTCAACAAACTAGAAACGCAACTCAAGCAGGTTCTGCGAGAAAAACGACTACGGGAAGCTCAAGGTTTTCAGCTCGACGAAAACATGTTGGCTAATTTGCTGTTGGCGTACACCGAGGGGCGAATTAGCCAGTTTGTTCGCTCCGAGTTCAAACTCAAACCTACCGCAGGGTTTGAAGATCAGTGGCTCTTTATTCGTAGCCAACTACTACAAAGCTGAATATTTTTAGTGCCAGCGTGACAAAAGCAGGGAGGCCAATGCCTCTAATGCCAGTCAGTTAAGCACTTTTATGACTAAATATTCGAGATATTGAATATCAAAAGTAGCTCCATGATTAAAGAGTCAATTTGGCTCCAACCCTTGCCCTGACTGGCATGCAATAAAAAGAGGGAGGCATCATGCC
>JBOFTS010000065.1:0-126202 GCA_051652185.1 Aeromonas sp.
ACCTGTTGTATTGAGGCCAGTTGCTGATGGGATGAAGCGCTTTGCCCATGATGGATACTTGAAAAGGGATGATAGTGATCAGATCACCGGATCTTCAATTAGTTCCATGCACGTTGCATCGATTTGGGAAACAACGCCCCAATATGGATATTAAAAAAACCTAATGTCATGCAGATAACACGCTTGCTTAGAACACCTCTTGCTCGGGATATTTTTTGGTAAGGCGAGGGCTGAGCTAAGAACAAAAAAGGTTGAGCCCAGAAGAAAGCAGATACATGCACCATGCCGCGCAAAAAGAAACGTCGCCCCGAGTCGGGAGACGTTTCATCTAGCAAGAGGTAAGCGGATGAAATCAGCGTTTTCGCAGTAGCCGTAAGGCGTTGATGGTCACCAGTGCCGTGGCCCCCGTATCTGCCAGTACCGCAATCCATAGGCCAGTGATACCGAACACGCTGGTGACCAAGAAGATGGCTTTGAGCCCCAGTGCTAGGGCGATATTTTGGTGGATGTTGGCCAGCGCTGCGCGCGATAGCCGGATCATGGTGGCAATACCGCCAAGCTGATTGTGGGTTAGCGCCGCATCGGCAGTCTCTAGCGCCACATCCGTGCCGCCGCCCATGGCAATACCAATACTGGCGCGCTTCATGGCTGGCGCATCGTTGATGCCATCGCCAATCATGGCCACCTTATGGGTGGCAGCGAGCTTAGCAATCTCTTCGACCTTGTTTTGTGGCAGCAAGCCGGCCCGCCAGCCAATGCCTAGCTCAGTGGCGATCGCCTGCGCGGTCCGTGGGTTATCGCCCGTTAACATGATGCTGCTCAGCCCTAATCGCTGGAGCTCGCGCAGTGCAGCTGCGGCCTCTGGGCGAATTTCATCTCGCAGTGCCAGCAGCGCAGCCGGCAGCACCTGCTGTTGCTGGATCTGACAAAGCACCACCACGGTTTGCCCTTGTTGTTCTAGGGCTGCAGTGCGAGCTAGCTGCTCAGTCGTCAAGGTGGTGATGCGACTTGGTGCCAGTAGTTGCCAAAGGATACCGTCGATACGCCCTTCGACCCCCATTCCCGGCAAGGCACGTAATGCCTCGGCCTTGGCAAGAGTCAGCTGTTGCTTGGTAGCGTTAGCCACGATGGCGCGGGCGAGGGGGTGATGGGAGCCTTGTTCGATGGCCGCTGCCAGTGCTAACAGTTCAGCGTCAGGTTGGCCGTTTAAACTGACGAGTTCCCGTAGTTGTGGCTGGCCGAGGGTCAAGGTGCCGGTCTTATCAAATGCCAAGGTATTAATATGAGCGAGCCGCTCCAGCGCGGCCCCACCTTTGATTAGCACCCCTTGACGACTGGCTGCCGCTAGCGCAGACGTGACCGCTGCAGGCGTTGAGATCACCAATGCACAAGGACATCCAATCAGCAGCAAAGTGAGTGCGCGATAGATCCACTCATCCCAACTTTGGCCAAAGGCCAGTGGGGGCACCAGCATGACCAGCAACGCAAACAGCATGATGGCGGGGGTGTAGGCGCGGCTAAAGCGATCAATAAAGCGCTCGATAGGGGCGCGTTGACTCTGCGCCTCTTCGATGAGGTGGAGGATCCGGTCAATGGCGTTATTGCCAGGTTCTGAGACCACCTCAAGACGCACCAGCCGATCGGCGGCCAAACTCCCTGCGGGAACGGTATCTCCTTGACGGTGCTCTACTGGGATTGACTCTCCTGTTAGTGCGCTCTCATCAAATGCCCCGAGGGCGTCGAGCAGACAAGCATCGGCAGGTAGGCGAGCGCCAGGGGCAATTTCGATGATATCCCCTGGACGCAGTTGATCGACAGCCACCTCTTCTCGCACCTCCTGTGCCCCTTGATCTGGTAAAGCAGGACGGATCCGCATCGCCTTATTAGGCACCAGTGCCATCAACGCGGTGACGCCCGCTCGAGCGCGCCCGGCCGCATAGGCTTCAAGATGCTCCCCTAGCATAAAGAGCAGCAGCACAGTGGCGGCTTCAGCGGTTTCACCGAGCAGCAGTGCGCCAAGCGCCGCTACCGTCATCAAGGTTTCGATAGCAAAAGGAGACCCACTTTTGGTCAATGCCCAGGCTTTGCCTGCGATGGGCCACAACCCCCACAAGGTGGCGAAGATAAACAGCGGCTGACTTAATGCCGTCGGTAGCAGGGCGGCAATGAGCATAAAGCCGGCCAGCGACAAAGGCTGCCAGTAAGCGGCGATGGCGCGACCAAGTGCGCGTTGGCGTGGATGCAAAGATGAGCCTTGCTCTGTGGCAAGATCGGCGGTGGCGCCTTGATTTGATTCTTTGAGTTGGAAACCGGCAGCGCGTACCGCGGCCGTGACAAGATCAGGACAGAGGCCTGGGGCCAAATCCACGACGAGTTTTTCAGTGGCAAACAGCACCCGTGCTTGCACGACACCCGCAACACGGCTCACCGCGGTTTCAACCTTGCGAGCGCAACTAGGGCAATCCATCCCCACCACGTGCCAACTGTGGCGATGAGTGGGTAGCGCCTGCGCGGTCACCGGCTCAGTGAGTATGTCGGTTGGGGCGTTGACTTTGGGGTTAACGAGGGAGTCAACGAGGGGGTCAGCAGATGGAGCCAGGTGCTGATGAGTGGCGGCAGTGCAGCCGCAGTGTTGATCGTGACAACTTGCTTGGGGGGGAGGGTTATCTTCACTTTGCGCCAGCGCGTCATTCGCTAAATGATGGGCTAAAGGGGGGGCTAAATAGGGCGCGCTACCACATGTGGTATTGCCGGCGCAGCACGGGCTGTCATGGTGAGGCTCATGCTGGCCAATCGTGTTTTTGCTCACAGTCTTAATGGCGGCGCTGTGCGAATGATCGCAGCAGGATTTGCTCATGATGAGTCCCTCTTGATGGATCCCACCCTTGCGAGATCCCAAATAATAGGGAGAGAGTGTAAACCTTAGTGTTAAGTCCAAGGTCAACGCTTTTATATCCCTTGAGTTAGTTGGTGTTTGTGCGGGCAAGGGCGGCCTATACTGGAGCTCGGATTTCGACAACAGCCATAACAAGGACATAAAACATGAGTCATAGCGTCACTTTAAAAGGCAATGCCGTTTCTGTTGCGGGCCAGTTTCCGGTTGCGGGTGAGCAAGCAAAACCCTTCTCACTGGTGGCTAAGGACTTATCCGACGTGACCCTGGCAAGTTTTGCCGGTCAGCGTAAAATTTTAAATATTTTCCCCAGTGTGGATACGCCAACCTGCGCGACCTCAGTGCGCAAATTTAACGAGCAGGCTAGTGGGCTCCATAACGCCGTCGTGCTGTGTATCTCTGCCGATCTGCCGTTCGCGCAGTCTCGCTTTTGCGGCGCTGAAGGGCTAGATAAGGTGGTGACCCTCTCTACGTTGCGCGGTGCAAATTTCATGACCGATTACGGCATCGCGTTCTCCTCTGGCCCGCTAGTGGGCTTGGCGGCGCGGGCGATTGTGGTACTCGATGGCGACAATAAGGTGTTGCATAGCGAATTGGTCGCAGAAGTGGCCGATGAGCCAAATTATGCGGCGGCACTTGCTGCGCTATAACTGGCACTATAACTGGCACTGATGGTGATTAGCTGCGGCCTGCCCTGTTTGACAGTGGCAGGCCGCATTTATTTTCGCGCCCTGTTGGCGCTATCTTAGCGCGATCGTTGCACTCGCACCGTTCATGTGGTGATGGGTGCCAGCTTTTGCATCTGCGCAGTCAGGTTCTTTTACTTATGGGCGTCAGCTGGCTAGACTTCGGCTCCCACTTCTTTGTTGATGTTGCACCATGACCTTTAGCGAACTTGCACTCCATCCCTCCTTGCTCGCCGCTTTACCTGCGACTTTACATACTCCCACTCGGATCCAGCAGCTAGCCATTCCGGTGATATTGGAAGGGCGCGATCTACTGGCATTGGCGCAAACGGGTAGCGGTAAAACCTTGGCGTTTGGCTTACCCCTGCTGCAGCAGCTTGATCCGGCCTCGAGTCAGGTACAAGGATTGGTCTTGGTGCCAACCCGCGAGTTGGCGGCTCAAGTGAGCGGGGCGCTACAACCTGGGGCTGACGCGCGAGGGCTGCGCATCGTCACGCTATGCGGGGGCGTGACGCAAGAGTCGCAACAGATGGCGTTGGCGCAAGGACCACAATTGCTGGTGGCCACCCCCGGGCGACTGCGGGATCTGTTGCAGCAACAACTGTTGGGGCTCGATGGCTTGCAACGGTTGGTACTCGATGAGGCCGATCGCCTATTAGAAATGGGTTTTTGGCCAGATATTCAATGGCTTATCAATGAAATGCCCAAGCAGCGCCAAACCGTGCTCTGCTCTGCCACCTTACCTAGCGAGCTTGAAGCGCTGGCCAATATGCAGCTCACAGCACCGATCCAAATTGAGGCTAATCCTCGCAACGAGCTGGTGCACGCCATTGAAGAGCGGCTCTATCTGGTCAACAAAAGCAGCAAGGTGCCCGCGTTAATCAGTTTGCTCAAGACCCAAGGGTGGATGCAGGTATTGGTCTTTATCAGTGCGCGAGATGATGCGGACGCGGTAGCAAAAAAATTGGCCAAAGCAGGGCTTGCTGTTGCCGCGCTTCATGGTGAAAAGGAGCAAGCGGTGCGAGATCAGGTGCTCGCCGATTTTAAAGCAGGCCAAGTGCGAGTGTTGGTGGCGACCGATATGATGGCGCGCGGTATTCATGTAGACAGGTTACCGGTGGTGATTAATTTGGATTTGCCTGCCAGTGCGCCGGTTTACGTGCACCGTATTGGCCGTACCGCGAGGGCGGGTTGTGAAGGGTTGGCGATTTCGCTGGTATGTCATGGGGAGAGTGACACGTTGGCCGCGATCCGCAGTTTAACGAATCGAGAGTTACCACTAGATACCTTGGCAGAATTTCCGGTGACCGATGTGCCCGCAACGGGCACGGGCAAGCGTCCTGCGCGAGATAAACAAGCCAATCGGCGCACCGCCAATAAACGCAGCATCAAACAGTTCAAAGCCAAGGCTTAACGGGGAAGGCTGGCGTTACACTGGCGCTGACAAGATGCGCCAATCAATAAAAAGCCGGAGCAGTTGCTCCGGCTTGTCAGTATTTAAGCGCTTTCGTGGGGATTAACGGCCGGATTCGGCAATGACCCGCGCGATAATATCGGCTCGCTTGTCTGCTTTGAGCTCGCCTAGCGCAATCAGGCCGGCTTTGAAGATGACATTTTTTGGCAAGCTAACGTCATCTAGGGTGGCGATCGCTTCAATGTGGATACCGTTTAAGCGGCTTGCATCCCGTGGGCTCAGGTTAACCTGAGTGTTCATCACCTGCTTGCCTTTCTTCTTGCCCACAATGGCCGCTTTGGGAGTGGCGTCTTGCTCTTCGTCTTCTGGTACTTCGTCATTAAAATCGTAAATAGACATAGTTAATCCTGTTGGGTGATGGGGTAAAAGGGCACGTTTGCCCAAAATAGTTATTTAATATCGTGATCGGACATGGGGTTAATCAGCCCATATCCTCGTTACGGATAAAGGCGCGCCATGAGCTGAGCACCTGGGCAAAATCTTCTAGTCCGCACATGGCCAGCTGTTCATCATCGTAGTAGGCGAGATCATCAAGATCCTCATCTAGTTCGATATTGAGGGCGTTGGCTTTGACCTCGGCCTCTTCGTGGGTCAGCAGCAAAGAGTAATCACCGCCATTAAGCCGATATTCGACGCGGGTGCGGTTAGATAATTGATCAATGATGGAAAAAAGCGCATCGAGCTTCTCTTCATCTTTGCCAACCTCGTCGATTAGCCACTGACCGATGGCTTCATGGCCCATGGAGAACCGAGCGCGATAGCCACCAAATGGATCGCGGCGAAATTCATAATCCATACACAGTCCATATCGCAAGGGTGGGCCAGCACAAGCAAGAGGGCGCATCGCCAATTCCTGCTCTATGGTGGGGCACACATCGAGTAAAGTGGCCTATTCTAGCGATCCCCCTCTCGCTTGTCTTGATGATGTGGCATCTTTGCGCCCATTGGCGGTTGCTTGATGGCTCGCCCCTGTGCCTTTGGGGTTCTTATCTGGAGATGTTATGCAGTTAAATGAGCAACTGGCTCATCAGATCGTGAGCCGAGCGATGAAGATCTTATCGTTTTCGGTCAATGTGATGGATGAGCGGGGTTTTATTATCGCTTCGGGTAATGTCGAGCGGATCCATCAGCGCCATGAAGGGGCGGTACTCGCCCTGACCGAAAATCGCGTGGTGGAAATTAGCGAAGCGACTGCGCTGCAGCTCAAAGGGGTGCGCCCTGGCATCAATTTGCCCATCGCTTATCAAGGGTCCCTGCTAGGGGTGATCGGGATCTCTGGGGATCCTGACATTGTGCGCGCTTATGCCGAGTTGGTGCGGATGACCGCCGAGTTGATCCTCGAGCAGGCGGCGCTCACGGAGCAGTTACAGTGGGACAAACGTCATAAAGAAGAGCTGGTATTGCAGCTCATTCGCGGCGAAGGACGGGTTGATCAGCTGCAACAGGCCGCCCACTTTCTGGGGCTCGATTTGGCTCAACCTCGGGTGGTC
Organism: Aeromonas sp.; assembly: GCA_051652185.1. Classification (GTDB taxonomy): domain Bacteria; phylum Pseudomonadota; class Gammaproteobacteria; order Enterobacterales; family Aeromonadaceae; genus Aeromonas. The sequence goes on from JBOFTS010000065.1 coordinate 6,544, forward strand.
GCGGTGCTAGCACTGGAGGAGGCGGATCCTGCCAGATTGCGGGAGTTGGTCCATCAGTTAGAAAATCCAGAGCGGGACAATTTGGTGGCCATTCATGGTTTAGATGAGATTGTGGTGCTAAAGCCTGCCCAGCTTAAGGAGGGGGTGTGGCAATCCCAGTAAGAACGCAGCCGGATCACCCAGCTGCTAGCGCGTATTCCCCATTTTAAGGTGCATATCGCGGTGGGAGACTATGTTGCGGGGATCAACGGATTGGCGCGCTCTTATCAGACTGCGCGCGATACCTTGCGCCGTGGGATGGGGCAGACGCCGCGCCAGCAGGTTTATTTTTTCGAAGATTACCGCTTACCGGTGCTGCTTGGGAGCTTAACGGATACGTGGCAAGCCGATCAGCTGCGAGCTCCGCTGCTCACACTGGCTGCACATGATGCTAAAGGCTCCTTGCAAAAGACCCTACGCCACTATTTTTTACAAAATTGTGATCTGCATCACTGCGCACAAACACTGTTTATTCACCCCAATACCCTGCGTTATCGGTTAGGGCGTATTGAGCAGATAACTGGGTTAAATTTCAATAAGTTAGATGATAAAGTGCAGCTTTATCTAGGGCTTAACATGGCGATGTGATTGGTGATTTATACAAATTTGCACGGATTTTTTAGTCATTATTTGTAACTACCACTAAAGATATATTTTTGGCTATCGCCATAATAGCCGGCACTGTATTTCTCTAAGGTGCCTGTCATGATCCCCGTTACTGCGCTTGGCGCGCTTGCTGCGCTCTCTATCGCTATTTTCCTCATTTTGAAAAAAGTGCCGCCGGCATACGGGATGATCATCGGCGCCCTCGCCGGTGGCCTGATTGGCGGGGCGGATCTGACCCAGACCGTCGCGCTCATGATAGGTGGTGCCCAAGGGATCACGACCGCGGTGATGCGGATCCTCGCAGCAGGGGTATTAGCGGGGGTGTTAATCGAATCAGGTGCCGCCACCACCATCGCTGAAACCATCATCAAGAAACTCGGTGAAACCCGCGCCCTATTGGCACTGGCACTTGCGACGTTGATCCTGACGGCGGTTGGGGTATTTGTTGACGTAGCGGTTATCACTGTTGCCCCGATTGCGCTGGCTATTGCGCGGCGCGCCGATCTCTCTAAGGCAGCAATCTTGCTCGCAATGGTTGGCGGGGGTAAGGCCGGTAACGTGATGTCACCTAACCCTAATGCCATTGCCGCGGCCGAGGCTTTTCATCTTCCTCTTACCTCGGTCATGGTGGCGGGTATCATCCCTGGGCTGTTTGGTTTGGTGATGGCCTATTGGCTTGCGAAGCGGCTTAACCATAAGGGCAGCAAGGTTGCCGCCGATGAGGTGGTGACCATTGATGAGAGCAAGTTGCCTGGTTTTGTTGCCGCTATCAGTGCGCCATTGGTGGCGATTTTGCTGCTGGCACTGCGTCCATTGGTCGGGATTGTGGTCGATCCGCTGATTGCTCTGCCGCTCGGTGGCCTAGTCGGTGCCTTGATGATGGGAAAATTTGGCAAGCTAAATCAGTTCGCGGTATCAGGTTTGACTCGTATGGCACCGGTTGCCATCATGCTGCTAGGCACCGGTACTCTGGCTGGCATCATCGCTAACTCCGGCCTGAAAGATGTGCTGATCAGCGCGCTGACAGCATCGGGTTTGCCTTCTTATCTGTTAGCCCCGATTTCTGGCGCCATGATGTCACTGGCGACCGCCTCGACGACCGCGGGCACTGTGGTGGCATCTAACGTATTTAGCTCCACCTTGCTTGAGCTGGGGGTCAGTAGTTTGGCGGGCGCCGCGATGATCCAAGCTGGTGCCACCGTGTTTGACCACATGCCCCATGGCTCTTTCTTTCATGCAACCGGTGGCAGCGTTCATTTAAGTATCGGTGAGCGTCTTAAGTTAATTCCGTATGAAACAGCGGTGGGTCTGACCATCGCGACTATCTCCACCCTGATGTTTGGCGTATTAGCCCTGTAAGGAATTGAGATGAAAATTGTTATTGCCCCTGATTCATTCAAAGAGAGTTTGAGCGCCATGGCGGTGGCAGATGCCATTGAGGCTGGCTGCAAACAGGTGTGGCCCGATGCCACGTACGTCAAGCTGCCGATGGCGGATGGCGGTGAAGGCACGGTGCAATCACTGGTTGATGCCACCGATGGCCAGATCCTCCCCGTTGAGGTGACCGCTCCCCTGGGTAATAAGGTGCAGGGTTTTATTGGCCTGCTCGGGGATGGCACCCGCGGCGTGATTGAGATGGCGGCAGCGTCGGGTATTCATTTGGTGGAGCCTGCGCAGCGCAACCCGCTGCTGACGTCTAGTTTTGGTACCGGTGAGCTGATCTTAGCGGCGCTGAACAGGGGGGTGACGCATCTGATCCTCGGCATTGGTGGTAGCGCCACCAATGATGGGGGCGCTGGAATGATCCAAGCCCTGGGCGGGCAGTTACTCAAAGCAGATGGCTCGGCCATTGCCTTGGGTGGCGGCGGTTTGGCCGATCTGCACCACATTGATTTAAGTGGGTTAGATCCCCGTTTGAGTGAGCTGGTCATTGAAGTGGCCTGTGATGTTGACAATCCCCTGTGTGGCCCTAAAGGGGCGTCCGCGGTATTTGGTCCTCAAAAAGGGGCAACCCCAGCCATGGTTGCGCAGTTAGATGCCAATCTGGCTCGCTACGCACAGTGCATCGAACACGTGAGCGGCTGCCAGGTAAAGGCGTTGCCAGGCGCGGGGGCGGCAGGTGGCATGGGAGCAGCGCTAGTGGGGCTGCTAGGCGCTGAGCTCAAACCCGGCATCCACATTGTGATCGACGCGTTAAAGCTAGCCAATGAAGTGGCGGATGCAGATTTAGTCATCACGGGTGAAGGGCGTATCGACAGTCAAACCATTCATGGCAAAACGCCTATTGGCGTGGCCCGCTGTGCCAAACAATTTGGCAAGCCAGTGATCGGTATCTCCGGTTGCCTGACCGATGATTGCGGTGTGGTTCATGAGCATGGGCTAGATGCGGTATTTGCGGTGGTCAATCGCGCCATGTCGTTGCCAGAAGCGTTGGCGACAGCAAGTAGCAATATCGAGCTGACGGCTCGCAATGTGGCGGCGCTCTATCAATTGGCTCACGGATCTCGTTAAGTACCAATAGGCGCAGTCTCAGCTGCGCCTATTGTGCATCCTATCTTGTCTGTTTTTACACTCGTTGTGCGCTTGCTTTACAGGCTTTGGTGCTTTCTCTTGCCCCCTTTCTTACCCCGATTTTTGTGCCCACCGTTGTTGCTGCTTGTTGATTCATTTTTTGCAATTGAGGTGGTTTAAGTAGGTGCATTTCATCCTTTACGCCATAGTGATGGCGCACAGTTGACCACGACAAGTGCCAGCTGGCCTTGGATTATGCTGGCCGCAAACGTAGGCTTAAGCATGTGATGGATAAACCAAAAGGAGTATTGGTAATGAAATGGTTAACCCTATGGCTGTTATTGGGGGCTAGCAGTGCCTCTGCGGCATGCCCTGATTACTTCAATGTGGAAATGCGGGAGCTTAATAACACTCAGCGGCACAATTTGTGTCAATTGACGCAAGGCAAGGTCGTGCTGGTGGTCAATACCGCCTCCTATTGCGGTTATCGTGGCCAGTTTGGTGATCTTGAGCGGCTTTATCAGCGCTACAAAGATCAGGGCTTGATAATCTTAGGATTTCCTTCCAATGATTTTTGGCAAGAAGCGGGCAGTGAGAGCAAGACCGCCGACGTGTGTAAGCGTGAATATGGGGTGACGTTTCCTATGTTTAATCGAGTGGCGGTACGAGGCCCCGATGCCGTTTCGTTATTTAAAGGGCTCGCTGCCGCCGCCGACGGGGATGAGCCGAACTGGAATTTTCATAAATATCTGATAGGCCGAGATGGCAAGCTGATTGCAAGCTATGGGGCTAACCAAAGCCCGGCCGAAGATCCCCTTAAATTGCAGATAGTCCGCGCACTGGGGCTCTGAGCCTACCCCTTGGCGGGTTGCTCTGGAATAATGGGCTCCCGCCACTTAATTGGGTTACTGTGTGCTACAACGTCTTCCCCAAATGATGATCTTTGATGCGCTGGTGCGTGAGCAGGGGATCTCTGCTGCTGCTCGGCGTCTTGGGGTATCAAAATCCCATATCAGCAAGCAGCTCGCTCTGCTAGAGACCACCCTCGGTGCCCAACTAGTGCAGCGTACTACCCGCCGCTTTGTACTCACGGAGCTAGGTCAAGAGTATGCGCGTCACTGCCATGCGCTGGTGGCGGTCGCGCAGGAAGCCGACTCGATGATTGCCGAGCGACGGGGCAAGGTGAGTGGCGTTCTTCATCTTGGTGTGGGCCAATCGTTTGGCCGTCTGCACGTCATCCCCCATCTTAAAGCGTTTCAAGACCGCTACCCTGAGCTCGAGCTTGAGGTTTCGCTGTTTGACCATCGAACCAACTTGGTCGATGAAGGGTTGGATCTGTGGATCACCACTTACGAAGACAAGCCAGAGGGGCTAGTGGGGCAGCGGCTGGCGGATATTCACTTTGTGGTGGCAGCCTCACCCGATTATTTGCTGAGCCATGGTTCGCTGCTGCACCCCAAAGATCTGACTCAGCACAACTGCATCACCTACCAGAGCCGAGAGCGGCGCTATCACCAATGGTCGTTTCGACAAGGTAAAGAGCGTCAGACGGTGCAGGTGGCGGGCAACTATCGGGTGGACATGGCCGAAGCGGTACGAGATGCGGCGGTTGCAGGGCTTGGTATTGCGTATATTGCCAACTATTTGCTCGATAAAGAGTTGCAAAGTGGTCTGCTGATCCCGGTATTGCCAACGTGGTGGCCAAATCAACAAATGGCCGTGCATGCGGTGTACGCTCGGCGTGAACATCTTGATCCCAAAATCCGTCTTTTCATCGATTTTCTCAAAACCTGCTTTGGCCCAGAACCCTATTGGGAACAGCGGCTTGGCCCTTGGCTTGGGGGTAAATTGTCCGGAAATGAGGAATGATTGTTTCCATATAAAGACGCCGGCGTTGGGCTGAAATCAAAATTGAATCAAATCAGCCAGTTGGCGCAATCGATGTCGTGCAAACGTTTTTTCTAACAGAGCTGTAACGAAGCGGGCTTGCAGTGGCGCGGGGAGAGGCGCAGAATCCGCTCCCATCTTTTGCCCCCCCCTGATGGAGTCCCTATGATTGCCCTGCTCGGCATCCTGAGTATCTTGGCGCTGGCCGTGATCTGTTCTAATAATCGCCGTCGTATCCCGCTGCGAACAGTTGGCCTTGCCCTCTGCTTGCAAGTCATGTTTGCAGGGTTGGTGCTGTGGCTGCCAGCCGGTCAGCATGTACTAAATGGCGTGAGCGAAAGCGTCAGCAGTGTGATCGGTTATGGTCAGGAAGGGATCGCCTTCTTGTTCGGTGATCTGGCAAAGTTCAAGCTGGGCTTTATTTTTGCTTTTAACGTCTTGCCCGTCATCATCTTCTTCTCTGCGGTGATCTCCATTCTTTACCACATTGGCATTATGCCGCGGGTGATTAGTGTGCTGGGTGGTGGTTTGCAAAAGCTGCTGGGCACCGGCCGTGCAGAGAGCCTCTCTGCGACTGCCAACATTTTTGTGGGGATGGTCGAAGCGCCGCTGGTGGTGAAACCTTACCTCTCTAAGATGTCTGACTCCCAATTCTTTGCGGTGATGAGCTGCGGCCTTGCTTCTGTAGCTGGGGGCACTTTGGTAGGTTATGCCAGCCTTGGGGTTGAACTAAAGTACCTGATTGCTGCGGCGTTTATGTCTGCTCCTGCCGGTTTGGCGATGGCCAAGATCTTGGTTCCGCCCAGTGCTGATGAAGTTGATTACCATCAGGATGTGGAGATCCCTCGCGCCTCTAATGTGATTGAAGCGGCAGCCGATGGCGCCATGTCTGGCCTTAATATCGCCGTTGCGGTGGGTGCTACCTTGCTGGCCTTTGTTGGGGTCATCGCCATGCTCAACGGTATGCTCGGGTGGGCGGGAGGTCTGGTGGGGTTGGATCTGAGCTTTCAGATTATTCTGGGTTGGTTGTTTGCCCCCGTCTCTTGGTTGATCGGTGTGCCTTGGGATCAGGCGCAAGCTGCAGGTGCGTTGATTGGCACCAAAATTGTGGTCAATGAGTTTGTGGCCTTTATTGGGCTGGTGAAAGATCAGACCTTGAGCGAGTCGAGTAAGGCCATTGTGACCTTTGCCCTGTGCGGGTTTGCCAATATCTCATCTATGGCGATCCTGATCGGTGGTCTGGGCTCGATGGTACCAGAGCGTAAAGCCTTTATTGCCCGTTATGGTATGCGCGCGATCCTCTCTGGCGTGCTGGCTAACCTGATGAGTGCATGTTTGGCCGGTCTGTTCCTCGCCCTATAAACCGGTGAGAGTCAGATTTGACAACAACAAGGGCGCCGTGATGGCGCCCTTGTTGTTTTTATTCTTCACCGTTAATCAACGTAGAAGGTCTGCTGAAAGGTGAGATTTTGCTGCTGGCCGCCCGCCATGATCTTGATGGCGAACTGATAGGTCTCTTCGTTACGGTAGGGTAAGGTTGCCAGATAGTAGATAGCATCCCCTTCTGTCACTTGTTGAAACTGTAAGGCGCGCTGAGTGCCAATCAGGTTTTTAGCCTCCCCCTCAAGGCCCACTGCCTGTGCCTTGCCCTGTTTATCTTGCACCGTAATGTTGATGATGGCGTTGTAGCGGCTGCGCGCGAGCCCGTAATGCTTGGCTATCTCAGGGGTGAGAAAACTAGAATTAAACGCGCTGTAATGCACCCGCCAAGGTCCTAACTCCTTCATCTGTTCTGCCTGAAGCGGCAGCGTCATCAGTAGTGCCAGTAGGCCACTCATCCAAGTAGTGGTCATCACTCATCCCTCTCATCTCAACGCTTGGCGCAGGCAGAGTCATTTACCCTTGTGCGCTATTTAGCAAGGCCATCACTTCTGGTGGCCATAGTTTAGGGTTGTCGATAGCCACTGTTTTATGGCGACCTAACTCACCGCGCACTATGGTGACTTGGCCCTTGGCCACCTTAAATTGCTTAGCTAAAAACTTGATCAGATGGCTATTGGCTTGGCCATCGACGGGCGGTGCCGTGATGGCCACTTTTAGCTCTTCACCATGCAATCCGATGATCTGATCCCGACTTGCTTTGGGCTGGATCACCAGATGCAGTACCAGTTCATCCCCCTGTAGCAAGGCCGTAGGCATTAAATCATCCACCACAATTGGCCAAATAGATCGCCAAGCAGATAGTTGATGGCTTGCAGAGCAATAAAGGCAACCAATACCGACAAATCAAGCCCACCCAGCGCTGGCAGAATACGGCGAATAGGGGCGAGGAATGGCTCGGTTAATTGGTGCATCACATATTCGATAGGGTTACGGCCTTGGCTGATCCAGCTGAGGATGGCGCGGATCAGCAGCACCCAGAAGATCATCGAACCGGCTTTTTTCAATACGGTGAGCAGCGCAAATAGGCCGATATTAAGCCAGTCGGCCAGCAGTATGTTCATGCTTTTAAGCAGCGCTAACTTGGCAAATGCGATAAGTAGCGCCAGCACGATTGAGGCCACATCAATGCCGCCAAAGCCTGGGATCACCCGGCGCAGCGGGATCACCAGTGGATTGGTCAATTTGACCACCATCTGGCTCATGGGGTTATAAAAATCGGCGCGGGCCCACTGCAACCATGCGCGCAGTAGCACCACCATCAAGTAGAGATCAAATACGGTATTAATTAAAAAGTAAGCGGTGTTCATTTGGGCTCCTATTAGAACTGGGTTTCCATGCTGGCTGCCCGTGCAACGGCCGCCTGCATGGCTTGGGCAGTCAGTGGCATCAGCCCCTGCTGCAAGAAGATATTGATGGCTTCAGCGGTTGCGCCACCTTTGCTGGTCACCTGCTCACGCAGGGTTTGCAGAGCTACATCGGGGTTTTGTTCGACCATAGCGGCCGCCCCTAGCGCAGTCTGCTGTACCAATAGGCGCGCTTGTGCGGGTGAAAACCCCATCACTTGCGCTTCATTGGCGATCGCCTCCATAAAGAGGAAGAAGTACGCAGGGGCGCTCCCTGCCGCGGCAATAATGCCGTTGATGGCAGACTCTTGCGCTGTCCATAGGGTTTTACCAACCGCTTGCATCATCTGCTCGGCAAAGTCGCGATCGCGGGCAGCAATATATTCAGGGGCGTAGAGGCCGGTCATACCTAAACCCAGCAGTGCGGGGGTATTAGGCATGGCACGGATAATGTGCGGGTGACCTGCTGTGAGCGCCTGCAGACGGGCAATTGTGATACCTGCCGCGATGGAGATAAGCAACTTACCTTCAAGCGAATCGCGTTCGAGCTTCAGATCTGCCACGAGTGCGGTCAGCATGCTGGCCATTAGCTGTGGTTTGACTGCTAGCACAATGACTTCGGCATTGCGGGCGGCCTCAGTATTGGATTGAGTGATGCCAATACCGTAATCGTTAGCTAGCGTGGTGAGCTTAGAAAGGCTTGGATTAGCAGCCGTGATCTTGTTCGCGGGGTAGCCCGCCTTGATGAGCCCCGCAATGATGCAGTGGCTCATGTTGCCCGCCCCGATAAAGGCAAGATGTCTATGTTGCATCAGAAGATCCTATTGATAAGGTCGCAGCAAAAGACGGATCTATCGGTGATCCGCCCGTTTGCTTATGAGTAATCACGGGCACCAAAAATAGCCGTACCGACTCGCACCATGGTGCTGCCATGGGCGATAGCCAGCGCCAGATCATCGGTCATGCCCATCGAGAGGGTATCAACCGTTGGGTATTGTTGCGCAAGTGCGGTGAACAGAGTCTGCATGCGGGTCATTTGGGCGGCTAATACGGTTTCATCACGGGTGTGTTCTGGGATCGCCATCAGACCCCGTAACACCAGTCGCTCACAGCGCGACACTTGCTGCGCGAGGCGGAAAATCTCTTGTTCTGAGGTGCCAGATTTGCTGCTCTCGCCGCTAATATTTATTTGCAAACAGATATTTAGCGGTGCCATGCTGGCAGGACGCTGCTGATTAAGGCGTTCGATCAGTTTGTCTCGATCAACGCTTTGTACCCAATCAAATCGTTCGGCAACCAGTTTGGATTTATTCGATTGCAGCGGGCCAATAAAGTGCCACTCGATGCCGCTGTATTGGGGCAGCTGGCGTAAGGTATCAATCTTAATCGCGGCTTCTTGGGCATAGGATTCGCCAAAGCCGCGCTGTCCCGCGTGGTAGGCCGCAATAATAGCGTCTAGCGGTTTGGTCTTGCTCACGGCAAGTAGGCGGATCTGTTGCAGGTCACGGCCCGCCTGTTTAGCCGCATGGGCCATGTGTTCCTTGACCTGAAACAGGTGCTGGGCAATCTGGTTCATATTTCGTTAGTGATCTTGTGAAGGGAGAATGACAAGTCTATGGATATCACAGAGTTATTGGCTTTCAGTGTAAAGCATAACGCCTCGGATCTACACCTATCGGCTGGGGTTCCCCCGATGATCAGGGTTGATGGCGAGGTTCGCAAGATCAATTTGCCTGCCCTTGAACATCGAGAAGTACACGCCCTCATCTACGACATCATGAATGATCATCAGCGCAAGGAGCTAGAAGAAAATCTAGAAGTCGATTTTTCATTTGAGGTGCCAAATCTGGCCCGCTTTCGGGTTAACGCCTTCCAGCAATCCCGTGGATCTGGCGCCGTCTTTCGCACCATCCCCAGCACCGTATTGAGCTTGGAGGATCTCGAGGCGCCAGAGATCTTTCGTAAGATCGCTGAGTTTCCACGGGGCTTGGTACTGGTTACTGGCCCAACCGGTTCTGGAAAATCGACCACCTTGGCAGCGATGGTCAACTACATTAACGAGCATTTCCATCACCATATTCTGACCATCGAAGACCCCATCGAATTTGTGCATGAGAATAAGCGCTGCTTAGTGAATCAGCGAGAGGTGCACCGCGATACCAAAAGCTTTAGCAATGCCCTGCGTTCGGCGCTGCGGGAAGACCCTGACATCATTTTGGTCGGCGAGATGCGTGATCTAGAAACCATTCGCCTTGCGATGACGGCCGCCGAAACCGGTCATTTAGTGCTAGGTACGCTGCACACCTCATCGGCCGCGAAAACCATCGATCGGATCATCGACGTGTTTCCTGGGGCAGAGAAAGATATGGTGCGATCTATGCTATCTGAATCGTTGCGAGCAGTGATTTCGCAGTCGCTACTTAAGCGTATTGGCGGCGGCCGAGTCGCAGCTTATGAGATCATGATGGGTATTCCTGCGGTGCGAAACCTCATCCGTGAAGACAAGGTCGCTCAGCTCTATTCGGTCATCCAAACGGGTATGACCCACGGGATGCAGACCATGGATCAGAGCCTCAAGCAGCTGGTGAGTCGTGGGGTGGTGGCATCGTTGGATGCAAAGGCCAAAGCGGTTGATCCCAATATGTTTTAAATTCACCGCTCCATGGAGGGAGAGATGATGAAGCTAGATGATCTGCTTACAGAATTAGTTGCACAAAAAGGCTCGGATCTTTTTGTGACCGTCGGGTCGCCGCCCACCCTCAAGGTGAATGGCCATCTGGTGTCACTTGGGGGAGCGCGGCTTGATAAAAACAGTACGCTAGCCCTCGTGAAGGAGACGTTGAGCCACGAACATATTGAGCGTTATATCCGAACTAAAGAGGCCAACTATGCGATTTTTCGCGAGGCGTTAGGGCGTTTTCGGGTCAGTGCTTTTTGGCAGCAAGAGCAGCCTGGCATGGTGGTGCGGCGCATTGAAACCTGCATCCCGACCTTTGACGATTTGCAACTGCCCACCATTTTGCAAGAGGTTGCGATGGGCAAGCGTGGCTTGGTGCTATTTGTGGGGGCCACTGGGGCGGGTAAATCGACCACTCAAGCGGCAATGATCGGCTATCGCAACCAGCATGCAGATGGTCATATTCTCACGGTGGAAGATCCGGTTGAATTTGTTCATCAGCATGGCCGTAGTTTGGTGACTCAGCGGGAGGTCGGGATCGATACTGAGTCGTTCGAGGTGGCGCTGAAAAGCTCGCTGCGCCAAGCGCCCGATGTGATCTTGATAGGTGAGATCCGCAGCCGAGAAACCATGGAGTTTGCCCTGCAGTTTGCCGAGACTGGGCATCTGTGTCTTGCCACGCTGCATGCCAATAATGCCAATCAAGCATTGGATCGGATTTTGCACTTGGTGCCACCAGAGAAGCATCGCCAGTTTTTGTTCGATCTCTCTTTCAACCTTAAGGCCATTGTTGCCCAGCAACTGGTGGCTAGGGGGGAGGGGTTGCGCCGAGTTGCGGCCTTTGAGGTGCTGCTCAATACCCCACTTATTACCGACATTATTCGTAAAGGTGAGATGCATCGCCTTAAGGACGTGATGACTAAATCTCGTGAATTGGGGATGCAAACTTTTGATCAAGCGCTATTCACGCTGTTCTGCGCCGGCCAGATTGGCTACAGTGAGGCGCTTGCCCATGCTGATTCGGCCAATGATTTACGATTGCTCATCAAGCTGTCTGGTTGTGAGCCACTAGGCTCTGGCACGCTCGATAATGTGACGCTAGATGAATAAATAATGGGGCCATGTCGCTGTGGCCCCCCCGCTTTAAAGGAACGTTATGCTGATTGTGGTTTCCCCAGCCAAAACGCTGGATTACGAGTCACCGCTAGTGACCCCTCATTTCACCCAGCCTGAGCTGCTGGATCACTCCGCCGAGCTTATTCGTCATGCCCGCCAACTGAGCCCGGCTCAAATTGCCAGTTTGATGAAGGTCAGTGACAAGCTAGCCGGGCTTAATGCCGCCCGATTTGCTCAGTGGCAGCCAGATTTTACCCCTGCCAATGCCCGTCAGGCGTTGCTGGCTTTTAAAGGTGATGTCTATACCGGATTGGCGGTCACTGATTTTAGTGATGCTGACTTTCACTTCGCCCAGACACATTTACGGATGCTCTCTGGCCTTTATGGGGTGCTGCGCCCGCTTGATCTGATGATGCCATACCGGCTCGAGATGGGATCTCGACTCAATAATGGGAGGGGTAAGGATCTTTATCAGTTCTGGGGCGAGGTGATCACCGAGCATCTTGATCACGCGCTGGCTGCGCAAGGGGATGAGGTGCTGATTAATCTAGCATCGGATGAGTACTTTAAATCGGTGCGACCTAATGCGCTAAAAGGGAGGATCATCACCCCGGTGTTCAAGGATCAAAAGAATGGTCAGTTTAAGATCATCAGCTTTTATGCCAAAAGAGCACGCGGCATGATGGCTCGCTACATCATCAAGCATCGCTTGACGAAGGTAGAGCAACTCATGGGTTTTAACAGTGATGGCTACACCTTCATCGCAGCGGAATCAGATGCCCACACCCTGATGTTTAAACGAGCTGAAAATTAATTTAAAAAATTACTGAACTAATCTGCCAACACCGGGGTCTGAATATATGAATCCTCTGTTGTAAGCACTTTTTATTCGCCGACGTTTATACGTCGGCTTTTTTATGGATCATTTTTATGATCCATGGGAAGTGCCCCCCTTCACATTGAGTGCCCCACTACATTGACAATCCAAACCGATGTAGTGGATCGACCTTCGTCGCTAACATAAAAAGCATAAAAAAAACGCCTCAGAAGAGGCGCGGGGAAAAAACAGATTGGAAGCATCACATGAGGTTACTCGAATCAGTGGATAAGCGCTGGCTTTCAAGTATGGAGTGATAATGCCATTGGCTATCTGAAGTTGTTCTGAGGTGATTCTTCATTTTGTGTTCATCTGATCAATCTGGCGCGCCATCCCCTATCAATCTGCATCTGGTGCGTGATCGCGAGAGCTAAGAGAGCCTTATCTGTGGAGCGCAAAGCCAGATTATGGGTGCAGGGCAAACACACGATTGCGCTGCTCGAGTGCCAGCAGCGCACGTTTGATAGTTAGCCCACCTGCATAACCGGTGAGATCGCCGCTGCGACCGATCACTCGATGACAGGGCACGATGATACTCAATGGATTACGACCATTGGCCGCCCCCACCGCCCGCACAGCCTTAGGATTGCCAATGGCTTGGGCAATATCGAGATAGCTGACCGTTTCACCATAAGGAATATCGCATAGCGCCCCCCATACGGCTTGCTGAAACGGGGTTCCCCGCGCTGCCATTGGTAAGTCAAATTGTTGCAACTGCCCCGCAAAATAGGCGATGAACTGTGAGGTATAGGGTGCAAGCGCCTTGTCATCTTGTTGCCACTGTGCTTGCGGTATCACCGGCCGCTCCCCTTGACAAAACTCTACGTGGCGCAAGCCATCTTGATCAATGGCAACAAGTAAGGGGCCATAGGCGCTGTCGCAAAAACTATATTGCATCAACTGACATCCTTGGAATGTGAGGTGGGGGCTTAATCCACAATGGGTTTGCCGCGGGCAGATTTAATATCCCCTTTACGCTTTTTGGCATCAATCCGCTTGCGCTGGGAGCTACGGGTGGGCTTGGTTGCATGGCGAGCTTTGGGACGAAGCGCGGCTGTTTTGAGTAATTCCACCAAGCGACTCATGGCCTCTTTGCGGTTCATGTCTTGACTGCGATGGCTCTCTGCGCGGATCAAAATGAAACCTTCATGCACTCGGCTGTCATTGAGTTTGTCGAGGCCTTCTTGATAGAGCGGGGTGAGGCTAACCGAGTTGCGGTAATCAAAACGCAGCCAAACGGCAGAGTCCGTTTTGTTGACATGCTGACCGCCAGCCCCTTGCGCACGCATAGTCTGAAATTGCAGCTCATGCCATGGAATGGTTACGTTGTTGGAGATAACTAGCATGCTGTATTGCTCTTGTGTGGTGCATGTCGCTGACCGTTGCAGCGGGATGGCTCATGATCCGGCAGGCTGGCCCGTTGTTGAGGCGAGCCTTGCATATAGCGCCGGTATTAAACGTTATCTTTGTGAAAAAGCGCAATAAAAAGACGTGGCATTACAATTGATAGCCGATTCATCACACCATGGGGCGGGGTTGTCTCGATGAAGCTAATTATTGCGATGATTAAACCATTCAAATTGGATGATGTCCGTGAAGCCATTAGCCGGCTAGGGGTTGAGGGCTTGACGGTGGCAGAGATCAAGGGGTTTGGCCGTCAGCAGGGGCACACCGAATTATACCGGGGAGCCGAGTATCACGTTGATTTCTTGCCGAAGGTAAGGCTAGAGATCGCCACGACGGATGAGAACGTAGAAGGGGTGATTGAGGCGATATGCAAGGCGGCCTATACCGGCAAAATTGGCGATGGCAAAATTTTTGTTTACGACTTGCGGCACGTGGTACGTATTCGAACTAATGAGCGTGATGACGAGGCACTGTAAAGGTGCGTGTGGTTATCTACCGATGAGTCTGTGGATCTGAGCGGTCATTAAGTGAGGCGTGAATTCAGATAATAAGTGCAAGGTAAGCGAAGGGGGTGCTTGCTTAATCGATCGCTATTTAGTCGATTTCACTGACGTCAAACCCGATAAATCAGTTCGATCAGGTCCTTTGATTTGCGGCGATGGGATGGGTAGTGGAATGATCGCTTTCTTGATCTCACTATCAGTGTCATGCAGAATACAAATAGGAATAACTATCACTCGCATGAACTAGGAATAGATAATGAACATGAAAATGTTGGCTTTGACCCTCTCTATGTTGGCAGCGCCGTCGGCATTTGCAGCCGGGGAGGTGAATGTTTACTCCAACCGGCAAGATGAGCTGATTAAGCCCATCATTGCGCAGTTTGAAAAAGAGTCAGGGATCAAGGTTAACGTCGTGTTCGCCAAAGAGGGGCTCAATGAGCGTTTGGAGCGGGAAGGTAAGCTCTCACCCGCAGACCTGATACTTACCGTGGATATCAGCCGTTTAACCGATCTCGTGAATAAGGGTCTGGTGCAACCGGTTGATAGCAAGATCCTGCAAGAGAATATCCCTGCTATTTATCGTGATCCACAGAACCGCTGGTTTGCGCTGACTACCCGAGTTCGAGCTATCTATTCGAGTAAAGAGCGTCTCGGCAAGCTCGAGTCCATCAGCTATGAAGATCTGGCCAAGCCGCAGTTTAAAGGGAAGATCTGCACTCGTAGCGGTAAGCATGAGTACAATGTGGCGCTCATCTCTTCGATGATCGCCCATCACGGCATGGCTCAGACCAAAACATGGCTAGAAGGAGTTAAGGCCAACTTAGCTCGCAAGCCGCAGGGTAACGATCGAGATCAGGTCAAAGGGATCAAAGATGGGATTTGCGATATCTCCCTTGGCAACAGTTACTATTTGGGGGCGATGCTAAAAGACCCAGCGCAAAAATCGTGGGCTGAGGCAGTATTTATTAACTTCCCAAATCAAAAAGATCGCGGTGCACATGTCAATGTGAGTGGCGTAGCCATGACTAAGTACGCCAAAAACAAAGTAGAAGCGCGCAAACTGATGGAGTTTCTCACCGGCGATACCGCCCAGCATATGTATGCCGATGTGAATGCTGAGTATCCGGTAAAGGTCGGTGTTGATCCTTCTGCGATGGTCAAATCGTGGGGTGATTTTAAATCTGATGCGTTACCTGTTAGTGATTATGCCAAGTACCGCAAAGAGGCCTTGCAGTTGCTCGATGAAGTGAAATTCGACTTGTAATTGAAAGGACGTTCGACTTGTCATTCAATGGGGCCAACGGCCCCATTTACCACTGTGGTCACATGAAAAATTTTGGATGGATTGTCAGCAGTTGGGCAATGGCTATGCTGCTGGCGTTACCGGTGCTTGCGTTGATTTTCTCTGCATTTTCTGCGGAGGAAGCATTATTTCGCCATCTCGTTGATACCGTACTGCTCGATTATCTGAGTAACACGATGATGCTAGTGGTGGGAGTTGTACTGCTAAGTTTGCTGTTTGGTGTGCCTACCGCTTGGTTAGTCGCCATGTGCCAGGTACCAGGACGACGGGCGTTGCAATGGGCGTTGATGCTGCCAATGGCGATGCCCTCTTATATCGTGGCGTATGTCTACACCGACTTGTTGGACTACTCAGGGCCAATACAGGCCGGATTACGGGAGATCTTTAGCTGGCGCAGCCCAGCTGATTACTGGTTTCCCACGATTCGCTCCCTTGGTGGCGCGGCCTGGGTGCTGGCACTGGTGCTATTTCCCTATGTCTATCTGCTTGCCCGTGCCTCTTTTCTTGAACAGTCCGTCAGCTTGATCCACTCTAGCCGCTTGCTTGGCTGTACGCCTTGGCAAAGCTTTCGCCGGCTTAGTCTGCCGTTAGCGCGCCCCGCTATCATGGTGGCAGTATCGCTGGTTGCGATGGAGACACTAGCTGACTTTGCTACTGTTCACTTCTTTGCCATCAATACCCTGACTACCGCGGTCTATGACACTTGGCTTGGTTATGGCAGCTTGGCCACGGCAGCTAAGCTCTCTTGTTTGATGTTACTAGGGGTCGTGGTATTGATTGCGCTGGAGCGCCGCTCGCGCCGCCGCCAGCAGGTATTTCAAAAATCAATGGGCCATGAACAGCCACTGCGTTATCCCCTCAAAGGGGTGAGCCGCATCTTGGCCGGTCTCTGGTGCTGGGGGCTAGTACTTGCAGGCTTTGGTTTGCCATTTGCCATTTTGCTCGATTATGGGGTGCGCTACTTTGAGTTGTCGTGGACGTCTGAATTTGCGCATTTTGCCGGCAATAGCCTTATGGTCTCGACGCTAACCGCTCTGCTAGCGATGGGTATCGCCATCCTACTCGGGTTTTTTCGTCGTCTTGACGGCGGGATCAAGAGTCTGCTGCCGCTGCGTATTGCTGCGATGGGCTACGCCATGCCGGGAACGGTGCTGGCAATTGGTGTGCTGGTGCCGCTGACTGCCCTTGATTTTACAATCAATGATTTTGCCGAATGGCTAGGGCAGCAAGGCCCAGGGCTGCTGTTGACCGGCACAATCACGGCCATTGTATTCGGTTATTTGGTGCGTTTTGTGGCTATCGCAATTGGCTCGGTAGAAAGCAGCATGAGCAAGATTTCCCCCAGTCTTGATATGGCCGCTCGTTCATTGGGGCTACAAGATGGCGCCATGCTGCGGCGGGTACATCTACCACTGGTGCGGCGCGGCTTATTTGCTGGAGCCATGCTGGTGTTTATTGAATCAATGAAGGAGTTACCTGCTGCCTTGCTGCTGCGGCCATTTAACTTCGATACGTTGGCAACGCATGTTTACCAGTTTGTGTCAGACGAGATGCTCGAGCGAGGCGCACTTGGGGCCATTGTCATCGTGCTGGTGGGATTATTACCACTGATTTGGGTCAATCGAAGTTTGGATCATCAGGGCCATTGAGTGGCTTTATCGGCTAATTTGAGTGGTCTCGTCAGCCAATGACGTCGGTCAATAAAATGGCATGAGGTGCGATGGCCTGATCTCGTACCGCTAAAAATGAGAGGAGATCTGCCTTGTCTTACTTGCAGGTTGAAAATGTCAGTTGTCATTACAACGATCGTAATGTGTTAGAGCAGTTATCCCTGACGGTGGCAGATAACGAAATTGTCTGCCTATTAGGGGCCAGTGGTTGTGGTAAGACGACCTTGCTTAAGGCCATTGCGGGACTATTGCCGCTGGCAGCGGGCAACATTCGGCTCGGTGATATTGAGCTCGATGGGTCGGGGACATGCGTGCCACCTGAGGCGCGAAATATCGGCATGATCTTTCAAGATTATGCGCTCTTCCCCCACTTGAGCGTGGCCGATAATGTGGGCTTTGGTCTCACTCAACGGGGTCGCTTGGCTCGCCAGCAGCAGGTGGATGATGCGCTGACACTGGTTAATTTACAGGGGCTTGGCGATCGTTATCCTCATCAATTGTCGGGTGGTCAACAGCAGCGAGTGGCCATTGCTCGGGCGTTAGTGTGCAAGCCGCGACTGATGCTGCTGGATGAACCCTTCTCTAATATCGATACCCAAGTGCGAATGAAGTTGATCCTCGAGATCCGCGCGCTACTGAAACAGCAAGGGATTGGTGCCATTTTTGTCAGCCATAGCAAAGAGGAAGCCTTTGCTTTTGCCGATCGATTGGCGCTGTTTCGCTCCGGTCATATCGAACAAGTTGGCGAGCCTGAGCAGCTCTATCGCCGCCCGCAAAACCGTTTTGTGGCAGAGTTTCTCGGTGGGGTGAATTATGTGGCCGCTGAGGTTGTCGATAGCCATCGGGTGCAAACGGTGCTTGGGATTATCTGTGGCACTGAGCCCCATGGCCGCCGTGTTGGCGAGCGCTTGCAGTTGATGCTAAGGCCAAGGCAATTAGTGTTAGAAGGGGCGAGCGATGGCGCCTTGATAGTGCAAGAGCAGCAGTTTTTGGGTCACCATTGTAAAGTGGTGGTGGGGTGTGGTGAGTTGCAATTGGAAGCCAGTATTGGTGAGCCGCTAGAGCACAATCGCGCACGGGTGAAGATCGCTCCTCATGGGCTGGTGTTGTTTGACCCAATAGCGTGAACGTGTGATCTTGTTGCCAAATCAAAGAATTGGATCCGTGCTGGTTTATAATCGCGCCACGATATAGCCCATATTGCTAACACCTACTTAGGGGAGAGATACATGAAAGCCCAAGCTGGGATTTGTGCAGAGCCGAATCTGCATGCCCTCTATCTGATGCTCAATCGCACGGGAGACGCTCGTGAATTGGTTGCCCGTTTAGCTAAGTTACCTGCGCTGTGGCATGCCATTGCGGTTGAGTTTCCTGATGCTGATTTCAGTGGTTTAGTCGCCGTTGGCGCCGATGCATGGGACGGGCTCTATCCGGCTGCCCGTCCACCTCAATTTCGCAGCTTTATGGCGCAGTCGGCCAATGGCCTGACCGCCCCTAATACGCCGTTTGATCTTTTCATTCAATTGCGGGCAGACCGGATTGATGTGTTGCACCACGCGGGTCATCGGGTGTTAGCGCTGTTAGCTGGATTAGTAGAGCTTGCTGAAGAGATCCGAGGTTTTCGTAATTTAGATTGCCGCGACCTGACGGGTTTTGTTGATGGCACCGAAAATCCTCAAGATACCCATCGCGCAGAAGTTGCGTTAGTGGCAGAGGGGGAGTTTGCTGCAGGCTCTTATATTCACGTGCAGCGCTGGGTGCACGCCCTAAGCGACTGGCAAAAGCTGGCGCAAAAAGAGCAGGAAGATATTATCGGGCGCACCAAAGCTGAGAATATCGAATATGAATCAGCAGCCAAACCGCTGACTGCTCATATCAAGCGGGTTAACCTCAAAACCCCGCAAGGGGAGTCGATGGAGATCCTGCGCCAGAGCATGCCTTGGGGCAATATGCGCGAGCAGGGCTTTTATTTCATCTCCTGCTGCAATACGTCGCAAAACTTCAACGCCATGCTTGCGAGCATGTATAAGGGGGAGGAGGGCCATTTCGATCATCTACTGCGCTTTACGCAAGCGGTCACCGGAGCCGCCTTCTTTGCTCCATCTGAAGATTTTTTGCAGGCGCAGGGCCAATAAGCCCGACTTAACATCCTACAGAAAACAAAAATCCCGGCCTTGGCTGGGATTTTTCGTTCTAGCGTGACCGCAATCGTGCGGTGTTAACCATTACGGCGTTTGCTCGAATAGCTCAAGGGCTGAGAGATAAAGCTCTTCGATGTCGGTGTCGCTAGTGGGTGTGATGAAAATGGTGTCATCCCCTGCAATGGTACCAAGGATCCCTTCTGCCTTACCGAGGGAGTCGAGTAACCGAGCGATCAACTGAGCCGCCCCAGGGCTGGTGTGGATCACGACTAATGCCCCATTGTGATCGATATCTAACACCAAATTTTTGAGCGGACTTGAGGTGGTGGGGACCCCGAGCTCTACCGGTAGGCAATAGACCATCTCCATCTTGGCATTACGGGTGCGAACGGCGCCAAAGCGACTCAGCATCCGCGATACTTTGGATTGATTGATGTTTTCAAAGCCCAGTTCTTGCAGGGCGGTGACGATCTCAGCCTGGGAGCCAAAACGCTCCTCTTTGAGCAAGGCTTTAAAGGCCTTAGCTAGTTTTTCTTGCTTGTCGTTATGTTTCATCTTGGTCTCACGAATGAGGAGGAGTCACAACCGGTATAGCATAGGTTGTAGATACGAACAGCGAGGTCATTTTGCATTCATATGCTATTTATTGCAAGGAAGTGGGGGTTGCTTTGCATATTGATTCAAAAATGGCTTGCATCAACCTTTGTTCTGGATAGAATCGAGGTGAAATTTTGAAAACTTATTCAGTTGGACTGTATGGGTATTGAGTTAATAGGGATCGAAAAATCATGGCACCACGTGCCAGTATTGCAACAGGTGAGCTTTCGAACTCGCCCTGGTGAAACCTTGGTATTACTAGGTCCAAGCGGTGCAGGTAAGAGCTCGTTGCTACGCATGATGAACTTGCTAGACACCCCAGATGCAGGGACGCTGCGAATCGGTGAAAGTGAATTTTCTTTCCCAAGCACCCTTTCGGGGGCGGCATTCAATCGTCAGTCTCAACTGCTACGCCGCAAGGTGGGCATGGTGTTTCAGCAGTACAATCTTTGGCCCCACCTCACCGTGATGGAAAATCTGATCGAAGCGCCCATTAAAGTGCTGGGTATGAAGCGATCGGTGGCTATTGAAAAGGGGGCGTATCTGCTAGCGCAACTGCAGCTTGCCAACAAGCGCGATGCGTGGCCGGCTCGTCTTTCTGGCGGTCAGCAGCAGCGGGTGGCTATTGCGCGTACCTTGATGATGGATCCTGAGGTGTTGTTGTTTGATGAACCTACGGCGGCGCTCGATCCAGAAATTACCAAAGAGATAGCGCAAATAATTCGCACCCTGAGCCAGACCGGCATTACTCAGGTGGTGGTAACCCATGAAGTGGATTTTGCCCGCAAGGTGGCAAGTCAGGTGATCTATCTAGAGCAAGGGCGGATCATCGAAGCTGGCACTGCCGATATTTTTCACGCTCCGCAAACCCGCCGGTTTGCTGAGTTCTTGATGCATTGATATTACCTCGATAAGGACGTTGTCATGAAAAAGAGTCTGTTGTTGGTTGCCGCCATGGGGTTGCTCAGTACCTCTGTTATGGCCAAAGAGATCAAGTTTGCCACTGAGGCGACGTATGCCCCGTTTGAATATTTAGATGATAAAAATGAGTTTCAGGGTTTTGATATTGATTTGGTCCGCGCTATCTGCGCACAAGAAAAGCTCACATGCAGCTTTCACAACCAGGCTTTTGACAGCCTGATCCCAAGCCTTAAGTTTCGTCGCTACGATGCGGTTATCGCTGCTATGGATGTGACCCCAGATCGTTCAGCACAGGTTGATTTTTCAGACATCTATTACCCAAATTCTGCGGTATTTGTGAGCAAGAAGGGGGCGTTTAAAGAGCAAAATGAGCTGGTGGATAAGACAGTTGGCGTACAAAACGGGTCTTCTCATCAATCTTATTTGGTGGATAACTGGGTGAGCAAGGGGTTGCTGACGGTGCCTTATGCCAGCTATCAAAGCGCATTTTTAGACATGATGAATGGCCGTATCGATGGCGTGTTTGCCGATGCTGC
Source organism: Aeromonas sp. (assembly GCA_051652185.1). GTDB lineage: Bacteria > Pseudomonadota > Gammaproteobacteria > Enterobacterales > Aeromonadaceae > Aeromonas. The sequence goes on from JBOFTS010000065.1 coordinate 28,121, forward strand.
CGTGGCAGCAGATTGGCTTAAGCAGCACAAAGAGTATGCCGTCGTGGGTACCCCTGTGACCGATGCTAAGTATTTTGGTACTGGGTTTGGTATTGCCGTGGCCAAAGGCAATCAGGAACTGCTCACTCAGCTGAATAAGGGGCTAGCCGAGATCAAGGCCAATGGCACCTATCAGCGTATTTTTGATAAATATTTTGCGCAGTAAGCCATGTTAAGTCTGTTGTTAGATGCCGCCTGGATGACCCTCTGGCTCGCCTTAGCATCACTAGTCGGCGGCATGGTTTTAGCGCTGGCGTTCAGTGCAGCTGAGCTGAGTAAGCAACGTGCACTAGCATGGTCAGTCGCAACGTTCACTACGCTGATCCGTGGTTTGCCAGAGTTGCTGGTGGTGCTGTTTATCTACTTTGGCTCCACCCAGGTGCTGTTTCTTATCACCGGTGAGTATGTGGAGTTCAGCCCCTTTGCATGTGGCGTGTTGGCTCTCTCTTTGCTATTTGCCAGCTATGCCACTCAGACCCTGCGAGCGGCGCTCAATGCTGTGCCTGCGGGGCAACGATTGGCAGCGATGGCGTTGGGGCTTAGCAAAGGGCAGATATTTGTTCGTATCGTACTGCCACAGGCTTGGCGCCATGCTCTACCCGGTCTTGGTAACCAGTGGCTGGTGCTGCTCAAAGATACCGCGCTGGTTTCGCTCATCGGGGTTAACGAGATAATGCGACAAGCCCAGATGGCCTCTGCCAGTACCTATGAGCCATTCACTTGGTACGCCAGCGCCGCACTTATCTATTTGGCCATTAGCTTAGTGAGCGAATTTGGTCTGAGTTTAGCTGCGCGCTACACCCGTCGTTACGGAGGCTAATCGATGCAAACCTATTTCATCACCTTATTAGGTGGCTTAGTGACGACGTTGGAGTTGACGTTTTTTAGTCTGCTGTTAGGTGTGATCTTGGCGGTGCTGATGACGTGGGTGTTGGCGTTGCGGGTACCCGTTGCTACTCAGCTAGTGCAACTTTGGGTGCTGATCTTTACCGGTACGCCACTGCTCATTCAGATCTTTTTGATTTATTACGGGCCTGGCCAGTTTGAGTGGCTCAAAACAAGCCCACTTTGGCCATTACTCAAGCAGCCTTGGTTTTGCGCGGTATTGGCGCTGGGTCTTAATACGGCAGCTTACTCTACTCGGCTGTTTAAAGGTGCCCTCGATGCCATTCCTGCGGGTGAGGTAGAGGCCTGCCGCGCGCTAGGATTTTCAGCCGCTCAGACCTTGTGGATGAAGGCTCGCCATGCCGCACGAAGGCTGGTTCCTGCCTATTCTAATGAGGTTATATTGGTGCTCAAAGGGAGCTCGCTCGCCAGCACTATTACCATCATGGATATCATGGGGCTCGCACAGCGGTTAAATGCTCAAACCTACGATACGCTCGCGGTATTTGGGGTAGCTGGGGGGCTTTATCTGGCAATGAATGGCGTGTTAACCATCGGCTTTCGTTGGTGCGAAAAACGGGTACTTGCCTTTCAAGCCTAAGTCTGGTGGCGGGACCTTTCAATCAAAGGAGAAATGCAGAAAACTGTGCTTCTTCTCTCACTTTTGGTATTCCCTTCTATTTTTTGCTGCTGCTTGTTTTGTGGCTCACAGAAGCTGCGTTCACAACTGTTATCAGATTGTTTTTCATCAGGGGATACATTAAGGTTGGCCACAACTAGACATCTTAAATCTACGCAAAAACATGGAGTTGAACATGAAAGTTGCCGTTCTAGGTGCCGCGGGTGGCATCGGTCAAGCCCTCGCTTTGCTGTTAAAAAATCGTCTGCCGGCTGGCTGCGAATTGAGCTTGTATGATATTGCCCCTGTGACGCCCGGTGTGGCCGCAGATTTGAGTCATATTCCTACCGATGTCAGCATCAAGGGTTTTTGCGGTGAAGATCCAACCCCTGCACTGGTTGGCGCTGACGCCGTACTGATCTCTGCAGGGGTTGCGCGCAAGCCCGGCATGGACCGCTCAGATCTGTTTAATATTAACGCCGGCATTGTCAAAAATTTGGTAGAAAAGTGTGCCGAAATCTGTCCGAAAGCGCTGATCGGCATCATTACCAACCCGGTCAACACCACTGTTGCTATCGCGGCCCAGGTGCTCAAAAAAGCCGGCGTGTATGACAAGCGACGCCTGTTTGGTATCACCACCTTGGACGTGCTCCGTGCTGAGACCTTCGTCGCTGCAAGTCAGGGACTCAACATCGATAAGCTTCGGGTTAATGTGATCGGGGGGCACAGTGGCGTGACTATTTTACCGCTGCTTTCCCAAATTGAAGGGGCAGCCTTCTCTGTAGAAGATGCCGCCGCTATGACCAAGCGCATTCAAAACGCGGGCACCGAAGTAGTTGAGGCTAAAGCCGGTGGCGGCTCGGCCACCCTTTCCATGGGTCAGGCAGCGTGCCGTTTTGGTCTTTCGCTCATCAAAGGCCTGCAAGGGGAAGCCAACGTTATCGAGTGCGCGTATGTTGAAGGCCACGGTGAGCATGCGACCTTCTTTGCTCAGCCGGTGTTGCTTGGCAAGAACGGGGTGGAAGCCGTGCTAGATTATGGCAAGTTAAGCGCCTTTGAGCAGCAGGCGATGGAAGGCATGCTCGCGACCTTAAAAGCCGATATCCAGTTGGGTGTCGATTTTGTGAAATAAGCATTTAACTTTGCAAATAAGGGAGCCTCGGCTCCCTTATTTATTGGCGAGATCCGTAGCTTAAAGAAAGAAAGGTATCGATACGATAGTGGGGACTGGATAGTTGATTGATGAGCAGGCGATTGACTAGCAGAGGTGTGATGACAGGGGCCGTGACCGCATAACTAATTGTATAAGTGGCGGGTATTAGGCCTGATTTTTAGCTTGGCTAGCAAATAACTACCCACAATGTGATATTGTTCACACCCGTTAGCGATTCAATACGTTAGGGCCTGCGCTAGGAGGTCATAGGTATGGGGTCGCTGCTTGTCGCACTAGGCTCGCGTTGCTCATTGGAGTAAATGCAGGGGCGGTTAGTGACGGCATCGGTTGTTTGCTCTAGCATAGGGCTCTTTTGATTGACGATATCCAGTGCCACTTCAATAGTGGCATTGTGGTTTTTATGTCATTTCAATCACGATTCCACCATTGCACCACACTGATTAGGTTTTATGAGATTAACCAGTTATACCGATTTTGGATTAAGAGCATTACTCTATTTGGCTACCTTGCCTGAAGGGGAATTGTCGAGCGTTGCTAAGGTATCAGCGTTATATGGCGTCTCCCGCAACCATATGGTGAAGGTCGTCAATCAGCTGGTAAAGCTTGGCTATCTGCACTCCCAGCGCGGCAAAAATGGCGGGATCCGTATTGCATGTGATCCTGCAACCATCAATGTCGGCCATGTGATCCGTGCGCTTGAAGGTAATCTAGATGGGATCGATTGTGGCTCGCCCATTTGCCACATCGTTTCGGTCTGTTTGCTTAAAAGTGCACTACGAGAGGCGATGGATGCATTTTTAGCTGTGATGGACAGTTATACCCTCGACGATTTGTTAGCCAATCGTGATGAGTGGCAACGAATTTTTAGTCAGTTAATCCCCACGCTGGTGATCGAGCCAGATGAGGATAATGTGCAATAAAAAAAGGGCTGCAAATTGCAGCCTTTTTTTTAGGTTATGACGTGGCGGGTTCTCGATAATGGGCCGGCATAATCCGCGCTATCTTCACCATGTTGTTTTCAACATCAATGATTTCAATCGGATACCCAGCCAGTCGGATCCCAATATTGGGTTGGGGGATCTCTTCTAGGTATTCGAGGATTAGCCCATTGAGGGTGCGTGGTCCGTCGATGGGCAAGTGCCAGCTCATCTCTTTGTTTAACTCCCGCACGCTAGCAGAGCCTTCGACTAAGAAGGTGCCATCAGGTTGGGTATGGATTTCGTCACAGGGGGCGGGAGTCATCGATGTGGTGAAGTCACCGACGATCTCTTCCAAGATGTCATCGAGGGTGATCAAGCCTTGAATATCGCCATATTCATCGACAATAAGCCCAATCCGCTCTTTATTTCGCTGAAATTTAGCCAGCTGTACGTTAAGGGGGGTCCCCTCTGGGATGAAATAAATTTCATCGACTTCTCGTAATAAACTGGATTTATTGAATAGATCTTTTGCTATCAGCCGTAGGGCATCACGGGCGTGTAAAAAACCGACCACGTCATCGATATTGTCACGATAGAGCAAGATCTTGGTGTGAGCGCAGTGGGCTAACTGGCGCAGAATAGTTTTCCAATCATCATTGATGTCGATGGCATAGATATCGCTGCGGGGCACCATGATGTCTTCGACCAACATTTTATCTAAGTCCAAGATGCTGATCAGCATATCTTGATGGCGCTGGGGGATAAGATTTCCTGCTTCGTTGACGATGGTCCGCAGCTCTTCCGTATTGAGGGAGTCATCTTTATTAGGGTTAAGCTTGAGTAGTTTGAGCAAGCCACTAGTAATGCCGTTGATAAGCCAGACCAGTGGCGAGAGGGGCACCATCAATCCTTTGAGGATCCAAGACGCCGGATAGGCAATTTTTTCTGGATACATCGCAGCCAATGTTTTTGGGGTGACTTCACCAAAAATCAGCACGATTAAGGTGAGGCCAAAGGTCGCGATAGCGACACCTAAGTCACCAAATAAACGGATGCAGACGATGGTGGCAATGGCTGAAGCAAGAATATTGACCAGATTATTGCCAATCAAGATCAGCCCTAATAGGCGATCTGGGCGGGCTAACATTTGCTCGACGCGGCGGGCACCTTTGTGTTTGGTCTGGGCTAAGTGCCGCAGCTTGTAGCGGTTAATGGACATAAGGCCTGTTTCTGAACTAGAGAAAAAGGCAGATAAGAGGATCAAGATAACGAGAACAATCAGTAATGTGCTCGTTGAGATGCTGTCCAAAAAGGGCTCCTGTTGGATGGTGTAACGAAATAAAAGTGAAGGATTAGCTCAGTAGTACTTCTTTGACAAAGCGGCTGCCAAAGTAGGCAAGGGTAAGAATAACGCTACCAATGAGGCTTAGAGTGATGACTTTACGACCACGCCAGCCGTAGGTGTGATGGCCCCACAGCAGAAACACGTAGATACACCAAGCAATAATTGAGAGCACAGCCTTGTGGGATTTACCTTGGGCAAACATGTCTTCTAAAAAGAAAAAGCCCGAAGCGATAGAGAGAGTTAATAGCAATACGCCAGCAAAGATCAGCTGGAACAATCGCTTCTCTACCGTCATTAATGGCGGCATAGATGGCAACGTGCTGATCTTTCTAGATTTTAGTTGTTTGTTGAGACATGCAAGTTGCAGTGCAAACAGACAGGCAATCATCAATACCGAATAAGCCAGTAAGGCGAGCCCAATATGCAATAACAGTAGGGGGTGAGCCTCAAGGTGAGTGATGTAGCGCCCGGGAATAAGCGCACTGGCTGCGAGCAATAGGGCCGAGAAGCTATATACCACAGGCAACAGGATCCAGCCATTGAATCTACGGGCAATGCAGGTCATGAAGCAGCAGATGATGAAACTCACCAATGATGCGACGTTGAGCATGCTCAAGTTTTGGCCAGAACCTTGCAAAATTTCTGAACCAAGGCTGTAGAGATGGGCGATCAGTGCCAATCCAATACAGACAAAGAGAGGTCGCTGTCCGACCGGCCTGACGCTCAGTAACAGATGCAAAGAGGCGATGATGGCTAGCAGATAAAATGCTAAAGCCAGAACAGAAATTACGATCATAACCAGGTGGTTGTCGCACAAGCTTTGAGGGTAAGGGGGGCAGTATACCTTGCACGAGAAGTGCTCGCTAGTTGTGCCGTGGCTGATCTGCCCATATATAAATAGAAGGTACTCATTGCTGGGGTGCGCTGAATCATCGTCCTCACACCGGCTCTGGGTTATAATGCCCCCAATTTATTACGCCAAGAACCGGAATCCGTCATGTTTGAGAATTTGACTGAACGACTCTCGCGCACCTTGCGCAATGTCAGTGGCCGTGGTCGTCTGACCGAAGATAATATCAAGGAAACCCTGCGCGAAGTGCGCATGGCGCTGCTCGAGGCGGATGTTGCCTTGCCCGTGGTGCGTGATTTTGTGGCACGAGTTAAAGAACGTGCTGTTGGGCAGGAAGTAGCCAAATCATTGAGCCCAGGCCAGGCCTTTATCAAGATTGTGCACGGCGAACTGGTCTCTGTGATGGGGGAGGCCAACGAACAGCTCAATCTGGCTGCCCAGCCACCGGCCATCATTCTGATGGCTGGCTTGCAGGGTGCGGGTAAGACGACCACGGTCGGCAAGTTAGCCAAGTTGCTCAAAGATCGCAGTAAAAAGAAGGTGCTGGTGGTCAGTGCTGACGTCTATCGTCCAGCGGCGATCAAGCAGCTAGAGACCTTGGCCAGCGACATCGGTGTTGACTTCTTCCCAAGCGATGCCAGCCAAAAACCGGTTGATATTGCCACTGCGGCTATCGATCAGGCGCGCAAGAAGTTCTATGACGTGGTGATCGTCGATACTGCCGGTCGTCTGCACGTTGATAGCGCGATGATGGCTGAAATTCAGCATTTACATGCCACCATTAACCCCGTTGAAACCCTATTCGTCGTTGATGCGATGACGGGTCAAGATGCGGCTAACACGGCTAAAGCATTTAACGAAGCCCTGCCGCTGACCGGGGTGATCCTCACCAAAGCTGACGGTGATGCCCGTGGTGGTGCTGCACTGTCAGTGCGTCACATTACCGGTAAACCCGTCAAATTTATCGGTATGGGTGAGAAAATTGATGCGCTAGAGCCATTTCATCCTGATCGCTTAGCATCTCGCATCCTTGGGATGGGCGATGTGCTCTCTTTGATTGAAGAGGTGGAGCGCAACGTTGATAAAGAAAAAGCCGCTAAATTGGCCGACAAGGTTAAAAGTGGCAAAGGCTTTGATCTGGAAGATTTTCGTGAGCAATTAGTCCAAATGCGCAGCATGGGCGGCATGATGGGGATGCTCGATAAGCTGCCCGGCATGTCAGGCTTGCCGGATAACGTGAAAGATCAAATGGATGACAAACTCACCGTGCGAATGGAGGCGATCATTAGCTCCATGACACCAAGAGAGCGTGCCCATCCAGATCTCATCAAAGGTTCTCGTAAGCGGCGTATTGCAGCCGGTTCTGGTATGCAGGTACAAGACGTGAACAAGCTGCTTAAACAGTTCACCGAGATGCAAAAAATGATGAAGAAGATGTCGGGTAAAGGCGGCATGCGCAAAATGATGAGCCAGATGAAAAATATGATCCCCCCCGGTTTCGGTGGTGGTCGTAGCCCATTCTAATTAGGTGAATGGATGAATAGGGGTCTGCCGTTGCAGGCCCCTTTGCGTGATAGCTTTGTACGAAAAATGGCGGGCTTGGTTGCAATCATCATGAAATCAAGTAGAATCACGCGGCTTATTTTAAGCTAGGGTCCGTGTATTTGCGGGCCTTATTCATTAGATGTTAATGAGGACGATATGGTAACCATTCGTTTACAACGTGGTGGCGCGAAAAAGCGTCCGTTTTACCAGGTAGTAGTTTCTGACAGCCGTTGCGCCCGTGACGGTCGCTTCATCGAGCGCGTTGGTTTCTTCAACCCTGTTGCTTCTGGTTCTGCTGAGAAGTTGAATCTGGACATGACTCGTATCGAGTATTGGGTTGGTACTGGTGCCGCTGTTTCTGACCGCGTTGCCAAGCTGATCAAAGACGCTGCTAAAGCGGCTTAATTGAGTCAGCGGTAAGGAGTTAAGGTGGAAAAACCTATAGTTCTGGGCACCCTAGGTACCGTTTATGGCATCAAGGGTTGGCTTAAAGTGAACTCCTTCACCGATGTTGCCGAAGCGATTTTCGATTACACCCCTTGGCTGATTAATCAGAACGGGGAGTGGCGTGAACTTAAGGTTTCGGCCTGGAAGCGTCACAATAAGGGTCTGATTTGCAAACTCGATGGTATCGATGTGCGCGAAGATGCCCTGGCATTGACCAATGTCGAGATTGGTGTACCCGCCGATCTATTGCCTGCGTTGCCTGACGGTGAGTTCTACTGGCGTGACCTAATCGGTTGCTCAGTGATGACCACTAAAGGATACGACCTAGGTAAGGTGACCGAATTGATGGAAACCGGCTCCAACGATGTGTTGGTGGTTGAAGCTAATGTAAAAGATGCCTTTGGCGCAAAGGAGCGGTTAATTCCGTTCTTGGAAGAGCAGGTGATCAAGAATATTGATCTGACTGCTCGCACAATCGAAGTTGATTGGGATCCTGGTTTCTAGTTTCCCGCGCTAACACGGATGCCGGAGGTTTCTTATGTGGATTGGGGTCATTAGCCTCTTCCCTGAAATGTTCCGAGCCATTACCGAGCACGGGGTAACGGGTCGGGCCGTCAAGAGTGGCCTGCTGCAGATTGAGTGCTGGAACCCCCGGGAGTTTACCCACGATAAACACCGTACGGTCGATGATCGTCCTTATGGTGGTGGGCCCGGCATGTTAATGATGGTTCAGCCGCTGCGTGACGCGATTCATGCAGCCAAGCAAGCGGCGGGAGACGGGGCGAAAGTCATCTATCTCTCTCCTCAGGGACGCAAGCTGACTCAAGCTGGCGTAACCGAGTTGGCGACGAATCAGAAACTGATTCTGGTAGCCGGTCGATACGAAGGTATCGATGAACGCGTGATACAAACCGAAGTCGACGAAGAGTGGTCTATCGGAGATTACGTGTTAAGTGGTGGCGAGTTGCCTGCCATGACCCTGATCGATGCGGTTTCGCGTCTGGTCCCGGGGGTTTTGGGCGATCAGGCCAGTGCCGAGCAGGACTCCTTTACGGATGGCTTGCTGGATCATCCCCACTATACTCGGCCGGAGGTGTTGGATGGAGTGGCCGTGCCTTTAGCGCTAACAAGCGGCAATCACGAGGTGATTAGACGCTGGCGTTTAAAGCAATCGCTCGGACGAACCTGGCAAAGAAGACCGGAACTTATTAACAACCTAGCTCTGACTGACGAGCAAGAATTACTTCTTGCCGAGTATGTCCGCGAAGTGCGTGACAGCGTTAAGTAGAGTTTTCAGTTTATCCTAGGTAAGGAAAGACAATGAGCAAGATTATTCAGCAGCTTGAACAAGAGCAACTGCGTACCGACATCCCAGTTTTCGCCCAAGGCGACACTGTACGTGTTCAAGTGCGTGTTAAAGAAGGTGGCAAAGAGCGTCTGCAGGCTTTCGAAGGCATCGTTATTGCCAAGCGTAACCGCGGTCTGCACTCTGCTTTCACCGTTCGCAAGATCTCTAACGGCGAAGGTGTTGAGCGTGTATTCCAGACTCACTCTCCGCTGATCCACAGTGTAGAACTGAAGCGTCGTGGTGATGTTCGCCGTGCCAAACTGTACTACCTGCGCAACCTGTCCGGTAAAGCTGCTCGTATCAAAGAGAAGCTCAACTAATTCGATTCGAATTAGTGTCGTTATGTCGGCAAATCGCTCGACAGGTATTGAAAAGGCTCGCCAATGGCGGGCCTTTTTTGTACCTGCTTTTTTGTAACGAAGCGGTACGGTAGGTCGATCAGGAAAAATAGCGTTGCAACAAACCATGGGTAAAGTCGATTTTAAGATAGAAACCCCGTGGTAATGTCATGATGGGCTGGCCTGCACGGCCTATGGCACGGGTCAATGCCTTGTTATTCGCCGCTTTTGGGCGTAGTTGCATCACTTGACCGTGTCGAGCATTAATCTGCTCTACCTCTCCTAACACAATCATGTCCATGAGTTCCTCCCAATCTTGGCGTAGTAGCCGATCCTCTTCGTCATTTGGGCTCCACATCAGTGGCATGCCAACACGGCGTTCGCCGATGGGAATATCTCGGCTGCCTTCAATGGGGATCCACAGTACTCGAGAGAGTTTGTTACGCACATTCGACTGCTCCCAACATTGGCCGCTGATACCGATCAACGGGGCGACACAGACAAAGGTGGTCTCGAGGGGCTTACCCTGACGATCAATGGGGATCGTTTTGAGCTCAATACCAAGATGAGGGAAGTCCTGCTCTGGCTTACTGCCGGCACTGGCCCCAAGTAGCCGCTCGATCAGCTGACCAACCCACCCCTTATCTCGACGTAGATCTTGGGGAACCGTGACGCCAACCGTGCTGGCAAGTTGGGCCAATGTGAAGCCCGCCATGGCATACGCTCGGCTTAATAACTCCTGCTCAGATTGAGGGTTATTTGGCATAGTGGGCTTCCTCTTGCTTACGTTATCGTTATTTCAGAGGATCCTGATCAGGATCGCTGTTTTTATAGCCGATCTTGGGTTGATAAGATCAAATACCACTCACTCGGTTGCAAATAGTTCATCTTGATGATTTTAAAGGGTTTTGTTTATTTTATCGAGTGGCGATCTTGACGTGAATGAGCCTTAAAATAGTTGTCCAAGGGTTTGCACATTATGTTGCACATGGTTATCCACAGAAAACTTGGATAAGTGGTACAAAACAGTGAAAGTCGCGGGAATGTTACAATAGTTAGCCATGTTAGGTGCTTTTCATTGGCTAAATTGGGCAGATACTGTGCTGCACCTGTGGGTAAGTTGATCTTGCTTGATCTTTGAGCAGGTGAACTTGTTCACAATGAGGATCAAGGATCCTACTGCGATGAGGTGCGGGATCAATATCGGATCATTTAAGTGTAAGTTAATGTATTTAATAACTTTTATTTTATAAAAGCCGAAGTGAAATACAAAGTGATAGTCACAATGCATCATTAAAAACTACTGTATATACCCGTTTACTCACAGCCTTATGCACAGTAAGGGTGGGCAACTTGGTTAAGATGATCATTGGATTTGTTTATAACTCTGTTTGAAATTAAAAGTTATTCATGAACAGATATGCACTCCCTGTTTGCTGCCACGGGGTGAATGTGGAACAATCTCCTTATAGATTCAGCCTTTATAAGGTGATCACGTGATTGATGGTGACGGATTTCGTCCCAATGTCGGTATCGTGATCTGTAACCGTGAAGGGCAAGTGTTGTGGGCTAAACGCTATGGGCAACACTCCTGGCAGTTTCCGCAGGGGGGAGTTGATGATGGTGAAACGCCAGAGCAGGCCATGTATCGAGAGCTGTATGAGGAGATAGGCCTCAAGCCCGAAGATGTGACCATTTTGGCCACCAGTCGCAACTGGCTAAAGTATCGTTTACCCAAGCGCCTTGTTCGCTGGGACAGTTCACCGGTCTGTATTGGCCAAAAACAAAAATGGTTTCTGTTACAACTGGGTCAGGGCAGGGAGTCACGTATCCAGTTTGGCTGTCATGGCCACCCTGAATTTGATGATTGGCGTTGGGTTAGTTTTTGGTATCCGGTGCGCCAAGTCGTCTCGTTCAAGCGGGAAGTATATCGTCGGGTCATGAAAGAGTTTGCCCCTATCGCGATGCCCGTACCGGTGGTGGTAGTCAATAAAAAGGATGGGCGACGCAGTCGCTTACGCTAGGAGCATGATGAGTTGTTAACGGAACTAAGACGCATCGTTGAGAGCATGACCGACGCTGACAGCCTAGAGCAGGCCTTGCAGGCACTGGTGAGCCAAACTCGGCACGCCATGGCAGTAGACTGCTGCTCGGTATACGTCTGTGAACCTGAGATGCGCCGTTATCGATTGGCCGCAACAGACGGTCTTGCTGCGTCTGCGGTGGGCAATGTCACGCTGCCATTTGAGCAAGGCATCGTGGGCTTGGTGGGCCAGCGCGAGGAGCTGATTAACCTAGCCGATGCCCCCGCTCACCCTAATTTCAAATTTTTGCCGGATGTCGCCGAAGAGGCATTTCGCTCTTTTCTTGGTGCCCCCATTATGCACCAACGCCAAGTCGTTGGCGTGTTGGTCGTCCAACAAAAGCAGTGCCGTGGTTTTGATGAGGGGGAAGAGTCCTTCATGGTGACCTTGGCTGCTCAGTTGGCGGCTCGGATTGCTCAGGCACAAGCGAAGGGCTGGTTACAAAAAACTGACTGGACCAAACCCGTGCGAGGGATTGCAGGGGCAAGCGGCATTGCCATTGCCAAGGCTTGGGTGTGGCAGCCGCGCAAGGCGTTATCGGCGATTAAACCGCGTAAAGATGTTGATCATACTGGCCAGTTGGCATGGTTAGATCTAGCGGTTGAAGCGGTGCGCCACGATTTAGAGAGCTTGGCGCTGCGTTTTCGTGAGAGCTACAGCCAAGATTCTGTGGCCATCTTCGATATTTATCTGCATTTGCTAAATGATCCTGGCTACATCAAACCGATCCGCAATAAGGTCAGCAAGGAACATTGGACAGCGGTATCCGCAGTTAAGCTCATCAGTGATCGCCTGATTGAGCAGTTCAAGGGGATGAAGGATCCTTATCTGCAGGAGCGATCTACCGATGTAAAAGACATCGCCCAGCGGCTGATTAGTCGGTTGGTGCAAAATGAACCGGAATATATCGCGATCGGGGAGCCTGTCGTCTTAGTTGCCGATGAGGTGACCGCCACCATCTTAGCCGAAGTTCCTCGGCAATATCTGATAGGGGTGGTGTCACTTAAAGGGGGAATTAACTCCCACGCGGTGATTTTGGCCCGCGCCATGGGGGTGGCTGCCATCATGGGGGTTGATCTGCCCCTGGGTGATATTGGGGGCCGCATGTTGGTGGTGGATGGTTACAGCGGGGATCTCTTCATTGAACCCAATTCGCTGATCCTGACTGAATATCATCAGCTACAAAGTGAAGATCGCGAGCTGGATGCGCTAGTGCGCAGCGTTGATGACCTACCTTGCGAAACCGCCGATGGTACACCGGTATCCTTGCTACTTAATGCAGGGCTCAGTAGCGATACGGAGTTATCGCTTAATCGGTTGGCTGATGGAGTTGGCCTTTATCGCACCGAAATCCCCTTTATGCTGCAAGAGAGTTTTCCCTCTGAATGGGAGCAAACGGCGCGCTATCGCAGCATGTTAGAAACCTATCGCGACCGCCCTGTATGCATGCGAACCTTAGATATTGGTGGCGACAAGCCACTGCCTTATTTTCCTATCGTTGAAGAAAATCCTTGCCTTGGTTGGCGGGGGATCCGCATTACCCTCGATCATCCCGAGCTCTTTTTAGTGCAGCTCAAGGCGATGCTGCGAGCCAGTGAAGGGCTCGATAACTTGGCCATATTGCTGCCGATGATCAGCAGTATCAGTGAAATCAAGGCCTCTCGTCGTTTGCTCGATCAAGCGTGGAGTGAGGTATCGCAAGAGGCGGCGAGTCGCAATGGGGTGATCCGTTATCCGAGTCTTGGGGTGATGATCGAGGTCCCCTCGGCACTGTTTATCTTGCCCGAGATGGCACCGCTGATTGATTTTTGGTCGGTGGGCAGCAATGACCTGACACAATATTTGTTGGCCGTGGATCGCAATAACGCACGGGTAGCCAACATCTATGATGCCTTTCACCCAGCGGTGATCCGTGCCTTACAGCAACTCGTGGATGCATCTTTTCGTTATCAAAAGCCGGTGTCGGTATGTGGTGAGTTAGCCGGAGATCCGGTTGGCGTATTGCTACTGCTAGCGATGGGTTATCGCCGCTTTAGTATGAACACCCATAATATTGCCAGGATCAAGTACGTGCTGCGCCACGCTACCCTCACCGATCTGAGCGAATTGCTGGCCAAGGGCCTCGCACATGATAATCCTCATGTGCTACGGGGGCTGTTTGCGCGCTACCTAGAGCAGCATGGTTTAGGGGGGTTACTGCGGGCTGGGCATAGTGCTAAATAGACAGATTGATAATCTATGCCTTGTCCCTACCGAGGAATGATCGGAAAATGCGCCTTTTCTTATGACTGGGGCCGCTTATGCAGCACGATGGATATTGGGTTTTCTCGCAGATTGATCCCGTAGCATTCAGTTTGGGACCACTATCGGTACGCTGGTATGGTCTGATGTATTTATTTGGTTTCTCCTTTGCCATGTGGCTTGCCGGCCGACGTGCCGATACGCCCAATAGTGGCTGGACTCGTAATGAGGTATCAGATCTACTCTTTTATGGCTTTCTTGGGGTGATCCTCGGTGGCCGTATTGGTTACGTGTTGTTCTACAACTTTGACATGTTCTTGGCAGATCCCCTCTATTTGTTCAAAATTTGGACCGGTGGAATGTCATTTCATGGTGGCTTGATCGGGGTCATTACTGCCATGATCTGGTTTGCCCACAAGACCCAACGCCACTTTTTGACGGTCGCGGACTTTGTGGCTCCACTGATCCCCTTTGGTTTAGGCGTAGGACGGATTGGCAACTTCCTCAATGGTGAATTGTGGGGACGGATCACCGACGTACCGTGGGCCATTATTTTCCCCGAAGCGGGCCCTGAGCCGCGTCACCCATCCCAGCTTTATCAGTTTGCTTTAGAAGGGGTGGTGCTGTTTATTATCCTCAACCTGTTCTGGCGTAAGCATCCGCCTCGCGGCGCTATCTCTGGGTTGTTCTTATTCTGCTACGGCTTATTCCGTTTCTTGGTGGAATTTGTGCGCCAGCCAGACAGCCAGCTAGGTCTCTATTTTCATGAGATCAGCATGGGACAGATCCTCTCTACACCAATGATCATTGCCGGTGCATTGATGCTTTGGGTCGCTTACAAGCGTCCGCAGGTGTTTGGTAATGCAGTGAAGGAAGCTAAATAATGAAAGCTTACCTCGACCTGATGCAGAAGATCCTCGATGAGGGATCCGTCAAGTCAGACCGTACCGGCACCGGTACCACCTCTTTGTTTGGCCATCAGATGCGCTTTAATCTGGCGGAAGGCTTCCCGCTGGTAACCACCAAGAAGTGTCACCTGCGCTCCATCATTCACGAGCTGCTGTGGTTTCTCAATGGCGATACCAATACCGCGTATTTGAAAGAGCAGGGTGTCAGAATTTGGGATGAGTGGGCTGATGAGCATGGCGATCTGGGGCCGGTCTATGGGGCTCAGTGGCGTTCTTGGCCTGCGGCCGACGGGTCTGTCATCGACCAGATCCAAAAAGCGGTGGATGACATCAAACATAACCCGGATTCGCGCCGCATCATCGTCTCAGCCTGGAACGTAGGCGAGCTAGACAAGATGGCGTTGGCACCTTGCCATGCCTTCTTTCAGTTCTATGTGGTGGGCGGCAAACTCTCATGTCAGCTTTATCAGCGTAGCTGTGATGTGTTCCTCGGCTTGCCGTTTAACATCGCCAGTTATGCCCTGCTGACCCATATGATGGCCCAGCAATGTGGCCTGGAAGTGGGGGATTTTGTCTGGACTGGCGGTGATGTGCATCTTTATTCCAATCATATGGAGCAGACTGCACTGCAGTTAAGCCGCGAGCCACGGCCGTTACCGCAACTGGTGATTACCCGTAAACCCGACTCGATCTTTGATTATCGATTCGAGGATTTCGAGATTGTGGGTTATGACCCATATCCTGGGATCAAGGCGCCGGTCGCCATTTGATAGGAAGGCGCCTTCGGCGCCTTTTTTTTGCTCAAAAATATGGACATTGCACCGTATACAGAGGCCTCTTCTTATCTTAATTGGCGGGTTGCGTTTACCTTGGCCATCCTCCCGAGCTGTTTAGGTACCACATTGCTCGGTTTTTCCGTTGTATATTGCAGCAAGAAACGATTTTCTATTGGGTGTCGCAGGCTATAGACTCGATTCAAAGCAATAAGGTGGAATATTTAACCATGAGTAACGTAATCAAACGATTTCTGAAGTTGGAGGCAGCCTCTGGCATTATTTTGATCATGGCCGCGATCTTGGCCATGATCTTAGCTAACAGCGCGTTGGCGGGTGGCTATCAAGCATTCCTTGATACACCAGTGCAGATCCGCATCGCAGCGTTGGACATCAATAAGCCACTGTTACTCTGGATTAACGATGGGTTGATGGCCATTTTCTTTTTGGTGGTTGGCCTTGAAGTGAAGCGTGAAATGCTAGAAGGGGCACTCTCTTCTCGGGTGCAAGCAACCTTTCCGGCGATCGCCGCGGTAGGGGGAATGTTAGCTCCCGCGCTTATCTATGCATTTTTCAACTATTCCGACGACGTTGCCCGTGCTGGCTGGGCCATTCCTGCTGCGACTGATATTGCGTTTGCGCTCGGAGTGATGGCACTACTTGGCAAACGCGTGCCTGTGAGCCTGAAGGTGTTTTTGCTGGCGCTGGCGATCATGGATGACCTTGGGGTCATCATCATCATTGCCCTTTTTTATACCCAGCAATTATCACTGGGGGCGCTCGCTGTCGGTATTTTGGCAACCCTGACTCTGTTTTGGATGAATCGCCGAGGCGAAGATCGGATCAGTCTTTATATGCTAGTCGGGCTGGTGCTTTGGGTGGCGGTACTCAAATCAGGGGTGCATGCAACCTTAGCGGGAGTCGTGGTGGGCTTTATGGTCCCATTTAATGGCAAGCGTGGTACCTCGCCACTGAAATCGTTAGAGCATGGACTGCATCCTTGGTGTGCTTATCTGATCCTACCGCTCTTTGCCTTTGCTAATGCCGGGGTCTCTTTAGATGGGATTGGTTTCTCTTCGCTGATGAGTCCAGTGCCGATGGGGATTATGTTAGGGCTATTTATTGGCAAACCGCTTGGGGTATTTACGATTAGTTGGTTAGCGGTCAAGCTTGGCATCGCTCAGTTGCCGCGCGGAGTCAATTTTGTACAGATTTTTGCGGTCAGTATTTTGTGTGGCATTGGCTTTACCATGTCGATGTTTATCGCCTCGCTTGCCTTTGAGCATGGTGGCTTAGATTACGGCAGTTTCTCCCGATTGGGGATCTTAGTAGGATCAACGATGGCGGCAACGATCGGCTACTTGGCTCTGAGAATGTCTCTTCCTAGTTGTGAGGGGGAGCAGAGCACGGAGGGGCTATGCGCAAAGAGTCTATAAAAGTACCAATAGCATGCGTGATGGTGCTGCTAAGCCCATTGGCATGGGGTAATGGGTTTGTCGATTGTCAGCAGGCCGCGACGTCAGCCCATTGCTCTGCGTATTTGAACGGGGTGATTGATAGTGCGCTGCAGCTAGGGGAGCAGCAGGCCAAGGCGCGCTTTGGAGAGACGTTTGCTGAGCGGGCGTTAAGCCGCCGCGCAGGTGAGAT
Source organism: Aeromonas sp. (assembly GCA_051652185.1). Taxonomy (GTDB): domain Bacteria; phylum Pseudomonadota; class Gammaproteobacteria; order Enterobacterales; family Aeromonadaceae; genus Aeromonas. The sequence goes on from JBOFTS010000065.1 coordinate 45,284, forward strand.
GGTTAAGCATGCCAATAAACGCTATTGCGCCGAACGGGCACCGAACAAAGCACAGCTCAAGGCCAAGCTGATGGCGCATTTTAGCGCAAACAAGGTTGACTCAGTCAGCGACATGTATGACATTCTGGCGGTTGAACTTAGCTGCAACCGGAGCCCGCGCCGCGCGGGAACCCCATTGGATGTCACACCTTAATTACAACCACCTTTATTACTTTTGGATGACACAGAAAAAGGGCTCAGTGACGCAGGCCGCACAAGCCCTTTTTTTGACCCCACAAACGGTTACTGGACAAATTAAGCTGCTCGAACAGCGCTTTGGCGGCAAGCTTCTAAAGCGTAAGGGGCGATCCCTTGAAGCCACTGAGCTGGGGCAGCTGGTGTTTCGTTACGCTGATAAGATGTTTAGTCTCTCCTACGAAATGCTCGATATTGTTAACTATCGCAAAGAGAGCCAGATCTTATTTGATGTTGGTATCGCCGATGCGCTCTCTAAGCGTCTTGCCAGCCGAGTGTTGCTCTCGGTGATCCCCAATGATGGATCTATTCATCTGCGCTGCTTTGAATCCACCCATGAACTGTTGCTAGAGCAGCTCAGTGAGCACAAGCTCGATATGATCTTGTCTGACTGCCCCGTTGACTCTAGCCAGCATGCCGGGCTGCTCTCTAAGCGAATTGGGGGCTGTGGCGTTAGTTTTTTTTGCAAAGCACCATTACCAGAAAAGCCATTTCCGGCCTGTTTAGAAGAGCGCAAATTACTCATTCCAGGCCGGCGTACGGCTATGGGGCGCCAGCTTACCCAGTGGTTTGAGCAGCAGGGCATTTCTCCTCGAATCCTCGGTGAGTTTGATGATGCGGCGCTGATGAAGGCATTTGGTTTCTTCAATCAAGGGATCTTCATGGCCCCAACCATTTATCGTGAAGAGATCTTAGAAGGCGAAGGGGTCATGTTGATTGGGGAAACTGACGATTTGATGGAGGAGTATTACGTTATTTTTGCCGAACGGATGATCCAGCACCCTGCCGTCAAACGGGTTTGTGAGAGCGATTTTACGTTTCTGTTTGCCGGAGAAGAGAACTTTTCTGCGATTCAGCCAACTACCTTGTCATTTTAACGTGCAGCATCAGTGGGTATTATCAGCGAGCTCGAGTCAAAAAAGCACGAGTTCAAAAAAGCGGTGGGCAAAACGGTGGTTAAAAAAGGGCGGGATATCATGCAATTAGAAGCGCTGCAATTAAAAGAGATGCAAGCCAATGCGGGTGAGGCGGTGACCTTACTCAAGGCATTAGCGAATCAGCGGCGGCTATTTATTTTGTGCCAATTGTTAGAACGAGAGTTGTCGGTAGGGGAGCTCAATGAGCGGTTAGGGCTCAGCCAGTCGGCGCTATCACAGCATTTGGCTTTGCTACGGCGAGATCAGCTGGTGACGACGCGTAAAGAGGCTCAAACGGTTTATTATTCGCTGCATAGCCATCCAGTGCGTGAGTTGATCGCAGTGCTACATCGCCTGTATTGCAGCGCAGAGAAATAAAAAAACCGGCACAAAGGCCGGTTTTTGTCACTTTGATCAGCGAAAGCTGATTAAGCCATTGCTTTGATCTGAGCAGACAGGCGGCTCTTATGACGAGCAGCTTTGTTCTTGTGGATCAGGCCTTTAGTAGCCATGCGATCCATGATCGGCTGAGCGGTAGCGAAAGCAGCTACGGCGGCAGCTTTGTCGCCAGAAGCGATAGCAGCAATTACTTTCTTCAGATAAGTACGGGTCATTGAACGACGGCTAGCGTTGTGTTGACGACGTTTTTCTGACTGAATCGCGCGCTTCTTAGCAGATTTGATGTTAGCCAAGGTAAAACTCCTAAAACTGTCTTAGCGAGTGTATTGAAAAGGCCCGGAAATATGCCCTCTCAACCACATATTGTCAAATGATTTGTGCAAATAAACACCGCCTCCCGGTGGTGTGTCAGTTGGGAGGCGGTTAAACTGTCGGCCGATTCTAGCAGCATTCTTTTCATTCTGACAGTTCCAGAGGCCTCGTCTTGAGTAAGAAATTGATTAAATCGGGCATGATCGTGTCCGCAATGACCCTGGTGTCCCGTGTTATGGGCTTAGTTCGCGATGTCGTCATCGCAAATTTGCTCGGCGCAGGGGTTGCCGCAGATGTATTTTTCTTTGCCAATCGCATCCCTAACTTCTTGCGCCGGCTCTTTGCTGAGGGGGCATTTAACCAAGCGTTTGTGCCCGTGATGACGGAGTATAAAAAAAAGGGTGATGAGACTGAGCTTCGTGAGTTATTGGCAGCCGTCGCCGGCACCTTAGGCGGGATAGTGACTATTGTCACCTTGCTTGGGGTACTGGGTTCTGGCGTATTGACCGCCTTGTTTGGGTGGGGCTGGTTTTGGGACTGGTTACACGGGGGGCCTGCAGCTGAAAAGTTTGAGCTAGCGAGCCTGATGCTCAAAATTACCTTTCCCTATCTGTGGTTTATTACCTTTACCGCGATGGCTGGGGCGATCCTCAATACCTTTGGTCGCTTTGCGGTCTCTTCGTTTACCCCGGTATTTTTAAATATTGCGATGATTGCCTCGGCATGGTGGATTGCACCGTTGCTAGCGCGACCTGAGCTGGCATTAGCCATCGGGGTGTTTTTGGGGGGGCTGGTGCAGTTTTTGTTTCAGTATCCGTTTTTACGCCAACTCAATATGTTGGTGCGCCCAAAGTGGGGCTGGCGTCACCCTGGGGTCGTGAAGATCCGCACCTTGATGCTCCCTGCGCTGTTTGGGGTATCGGTTAGTCAGATCAACTTGCTCATCAATACCATGTTGGCCTCGTTTCTTGCGACGGGTGCCATCAGTTATCTCTATTACTCAGATCGCCTGCTCGAATTTCCCCTCGGGTTGTTTGCGGTGGCCATCAGTACCGTGATCCTACCGGCTTTATCGAAGAAGCATGTGGATGCGGACCCTGCGGACTTCTCTCGTACCATGGATTGGGGGGTGCGGATGGTGATGCTGCTCGGCTTGCCTGCCATGGTCGGCATTGCGGTGCTGCGTGAGCCTATCTTACGGGTGCTGTTTATGCGCGGTGAATTTGGAGTGCATGCGGTGACCATGTCGAGTGCAAGCTTGCTCGCATCAACCACAGGCTTGCTCTCTTTGATGTTGATTAAGGTGTTAGCCCCTGGTTATTACGCCCGTCAAGATACCAAAACCCCAGTACGAATTGGGATCAAATCGATGATTGCCAATATGATCTGCAACCTCTTGTTTATCTATCCGTTGGGTTATGTCGGACTGGCGCTATCTACGGCCTGCTCAGGCACCTTGAATGCGGCGTTGTTGTTCAAGGGGTTGTACCAGCAGCGCATCTATCGGCCTTCTCGCAATACTGGGATGTTTTGCCTGAAGTTGCTGGCAGCGAGCGTACTGATGGGGGGGCTGCTGGCTTATTTGTCACCGGCGCTGGCCCAGTGGGCGAGTTGGAGCATGATGCAAGCCAGTTTGCAGTTAGCCATGTTGCTGGTCGCAGGCGGAGGCGTATATATGGTCGTGCTGTTGGCGCTAGGCGTACGGCCGCGGCACTTGAAAGCCGGTGAGTAGTGAGCGTATTGCAAGGTAGGAAACCTTTACGCTTAAGGCTAACAGGTTGCCCGCCATTGCAGGTGTAAGCAATGATCGGTGTGGATAATGGTGAGGCCGCGATGGTGGGCGTTGACAATGCCATCGCGCCCGTCATCGGCCGCGATATCGTCCTTTTATCACCTGGATCTGAAACGTGGCCAAAAATCGGATCTGCAATAGGGCTGACCCTGCCTGCTGCCTGATATATAATCCGCCGTTTTCGACGGCAGCAACGCACAAGGTAGCGATGGAGCTTATTCGCGGTATCCACAATCTCAAGCCCCGCCACCGGGGATGTGTTTTGACTATTGGTAACTTTGATGGGGTTCATCAGGGTCACCATGCCGTGTTGGCACGTCTCAAGGAAAAAGCGAGCCTGCTAGGATTACCTGCTTGTGTTTTGCTGTTCGAACCGCAGCCACTGGAGCTGTTTGCCGGTAGCGCCGCGCCCGCTCGGTTGACTCGGTTGCGCGAAAAGTATGAAGCCTTGCAAGGGCTTGATATCGATCGGCTGCTTTGTGTGCACTTTAATCAGCACTTTGCTAAGCAGAGCGCCTCAACATTTATTGAGCAGTTGTTGGTAGAAAAGCTTGGGGTGCGTTATCTGGTCGTGGGCGATGATTTTCGCTTCGGTAAGGGGCGGGAAGGGGATTTTCAGTTGCTGGTGCAGGCGGGTAAACGCTTCGGTTTTGAGGTCATCAGCACTCAAAGTTTTCAGCTAGCTCGGCTGCGAGTCAGTAGCACCTTGGTGCGCGAGGTGCTCAAAGCTGGCCGGATGGCCGAGGTCGAGCTGATGCTTGGCCGCCCCTATACCATCAGTGGCCGAGTGGCCCACGGTGATAAGTTAGGGCGCACTATTGGTTTTCCTACCGCCAATTTAGCCCTTAAGCGCCAAGTGATCCCGGTCGGTGGCGTGTTTGCGGTGGAAGTGATATGTTCCGGCAAGACCTTCCCCGGTGTAGCCAATGTGGGGGTTCGGCCGACAGTGAGCGGTACGCAAGCCAGATTGGAAGTACATCTATTTGATTTTTCTGGTGATCTATATGGTCAACAGGTCAAGGTGCTGCTTCGCCACAAGCTGCGCGAAGAGCAGAAGTTTGCCTCTTTCTCCGCCTTGAAAGAGCAGATCGAACGAGATGCCCTGGCGGCCCGAGCCTGGTTCGGGCTGCCACAACTCAATTTACCCAGCACTCTTTTAGAAAAGAAGGGAACCCAGGACTGATGAGCGACTATAAACACACCCTGAATCTGCCGGAAACCGAGTTTCCGATGCGTGGCGATCTGGCCAAACGTGAACCTAACATGCTTAAGCGTTGGTATGATCAGGATCTTTACGGCGCCATTCGCCGCGCCAAAGCAGGCAAGCCTTCTTTCATTTTGCATGATGGCCCTCCTTATGCGAACGGCAACATCCACATCGGTCACTCGGTCAACAAGATCCTCAAAGACATCATCATCAAGTCCAAGGGCCTCTCTGGTTTCGATTCTCCCTATGTGCCGGGTTGGGATTGCCATGGTTTGCCGATCGAGCTGAAAGTCGAAGGCATGGTGGGTAAGCCTGGGGTGAAGGTCTCTGCGGCTGAGTTTCGTGCACAATGCCGCAAATATGCCAAGACCCAGATTGATGCACAAAAAACCGACTTTATTCGCTTAGGGGTGCTGGGCGATTGGGAACATCCCTACCTGACCATGGATTTTGGCACCGAAGCCAACATCATCCGCTCCATGGCCAAAATTGTTGAAAACGGCCATCTGCTCAAAGGCTCTAAGCCGGTGCATTGGTGTACCGATTGCGGCTCAGCCTTGGCTGAAGCCGAAGTGGAATACTACGACAAGAACTCACCTTCTATTGATGTGCGGTTTAACGCCGTTGACGAGGCCGTTGTTGCCGCCAAATTTGATTGCGCACCAGGCCATACCGGCAAGGGCGTGATCTCTGCGGTGATCTGGACCACTACCCCGTGGACGTTGCCTGCTAACCGCGGCATTGCCATGCATGCCGACCTTGATTATGCGTTGGTGCAGGTTGAAGGGGAGCATCCAGAGCGTCTGATCCTCGCCACCGAGCTGGTGAAAGAGGTGATGGATCGCGCCGGGATTGAGCACTATCACAACTTGGGCTACGCCAAAGGCGCCGCACTTGAGTTGCTGCGCTTTAAGCACCCGTTCTACCACTTTGATGTGCCCGTCGTATTGGGCGAGCATGTCACGCTAGATGCCGGTACCGGTATCGTACATACCGCCCCAGGTCACGGTCAGGAAGACTTTGTCGTTGGTCAAAAATATGGTCTTGAAGTGGCAAACCCGGTCGGTAGCAATGGCGTCTATTTGCCTGATACCGAGCTGTTTGCTGGCCAGCATGTATTTAAAGCCAACGCGGTTGTGGTTGAGGTATTAACTGAGCGCGGCGCATTGCTGCATCACGAGGTGTTCAACCACTCTTATCCGCACTGCTGGCGTCATAAGACCCCGATTATCTTCCGTGCGACCCCACAGTGGTTCATCAGCATGGATCAAAAAGGGTTGCGTCAGCGGGCATTAGAAGAGATTGAGCGCATCGAGCAAGAGGGTATCAAACAACACGGCCAAAGCGGTTGGGTGCCGGCTTGGGGTAAAAACCGCATTCAGGCGATGGTCGAGAACCGTCCTGATTGGTGTATCTCTCGTCAGCGCACCTGGGGTGTACCTATCTCGTTATTCGTGCACAAAGAGACGCAGCAGCTGCACCCAGAATCTGTACGTTTGATGCACGAGGTTGCCAAGCGAGTTGAGCAGTCAGGTATTCAAGCTTGGTGGGATCTGGACAAAGCCGAACTACTTGGCAGCGATGCCGACATGTACGACAAGGTGCCAGATACCCTAGACGTTTGGTTTGACTCAGGTTCCACCCACTCTTCTGTTGTTGACGCCCGTCCTGAGTTCAACGGTCATACTGCCGATCTCTATTTAGAAGGCTCAGATCAGCATCGTGGTTGGTTCATGTCCTCTTTGATGATTGGCGTGGCGATGAAAGATAAGGCGCCCTACAACCAAGTGCTGACCCATGGTTTCACCGTGGATGGCCAAGGTCGTAAGATGTCAAAATCCATCGGTAACGTGGTGAGCCCGCAGGATGTGATGAACAAACTGGGTGCTGACATTTTGCGTTTGTGGGTCGCAAGTACCGACTACACCGGTGAGATGACCGTTTCTGATGAGATCCTCAAGCGCTCTGCCGATGCTTATCGCCGTATTCGTAACACAGCTCGCTTCTTGCTAGCTAACTTACACGGCTTTAACCCTGCCACCGACATGGTGGCGCCAGCTGACATGGTGGTGGTGGATCGTTGGGCTGTGGGCCGCGCTAACGCGGTGCAAGCGGAGATCATTGAGGCGTTTAACGAGTACAACTTCCACGGCGTGACCCAAAAGCTGATGCAGTTCTGCTCTGTTGAAATGGGCTCGTTCTATTTAGACGTTATCAAAGATCGCCAGTACACCGCCAAAGGCGATAGCTTGGCTCGTCGTTCTTGCCAAACTGCGCTTTATCATATTGTTGAAGCCATGGTGCGCTGGATGGCGCCAATCATGAGTTTCACCGCCGATGAGATCTGGGCCCTGTTGCCAGGTGAGCGCGGCGAATTCGTATTTACCGAAGAGTGGTATGACGGTCTGTTTGGGCTAGCGGCGGATGAAACCTTAAGTGACGAATTCTGGGCCGAGATCCTGACCGTGCGCGGTGAAGTGAACAAGGCGCTAGAAGTGGCCCGTAGCGAGAAGCGTATCGGTGGATCTTTGCAAGCTGAGCTGACGCTGTTTGCTAAGCCCGCCCTTGCCGCTCGCCTCAATGCGTTGGGCAATGAGCTGCGTTTTGTATTGCTGACCTCTAAAGCGCTGGTCGTGACCGTGGAGAGTGCTCCGGCAGGGAGTGTATCAACTGAGCGTGACGATCTGTGGCTGAGCGTGAGTCAGTCTGTGGCCGCAAAGTGCGATCGCTGCTGGCACCATGTCGAAGATGTCGGCACTATCGCAGGCCATGAAGAGATCTGTGGCCGCTGCGTGACCAACGTGGAGGGTGACGGTGAAACCCGTCAATTTGCCTAATGAATGAGGCTAACAACGGGATGCATAACAAAACGGGCCTGCGTTGGCTGTGGCTAGCGGTACTGGCCTTTGTGTTGGATCAGGGCAGCAAGCTCGCCGTGGTCAACTTGTTGCCATTTGGTTACCCCGGGGTGGAGATCACCCCGTTTTTCAACTTGGTACATGTGTATAACAAAGGCGCGGCGTTTAGCTTTTTGGCTGATCAAGGGGGCTGGCAACGCTGGTTCTTCGCGACGTTGGCGTTTGCGATTTGTGGATTACTGATCAATTGGTTGCGTAAGCAATCGGTGACTCAGCGTTGGAGTGGCATTGCCTATTCCTTGATCATTGGCGGTGCCCTTGGCAACGTCTTTGATCGCTTAGTGCTGGGCCATGTGGTCGATTTTCTCGATTTTTACTGGCAAGGCGCTCACTGGCCCGCATTTAATTTAGCTGACAGCTTTATTTTCATTGGGGCGGTGATGATCGTGCTCGAAGGCATGCGATCTGAGAAGAAACCGGTCACGTCATGAGCCCGCAAATCACCGCGAGCAGCGAGGTGTTGTTTCATTTTTGCATCAAGCTCGAAGATGGCGAGATTGCAGATAGCACGATTGCTCATGGCCAACCGGCACGTTTGCGGATGGGGGAGGGTAGCCTCACCCCTACCTTCGAGCAGTGCCTGTTGGGTTTGCGTCAAGGGGAGGTAAAGTGCTTTACCCTTGCCCCAGAGCAGGCGTTTGGGGTTGCGAGTGCTGACAATATCTACCATCTCGATCGCACAAAATTAGGGGCCGATCTGGTGCCAAACGTTGGCGCTATTATCTTGTTCGATCAGCCCAACGGCAGTGAGCTGCCTGGCATTATTCGGGCCGTGACTGAGCAGTCGGTGACCGTCGATCTTAACCATCCGTTGGCCGGTCATACCGTTACCTTCGAGGTGGAGATCTTGGCCGTTGATGAGGAAAAGGTGGATTAATGGATATTCTGCTCGCTAACCCTCGTGGCTTTTGCTGTGTTGAGGTTGATCGCGCCATGGGTATGGGAGACGTGATTTAATGGATATTCTACTCGCTAACCCTCGCGGTTTTTGCGCTGGCGTAGATCGCGCTATCAGCATTGTTGAGAACGCCTTAGAGAAATTTGGCGCCCCTATTTATGTTCGCCACGAGGTGGTACATAACCGCTACGTGGTGAATAAGTTAAAAGATGCAGGGGCCATCTTCGTCGAGGAGCTCGGTGAAGTGCCAGACGATAGCATCGTCATTTTTTCAGCTCATGGGGTCGCCAAGACAGTGCGTGAGCTAGCCAAGTCACGGGCCCTTAAGGTGTTTGATGCAACCTGCCCATTGGTCACCAAGGTTCACATGGAAGTGCATCGTGCCAGCCGTAAAGGGACTGAAGCGGTACTCATTGGGCATGCCGGCCACCCTGAGGTGATTGGCACTATGGGGCAGTACGAAAATCAGGAGGGGGGCATGCATCTGGTAGAAACACCAGAAGATGTGGCCGAGCTTAAGGTAAAGCACCCCGACGATCTCTGCTTTGTTACCCAGACTACCTTGAGTGTCGATGAAACCTCCGGTGTCATTGATGCGCTGCGGGCTCGCTTCCCTCATATCCAAGGGCCGCGTAAAGATGATATCTGCTACGCCACCCAGAACCGGCAAGATGCGGTGCGGGAGATGGCGGGGATGGTTGATGTCATGCTGGTGGTGGGATCTCGCAACTCTTCTAACTCCAACCGATTGCGTGAGCTTGCCGAAAAGGTAGGCACGCATGCCTATCTCATCGATGATGCCGCTATGATTGAGCCCGCGTGGTTAGCAAACAGTACCGCTGTGGGTGTCACTGCTGGCGCTTCTGCCCCTGATGTATTAGTGCAGCAAGTTATCGCCCGTTTGCGCGAGCTAGGTGGCAACGCGGTGACCGAACATCCCGGCCGAGAAGAAAATGTCGTCTTTGAGGTGCCGCCGGAGTTACGGATTATCTGACCGTTTCAGGCCATGCGCATCATGTCACGTCTGTTCTAGCCACCTTCTTGTAAGGTGGCTTTTTTGTATTGGCACTCATGTCATTTGTTTCTTAAATGTTGCAATTTATCATCAAAAATAGATGATGTAGCTCCGCTCTTTGGGTCGATAAAGGTGCAAGCAAAGGATCTGCCTAAGACCGTCAGTGATCTTGATGGGGGCGTCGATGGCAATCTATGGGGGAGGGCTGAGTTTATCATGAGTGCTGCGCAGGATAGATGCCATCATCTGGCGGGCCCGCGATCGGGGGCATGATGTTTAGCATTTATTTTCAGTGCCCATTTTCAGCACGCATTCTTAGTCGCGATGTTCAGAACCTATACCAGCGCTTATACCCGCACTTATGTCAGCATTCATTTCCAACACTCTGCGGGTGTTTTAAGGTCAGCGTTGTTGAGCGTTAGGGTATCGCACGCTGTGCTGCCGGCCTGGTCGCCCACTTGGGCGCCTTGGGTCGTGGCAATGAGGGTATAGGCCGTCGCGCTCGCCCCTGAGATGGCAAAGGTGTAGTAACTGCTTGTTGGATTGCCCATATCAGCGACCACATTGCTATAGCTGGTGTTGGAAATGCGATGCTCTTCTTGCTTGAGTTGCATGCTCAGCAAACCTTTGACGGCATCGACTCGGCGTGATTTGCGCAAACTATCGGTGAAGCTAGGGTAAGCGAGGGCCGCAATGATAGCTATGATGGCAATCACAACCATCAACTCCAGCAGTGTGATCCCTAATTGTTTGATTTTCATGGGTGCCACGGTTTATGAAACAGGTTGACACTATAAGATAGTCTTGGCCGTGCGCTCTACTGGCATGAGCAAAAAAGGAGTGTTGCGCTTATGGACTGCACGAAAAGGAGATCTACGGGTTTTACCCTGATTGAACTCATGATTGCCTTAGGTCTGGTTGCTCTGCTATTGACCGTCGCCATTCCTAGTTACCAATCATTACGCCAAGAGCAATTGGTCAACGCTGCGACTCAGGTGCTTTATACCGACGTCATGCTGCTTAAATCTGAGGCCATCAAGCGTAATCGCAATCTGCAATTGATCCTATTTAACAGTGGTACCAGCAATTGGTGTTATCGCATCCATATTGATGGCTCCTGTGGTAGTTGCAGTGATGCTTGCTCCAGTATCGAGGGTCGCAAAGGGGTCGATGCAAGCGAGTTCCCTGGCATTATCTTGACGGCGACCTATGTGGAATCATCGAGCCAAGTGCGGCCCATCACCTTTTCTCCTCGCCGTGGCACCATGCCAAATGGCAATATCACGCTCACCTCATCGGTTGCCAGTATGAAGGTGGTCACCAGTGGTCTTGGGCGGGTGCGCACGAGTGCAGTTTGCGGCCTAGCAGGGGAGCAGCCATGCGATTAAACGCTAAGGGTTTTAGTCTCGTCGAGCTGATGGTCGCCATGGTGGCAGGGTTGCTACTAGTGGCAGCAGTTAGCTCACTGTTTGTCACGATCCTTCGAGCCAATAGCACCGCCATGAAGGTGAGTCGCCTCAATCAAGAGCTGCAGAGCATCACCGACATGATGGCCCGCGATATTCAGCGTGCGGGTTATGATGCCAGCGCCGCCACGGCAATGCGGTTGGTCTCTGGGGCTACCCCATCTGCTTTTTATTTCAATGGCAATGCCGATCTGCTTGATGAGACGCCACCAGGTTCCAAGCTCTATCGTTGTATTAGAGTTCGTTATGACAACGATGCTAATGGTGTGCTTGATAATCCGGATGCCTCTTCTTCTTCGTCGCAAAATGAGTCCCGAGTGTATAGCTATAGCAGCGAGGGGGTGAAACTAGCTACCGGAGCCTCAGCGGCATGCGATAGCGGTAGCTTTCTTTCAACCGATAACACCATCGAAATTACCGAGCTTACCTATAGTCTGCAGCCGAGTAGTCAGGTCAGTGGCGCGAGAGCGATTACGCTTAATATCTCTGGTCGCGACAAGGGCAATACAGCGCTGACGCTAAACTTGCAGCGGGATATCAAGCTACGTAACGATGGGTATTGATATGAGAACTCAATCTGGTTTCACTACGTTCACTATCACGTTGATCTTGGTGCTGATCTTGTTGGCAGTGTCGTTGCTGGTGGGCAAGATGCTGATGGCAGATCGCCGTGTCACCTTAAATGAAACACTTTATCGTCAAGTGGTTGCATTGGCTGAACAGGGGCTCACTTATGGGATTGGTCGACTCGCTGTAGAAGGATGGCCTTGCTCCTCATCATTACCCACTTGGTCAGGAACCCCATTTGCACCATCTGCTGCGGGTGGGACTTATACCTTGACCCTCGAGTGCATGACTCCCTTTGCGGTAAATGTCGGGAGTACCACGCTGATTACTCCTATTCGTATTCGTTCTGTCGCCAATTTAAATAACAATCAAGCCCAAGCGGCTGTTGAAGCACAATATGTGTTAAATAATGTGCTTGCAGGAACCCCCTCGGCTCCACTCACTGTTGCCGGTGGTATGGCGGTAGGTGGGAACTTTACCGTCGTAGCCAATCCTAATGGCGGTGGACTTGGCGTGCCACTGTCGGTCTGGACCAATGATTATGTCGATCTCACGAATGGTTCGGGTCAGACCTGTAATCAGGGTGATTACGCTGGGGGCTGCAGTGCCAATATTAGCCAGAGGAACAGTAAACAATCAGATATTAAGGATAGTGATCCTCTTTTTCCCTCTGATTTGGTCTGGTATTTATTTAACGAAAAAGATGATGCCGCTGGCTGGGTCAATATAGAGTCAAAAGCCAATCAAATTGTCAGTAATTGCAATGGTCTTGGGCCGGCCACCACGGGTGTGGTTATCGTCAATGGTGACTGCAGCCAAAATGGTGATATCGGCACACCAGCTGCACCGGTTGTATTGATTATTAAAGATGGCAGCCTGACCATTAATGGTAATCGTCAGTTATATGGGTTGGTATTTGCATACTCTTCTGACCCTGCCGCAGCAAACACAGATATCAAGCTTACGGGTGGCGCTATCGTTCATGGTGCGTTGGCCGCGAACTTTCAACTCGGTAAATCTAACGGAACCTATGATGCCAAATATGATGAGACTGTGTTGAGCAATATCAAGACGGGCGTTGCTTTTCAGACACTTAAACAGGTACCGGGTAGCTGGCGCGACTGGTAGAGGATAAATAAATGAAACGGCAAAATGGATTTGGCCTACTGGAAATATTGGTAACCCTAGTTGTATTAGGGGTTGCTGTAGTGGGTTTGGTGACCCTGTCAAAATCTGCATTAAGTGCATCTCAAGATGGAAAACGCTATGAAGTTGCCATGCGTCTTGCAGAGTCAAAACTTGATGAGTTGCGAAACTTCAATAGTTTAGTGATAGCGACATCCCCGCACACTGCTTATAATAATATTGTCAGTGGCAATACCACCAAAATCTTATCAAAGGATAGTTACTCACTCGTTTGGACGGTTAATAACCAATATTGGAATAGTGCCACTGCTGCATGGGAGGGGGTCGCCCCTACTGGATATTTATTAAACTATCCGGGTCGCAAGCAGGTTGCAACGACCGTCAGCTGGGTGAATAGTAAAGGAAATAATATCTCTATTTTTCTCACCGGCTATATATCACCGATTCAATCGTTGGGGTTATCTCAAATTAATGGTGGGCTTGATGCTAGCCGAGTTGGACCAAAAATTAATTATGTTCCTGGGGTAGCACCTGATGTTATTTCAATCGATCTTGGCAATGGTAGCAAGCAAGAAACGAGCAAGCCTTCACCAAATGTCGTGGCCAAAAATAATACCATCGGTAAAGAGGTGCAGTTTGAAACGGTGACTTTTCAACCGGAGAGTACAACTAATACCCAGCAAATTCAGCAAGATATTAGCTCAGTCAGTTGCGCTTGCCGTTATGGTGCAACGCTAAGTGCTTATTTACCCGCACAGGCTTATAGCACAGCAACTCATCAGCTGTATTGGAAGAGCGGCGCGCAGCAGAATAAGCAAAGTGGCGTGGTCAGTGAAAATAATCAGCCGGCCCTTTGTAGTAGTTGTTGTAGAGATCATTTTGATGGCACAAATTCTGATTTTTTGAGCTATTATGCTCCGTTAAATACCAGCCGGCAGCGTTATAACAGTGCACTCTTTGCCACTGCTAGCGGAAATTATATCGATGCCTGTCGTTTTGTTCGCCTAGATGGTTACTATCGTCCGCTCCCTGATTGGAATTTGGTTAAAGTGATCGTAACGACCACCGATTTTTTAGCTAAAAAGGCAAATCAAGTCAGTTATCAAAATTACATTAAATATGTGGTCAAGGAATATATTGATTGGCAAAAACAGACCTTGCGCTGGACATCAAACCCAACAACAAGCACGCCATCAATCATCGATTTTTCTACGTGGCTGCAAACGCCTACCAACGTTGCATCGGGTGGGGATACCACAACGAGCATCACAGTAAATACTGGTACCCAACAACTTATTGCGCGCGGTATCTATGTTGATATTTTAAACCCGAACTATTTAAGTGGGATAGATGCCAGCATTACGGGCTATTTGGCTAAGGTGCCTTTTCAAGATATCAACCTGACAATGTTGGCCGAGTGGTCTATGACGCCACTGAGTGGCCAATTAACTGGAGAGGTGAGCGACTATGCACAAGTAAGTAATGAACCGGTTGACACTATTGTTGACCTTAATAACTACTACTTTGGTACTTATAGTCGAGGTTTTTTAGCGGCAAAAAAAACCACTAAAGATATGAATCAAGCACTGCAGAGCGTGAAAGTTAAAGCCACCATTTATCAAGGGAATTCAGGGGTGACAGCAACGCTGATTTCACCGCGAGATAAAGAGCTTGCTCTTAGTTCTGAGCTTGCCCTTGCAATCGATTCTAACATTGTGGGGCAACCATTATTAACGGTGACGGGCAAGGTGCAGTGTCTTGAACCGACAAGCAATAAAGATCCTACCCCCATTGCGTGTAAGAAAAATATTTTCAGTAATTTTTCTATCAGTACCTCAACGTCAGGGGCAACGTGTCAGCTAAATAAGCCAAACAATGATAACCAGACTGCCTTTTATAGCTGCATGGCCCCGCAAAACAGCACCTTGGTGGTGAACTTTACCTATTCGGGTAATGGCACCTCCTTCTTGCTTTGGCCGAGTACGTTAAATATTGCTATGACGCCCCCGGTTAATGGGCAGCTCATCAATGGTCCTTGCACCTTGCTGGTGGATAATGCCGTCACCAATGCGGCGAACTTGACCTGCTCTCCTTAGGTGGGATGGGGCAATCCAAGGCGCTGGCACAGCCAGCGCCTTTTCTTTATCATTCCCTCATCTTTTCTGATTTTAAGACCCATCACCATGGCCAAAGCCCTCTCTCTGATGCTTGCCCAGTTGAATCTGACGGTAGGCGCCATCGAAGAAAACACTGACAAGGTACTCGCTGCCGCCGCTAACGCTGAGCGGCAAGGTGCAGATCTGCTGGTCTGCTCCGAGCTGGCACTGACCGGTTATCCGCCAGAAGATCTGTTGCTGCGAGCCGATTTGATGCTCCGGGTTGATGCAGCGCTCGCTCGCATTGGCGCGTGGCACGGTCACTGCGCTATTTTGGTGGGGCACCCTTGGCGGGAAGGAGAGGCGCTTTACAATGCCGCGTCGCTTTATGAACAAGGCAAACTCGTCGCTCGCTATTTTAAGCAAGACTTGCCCAACTATGGGGTGTTTGATGAGAAACGCTATTTCACCGCTGGCACTCAGACCTGTGTGGTACCGTTTCGTGGTCATCAGCTCGGGCTGCTTATCTGTGAAGATCTGTGGCAACCGGCTCCTGCGCTGGCCGCCAAGGCTGCCGGAGCTGAGCTGCTGCTCACTATCAATGCCTCCCCGTATGATCAAGAAAAGCCCTGGATCCGCCGCGAACTGATGGCTGAGCGCTGTGATCAAACGGGTTTGCCACTGGTCTACCTCAATCAGGTCTGCGGTCAGGATGAGCTGATTTTCGACGGTTGCTCCAAGGTGTTCAACCGCCATGGGGAGTTGACCCACAAGTTGGCTCCGTTTGCTGAAGAGCTCGCGCTCGTTCGCTTTATCGATGGTCAGCCGGTGAAAGAGCGGGAACCCGCAGCACCGCTGGAGCCATTGGCTGAAACCTATCAGGCGCTGGTGCTGGCAGTGCGTGATTACATCACTAAAAATGGCTTTCACGGGGCAGTGCTGGGCCTCTCTGGTGGTATTGATTCGGCGCTGACACTGGCCATCGCGGCCGATGCTATTGGGGCAGAGAAAGTGCAGGCGGTGATGATGCCGTTTCGCTATACCGCCCAGATGAGCGTGGCAGATGCCAAAGAGCAGGCTGAGCGGATGGGGGTAGAGTTTAACATCATCTCGATCGAGCCGATGTTTGAAGGGTTTATGGCCCAGCTAGCGCCGCTGTTTGAGGGCACGAGCCGCGATACAACCGAAGAGAACCTACAGGCCCGTTGCCGTGGTGTGCTGCTAATGGCGCTGTCTAATAAGCGACGTCGCATCGTGCTGACCACGGGTAATAAAAGTGAGATGGCGGTTGGATACGCCACCCTTTATGGCGATATGGCCGGTGGCTTTGATGTGCTCAAAGACGTCCCCAAGACGCTGGTGTTTAAATTGTGCGAATATCGCAACTCGGTCGACTATGTGATCCCGCAGCGAGTCATTGATCGTCCGCCTTCAGCCGAGTTGGCGCCAGATCAGGTGGATCAAGATAGCTTGCCCCCTTATGAGATCCTCGATGCGATTCTCAAGCGCTATGTTGAAGAAGATGCCTCCCTTGCCGATATGGTCGCAGAAGGCTTTGAAGAGGCCGTGGTGCGTAAAGTGATTCGGTTGGTGGACCTTAACGAATACAAGCGCCGACAAGCAGCGGTTGGGCCTCGTATCACGGCTCGCAATTTTGGTAAGGATCGTCGTTATCCCATCACATCAGGGTTTGGCAAACAGAACTGGTAAGGAGTCACCATGAAGAAGATTGAAGCCATCATCAAACCTTTTAAGTTAGACGATGTTCGCGAGGCGTTGGCCGAGATCGGCATCAATGGCATGACGGTGTCAGAAGTGAAAGGCTTTGGCCGCCAAAAAGGCCATACCGAGCTTTATCGTGGTGCCGAGTATATGGTGGATTTTCTGCCGAAGGTCAAAGTGGAACTGGTGGTGCAGGACGAGGATCTCGAGGCCTGTCTTGAAGCGATTCAACATACTGCGCGTACCGGAAAAATTGGTGATGGTAAGATCTTCGTCTATGAAGTGGAGCTCGTTATTCGTATCCGCACCGGTGAAGAAAATGAAGAGGCAATTTAACGTGGGTTAAATTGTGGCTAACGAGATAAACAAAAGGCGACTTGATTTGATGCGTTGGAAGCACCTTGTGGTAGTAGTGGGTCTGCTAGCTGGCCTAACTGCCTGTAGTACACGTCCACCCGCTCAGCCAGAAAACTTATGCCAGATTTTTCGCGAAAAGCCAGAGTGGCATGAGGCGGCGCTTAAGATGAACAAAAAGTGGGGGACCCCGATCCACGTGGTGATGGCCATGATGTATCAGGAGTCCTCTTTTGTGGAAGATGCCAAGCCACCGATGCAGTATTTTCTGTTTATTCCAACTGGGCGAGCTAGTTCTGCTTATGGCTACGCTCAAGTTAAAGACGATACCTGGGATGACTATCAGCGAGAAACCGGCAATAGCTGGAGCGATCGTGATGAGTTCGCCGATGCGATCGATTTTATGGGGTGGTATAGCAATAAGGCTCAGAAAGTTAACCGTACCTCTAAGTGGGATGCGTATGGCCAGTATCTTAACTATCACGAAGGGTGGGGAGGCTATCGGCGAGGCAGCTATCGCAGTAAGGCGTGGCTAATGAAAACCTCGAAAAAAGTAGCGGCTCGGGCCCAGCGTTACGGCGCGCAATACAGTCAATGCAAGAACCAGCTGGCGAGTAAAGGAAGCTGGTTCTAGTCACTCATGAGGAGTTAAAAATGCCACTATTGGACAGTTTTACCGTTGATCATACCCGTATGGCCGCGCCAGCGGTACGCGTGGCTAAGACCATGCAGACCCCAAACAAAGACACCATTACGGTGTTTGATTTACGATTTTGTGTGCCGAACCAAGAGATCCTCTCTGAGCGCGGTATTCACACCCTTGAGCATCTGTTCGCTGGGTTTATGCGAGATCACCTGAACGGCAACGGCGTTGAAATTATCGATATTTCGCCGATGGGTTGTCGCACTGGATTTTACATGAGCCTGATTGGCGCGCCAGATGAAGCGCGGGTGGGCGCAGCTTGGCAAGCGGCCATGAACGACGTATTGCTGGTGCAAGATCAAGGGAAGATCCCTGAGCTGAACGAATACCAGTGCGGCACCTACAACATGCACTCGTTAGCAGAGGCTCATGCCATTGCCCGCCAAGTGCTCGCCCGCGGTATTGGCGTGAATCACAACGACGCACTGGCGCTGGCACCCGAGCAGTTAAACAGCCTGTGAGGAAAATAAGTCGTTTAGCTCAATGAGCTGCTTAATGAGCGGCTTAGTTAGCAACAATAAAAAGAGCCCCTCAGCGATCCTGAGGGGCTCTTTTTATTGCCATGAATGATGTGCCATGAGCGCCATCGCGATGGGAAAACCAAGGAGTATCACTGACCGATGAAAGAAAATGATAAAAACAATGCCAGGCAGCAAGCTGACTGGCATTGTTGAAAATAGCGGGTTGGGCTTATTTGACGGCGTCTTTGAGCGCTTTACCAGCTACAAATGAAGGCACATTGGCTGCAGCAATTTGGATCTCTTGACCCGTTTGCGGATTACGACCAGTACGGCCAGCACGGTGAGAAACCTTGAAGGTGCCAAAACCGACCAGTTGCACCGCATCACCTTCTTTCAAGCTCTGGGTAATACCACTGATAATTTCTTCTAGAGCCATTTTAGCCTGAGCTTTGCTCAGATCAGCCTTGGTGGCAATCGCATCGACAAGTTGAGCTTTGTTCATAACATTTCCTTTATGATCGGGCATTTAGCGCTGGGCCACTCTATGCAAAAAAAAACTTACAGGCAAAGGCTTTATCGCGGGGAGCGGCTTAAATGCTGGGGTTTTCATCAAGATTTGTGGAAAAACTCACATTAATTGGGGATGGGGTATTTTGTGGGCTAAATATCGGCCGGTCAAACAGTGTCATTTGAGGTTATTTGCTCGCCAATTAACAATATCCTAACAAGGCTATTGACGCTTGCATCGATTTTCCCTAGTTATAGATAAGGTCACCGCTAGAGCAGCTTAGAAGTCTCATCAGTTGCCCAGCTTTTGCCCCATGGAGGAGTTATGTTGACGAAACTGGAACAGACCAAGCAAGCGCTAGCAGGTAAGCACAAGGCTATCGACGATTGGTTAGAAGCAAGGCAGGCTTTGCTGGTCGATTATATGCAGCTGGCAGGCTTGACTGCGGGGCGCGTTAAACAGCGCAGCTTACCTAATACCGAACAGCTACAACATTTTTGTGACCGCTTAGTGGATTATGTTAGCGCGGGCCACTTTGAAATTTATCACCACGTTGTCACCGCGTTTGAACAGGCCAGTGGTGAAACGCTAGAGCTTGCTAAACGTATTTATCCCCATATTCGCACCAGCACTGAGTTCGCCCTTGAATTTAATGACAAATACAGTGATGCGAGCGAGGCGCAATTATTGCAACTGGATGATGATCTTAATGAGCTAGGGCCGGTGCTAGAGGCGCGGTTTATGCAAGAGGATCGGTTGGTGAAGGCGCTGCATGTGGTGGAGTCTTTGTGCACTGCACACATTTAACCATCATTTTGATGGTTAAGGGTCACCGCCGAGTACGTCATACAAGCCGTACTCGGCGGGGCTGTCTAAGATGGCGCGCTGCTATCTCTTTATTACCCTCTGCCTGTTACTGTCACACCACTTTGTTGTAGTCGCACCATTGCAGCACACTATGGCAGCACGCCATTGCAGACATACCATGGCCGTGACTTAGTCACGTTCATCTCGTCACTCACAGCGCCTCAAGGGCGTCGGCCAGCTTTCTCACCGGCACGACTTCCATTCCTTCAATAGGGTGCTTCGGTGCATTGGCGTAGGGCACGATGGCCCGGCGAAAGCCATGTTTAGCGGCTTCTTGTAGTCGCTCTTGTCCAGAGGGGACGGGACGAATTTCACCCGAGAGCCCGACCTCACCAAATACCACCAGATCTTTGGGCAGCGCTTGATCGCGAAAGCTTGAAACCATGGCGAGTAATAAGGCTAAGTCTGCGCTGGTCTCCTCGACCTTCACTCCGCCCACCACGTTGATAAAGACATCTTGATCTGCCATTTGCAAACCACCATGGCGGTGCAGCACGGCGAGCAACATGGCAAGACGGTTGTGATCCATCCCCACTGCTACCCGGCGCGGGTTAGAAAGCTGGGAATAGTCCACCAGTGCCTGTAGCTCCACTAGCAGTGGTCGAGTGCCTTCCCAAATTACCATGACGATAGAGCCAGGCGCTTGCTCCTGACCCCGACTGAGGAAAATGGCAGAGGGGTTGCTCACCTCGCGCATTCCCTGCTCAGTCATGGCAAAGACACCGAGCTCATTGACTGCACCGAAACGGTTTTTGTGGGAGCGCAAGGTGCGAAACCGTGAGTCATGGCCACCATCGAGCAGTACCGAGCAGTCGATGCAGTGTTCGAGCACTTTAGGGCCGGCGAGGCTGCCATCTTTAGTCACATGGCCCACCATAAAAATGGCCACATGATTCTGCTTGGCGTAGCGGGTCAGCAGGGCTGCGGCTTCACGCACTTGCGAAACGGAACCTGGGGACGATTGCACATCCGCCACATGCATCACTTGAATCGAGTCGATCACCATGATCTGTGGTTGCTCTTGCTGGGCAATTAAGCAGATCTGCTCGACGCTGGTTTCAGAGAGCATCCGTAACTTATCGGTAGGTAGCCCAAGGCGGCTAGCGCGCATCGCTACTTGCTGCAGCGACTCCTCACCGGTGACATAGAGGGTTTTCATCCGCTCAGCTAGACCGCACATGGTTTGTAGTAACAGGGTAGATTTACCTGCCCCTGGGTTACCACCAATCAAAATGGCAGAGCCGGGTACCACGCCCCCGCCTAGCACGCGGTCTAGCTCTTTAAAGCCAGAAGAGAAGCGGGGGATTTCGGTGGTCGCGATCTCTGCCAAGGTTTGCACTTGGCTACCTACGGCCCCCGCATAGCCGGTATAACGAGCATTTTTGCCTGCAGGGGTCACTGAGCCGAGCCGCACCTCAGTAATGGTGTTCCACTCCTTGCACTCACCGCATTGACCCTGCCACCGGCTAAAGTCCGCGCCACATTCAGTACACACATAAGCAGTTTTATTTTTGGCCATGGATCACTCGAAAATTGGTTCAATTGCTGGTTGATATACGTGGTTGCGAGCGGCAGATCAAACGCTCAATGGCAATAGTGAGGTTATGTGGCAAAAATATATGCCGTTGCCGCTTGCTCAGATAGAGGGTTATTGCCGCCCTTTGTTCACTGCTTACTTACCGGTTCACTTTTGCGCTCATCCCAGTGCGTATCCTGACAAGATGCGGCCAGCAGCAGGCAAACCACTCCCTCTAGGTTGTGATGGTTGAGCGTGGCCGCGGCATGGGCTTGCACCTGTGGTTTGCCATGAATCGCAATGCCAAGGCCTGCGACCGCGAGCATGGCGAGATCGTTGGCGCCATCACCGATAGCCACAGTTTGAGCCAGTGGCACCCCATATTCTGCTGTTAGCTGCTGCAATATCTGCGCTTTGACGCTGGCATCGACGATGGGGCCGAGCAGCTCGCCGGTCAGGCGGCCATGCAAGATAGTTAGCTCGTTGGCGAAGATGGCATCGAGCCCAAGCGCTTGCTGCAATTGGCGGGCGAATCGGGTAAACCCACCGGAGGCGATCGCGACCTTCCAACCCGCCGCTTTCAGGGTGTCGACCATCAGCGCTAAGCCCGGCATCCAGGGCATGTTGGTGGCGACCTCATCGAGCAGGGTCACGGGGGCACCAGCAAGCAGTGCCACTCGCTGGCGCAGGCTGTCAGCAAAGGCCAACTTGCCTGTCATCGCCGCGCGAGTCAGGGCGGCGACCTGCGCGCCGACCCCTGCTAGGTGGGCCATTTCGTCAATGCACTCGATGCAGATTGCGGTGGAGTCCATATCCATCACCAGTAGGCCCGGCTCACTTAACGTGGGTAGTGTGCTAAGGTGGCAAAGATCTATCCCCCACGTCTGCGCCTTCAACTTAGCCACTAACGTCGGCACAAACTCATCGCAGCCGAGCAGCAGCAGTGGCACGCCGGCTATCTCGGTGGGCGGATAAAGAGTGGCAACGAGTGAGTGCGCCGCCAGCAAAGGGGCGAGACGTATCAGATGGGAAGCATCCAGCGCGCGTCCAAATAGCACTAGCCATGCACGCCTTCGTGGGGTTGTTGTGGGTTGTAGCCGGCCCTCACTCAGCTGCCAATAAGGCGAATCTGATAAAACGAGAGGCCAATCAGAGAGCGGCAAGGGGAGGTGATCAAGCTGCATGGAGGGGTCGTCTACCTTAGTGATCAGGGTGTTAGCCATGTTGACCCAGAGTAGCGTATTGCTTTTTGTACAGGCAAGCGCCAAGATCTGGCTACTTCTTGTCATCATGAGGTCTGCGTGTGCCGCGCCATCTTCCTATCAAACGTGCGATCAGTCTCGCTGCCGGTATCCTGCTTGGGTGCTGCGTATTTGGCGTGCTGATCCATATGCAAGGTGAAAGCCAAGCGTCCCTGCATAGCGATGCCCGCAGCCGAGCCCAAGCATTGGTGGCCTATGCGGTGCGTGATGTGACGCGTTGGATGAAAGAGGATAAAAGTAGCGAGCTCGAGCGGTTGACCCAAGATCTGGCGGCAGAGCCAGATATTTTCGATGCCACCCTCTATGATGAGCGCGGTATTCCTTTGGCTCAGTCCCAACAGGCGCTGCCCCTTGAGAATTTATTGCCCATTGGCAGTGATAACAAGTCGCTACCAGAGCAAGGCAAGGGGCGCAGCCAATTTGTGCAAGAGATCAGGGATGGGGAGCGGACCCTTGGTTTTTTGCGTATCACCCTAGAAGAGCAAAAGTTGCTGGTGGATAAAGACACTCAGCTCAAAGTTATCCAAGAAAAACAGCGCTTGTTGTTACTGGTTGCGCTACTTGCGGGGTTGCTTATCTCCTACGGGGTGCGCCGCAATTACATGCGGGTGCGCAAACATAAGAAAAAAAGCCCGCCCTCAGCAGATACGCCCACTACCTGAACGCGCAGGCTTAACCCGCAGAATAAGCCCCATTGCAGCAAAAAAAAACGGCAACTCAAGAGTTGCCGTTTGCCATGATCTTTAACGCGAGGCGTCAAGGCTTAGATGTCGCCTAACAGCACTGAGTCCAGGGCGATTTCAATCATCTCGTTGAAGGTCAGCTGACGCTCTTCGGCCGTTGTTTGCTCGCCCGTGCGAATGTGATCTGAAACGGTGCAGATCGTCAGTGCTTTAGCGCCGAACTCCGCTGCCACGCCATAGATACCGGCGGCTTCCATCTCGATACCCAAAATGCCGTATTTTTCCATCACGTCAAACATGGTGGGATCTGGGTTGTAGAACAAGTCGGCAGAGAAGATGTTCCCAACGCGCACTGGAATGCCTTTATTTTTAGCCGCTTGTACTGCATTGGCGACCAAATCAAAGTCAGCGATCGCAGCAAAGTCGTGATCCTTAAAACGGATACGGTTGACTTTAGAATCGGTGCAGGCACCCATACCGATCACCACATCACGCAGTTTCACGTCTTCACGTACCGCGCCGCAAGAGCCGACCCGGATCAGGGTTTTGACGCCATATTCAGTGATCAACTCTTTGGTATAGATAGAGCAAGACGGGATGCCCATGCCATGGCCCATCACCGAAATGCGGCGGCCTTTATAGGTGCCGGTAAAGCCGAGCATGCTACGCACATCGCACACTTGCTCTACGTTATCGAGAAAGGTTTCAGCGATATATTTAGCGCGCAGGGGATCCCCTGGCATCAGTACGGTATCAGCAAACGCGCCATCTTTGGCGTTGATATGAGGAGTAGCCATTCTCTTGATTCCTTGACTCTAGGTTGCGTTTTATTATCTTTATTGGCTGCCCGCTGCGAACACAGCGGGCAATAAATTACAAAAAGCTTGTGCCATATTGCAATGCTGGCAAACCATGATAGGCGGCAATGCTCTGGCCGATATCGGCAAATGTCTCACGACGACCAATCGTGCCGGCTTTAACTGGCTTACCAAAGAACAACACCGGAATATATTCACGGGTGTGTTCGGTGCCGCCCCAAGTCGGGTCGCAACCATGGTCAGCGGTGAGCACCACCACGTCACCATTTTGCAGCAACGAGAACAGCTCTGGCAGGCGGGAGTCAAAATACTCAAGCGCTTCTGCGTAGCCTTTCACATCGCGACGGTGGCCATAGGAGGAGTCGAAATCGACGAAGTTGGTGAAGACGATAGTATTGTCACCGGCGGCCTTCACCTCTTCGAGGGTGCGATCCCACAGCTCAGCTAAACCGGTGCCCTTCACTTGCTTGGTAATACCTTGATTGGCATAGATATCGGCAATTTTACCGATAGAGACGACTTGACCACCGGCCTCTTTCATATAGTCAAGCACGGTCGGCGCTGGCGGTAGCACCGAGTAGTCATGACGGTTGCCAGTCCGTTTAAAATGACCTTTGCCAGTGCCTACGAATGGACGGGCGATAACGCGGCCAATGTTGTAGGGCTCCAGCAGTTCGCGCACGATGTGGCATAACTCATAGAGCTTCTCAAGGCCATAGGTCTCTTCGTGACAGGCAATCTGAAACACCGAATCAGCGGAGGTATACAAAATAGGCTTACCGGTGCGCATGTGCTCCTCGCCTAGATCGTCTAGCACTTGGGTACCAGAGGCGTGGCAATTGCCAAGATAACCAGAGAGGCCGGCTTTTTCAACGATGGCATCTAGCAGCGCCTGCGGGAAGCTATGGGTGTGCTCTTTAAAATAGCCCCACTCAAACAGCACCGGCACGCCCGCGATCTCCCAGTGACCGGATGGAGTGTCTTTACCAGAAGAGATCTCTTGGGCAAAGCCATAGGCGCCGACCACGTCGATATCTTTGTTTAGCCCTTGTGGAAAGTAGCCAGAGGCTAGCTCACTGGCATGGCCAAGCCCTAACTTGTTGAGATTGGGCAGATGAAGGGCGCCACGCCCTGCAATTTCACCGGCGGCACAGGCTTTGGCAATATGGCCAAGGGTGTTGGCACCCACATCCCCGAATTTATCGGCATCGGCTGCTGCGCCAATACCAAAAGAGTCCATCATCAGAATAAAGGTACGTTTCATGGGTCTTCCCCTTGTTACAAATCAGCCAAGGTGATGCGGCGGTACACCTCAGGCAGTGCCTGAGGTCGCTCATCACCCATTTGGACCGCAGCCAGCACTAAGCCGGCGGCGTGAGCATATTGTTCTTCAGTTTGTGCGTGGATCATCGCAATAGGGGTGCTTGCATCGCCCCGTTGACCTAAGCGGATCATGTCAGTGAGACCGACGGCATAATCGAGTTTATCACCGGCACTGCGCCGACCACCGCCCATCGCCACCACGGCCAGACCTAGTGCGCGGGTATCCATCGCTGTGACCACACCGCTGTGAGGTGCAAAGACCGGACGCACGATGGCTGCGCTCGGCAGGTATGCGTCATAACGCTCGACAAAGTCAGCAGGGCCACCAAGACCGGTCACCATACGACCGAAGATCTCGGCTGCCTTGCCATTGTCCAGCACCGCCTGCAGTTTGCTGCGGGCCTCGCCGTCATCGCGGGCTAAACCTGCGGAGATCAGCATCTCGGCACACAGAGCCATGGTGACCGCGTGGATGCGCGGGTTACGGTATGCACCGGTCAGATAACGTACCGCTTCGCGCACTTCCACGGCGTTACCGGCACTGGAGGCCAGCACCTGGCTCATGTCAGTGAGTAGCGCAGAGGTGCGGCAACCCGCCCCGTTGGCGACGGCCACAATGCTTTTAGCGAGCTCTTCGGAGGCCTCAAAGGTGGGCATAAAGGCGCCGGAGCCGACTTTCACATCCATCACCAACGCATCTAGCCCAGAGGCGAGCTTCTTAGAGAGGATGGAGCCGGTGATCATGGCAATAGATTCAACGGTGGCCGTGATGTCTCGCACGGCATAGATACGCTTGTCTGCGGGAGCTAGATCGCTGGTTTGGCCGATGATGGCGACCCCTGCGTCTTTCACCACGTTTAGAAAACGCGCATTGCTAACAGAGGTTTGATAGCCAGGAATTGCATCGAGTTTATCGAGGGTGCCGCCGGTATGGCCTAGGCCCCGACCGGAAATCATCGGCACAAAACCGCCGCAGGCCGCGACCATGGGGCCCAGCATCAGAGAGACGACATCACCGACCCCGCCGGTGGAGTGTTTATCGACAATCGGGCCACCGAGATTGAGGTGCTCCCAATTTAGCACCATGCCTGAGTCGCGCATGGCACAGGTGAGGGCCACCCGTTCATCCATGGTCATATCTTGGAAATAAACAGCCATCGCCAGCGCAGCAATCTGGCCTTCGCCGATGCTGTTATTGGTGATGCCCTGAATGAAGAATTGAATTTCTTGGGCGCTGAGCGCTTCACCGTTACGTTTCTTGCGAATAATTTCTTGAGGCAGAAACATCTTTGATTCCCTCCGCCATGGCTGGCGTCAAACAAGTCTATGCGTTGACCCGCTCACCCACCGATGGCAGGGGGCGCAACAGGGCAGGAGCATCCCACCCTGTTATCAGTGGATTAGTAACCGTTGCTGTTAGCCGGTTTATCACCGTGGCCCAGCGTAGCCAGCAAGCTGGCGAGCAGGCTAGAGGCGCCAAAGCGGAAAGTGCGGGCAGATACCCAATCGTGACCAAGGATCTCTTCGGCCATGGCGAGGTACTGACCGGCCACGGCGGCATCTTTCACCCCGCCAGCGGGCTTAAAGCCCACTTTCGGGTTCTTCGCTTTGATCACTTCCATCATGATGCGGGCTGCTTCTGGGGTGGCATTAACGGGCACTTTACCGGTGGAGGTTTTGATAAAATCAGCGCCCGCATCGATACAAATTTCAGATGCGCGGCGAATTAGCGCAGCATCTTTTAGTTCGCCGGTCTCGATGATCACTTTAAGCAATACCTTGGCGCCGCAGGCCTCTTTACAGGCCCTGACCAGATCAAAACCAACCTGCTCATTGCCCGCCATAAAGGCACGATAAGGAAAAACGACGTCCACTTCATCGGCGCCATAGGCAACTGCCGCGCGGGTTTCAGCGACCGCGATGTCAATATCGTCGTTACCGTGGGGGAAATTGGTGACGGTTGCAATCCGTACATCGGCCGCGCCGATTTCACGCAAGGTTTTGCGCGCGATAGGGATAAAACGGGGATAGATACAGACAGCGGCGGTCAGGCCTGCTGCCGACTTAGCTTTATGGCACAGCTCGATCACTTTTTGCGGCGTATCGTCATCGTTTAGGGTGGTCAGGTCCATCAGGTTTAGCGCGCGCTGAGCGGCCACGTTCAGATCAGTCATTCTATGCTCCAATGTCTCGATTTAATCCAGATAACCAGTAATTGGCCAACTCTTTAGTAAGGGGTGTACAGGTAGCCATGCTCAAGAGGTGAGAGGGGAATTACAGACGAAGGTACCTGCATGAGTGAGGTGCGATTGAGCACCCTGTCGGCACTAGGACTGTAAATAAGGCAAGAGCCCTGTCACTTTCTTACAAAAGTGCGGACTTGGTTCCATGAAGACTTGAGAAAGGTCGACAATATCTGACCTGAGTTCCCAATCAATTCCATTTGACCGCCAACACCCGATTTTATCGAGTATTAGTCATTGCCAGCACCCTGCTGGCCGCGCCTATTTCAGCCGAGATACCCCCTGTTTGCAAGTCGGATGTGTCAATTTCAGAGGTGCCTCACATCTGGCAGTGTTGGCATGGGCCATCTTGCGCAAATACAGTGCTTAACAGGTGTCATTTGCAGATGTAGCAACGCCACGGCAAGGGCCGTGGCGTTGTGGTTTAACACGCATCAATATGTACGCGATTACATGGCTGACAGTGCTAAGAAGAAGCCGGCGATGGTCGCGGACATCAAGTTAGACAAAGAGCCTGCTAGCACCGCTTTTAGACCAAAGCGTGCAATGGTTGCGCGGCGGTTCGGTGCCATGGAGCCAAGACCACCGAGCAAGATAGCCACGGAAGAGAGGTTGGCAAAACCGCACAGCGCGAAGGAGATAATCGCCTTGGTGTGGTCAGACATGACGACGCCATTGATCAGCGCTTCATCTTTTAGGTATGGCGCAAAGTTTAGGTAAGCCACAAACTCGTTGACCACCAGTTTTTGACCGATGAAGGAGCCGGCAACTTGCGCTTCACTCCAAGGCACACCAATGAGGAAGGCCAGTGGGGAGAAGATCCAACCTAGTAGCAACTCCAGTGACAGCTGCGGATAACCAAACCAGCCACCCACACCGGAGAAGATCCCGTTGATCATGGCGATGAGGCCGATGAAGGCCAGCAGCATGGCACCCACGTTCAGGGCTAGTTGCATACCGGCAGAGGCGCCAGCCGCAGCGGCGTCAATGACGTTAGCAGGCTTGTCATCTAGCTCTGCATCGGCCGAGCTTTCGTCATAGTTCGGGGTTTCAGTTTCAGGAACCAGTAATTTAGCGAACAACAGACCACCTGGTGCGGCCATGAAGGAAGCGGCAATCAGGTACTCCATCTTGACGCCCATGGCGGCGTAACCTGCCAGCACAGAGCCTGCTACTGAAGCCAGACCACCACACATGACAGCAAACAGCTCAGAGTCAGTCATCTTGGAGATGTAAGGACGAACCACCAGTGGCGCTTCAGTTTGACCCACGAAGATGTTCGCAGTGGCAGACAAGGATTCAGTGCGAGAGGTGCCCAGTACTTTTTGCAGGCCACCACCTAGCAATTTGATCACCATCTGCATGATGCCAAGGTAGTAAAGGACGGCAATGAGAGAGGAGAAGAAGATAATGACCGGCAACACGCGAAAGGCAAAGATAAAGCCACCGCCACCGAACACTTCAAACATTTTATTGCTGACCAAGCCACCGAACAGGAAGTCGATACCGCTTTGGCCATAGCCGATGACATTAGAGACCGCGCTAGATACTGCAACCAGGATATCCCGACCCACTGGTACATACAGTACAAACGCACCCAGCGCCGCTTGAATGGCAAACGCACCAGCAACGGTACGAATGTTGATTGCCCGACGGTTACTGGAGAACAATACAGCGATAAGGATGAGGGTGATCATCCCAACCAGACCCATGATTATATGCATTATTATCTTATCCTCTGATGCAACGCCTGTTTTGTTAGTGATTTGTAACAAATCACTACTAGTAAGGGGTGCGCATTATACTAATTAACGCTGTATAAAATAGAATCTTGGTCACAAATTATTGTTATCAAGGTCTCAGTGAGTCACAAATCTCGACGGAAAACGATTTTTACGTTCATTTTTTTCACGCTAACTCAATGACTTGTTAATTATTTGTTGTTTTTTGACTGTTTGGGATGGAAAAGTTGTTGAGCTGTTTCAAATAACACCTTTGCAACAAGATCCGAAGGTTCTTGGCGCAATGCCATCAACAGCTCGGCGATTTTTGGCAGCAGAGCAGGGGTGTTTCTTGGGTCTTGCTCCCCTTGTAGCGGCATATCAGGGGAATCAGTTTCAAGCACTAATGCTTCAAGTGGCATCGCTTGAAATACCTCACGGGTTTTATGGGCCTGCGCAATGCTAATTACGCCCCCGACCCCAAGCCGAAACCCCAGTTGCCAGAATATGTGCGCTTGCTGGAGCGATCCGCTAAAGGCGTGAATAATGCCGCCCCGAGGAGGCTTAAATCGGCGCAATAGCTTAGCGACGGTATCGTTAGCCCGCACAGAATGGATCAGCAAGGGCAGATCCGCCTCAATAGCCAGCTTTATCTGTGCCTCAAACAGCTCAAGTTGTCCTTGTTGCGGCACATGGGAGCGAAGGTCTAGCCCACACTCCCCGATTGCGACAAGTCCGGTGGGGGCGCTCATCACGCGGGCACGTAACCTATCGATCACCCCCGGTTGCTGTTGCCCTGCATACCAAGGGTGGATGCCAAGACCATAAAAGAGATCGGCATATTGATCTGCCAGTGCCATCACCTGAGCCCAATTATCTTCTGCGATGGCTGGCACAATAAATTGCTTAATCCCTAACGCTCGGCAATGGGTTAACAAGGCCGCTCGGTCATGGTCGAAAACAGCAAAATCAAGGTGGCAATGGGTATCAATGAACAACATTGCATGGCCACCTTGCTAGATGCTGAGGGTTGGCGTGGGTGATTGCGGCGCAACTTTTGCCGCAATCAGTTGGCGCAGACGGGGCACCAGTAATAGCAGTGCCAGTGCGCCTGCCAGTGAGCCCCAGCCTAGCAGGGCAAATATCGAGCTATAACCTGGGTTAGTTGCAGCGGGGGTGCTGCCTAAATTTTGTGGCATCGCGCCAGAGAGATAGCCTGCCAGTACCGAGGCTACGCCGGTTACCATCATCCAGCACCCCATCATCAAACCTTGCAAGCGGGCTGGCGCTAGCTTGCCAATCATGGCGTAGCCGATAGGGGAGATCAGCAGCTCACCCAAACTTTGCAGCACATAACTGATAGCAATCCATTTAAACGCCACTAATCCATCCGGGCCTGCCAAATGAATACCAAGGGGCAATACCAGCATCCCTAGCCCCATAAAAAACAATGAGGCTGCAAATTGGGAGGGAATATCAATATTCCAGCCCAGCCCCCGTAGCCGGGTAAACAAGATCGCCATCAGTGGACCACCGATGACAATGACGAGGGTATTGATGTTTTGGATCCACTGGGGAGCGACCTGTAACCCAAATACGTTGAGGTTGATGTTGTGCTCAGAAAAAAGCATCAATCCCATGGGTGCAAGTTGATAGAGCGACCAGAAGATCAAAGAGCCCACAGCAAGGATCAGGTAGGCCACCATGTGGCTGCGCTCGGCGGCGTCTGGGTGGCGAGCGGTCATCACGCAGAGCAACCCGAGTACCACCGCGCCTAAGATCAGAACGAAGCTGCCGCTAAAACTAGCGTGGGTAAGCAGTAAGTAAAGGATTGGAACCAACACCGCTAAAATGACCATCCCCACCAGCATCCGCTGATTAAAACTCCGTGGTGAGCGTTGGCGCAGCGGGGTGTTGATATCTGCCAAGATCGGCCAAAAGCAGAGGGTAATAATGATGGCTAGCACATTGCCAACGGTGGCAAATAGGAACAGGGTGCGGTAATCCTCGGTGAGCTGAAAGTAGCCGGCCACCGAAAAGCCCATAAAAAAGCCCAAATTCATGCCGGCGTAGTTCCACAAGAAGGCGCTCTCACGGCGATGATCGTCAGGGGCGAAGCGTTGGGTCAGCATCATATTGAGGCAGGTGACGTTAAGACCACTACCGGTGAGGAACATTGCGAGCCCCCAGTAAAGGCCAGTAACGCCCATCTCTGCGATGAGATAACAGCCCACCACTTGCAGTGCCATGCCCAACACGAACAAGTTGCGGTTACTGAGATAACGTCCACCAAGATAGCCACCAAACAGATGCAAGCCGTAGTTAAAGGCGCCAAAAATACCCATCATGGTATTAGCTTGGGACTCACTAAAGCCAAGGCGCTTCGTTGCGTAAAGCACCAGGGTGGAATAGAGCACGGCAAAACCCAGCGTCGAGAAGGTCTGGATAAAAAACAGGGCGCCAGAACCTGGTGGGATCGCGGCGTGATGAGGGGCGGGGGTTGAAGCGCTCACGGTGGGTCTCCTGTAAGAAGAGAAAATCACAACTCATCCTAAGAACGGACCGGTTTATAACCGGCTAGCCTGTCGCGTTTCCATGCGGGTTTCAAGGCGATATGTCATTTAGCGGCCAGCCTGATCAAATTGCCAGAATTTAAATTTAATCCACGGCGATTAATTGCGTTTTATTGATCTATTTCGCCATTTTATGCGTGTTATACCGCGGTGATAGACGTGAGCCGTGAGTCGGTGGGGATGCATTATCTGTGATCGGGTCGATTGTTTAGCGGGTTAATTTGCTCAAGCGTGGGATCTGGATCGCGTTTTTTACCCGTGATTGACGCGCTTAGGAGAGGGGGAAATTGTTAGGTGGTGATGTGGCTAGGCGCTGTTGGTGAATAAATATTTTGCTAGTCGATATGCGGGAAGATAACAACGCCTAGCGAGCTAGGCGTTGGGAGCTACCTAATCAGTGCACACCGCTGCGTGCAACCGTGGGTTAGCACTCATATGGGGATAGGTGCTCATATGGATTAATGCCGATATCGATTAGAACTCATGGTAAAGCGGCCAGCCAAGCAGTGGGTGGCGCAGGCCCGCACGCATCTCGATGTTATCGAGCTTTTCTGGCGAGGCATGCTCTTTTTGTAACAATTGGTACTGGCGCACAAAACCAAGGGTATGCAGCAAATTGGCAATGAATCCTTTACTGAGCTCTTGGCGCAACCCCGCGATGAGATCTGCTGGTAGTTCGCTCAGTAGTAATGTCAGCTGGGCGGCAAGATAGTCGGTATCGTACCACTCCTCTTGCAGCTCAATCTCGCGCGCGAGTTTGCGCTTGAGATCGGGCTTGACCTTCAATGGTGCCGCGCCATTACCATGCCCACACAGCAGCCGATAAAGCAGTGCTTCAGCCAGCTTATCTTCCATGGTGGGGTGATCGTTATCGCAGGCAAAAAAGTGCTGATCGATCAGATGCATCAGGCGAACCTTGTTATGATCTTCGCGCGCTTTTTCATACTCTTGCCACCCTTGCCACTCCTCTGCATCGGGGGGGCAAGAAATTTTGTCGAGCAGGCGGGCCTCGACGTCCCCATAAAGACTCGTTTCCCCCCCTTGCGCCGTGCTAACCGAAATCAGCATCGACCAGCCCTTTTGAAATGGTTTGATGGGGCCCTCTGGTGCCTGCAACAGAGTGAGCGCTTTTGCAACATCGCGCTCAGAGAGTGCCAGTAGCCCTAAACTCACCACGCCAATCACATCATGGGCGGCTTGTTCTAGCAGGTGCATCTTGTACTTGTTGTAGTACTTATCGGCAAATTTCAGGCTCATTAACCCCGCTTTGCCCTTGATAGCGGCCAGTTGCTGATCACTCAAGCGGTCGTTTTCACGACCAAAAAGCAAGACTTGGGTCAGAAATGGGCCCTGATTGACATCGCGGATCGCGAGTTGCATGACGGTGTTCCTTAATCTAGAAAGCTGAACATATCGTCGACGTCGCTGTACTCGTCGGGGGTCTCATTCTTCTCTTTAGCTTGCATCACGAGCTCGCTGGCAAACTTGCTGATGATCCCTTCCCAACTCGAGTTTTCATTGCGCAGCAACGCCTTGATCGATTGCTCCACGTCAGGGGTTAGCTCGCGGATCAGCATCAACAGGCTACGGGGATCATCGAGGGAGTAGTCGTGGGCATTTTCACTCTGTTGACGATCGCTGTAAGAGATGGCCTCTTCAAGATCCTCCTCTTCGGCATGGAGCCGATCGTGAGGGCCCTCGTCATCGTCGTAACGCTCACCGCGGTAAAACTCGATAAAGGGAATCGCAAGATAAAACAGACCGGCTGGGTCCTCTGCGATGCAGGTTAAGATCTCAGCCTGCTTGGCTTCGCTCTCTTGGGTGCGGATCAAGTAGTTGAGAAAGTCGAAGGTGTGTTGCTGCAGCTCATCGGCGTTGTTCTTAATGGCCTCTTCCCAATAGAGCGGCTGCTGACAGACGATATCGCGGATCCGCTCAGGGGTGAGCAATTCAGAGATGATCGACGGAAATGACATGTCATGCTGGCCATTGATCTGAGTCAGGGTGACGATATCAATTTGTTCAAGCACCTCGGCAAGCTGGTCATCAGACATCGTTTTGGCGATCAGCTCAAACTTTTCACTGGCCTGCTTAGGCTCGATTACGGCCAGCTCTTTGATTTCAATGGCGGTAATTTCTATCAGACTATTGTTCATGCGTGGCCCCAATTAGAAACGTACTTCATCGTGCATATCCTGATCGTCGTCATCGCTATCACCGTTATAGTCGGCGTCCGCGTCTTCGCCGTATTCTTCTTCATCCCTTAGCGGTTCGTCGTCATCATCTTGCTGTTGACGGCTGCGGGCGAGGGGGTTATCGAGTTGGAATAATACGGCGCAAGCTTCAATCAGTTGATCTTCACTCTGGGCCCGTACCGCTTTGACCAGTGGCAGATCCGCATTATTAAAGGCGACAGAGACTTTGAATTCATCCCATGACGGTTGAATGCCATCGCAAAGCCATGTGATCCACTGCTGCTTAGCCTTGGGCGCAAATTGCACTCGGCCATACAGAGCGAGAGGCAAATATTCGGGCATAAACTCCAGCATGCTCATATCTGCAAGCAGCAGGGTTTTCATCTGACCGGTAAATTGCTCTAGCGCTTTGGGGTCGTCTTGATCGCGATAAGATTCAATATTTTCGCTGGCATCACTTATCAGCGCTTTCATTCGCGCTTGGTCCCATTTTTTTTGCATAGTGGCTCTTCTTCTTGGCTTTGCCCATCAAGGGTAGAACTGATCCCACATCTCTTGCATGGCTGTCGCGGGGTCGGTCACGATCACGTTATTGAAATCTTTGATAAAAGCAGCGCGCTGTTGGGGGTCTGATAGCACCTCATAGGCTTGCTTTATCTGATGCAGCTTGATGGCTGCTAGTTCTCGTTGCTCTTCATTGGCCCCTAATAACTTATCGGGGTGGTACAGGTTTGATAGCCGTCGATAGGCTTTTTTAATATCGTTTTCGCTGGCGTTAGGTTTAACACCTAGCACCCGAAAGTAGTTGTTCATGGCAGATCCTGCATCACTGGCATCATCGGATTTACACTGCGAGTGGCTGATGGAAGGAGTTGGCAAACCAGCCACAGTAAAAACCGGTTATTTTAACGGAAGCAGCCCTTTAAAGCGATGAACAGGGCAATGAAATGAATGATGAATTAAGAGTGGTGCGGGGTTAAGTGAAGGGGGTAGGTTGCTGGTTGACTATAGCACCATCGGTAGTGGTCTCATCAGCCCCGTCACGCTGATGGGCGATAAAAGGGATCGCGGCTCTAACGCGCGGCACTGAGATCTGGATTTGTCTGATGTGGAAATAAAAAAGAGCTATCTGCTGAGATAGCTCTTGCCTTAAATGGGTGTTTAGCTGAGCGAAAGTGAAGCCCACCAGAGCCGCAGTTGTAAGCCCCACTTTGAGCTCCAGCCAGTAGTGCTGCTCACCAGCTTGCCTTTATGAATAATCAAGAAGGTGGGGGTAGCTGCAACCTGCCAGCGGGCCGCTAGCTCCCCCGACTCGTCATTGTGGGTAGCAAAGGTGAGCCCCTTTTTGCTCATCCCCTTACCAAGCTGCTCAGCCGTACCAGATCGCAATGCCACCGTCAGCACATTGTCTCCTTCCTGCCAGAGCTGCGCTACGGTCGGGGTAGTCAAGCGGCACACCCCGCACCAACTGGCCCAGTAGTAAACCAGCAATGGCCTGTCTTGACTTAAGGTGGCCAGATTTGTGATCTGGCCACCTTGCAAGGTGATGGGCGTATTCATAGCACCTGCCGGCAGCGTTGGGCTACGCCACAGATCCAGCAGGCTTGAGGTGATCAGGGCTATCAGTAACAGCCCGATCAGCTCTTTGCTCCAGCGTCGCCAGCGTGATGGCGGATGGTAAATAGTCATCGGTTATTTCAGCTTGGCCAATTCTGTTTGTACCCGCTGCTCTAGCTCTTCATAGGAGATAGATCCTGGCACCAACTGGTTGCCGATCAGGGTGGCAGGAGTGCCTTGAACCCCTAATAGCGTGCCAATACGCAGACTATTACGCAGCTCTTCACTGGCTTTGGCATCGGGCTTGAGGGTGGTGTTACCGGTGGCGGCCAATGCCTTGTTGAGGTCAGTCTCTGTCAACATTCCCTGTTTGCTCATCAGCTTGTCGTGCAGTGCGAGGAAGCGGGCGGGATCTTGCTGCCACAGGGTTAGACTATATTGCGCAGCCTTGGCGGAGGTTTGCCCTTTAAATGGCAGCAACTTGATGACGAGTCCCACATCGTTAGGGTGAGCCTTGAGCAACTTGGTTAACTGAGGATCAAATTGTTTGCAATAAGGGCAGTTGTAGTCGGTGAATAACACCAGCGTCAGCTTGGGATTTTTGGCGCCAAGGCGTGGGCTGGTGGCGCTGTTAAACAGCACATCTTTATTCGCTTTAATAAAATCCCCAAATTTTGCCGCTTGGGTGGCGCTATTTTGCTTTTCCCAAGACTCTGCGGCCTCATCGAGGATCTTTGGGTTAGCGATCAAGGTCTCACGGATCAGCTCTTTGATACGGCTCTCTTGCTCTGGGGTAAAGGGGGCGGCATGTAGGGCCGGAGCGAGCAGGGCTGCAGAGAGAGAGGCCAGCAGGGTTAGGGTGCGCAGGGTCGGTTTCATCGGTTTTCCTTAAAATTGGGTGGTAGCGGGCGTTAAGCCAGCTTGGTGCAAGGTTGTGAGTAAGTCAGTCTGATCGAGCAGGGGCGATAGGATTGCTCCTTGCGGCAGGGCGGGGCCGTAAATCTGATTGAAGGGGACCGCCGCTGCGCCGCGTTGGCGCAAAAACATGGCGATGGATTTGTTTGGTTTACTCCAGTCGCCACGCAGAGCCACCACATCGGGAGCTAAGAGGGCATCTTGTACTTCATCACGCAGCAACACATTGTATTTATTGGCTTTACAGGTAACGCACCAATCGGCAGTGACATCGACAAAAACCCGTTTATGGTGGGCTAATGCGTGGGTGATGGCCTGCTCTGAAAGTGGTTGCCAGAGTACCTTATCGAGGTGAGCGCTGTCTTGCATCCTAAAGGTGCCCCCAAGCAGTAACGCGCAGCCAAATAAGATAACTAAGGTGGTGGTCAAGGTTGCCGCGCGTATGCCATAACGCCAGATGATACCCATAAGGAGCGCTAATAGCATGGCGATCATTAGCCAGCTGGCGACGTGAGAGCCCAGATGGTTACCAAGTAGGCTGGCCAGCCAGAGGCTGGAGCTAAGCATCATCACGCCAAGTAGCATCCGCAGGTAGATCATCCAGCGGCCGGGTTTTGGTAGCCAACGGGCGAGCTGTGGTAGGGCGGCCACCAACAGCCAAGGTAGACTCATCCCAATCCCAAGCGCCGTAAAGATCAGCCAGAGCTGAGCAAGGGGCGCGGCCAAAGCGAAGGCAACGGCAGTGCCTAGAAAGGGGGCGGAGCAAGGCGTAGCCAGCAAGGTTGCAAAACTACCTTGCAAAAAGTGACCACCGAGGCCGTTACCACCACGGGTGGCCAGGGCTGTGGTGAGTGCGCTAGGTAGACGGATCTCAAATAGCCCCAATAGGTTGGCGCAAAAGAGCAAGGTCACGATCAGCATCACGCTGATAAAGGTGGCACTTTGAAATTGAATACCCCAGCCAACGGTGCCTTGGCTGACCCGTAACACCGAGCTCATGGCCGCTAATACCCAAAAAGAGGCGATGATCCCTGCGCTCGCAGCGAGAAACTGTTGGCGCACTATTTGTTGTTGCTGGTTTTGCTGCTGCAACACGGACCCTAATTTCAGCGCCAATACCGGCAGCACGCAGGGCATCAGGTTGAGGATCAATCCCCCAAGCAGCGCCGCGCCTAGCAACCAAAATAGTGAAGGCGACGGAGTAGGCAAAGTCAGTGGCTCACCCATGGTGGCGTTGCCTTGCCAAGCCGACTCCCCGCTAGTAAGCAGGAAACCAAGGGAGCGGCCACGTAGATCCGGCGCATCCCCTTGCCAACCATCGCTCACGGGTACTCGGGCGATCAGCGTCTTGCCTTGTACCTCGAGGGTAGGTTTGCCAAATTCGGCGCCCTCCAGTGCATCGATAAAGATCGCAGGCTGCTGCCAGCCCTCCACTCGCTCTGCCCGCAGTTGCAGTTGGTTGTGCTGATAACCGAGGGCAATTTTGGTGTTCGCTGGCAGTGGCTGAGGTAGGGAACTTATCGCTTTGGCGTAGGCAAAGTCGAAGCCAGTTGGCACTGTTTTATCGGCCGGTAAGGTGAAGGGGTAGTCCGTTAGGATGCAAACATGACTGCAAGTAGATAGACGCAAGATACCCTTAAGTGCTTTGTTAGCCGGGTAGTTAAGGCTAAGGGGAAAGCGTACTGCCCCCTGATAGCCTTGGGTACTAAGGCCTGCAACATCAAAGTGATGCGGCACAGGCCAGTGCCATTGCAGCGCCTTGATGGGCTCATCCCACAGGATCTGGGGGGCGATACCCCCTTCGCCAGGGCTATGCCAGTAAGTTTTCCAGCTTGCTGCGAGCTCGATATCGAGCAAGATACGGGTCTGATCGCTGGCACTACGGTCAGCTTGTAGTCGCACTTTGACTGATCGTTTTGTGGGCGCGTAAGCCAGCCAGTATCGCTGGCCAATCCGATGGATTGCCACAATAGCCCCCCTATTAACAGGGCGGCCCTCATTATTTTTGACATATAGCAGTCTCTTGAAAATGAATGTTAGGAAGCCGTCAGTTGCCGCTAACTCATTCTCGCCAGACGCAGAGGGTGAGGTGTAATCGCCGCTCTGGGGGTGAGATATTTCTGGGTGGGGGGAGTGTGGGTGAGCCGGGTAGCAGTGGCACCAACAAGATAATCACTAAGGCGATAGCAAAGAACAGGGGCTCCACGCAAAGCAGCGTTGCCGCAGTTAGCCACTTGCCATTAAGTTGACAGCTGGTGGGGTGAGCATGGTTGTCCGCTTGGCTATTTCTCTCATCGCGGGTGGTACTTTGGGCCGATTGTAACGAAGAGTGTAAATGAGAGCGCTGCAGAGGCTGTAGCTGAGCGTGGTGCGAAGACGGTAGCGAAGTGCTGAGAAGGTGATTGAGGGTGGCCAATCTAGCCAGTGGCTGGGCCACACAATTGAGCACCAAGAGACAGACCAGTAGCAGTAGATGTTTTGCTACCTGTTGTTGCGCAATCATATTCACCCCATGTTTCAAGTCGGCACATCCTAGCGAGCAATGAGGGATGGGGCAAGTGCGTTGCCAATTTATGATGTGGATCCTCGATACTGCCGCGCAGAGGTGGTCTGCCCAGTTTGGCGAACACTTGTTCGCTAAAACGGGGATCAGTATACTGCGGCGAGTTAAAATTCGAGGTGTTCGATGCTCAAAATTGCCCGTGTGCTACTGCTTGGTCTACTGCTCCTCTTCTGGTTTTTGTTCGGCCTACTGCTTTGTTTGGTTCGTCCACGCCATCCCAACAACGTCTATGTTTTTGCTCGCATGTATCACGCGGTGTGCCCGCTATTTGGGGTGCGGATCACGGTGAATGTGGCAGATGAGGCTAAATCGGTGGGACCCGCGGTATATGTGTGTAACCATCAGAGTAATTTCGATATTTTCACCGTGACTGGGGCCGTCATGCCAGGCGTGGTGGCGGTGGGTAAAAAAAGCCTGCTATGGATGCCCTTTTTTGGTGTGATCTTCTGGCTCTCTGGCAATGTGTTGATTGATCGTTCTAATCGCTCTCGGGCCATCGGCACCATTGGTCAGGTGGTGAACCGTATCAAGACCCGTGGTACATCCATTTGGATGTTCCCAGAGGGAACACGCTCACAAGGGCGAGGTTTGTTGCCATTTAAGGTCGGCGCCTTTCATACCGCCATGCAGGCTGAGGTTCCCGTGGTGCCCATTGTGTGCTCCAGTTATTTTGGCCAAATCGATCTCAATCGTTGGGACAACGGCGAGATATTGGTTGAGGTGATGGCGCCACTTTGTAGTAAAGAGCACGGCGCCGCCGGTGTGCGTGAACTCTCGGCTCTGTGCCGCGATAAAATGGCGGCTAAACTACTTGAGCTAGACCGCCAACTCGGCCACATTCCCGTAGCCTGATGGGTCTGACAACTGAACCAAAGGGAGCCACTGGCTCCCTTTGGTTTGGTAAACAGATTGTTTGGCAAACAGAGGGGTTGGTGAGGCTAGCGCTCACGTATTGGCAGGGGTAGATAGCCATTGGGGGTGCCAAGTTAACCAGAGATCTTGATTGACGATCAGCTGTTCCTTGAAGCGTTTTGGCTGCTGCTTGAGGCGATATTCGATCCGTAATGCTGCACCTTTATCTCCGATTTCTTATTGCCACACCAGTGTTAACGGCCCTTTACCACGCAGGGCGCGGGCACCGTTGTCCGCTTGGTGTTGCCGCAGACGGCGTATAGGGTCAGTGCTAATGCCGGTATAGAGTAGGCCTGCGGCAGTGCGCACCATATAGATAGACCAGCTGCTAGATAGCAAAGTGGGTGGGACTTTAGTTGCAACGTGGCTCATTTAATTTCTCGAAATCTGATGTTTACGGTCCGCGTTTTGACGTGATAACTGATACCGAGCACCCATTTAAATGTAGGACGAACAGCCTTGTCAGGCGCTAGCAGATGAGTACTGATGGGGCATCACCGCCCACAGCTGCGTAGCTGTTGACGGTGTTTTGCAGACAAATATTGCCGACGTTTATTGCGAAACGCCATTATTGCTGCGCGCTATTCTCGCGGCGAAGAAGCCGATGCAGCGGCAACAGACTGATTATCAAACCTGCCCAAATAAAGATAAAACCGACCGTTTTGATGGGGTCGGGGGTCTCACCAAAGCAGTAGATCGCCAATAGGAATGCAAGGCTGGGCTCAATATATTGCAACAGTCCAACTGTGCTCATTTGGGTTCTTGCCACCGCATAGCAAAAGAGCCCTACCGGCAATAAGGTAACGGGGGCACTACCAATGAGCAGTAGCTTATCGGTGAGGTCTCCATTCATTAATGCGCCTTCGCCGTGCCACGCGAGGGAAATAATGATAATTAACGCGATCGGCAGTTGCACCATGGCTTCTAGATAGAGGCAAGTACCGGTGTCATAGTGGATCTTCTTCTTGATGAGGCCGTAGCAGGCAAAGTTGGCCCCCATGATAAGCGAAAACCAAGGTAGCTGGCCGTAGCAAAATAGCATGTAGGCAAGCCCCGCGAGTGCGAGTGCGACTGCCAGATATTTTTGCGGGGTGAGCCGCTCTTTTAAGAAGATGACCGCAAAAACGATATTAAAAAGCGGGGTCATGAAAAAAGCGAGGCTAGTGGTCAGCACTTGCCCAGTGGTTAAGCACCAAGTAAACATGCACCAACTGATGGACATGACGGGGCCGGCTAACAAGATCAGGCCAAGCTGACGGGGTTCGCGGCGAAGCGCCGCCCACGGCACCTTGTGGCCAAGTAGTAAAAATAGCCCTGCAAGCAGCAGTACCGACCAGAGAATACGATGGGAGAGTAACTCCCACATGTTAATCTCAGGCAGAAATTGATAATAAAGCGGCAACAACCCCCACAGTACGAAAGAGAGGGCGGCTGTGCTGGTACCTAACCAGTTTTTCATTCGTGTCCGTCATTGTTTATTTATTAAAAAAAGCGCCGGCAGTAAGAGATGGCGCGCCTTTTTTCTACCAAAGAGATGCGGGTAAATCCTGCGACTAGCCCATTATGCAACCAATTGAAACGCTATTTATGCACATTCGAGCCTGCCATTTGTGTGAGGCTCATCTGCCGCAAGGGCCCCGTCCGGTGATCCGTGGGGCTGAGGGTGCTCGGTTGCTGATCATTGGTCAAGCGCCCGGTGCTCGGGTGCATGCCAGTGGCATTCCGTGGGATGACCCCTCAGGGGATCGGCTACGCCAGTGGCTTGGGGTAGATAAAGCAACGTTTTATGATGAGTCCCGCATTGCCATCATGCCGATGGGGCTGTGTTATCCAGGTAAGGGCAAATCGGGGGATTTACCGCCAAGACCTGAGTGTGCGCCTACTTGGCATAATAAAGTCTTAGCGCTCTTGCCCCATATTGAGTTGACCCTGCTAATTGGCCAGTATGCCCAGCGCTATTATTTGCGCGATGAGGCAAAGAGCTCGCTGAGTGAAACGGTCGCCAGCTGGCACAGCTATGGCCCTTCTCGCTTGCCGCTGCCGCATCCATCGCCCCGCAATGCATTGTGGCTGAGAAATAATCCTTGGTTTGAGCAAGATGTGATTCCCCATCTGCAGCAAAGGGTGGCCCCTTTGCTGCTGCGCTAACTAGCTTGGTTATGATGAGCCCTGCAGTCGGTAAAGGGACCCGTGTTAGGTGCTCACGGACTGGTTTATGTGACTTTTTTTAACTGGCTTAGCACAAATAAGCCGGTGGCGCAGACCACCACCGACGGGCCAGCAGGAGTGTCTTGATACCATGACAGGGTTAACCCACCAAGGACAGCGAGGCAGCCGATCAGCGCGGCAAAGCCTGCCATTTGTTCTGGAGTTTGGCTAAAGCGGCGGGCGGTTGCTGCTGGAATAATGAGCAACGAGGTGATAATCAAGGCGCCGACAAATTTCATCGCCACGGCGATGACCAGCCCAATCAATAGCATTAATACGCAGCGCAGCACGTCAACACGGATCCCTTCTACCCGAGCCAGCTCCTCTGAAATCGTCATCGAGAGCAGAGGGTCCCACAGCCGCCACAATGTGAGCAGCACCAAGGCACCACCACCGTAGATCCAGAGCAGATCCATCGGTTGTACGGCCAATAGGTCGCCAAACAGATAGGCCATCAGATCCACC
Source organism: Aeromonas sp. (assembly GCA_051652185.1). Lineage (GTDB taxonomy): Bacteria > Pseudomonadota > Gammaproteobacteria > Enterobacterales > Aeromonadaceae > Aeromonas. The sequence continues at coordinate 87,820 of JBOFTS010000065.1, forward strand.
CGCACGCTATCCATAAAACTCAGAGTGACCAGCCCAAGGGACAACGCGCTATGGGCCAAAATACCAAGCAAAGTATCGGTTGCGACTTGCTGGTTACGGCTCATGACCACCAGCAGCATGGCCATAGCAAGACAGCATACGACCACTGCTAGCGTGAGGTTAACCTGTAGCAAGATGCCGAGGGCGATGCCAAAGAGGCACGCATGGGAGAGGGTGTCGCCAAAGTAGGCCATCTTGCGCCACACCACAAAACTACCCAGGGGACCGGCTAGCAAGGCGATGCCAAGACCGGCAGCGAGGGCATATAACAGAAAGCTATCCACGTGAATATCCTAGTTGGTGCTATGTGCGAGGCGCGTTGTTATGAGATGGCAAGCGGATAATGGGGGCCTGCGGTTGATCTTGATGATGGTGTTCGCCATCGCAGTGATGATGGTGGGTATAGACAGCCAGCACCTCTTGCTCTGGCCGCCCAAATAGGCGAGCAAATTCAGGGTGGCGCGCTACGCTTTGCGGCTCACCATGACAGCAGACGTGACGATTAAGGCAGATCACCTCGTGGGTGCTAGCCATGACCAAATGCAGGTCGTGGGAAACCATCAATACGGCGCAATTGAATTCGCCAGCAAGCTGGCTGATGAGCGCATAGAGCTCGATCTGACCATTAATATCCACCCCTTGTACGGGTTCATCGAGTACCAATAGCTCAGGTTTGACCAACAGTGCGCGAGCCAGCAGCACCCGTTGCATCTCACCACCGGAGAGCTTTTGCATTCGGTTTTCCAGTAATCCCCCGGCACCGACTCGGGCCAGCGCATCCTCGATAGAGAGGCGGCTATTTTTACCCAGCTGCAAAAAGCGGCGCACTGTCAGGGGCAATGTGGGATCGAGATAAAGCCGCTGAGGCACATAGCCGACCCGTAACGTGCGGCTACGGGTAATGGTGCCTGAGTCAGGGGTGAGTAGGCCTAACACGAGTTTGCTCAGGGTGCTCTTTCCTGCTCCATTAGGGCCGACGAGTGTCGTGATTTTGCCTTGATTGAGGGTAAAAGAGACGTTGTCGAGCACTGGACGCCCATCAAATGACAGAGAAACCTCTGTTAACTCCACCAATTGACTCATGACAACTCCAATGTTTACAGTCAGTAACAGTGATAATATAACAAAATCGGTTGTTATATTATCACACCCTCACTCAGACCCTTGACGAGATTCACCCATGAGAATGATTGCGCTTTTCACGACCTTATTGGCCGTGAGTTTGCCTGTACCAGCCCTTGAGGTATTGACCAGTATTAAGCCACTGGGTTTTATTGCTGCGGCGATCACTGACGGCGTGAGTGAGCCGAAGGTATTGCTACCCACGGGGGCGTCACCGCACGATTTTTCGTTGCGCCCATCAGATATTCGGCACATTAACAGCGCTGATTTAGTGGTGTGGGTTGGCCCTGAGCTTGAAAGTTTCATGGCTAAACCATTGGCCGGTCACCCCCATACATTGACGTTGACGAAGGTTGATGGGATGGCGCTGTTTAATTACGCGGATCAACATACCCAAGATGAGCACGACCATGATCACGGCGCATCGCCGCAACGTCATGATGATGAGGGGCATAGCGATCATCATCATGAGGGCATTGATCCCCACGTTTGGCTTGGCCCCCCACAAGCCAAAGTCATTGCCAAGGCAATGGCGACTGAATTGAGTAAGTTAGATCCCGCCAATCAGGCTCGCTATGCGGCTAACCTTGCGGTATTTGATGCTAAGGTAGATGCGAAAGATAAGATGATTGCTGGCCAAATGAAGGCCGTGAACCAAAAAGGGTATTTTGTGTTTCACGAGGCTTATGGTTATTGGGAACGCCACTATGGTATGCGCTCGAAGGGGCATTTTACGGTGAGCCCAGAGCGTCGCCCAGGGGCGAAGACGCTACTCGCTATCCGCAAAGCATTGGAAGAGAAGAAGGCCAGCTGCATTTATGCTGAGCCGCAGTTTTCACCGGCAGTCATTGAGTCAGTTGCGCGCAATACGGGTACCAAAGTGTTACTGCTAGATGAAGCAGGCGAGCAGGTACCGCTAGGGCCAGATAGCTATCCTCAATTCATGCAGCAATTAGCGGATGCGTTTGCGCAATGCCACTGATCAGCAAAATATACGGGCAGCGTGATTTATCATGATTTTTTGCATCTAAATAGAGGTGTTTGAAATGAAAACATACCGGTGGCTCTTTGCTTGCATCCTGCTGCTAAGTGGCACCGGTGTTCAAGCCTCTCGCTTTGCTGAGCATATTGCGACACCGCAACTACGGGCCAGGTTACAAGAGGTGTATGGTGGGCGCGTACTTGAGCGAACTGAAGCATTATCGCGCCTACTGATCCCTCGGGCGGGCGCGACCGATTTACAAAAAATTGAGCTAGTCAATAACCACTTCAATAACCTGACCTATAGCGAGGATATTAGGTTGTGGGGAGAGGAGGATTATTGGGCTAATCCGCTGGAATTTATTGGGGCGCGAGGTGGCGATTGCGAGGATTACAGCATCTCAAAATATTACACCTTGATGGAACTGGGGGTTGATGAGAAGAAGCTGCGACTCGCTTACGTTAAGGCAGTGCGCTACAACCGCTTTCATATTGTGACACTTTATTTCCCGACCCCAAAAGCCGATCCGCTGGTGCTTGATAATATCAATGGCCGGATCCTACCGGGTAGTCAGCGCACGGATCTGCTCCCCGTTTATAGTTTTGATGCCAAACATCTGTGGATTATGAAGTCGCGCCGCGAAGGTACGCTTGCAGGCAGCGCCACCCGATTGGCGCAGTGGACATCCATGCAAACCCGTTTTTCTAGTGAGCAACTGCGCACTCCTCGCCGTCAGTTATAGTTTGCCCGCTTCGTGTAACTCCTCGAAATATTTAGCTGCCCCCGGATGTTGTTGAATGCTGAGCACTGAGCCCGTTTTGTGGCGAGCTTGGTGAAACAGATTCGCGTAGCCATATGTCTGCTCATTGAACGTGGTATGCCGTGTCAGCATGGCTTTGGTCAGGCGATAAACAGCAGGGGCTGGCGTGGTTGCGTTGGTGACGAGGGTCGCGGCAATGGCAAACGTTGGCGTAGCGTTTAGGTGACCTGGGTAGAGGCGGGCAGGGATCTGACTCGATTGGTAATATCGGCCCCCTTTGAGCAACTGATCTCGGGTTGCCCCTTCGATGGGAAGAAAGCGGATTGCGCAGAGTTTAGCAGCCTCAAGCACGATCCGATTTGGGTGCCCCATTACCAGGGCAAAGGCGTCGATCTGTTTGCTGCACAGCGCTTTTGGCAAATTGGCCACGCTTTTTAGATCAAGGTCTGACTCTTTTGCCCCGAGTACATTAAACAGCGCGCGTGCTGTTTGGCGGGTTCCTGAGCGTACCAACCCCATATCGATGGGCGCGGTCTTCAGTTGTGGCAATGAGTTGATATCACCATCGGCGCGGATCACGATAGTGAAGGGCTCAGCATGGGTCGCAAACAGCGCCCGCAGCTCAGGTTGCGGGTGTTTGGCAAACAGGCCCAAGCCATTGCTTGCCTGATATAGCCAGTCTGATTGCACCATGGCATAAGAAATCGCCCCACTTTTAAGTAGTTGCAGATTTTCTACTGAGCCTGATGTTGATTGCAAAGCGCATTGCTGCTGCGCATCTACAACGTGCGCTAAGCGGCAGTATTCACTGGCTATTTGGTGATAAATGCCTTGCTCACCTCCGGTGCCAATTGTGACAGCGTCGGCCATTAGGCTGGGTTGCCACAGCAGTGGCAACAGTGCGGTGAGCCGTTTCATAAGTGAACCCCCTTGGCATAACCGTCGATACCCCAATGACGCAAGGTGTCGATATCCTGACTTGTCCCCGCTTCAATGAGTAGGGTGTAGCCGGACGCGTGCATGGTTTGGGCGAGTAAATTCCAGTACAGCGGTGCATCAGTGAGCTGAGCGCTAATAAAAATGGGATTGAGTGAGTCGAGCTGATTGAAGACATCGGTCGTGCAAGGAATGGTGCTAAAAGCTAGCTCAACGCCTTGGGCTTGCAGTGCGGTGAGTGCGGCTTGAGCATGGGCAGGAAACACCGAGACATTCCAACGTAAATCAAGGATTTTCCCTCGTCCTTGGCGTAATAAGGAGGCGATATGTGGCCATTGCAGATGGTGGAGCAAAGACAGTGGCAGCGAGATCCCCTCTAAAGTTGATAACTGCCATTGTGTCAGTGCCGTAGTAATAGTGGCGAGATCGCTATTAACATCGAGCAACGGGCCAGGTAAAAAACGTCGATAAAGAGTGACATCACCTTGAGTTGAAACAAATTGCTGCTGTTGCCCACCGGTTGGCAATGGGCTGACCCCTTGCAAGGGCTGTAGGGTCATAGGGGCGAACTGTTTGCCTAGTTGAGTGATCTTTAGGCGTTGCTGTAGCAGGTCTCGCTTGCGTTCTGATACCAGCTGATTAATGGATCGCGTGACCTCTTTGAGATCGGATAACCAGGGGCTGGTAAGCACACCATTGAACTGACGTTTGCGGATCTGTACGAGCTGCAAATTGATCAATTCCAATGGATGTAACACGCGTTTGCACACCCAAGTGATGATCAGTGTCAAGATAATCAGCACCGCCAGCAGGGCCAGACCCATGCGACTAATGGCATTCCATAGATGTTGGTAAGCGTAGCCGCTATGCCCTTCTAGGGTGAGCGTACCGAGGATGCGCCAGCCATCGGTTAACTCTTGCTCAACCTTGACAAGAGGCATATCGATAAGTGCAGGTAGCCAGCTAGGGACATGTTGTTGCACTGAATGAAAACTCTTTTGAAACAGTAATTGACCATCTGGATCTAGCAGGGTCACTGAGCTGACAAAGCCACCATCAAACATGGCGTTGACGATCGTTTCAGCTAGCACCTTATCATCATTGAGTAAGGTCCCTTGTAGTACCAGGCCGAGAGCGGTAATGGCAGTTTCTAAATTGGCAGCCATCTGCTCGATGATAGATTGGCGCAACGTGGTCATTTCTAAGGCAAACAGCAGCCCGGCAGCGATCAAAAACAGAACAACAATAATCCTGATTAACAGTGTTGCTAACGACATATCCACTCCATGGAGACGTTATCGTAAGATATTGAATTATATAGAAAATCAATATATTTTCTGGGTTTTAAACACCAACGAACGCGACTAAAAATAGGCTCACGAAAGTCTATTTTTAGATAGTATTTGGCCATCATTTATCGATCAGAGATGGCACCTTGTAAAATATCGAATTTATGCCGATTGTGATGAACTATTTCTTTGCTTTCTTGTCTGAGAGGTAGTTTTATACAGTTTTGTCACAATTGACATCGTAACTCACACTCTTCAGTCTAAATACAGGATAGCGGATGAAATCTCTCCGTCCCTTGGCGGTGAACGCTGCCGGTTGGGAACTTCCCATTCCCCGTAAACATTTTTATGCGATGTTGATGCTAACAGTACTCACCTTGTCGGCGGCAGTCTTATTGCCAGAGCCAGGTGACATGCTAGAACATCCCCTGAGCTTGGAATTGCCTATTGATACCGCGGGTACGGCAACGAACGAAAACAATACTGACTTTAACGACATTCCTGATCATGAACTGGTTGAGCAGAGTGCCCCCGATGATGACATTCCGATCGATACCACCCCTCAATGGCAAGATTATCGGGTACGCAGCGGCGAAACGCTGACGGCCATCTTTGATAAGCTCGGGCTCTCTACTGCGAGTCTTTACAAAGTGCTGGATGCCGATGGTAAGAATCATCTGACTCGGCTCAAACCGGGTCAAAATATTGAGCTGTTAATCGATCAAGATAATATCTTGCAGCAACTCAAGATCCGTTTGAACATCAAGCAGACCTTGGTGATCTCCCGCGGTGCCGATACTTATCGCACTTCGATAATTAATGAAAAGGTTCAGTGGCAACCGCAGCGTTACAGTGGCGTGATCAATGGCGGCTTCTCTGCAAGCGCTCGTATTGCAGGCATTCCTACTAACCACATTCAGAAAATTGCCAACCTATTTCAGTGGCGGTTAAATTTTGCCAAAGATTTGCACAAGGGCGATAAGTTCAACGTGTTGATCCGTAAAGAGACGGTTGAGGGCCAAAGCACGGGTAATACTCAGTTACTAGGTGTGGAAGTGGTCAGCCAAGGTCAGCGTATCTCTGCGTGGCTAGCTGCAGATGGTAACTATTACGATGGTGAGGGCGGCAGCTTAGAGCGGGGGTTTCGGCGTTATCCAACCCATACTCGTTATCGTATTAGTTCTAATTTTAACCCGGCACGTAAACATCCTGTCACTGGGGCAATTCGTCCCCATGAAGGGACTGATTTTGCTCTGCCAGTGGGGACGCCGGTGTTGGCAACTGGCGATGGCGTGGTCTTGAAGGCAACCAGCCACCCGTTAGCGGGAACGTACATTGTGATCAAACATGGCCGAACTTTAGCTACCCGTTATCTGCACCTTAGCAAGATATTGGTCAAGCCGGGTCAACGGGTGGCGATGGGTGATAAGATTGGACTCTCTGGCAACACGGGTCGCTCGACGGGGGCGCATTTACACTACGAGGTGCGGATCAATAACCGGCCAGTCAATGCCATGACCGTTAAGTTGCCGATGGCAGAACCGTTGAGTGGCAAAGATCGACGTCAATTCCTTGCTAAGGTGCGTAATTATCGTAAAGCGTTAGGGGTAAGTTAACCTGCGCCGTATTGCGCGTAATCAAGTCGCACTTAACCCATAAAGCCCTGCCAACTCATGTACCCAGTAGATAGACTAACTTGGCGTTACTTCAGATGGGGGGGCTTTTTTTGCATGATAAACAACAAGGTGAGTGCCTTTTATCAACGTCAGTGGGCTATGTAGGCTCGTAAACAGGGCATTAATGGTGCGTATTATGTTAGCGCACTCAAATATGACATCGCGATCCCCGCCGCATGGTGCGTATTAGGATTTTTAGCATGGCCAGCGGCCGGTTGAGTGAATCTGAACGACCGTTATGGATCAACATGTATGGGGCAACATGGTCGGTAAGATGCTTTTTCGTTTTCGCCGCGCCCCTCGTGGGCTACAATCAGCCCACATTTTGCAAAGGATCCGACTCCAGTGTTTGGTGACAAGTTTTATAAGCGACTGGCCGAGCTACAGCCTTGGCAACAGACCGTCTACACCCTAGCGCTGGCAGAGCGCATGTATCCTAACTATGCCCTGTTTTGTCAGGCTTCTGGCTTTGGCAATGCGGAGGTGTTTCGACATGCTCTCGATCAGCTGTGGACTTACCTCACCGTTAAGGGGTCCCGGGTGAATCTTGGGACTATTTTAGAAGAGTTTGAATCCCATATTCCGGATCCCCGCAAGTTTGAATCTTACGGTGCTTATCCTGCATTGGATGCGTGTGTCGCATTGGGATGCGCCTACAGTTCGGTGATTTGCCGAATTGGTGAAGAGGCCTTTGATGCCAGTCACGCCTCTGTGGGGACGGTGGCCGGCTTTATTGAGCTGCTCGAAGATCGCGATTTGAGTGAAGAAGAGCTCTACGAGCACGAGTACATGGAAGCTGAGCTGGAGTTTCAGGTTGAGCTACTCAAGCGGGTTGCCCACGAGCGCGATAGCGATCGTGTGTTAGCGATCAAGACGTTTGCTGCTCAGGATGGGGTCTCGAATATCGGGATCTGTCTGGAAGAGTAATTCGGGTTATCCCCAGATAGCAAAAAGCTCCCGATAGGGAGCTTTTTTTGTGCCTAAAAAAGGTGCTCTGCTGACTACTCTTCGGTGAGCGATTTGACGCTCAGCACGGGAGCCGCATCGATTTCATCGGCATTCATCATGACGGAGATCCGCTGTAGTGAAGAGAGCAGCAGACTTTGTTCCCAGGCTTCGAGCGCATGAAAGCGCTGGACGAAACGCTCCTGCAGTGGTGTTGGTGCTTGGGCCAGCAGCACGCGACCGGCATCGGTCAGGGTGGCATGCACTTTGCGTTTGTCGGTCTCGCTGCGAATACGTTGCACCAGCTGACGGTTTTCCAGCCGATCCATGATGGTGGTGGCGGTGGCCTGGCTCATATTGGTGTGATCTGCCAGTTGCCGCATGGAGATCTGCCCCAGCTCATTTATTCCTTTGAGCAATAACAGTTGGGGGGCGGTGAGGCCCGCTTCTTTGATCAAGCGCTTGGAGTGCATATCGATAGCTCGAATAATCTGGCGCAGCGCAACCAGCACTTCATCATGTTTTTCCATGGGTTCTGAATCATTGCGGGGATTGAAAGGAGCAAAATTTTGCTCCTGACCGATCAAAAGGTCAATGTCGTTATTACTCTAATGATTTATGTTCAAAGTAATTTTGTGTTAGGTTAGCCGACTCTTCGCAGTGTTAGACCTGACATTTTAGGAATAGATCATGATGAACGAGCTTGATATGAAAGCCCTGGTTAATGGGTTAAAAATAGTAAGAGTTCGCTATGAACTGCCAGATACCTCGGCTTTTGTACGCTATCAACCCGCTTATGAAGAAGATCCCAACACCCTGAAGGTACACCACTATGATGGTGAACTACCGCTCTCCTGTAGTGAGACAGGTCATTTCAACCTAAAGGAGTTGGTAAACGAATTGCGCTATGCCTATGTGCTGGTTCACCTCTTTCCTGACGAGAGTGCGATGAACTTCTACCTGACCGGTCTTGATACCGGACTGGCCCAACTGGAGTTTATCGGTGGCTCTTATGACTTCAACCGGCTCTGGATCACCAGTGGTATCTCCAATGTCGGCGTGCCGATGGCTATTTTCCTCGGCAAGCGCCACGCAGTGAATGGCCAGCCTTCGGTCACCCTGGTGGATCATCGTGAGCTGGCCACCGGCAAGCTGGTCTATCGCGCCATTGGTGGTGCCGGTGATCATGTGGGTGAAGAGTTTTTCAACAACGACTAAGGAGCCCCGATGATAGCAACCCAGGGGCTACTGAAAGGTCTCAACCCCACGATGGCCATGACGACCCTCACAGTGATCACGCTGTTTTTGCTGTTTGGCGTATTTGTTCCCGAGACCGCTGCGGCCTGGTTCACCGGTGCCAAGGACCAGATTATTGCTGGGTTCAAGTGGTACTACATTTTGCTGGTTGCCCTGTTCCTGTTCTTCGCTATCTACCTGATGTTCAGCCGTTTTGGCAGCATCCGGTTGGGTGACGACGACCAGGTACCGGAGTTTGGCTACTTTGCCTGGTTCTCCATGCTCTTTAGTGCCGGTATGGGGATTGGTCTGGTATTTTGGAGCATTGCCGAGCCAATGAACCACCTGCAGGGCAATCCCTTTATCACCGAAGGAATGACCCCCGAGGCAGCCCAGGTTGCCATGCGCCTCACCTTCTTTCATTGGGGGCTGCACCCTTGGGCCATCTATGTGATCGTTGGCCTGTCGCTGGCCTTCTTCAGTTATCGCCGCAAGTTACCACTGGCGATCCGCTCGGTGCTCTATCCGATCCTCGGCGATCGCATTTACGGCTTCTGGGGCCATGCAGCCGACGTACTGGCGGTGTTTGGTACTGTATTCGGGGTGGCGACTTCTCTTGGCCTTGGCGTGGCACAGATGAATACCGGTCTGAATCAGCTGTTTGGCATGGCGGTATCGCAGTCGAACCAGCTTTGGTTGATTGGCGGGATCAGTCTGATCGCCACCCTGTCGGCGGTCTCTGGCGTGGGGCGCGGGGTCAAGCTACTCTCCGAGCTCAACATCTGGCTGAGCGTTTTCGTCCTAGCGCTCTTTCTGGTGCTGGGGCCCACTATTTATATCCTCAACTCCTATGTACAGAACATCGGTGATTACCTGCAAAACATCGTCAAACTGAGCTTCTGGACCAACTCCGAAGCCAACGGCACCTCGGCTTGGCAGTCGAGCTGGACGGCGTTTTACTGGGGCTGGTGGATCGCCTGGGCACCGTTTGTCGGCATGTTTATTGCCCGTATTTCCAAGGGGCGAACCATTCGTGAGTTCGTGCTCGGCGTGTTGTTGGTGCCTTCATTGCTCGGCATGTTCTGGCTTACCGTATTCGGCGGAACAGCGATGCATTTGGAGCTGTTTGGCGGTGGCGGTGTGGTCGCTGCGGTCAATCAGGATGTCACCTTAGCGCTCTATCAGACGGTGGAGTTGCTGCATTGGGGGACTTGGGGCTGGATTGCCAAAGGGGTGCTGACCTTGCTGATCTGTACCTACTTCATTACCTCCAGTGACTCGGGCACCCTGGTCATCACTACCTTGCTCTCCATTGGCGATCAGGAACCACCCGTGTTGCATCGGGCAATCTGGGGTCTGGGGCAGGGGCTGGTTGCGGCTATTTTACTGCTCTCTGGTGGGTTGGCGGCCCTGCAGGCGGCTAGTATTATCGCCGCACTGCCGTTCTCGGTGATCATGCTGGCGATGTGTTACTCGCTGATGTTGGGGCTCAAGCAGGAGAGCCAACGGCAGTTTGAGTATCGCCAGAATCTGAAACGCCACGATGGCTCATCTCATATGAGCCTACTTGATCGCATTGGTCCAGCATAACGGCAGCATCAAGGGGCGCCTCGTCATATGTCAATGTGATATGTAAACCTGGATGTAAAACGGCCGCCCTGTTGATGTTCTCCTTGTGGAGCTCATCATCAGGGCGGCCGTCTGTTATGGGGCCGATGTTACTCTTCAATAAACGTCCACTTATCTTTGACTCGGCTGATAGCATCAATGCGTTTTTTGGCAAGTTGTTGTTTGATCTCTTCCCCTTTAAAGCCTGCCGCTACGATCTCTTTGACCGGCACTGCTTGGGCAGCAGCCAGCGCCTCGGCCACATAATCGGGTTCGGCATAGACCCGCTCCTCAAAACCGGTGCGACCATGAAAGTCTGCGCGGCAGGTCTCAAGAAGTTGGGCAAAGCGCTCAGGGCGGCGCCAGGCATCGGCCTTATCGAATACCTTGAGTAAGGTGGTGGGCGTGAGTTCAAAGGCTATGTGAAGCTGAGTATGCAGATCGCTCACCAACAGAGCGAGATCTCGGCACTCGTTGGGTACTCGAAAACGTTCGCATAAGGCACGAATAAGCGGTAGCCCCTTTTGGCCGTGACCATGATGGCTTGGCCAGAACTCTTTGGGGGTGATCCCCTTGCCAAGGTCGTGGCAGAGGGCGGCAAAGCGCACGGTTAGCTCGGGGGAGCGATAACACGCTTGCTCTAATACCAGTAAGGTATGAATACCAGTATCTATTTCGGGATGCCACTTAGCAGGAGCGGGGACACCAAACAGCGCATCGAGCTCGGGGAATAATTCTTTGAGGGCACCGCACTGGCGCAGCACCCCGAAGAAGATCTGCGGGGTCGGTCCTAGCAGCACTTTTTCCAGCTCCTTCCAGACCCGTTCTGGGGTGAGATGGGCCAATTCACCGGCCGCCGTCATGTCGCTCATCAAGGTGAGGGTTTCGGGGGCGATGGTAAAATGTTGAGCATGAAAGCGGGCAGCGAAGCGGGCGACCCGCAAGACGCGTAACGGGTCTTCGGCAAAAGCGGGGGAGACGTGGCGCAGCAGCCGTTTTTCCAAATCCTCAATGCCGCCGTAAGGATCATGGAGCTGGCCTTGATCATCTTGCGCAATAGCATTGATGGTGAGATCTCGGCGTAGCAGGTCCTGCTCAAGGGTCACATCGGGGGCAGCGTGACAGACAAAACCGGTGTAGCCTTGTCCCTGCTTACGTTCGGTGCGGGCAAGAGCATATTCCTGCTGAGTATTGGGATGTAAAAAAACCGGAAAATCGCGACCGACCTGAGTAAAACCGAGTGCCAGCATTTGTGCAACCGTCGCGCCGACCACGAGATGATCTCTGTCACCTTGGGGCAACCCGAGCAGGCGATCCCGCACGGCGCCCCCAACCAGATAAGTCTGCAAACCGTCTCTCCCGTCATCAATGGTGGGTTTGAGTATATCGTTTTTGTTGTCGCTTTGCTGCCCGTGCGCATGGGCGTTGGCTCTACTTTGACTTAAGTAAGAGGAGGCCTTACCTTGGCGCCCCAACGGGCTGGAATGAGGCAGTGCGCGGTGTATCCAACTCAGTATTTATTAGAAAAGCAGCAGTATTTGTTTCGTATCAACCACATGAGAGCAACGTGAATAAATCAACCTTTGCCAGCTTGGTGCTGGAGTGGTATCAGCGTGATGGCCGTAAAACGCTACCTTGGCAGCAAGATAAGACTCCTTACCGGGTTTGGGTTTCAGAGATCATGCTCCAGCAAACCCAAGTTGCCACCGTGATCCCCTATTACCAGCGTTTTATGGTGCGCTTTCCTGATGTAGTGGCGCTGGCCGATGCCCCCATCGATGAGGTGCTGCACCACTGGACCGGCCTTGGCTACTACGCCCGCGCCCGTAATTTGCACAAAGCGGCCCAGCAGATCCGCGATCACCACCATGGCCTCTTTCCCGAGCAGTTTGACGAGGTGATGGCCTTGCCGGGGATTGGCCGCTCCACCGCTGGTGCCGTGCTGTCGCTTTCTCTCGGTCAGCCCCACGCCATTCTCGATGGTAATGTGAAGCGGGTACTCACCCGGTGGTTGGCGCTGCCAGGCTGGCCCGGCCAGAAACCGGTGGAGAACGAGCTGTGGGAGATCGCCACCCGGTTAACGCCCAAGCTGGGCGTGGCGCACTACAACCAGGCGATGATGGATATCGGCGCCACCATCTGCACTCGCAGCAAACCCGCCTGCGATCGCTGTCCGGTGCGGGCCGATTGCCAAGGCTTGTCGCAAGGCAACCCCACTGCCTATCCCAACTCTAAGCCGAAGAAGAGTATTCCTGCGCGCGATGGCATCATGTTATTGATCCGTTGTGGTGATCAATTATTGCTTGAGAAGCGCCCACCACAGGGAATTTGGGGTGGGTTGTACTGTTTCCCACAGGTCGCATCACTGGCTGAGGTTGAGGGAGCGCTGGCAAACTTAGGTTTAGCGCAACATGGTTATCAGGCTTTGGCTGGCTTTCGCCACACCTTCAGCCATTTTCATCTTGATATTCAGCCGCTACTGATAGAGATAGAGAGCATGCCAGCCTTGCAGCTGATGGAAGCGGATCACCGACTCTGGTATAACGTATGCCATCCTGCCGAGGTTGGGCTTGCGGCCGCTACCGCCCGCCTGCTCGCCTATCCAGCGTTATCACCATCGAGGTCAACATGAGCCGTATTGTATTTTGTCAGCGCCTACATAAAGAGGGCCAAGGTCTTGATTTTCAACTCTATCCTGGTGAGATCGGCAAACGCATTTTTGACAATATCAGCAAAGAGGCATGGGCTGATTGGCAAAAAAAGCAGGTGATGCTGATCAATGAGAAAAAGCTCAATATGATGAATCTTGAGCATCGCCAGCTGTTAGAAAAAGAGATGATTAGCTATCTATTTGATGCAGGTGAAGTGCAGATCGACGGATATACCCCCCCTAGCCAGTAAGTGGTGTGCTGTATGGGTGCGATGGGCATATTTATTACGCTTTGCGCAATGAAATCACCGTACCCATTTTGCTTGCTACGCAAGCGATACCATTTTTGGTTTATCAAGACTTGTTGTTTATCACAAACATATGATGGGCAGTTGATCTGCCCGCGTTGAGGATCCTATGGGCCGAATTCTTTGGCTGCTGTCTACCTTGCTGTTTCTCTGTGCCTGTTCATCCTCCCCGGAACCCAGCGGGAGTGAGGATGATGATCTGCTCAACGGTAAGGATATTCGCGGCTTTGAACACATGATCAGCGCACTCTCTCACAATGTGAATGACATTTGGGGGCGAGAGGCGCTATTTGCCGGCAAATTAGACTACGTCAAATATACCGATCAGTACCTAAGTCGGGCGCATATCAACTTTTCTAACGGCCACATCATGGTTGAGACCGTCTCAGGGATCGATCCTCGTGCGCACTTGCGTCGAGCAATTATCGAAACTTTGCTGACTCCAGATGATCCGAGTGAAGTGGATTTGTATTCCGATCGCGAAATTTTGACCGGTGGTAAACCTTTTCTCTACGGTCAGGTGCTCGATAACGAAGGCAAGCCTATTCCAGGCTCTTGGCGCGCTGAACGCTACGCCGACTATCTGCTTAATCGCGCAGTAAAAAAACGCACCCTTGGGGTTCGTAATATCTTTTTTGTCGATATCCCTATGGTGGCTAACCATGAAGATCGACGGGGCTACAAATATGCAGGGATCATTCGACAAGCGTCGCGTAAATACGGGGTACCAGAGAGTTTGATTTATGCAGTGATCAAGACTGAAAGTAGTTTTAACCCCTATGCGGTTAGTCATGCTAATGCCTATGGCCTGATGCAGGTTATTCCAGCAACGGCTGGGCGTGACGTGTATGTGCGAGTTAAGGGGAAAGATGGCCAGCCTACCCGAGAAAACTTGTTTGATCCGGCATACAACATTGATGTGGGTACTGCTTATTTATCCCTGCTGCAAACAGTCTATTTGGGAAAAATCGTGGATCCGCGCTCTCGCCGCTATGCGGTGATCTCGGCTTACAACGGGGGAGCAGGAGGCGTACTCAATACGTTCTCCCAAGATCGAAAAGCCGCGCCAGGTATGATAAATCGGCTCTCACCAGAGGATGTTTATCAGGTGTTGACCGAGCAGCATCCCAAAGCGGAAGCACGGCATTATCTTTACAAAGTCGATCAGGCTGAGAAAGGGTTCAAACGCGCTTATACAAGACACGCTAGCTAATAGGTAAAAACCTAATAGGAAAATCGATTAAAGGGCGCTTGATGTCAAGCGCCCTTTTTACGTCTGGCAAGTGTGGGAGCACCCGTTATTTAGCGATAAAACCACCCTTACTTTGTGGCGCTGCCCCCACTTTTTGCACAGATTTTACGTCCATCTCGGTTTTGTTCCAGCTGTGGTCCACTTCACCGCGGATCTGGATCCGATCGGTTGGGGCAACTTCAACCCCACGCCATACATCTTGATCGACTTCTACTTCTATTTCGCCAGTGCTATCGCGAAACAGGTAATTTTCGCCGCCAAGATGCTTAACTAATTCGCCCTCTAGGGTCGCCCAGCTGTCATCAGCCAGATCTTGGAGTTGAGCTACAGAAACTTTATTTTGCTCCTGTGGACCGGTGTAGGCTGCCATGGCAAAAGAGGAAACAGACATCAGGCTTAAAAATCCGATTGTGAATGCGCTTACTTTGTTCATCTTGTGCTCTCCTGTGTTGGTATGAGGGCATTGTGGCGTGCCAAGTGTGAAGCAAGTGTGAAACCCATCACACCATGACCTTATTGGTAGTGAGGGACTTACCACTCGCCTTCATAATGGGCGTTCCTCAATAAGCCATGGCCAGTGGCTATGCTAAGTTGCCGGCTGTGGTGGGGGCGGGGGGATAGATTGGCGGAGCCAGCCGAAGGCAATCTTGGTTACGCAATGTGCCAAACTAGCCAGCGATGGGATAAATGCGCAATATTGAACAGATTGGCGCGTCATCAGCGGGAACAAATGACCCTAGCTTGGCATAGAGATAGGCCAAAAGGCAGTCGATGGATGCCATTCGTCCCCCCCTTCGATATAATGACTCAGTTATTACCTACCCTAAGGCCTGCTTATGTCTCAAAAAGATCCTTTCCTCCAACGCGAGGCCGAAAAATACGAAAATCCTATCGCCAGTCGCGAAATGCTGCTAGAGCTCATTAAGGGCCATGAAAAGCCCATGTCTCGGGAAGAGCTGGCCAAAGCCCTCAAACTGACCGATGAAGAGCCGTTAGAAGCATTGCGCCGTCGTCTACGTGCCATGGAGCGTGATGGACAGCTGGTATTCACTCGCAACCAATGCTATGCCTTGCCAGAGCGTCTGAATCTGGTTAAAGGCAATGTGCTTGGTCATAAAGATGGTTTCGGTTTTCTGCGCCCAGAAGGTGGTGGACCTGATCTCTATTTGAGCAACCGCGAGATGCAACGCCTGATGCATGGCGACTATGTGTTGGTGCAACCGACCGAAATTGATCGCAAAGGCCGTCAAGAGGCGCGGTTAGTGCGTTTGCTCAAGGCGCGTGAGGCCGATATCGTCGGTCGCTACTTCGTCGAAAATGGCGCGGGTTTTGTCGTGCCAGATGATAGCCGGATCGGCCAAGACATCATCATTCCTGAAGGTGAAAATCAGGGGGCCCGTCAAAGCCAAGTCGTGGTGGTGCGGATTAACCAGCGCGCAACATCCCGCAGTAATGCCGTCGGCACTGTCATCGATGTGCTAGGCGAAAATATGGCGCCAGGCATGGAAATTGAAATTGCTTTGCGCACCCACAGTATTCCGCATACCTGGCCTGAAGAGGTGACCAAAGAGGTGGCCGGATTAGGCGAGCAGGTGCCAGAGCAGGCTAAAGAGGGGCGTATCGACCTGCGAGCCTTGCCGCTGGTCACCATTGATGGGGAAGATGCCCGCGATTTCGATGATGCCGTGTTCTGTAAAGCTAAGCGCAGTGGTGGCTGGCGCTTATGGGTGGCGATTGCGGATGTCTCTGCTTATGTTAAGCCAGGTACTGCGTTAGATGCTGAGGCGTATCAGCGAGGTAACTCGGTCTATTTCCCTGAATTTGTGGTACCGATGTTGCCAGAAGTGCTCTCCAACGGCCTCTGTTCGCTCAATCCACAAGTAGATCGTCTGTGCATGGTGTGTGAGATGACTATCTCTGCTACCGGTCGGATGTCTGGCTACAAGTTCTATGAAGCGGTGATGAATTCACACGCTCGAATGACCTATGGCAAAGTTGCCGCGATTTTGGATGGTGATGCTAAGTTGCGTCAGCAGTATGAGCCGCTCGTTGGCCATATTGAAGAGCTTAATAATCTCTACAAGGCGCTCAAATATGCACGTCACCAACGGGGTGCGGTAGAGTTTGAGAGCGAAGAGACCCGTTTTATCTTCAATGCTCAGCGAAAAATCGATCAGATTGTCCCACTGGTTCGCAACGATGCGCACAAGATTATCGAAGAGTGCATGATTTTGGCGAACGTGGCAGCGGCGCGCTACATCGAAAAAAATGAAGCCTCAGCCCTGTTTCGCGTGCACGATCGCCCAGGTGAAGAGCGTTTGGCAGGTTTTCGTGATTTCTTGGCTGAACTGGGCTTGGAGCTTAAAGGGGGCCTTGAGCCTGAGCCAAAAGATTTTGCCGAACTCGCGGCCAAGTTTGAAGGTCGCCCAGATGCGGACCTACTCTCTACTATGCTGCTGCGCTCAATGCGCCAAGCCGTTTATCAAGCAGATAACATCGGCCACTTCGGGCTGGCATTGAAGTCCTACGCGCACTTTACCTCCCCAATTCGTCGTTATCCTGACTTGATCTTGCACCGTGCGATTAAGTTCCAAACGGCTAAAGAACAGCAGGCTAATTTGCGCCATAAGTGGACCCCAAGTGGGGGTTATCACTACCAGTTGGAAGAAGTCGATCCAATGGGTGAGCATTGCTCTATGACCGAGCGCCGTGCTGACGATGCAACCCGCGATGTTGCTGACTGGCTCAAGTGTGAGTTCATGCTTGATCACGTCGGTGACGAATTTGATGGTGTGATTGCCAGTGTCACAGGCTTTGGCTTCTTTGTGCGTCTTGCCGACATCCATATCGATGGTTTGGTGCACGTCAGCACCCTAACTAACGATTACTACCAATTTGATCCCCTGCACATGCAGCTGATTGGCGAAAACTTCCGTCGTCGCTATCGCTTAGGTGACAAGGTGCGAGTCAAGGTGATGGGGGTCAATTTAGACGATCGCAAGATTGATTTTGTGATGGTAGAAGAGCCGCTGCAAGCGACGGGTAAGAACGCCAAAGAGATGGCTCGCAAGCAAGCTGAGATCAAAAAAGAGAAGGCCAAGAGCGCCTTGCGTCATGAAAAACGCAAAGAGAGCATGGATAGCGGCAAATCCGATAAGGGTGGCCGTGGTAAGCCCACTAACAGACGGCCGAGCAAAAATGTTCGGGACAAGGTCAAGAGCACGAAATGAGTACTGAAATAATCTATGGCATTCATGCGGTGAGTGCGCAGCTTGCACGCAGCCCAGAGCGTTTCATCGAGGTGTGGGCCCTCAAGGGACGTGATGATGATAGGCTGCAGCCACTCTTAACTGAGCTTGAATCCCTCGGTCTGACGGTGCAAAGCGTGAACCGCAAAACCCTTGATGATAAAGCGCAGGGCAATAATCACCAGGGCATTATGGCCAAGGTCATTGAAGCTCCTAAGCTGGCCGAGCACGATTTGGCCAGTGTATTAGACGGTTTGGTAGAGCAAAAAATTGAGCCGTTATTGCTGGTGCTTGATGGGGTCACTGACCCGCATAACCTCGGCGCCTGCTTGCGCAGTGCCGATGCAGCGGGTGTTCATGCGGTGATTGTGCCGCGTGATAACGCCAGTGGCTTGACCTCGGTGGTGCGCAAAGTCGCCTGTGGAGCTGCCGAGGTGGTGCCGCTCATTCAGGTAACTAATCTGGCCCGTAGCCTGCGAGAACTGCAAGATCGCGGGATCTGGCTGGTGGGCACTGCTGGGGAGGCCGATCATGACCTCTACCAGGCTAAGTTGACAGGCCCAATGGCATTGGTGATGGGGGCAGAAGGCAAAGGGATGCGTCGGTTGACCCGTGAGCACTGTGACGAACTGGTCCGTATTCCAATGGCGGGAGCGGTATCTAGCCTCAATGTGTCAGTGGCAACCGGTGTTTGCTTGTTTGAAGCAGTACGTCAACGGCGCGGTTAATCTCGCGATGATTGAACGCCCTGCGGTGTATAAAGGGTAATGATCAACAAGTAGGAGGCGATATGCCTCCTCTTTTTTTACTCATGGGTTTACTCACGGGTTTATCCACTGACTCGTCGTTCAATAGAGCTGTTCACGTTTGATACGGGCTTACCTTAGCAAGATGATGCGGTAGGTCGAATAGATAAGGAGTGACTGATGGACTGGATCCTAAAACCTTGGTCAGCACTGACTACGGATGAGTTATACGCATTATTAGCACTACGAGCGGAAGTGTTTGTGGTCGAGCAAACGTGTCCTTTTCAAGATTTGGATGGTCGGGATCGTTTATCTGGGGTTTGGCATTTGCTTGGCTATCAGGCTTGCCATTTAGCTGCGTATGCTCGAGTGATGGCCCCTGGCATCGGTGATGAAACCGGTGTTGCGATTGGGCGAGTGGTGACGTCCCCCTTGGCGCGAGGGATTGGGATCGGTCATCAATTGATTGACGAGGCCGTGAAGGTGGGTATGGCCCATTGGCCAGCTAACAGCATTTGGTTAGGGGCTCAGGCGCACTTGCAAGGGTTCTACGGTCAACACGGTTTTATAGCGGAAGGGGAAGGTTATCTTGAAGATGATATTCCCCATATCGGGATGCGAAAGCCTGCAGTGTCATGAGTGGTTGAGGGCGGATGATCGTCATGACACCACCTAGCAGAGGCGTATATCGATAATATGACAAACGGCCATCTTGTAAGATGGCCGTTTTGCTATCTGAAACTAAGAGTGTTTGGGATTATTTCTTTTTCTTCTTAGCTGTTTTCTTTTTGCCATCTTTTGGTTTTTTCTTCTTCACCGGAACCCTGGCCTCTTTATGCTTAGGGCGTAACGCATCAATCACCCGGCGCTTAAGGCGCTCTTCGGTATAGCGCTCGATTTTGGCAACAATCGCCATATCATGGGCTTCGACCAAGCTAATGGCGCAGCCACGATTACCAGCACGGCCAGTTCGACCAATCCGGTGTACATAAACATCGGTGCCATATGGCATGTCGTAGTTGATGACATGGCTGACGTTGGGTAAATCAATGCCACGGGCGGCCACATCGGTGGCAATCAAAAAGGGGACTTCACCTGCGTGAAATTTGCGGATCGACTCGACTCGCTTGCTTTGCTCCATCTCACCCCGGATCCAAGCGCAGGAGATACCTGCCGCTTGCAATTGACCAGACAGTTCAGCTAACCGCTCACGGGTTCTAACAAAAACGATCGCCTTTTGGGTTTCTGGATCTTTGAGGATGTGGATCAGCAGGGCCAGCTTATGAGCAGAATCATCGGCCAGATGGACCCATTGAGTAATGGGGCGGCGTTCACTTCGAGGTGGCTCTGCATGTAGCTCGACGGGATCGTTGAGAATCTCGTTGGCAAAG
Organism: Aeromonas sp.; assembly: GCA_051652185.1. Classification (GTDB taxonomy): domain Bacteria; phylum Pseudomonadota; class Gammaproteobacteria; order Enterobacterales; family Aeromonadaceae; genus Aeromonas. The sequence continues at coordinate 108,008 of JBOFTS010000065.1, forward strand.
CGTTCAAGACCGGCTCCCTCAAGCGTGGCGGAAAACAGCATGGTGTGCTTGCGGTAACGGGCTTCGGCCACAATGCGGTTTACATCTTTGATAAACCCCATATCCAGCATGCGGTCAGCTTCATCTAGCACTAGCACTTCGATGTCGTGGCTCTCAAACTCCTCTTTCTCGATGTACTCGAGTAGACGACCAGGGGTGGCGACGACGATGTCAGTGGTCTTGGTCAAGGCAGGCAGCTGCTCTTCATGGCTGACGCCACCGATGATGGTCTCGATGCTGAGGTTGGTATGCACGGCCAGTGCTTTGGCATGGGCGGTGACCTGCAGTGCGAGCTCACGGGTCGGGGTTAAGATCAGCATACGGCACGGGCCTGGTCTGCGGCGCGGAAAGTCCAGCAGGTGCTGCAGGGCAGGTAATAAGAAGGATGCCGTTTTACCGGTGCCGGTTGGAGCGGATGCCAGAATATCGCGGCCGTCCAGGGCTGGCTCCAACACCATTTGTTGGATGGTAGTGGGGCGGGTGAATCCCATCTCGGCCAAGGCCCGGTTGAGGGCTGGATTTAGGTCGAAATCATCAAAGGACTGGCTCATGGCAATACTCGGTCAGTAAGGAAACCGCAGATTATAGGCGATTATCTCGTCAGCTCCTATGGCGAGTGTGGCTTAGCGGCTATAATCCCCGACCATTTTTATGCATGCAGGGGCCCGTATGGGGCGTAACCGTGGCTTTACCTTTAAACAGTTCCATATTAATCACGATCGCTGCGCCATGAAGGTGGGAACTGATGGCATTTTACTCGGCGCATGGACTCCGATGGTTAACCCGACTCGGGTGCTGGATATTGGTTGTGGCAGTGGCCTGATCGCCTTGATGTTGGCCCAACGTAGTTCCAGCATGTGCCAGATTGATGGGGTGGAGCTCGATAAGGATGCTGTGTTGCAGGCGCGTGAGAATGTAGCCGCTTCTCCTTGGGGATCTCGAGTAGCGATCATTGAGTGCGCCATTCAAGATTATCAGGCTGCCTCCTATGATCTGATTGTCTCCAACCCTCCTTATTTTTTGGCTGGGCAATCCTTTAACGATCCGGCGAGGGCATTGGCTCGCCATACCGGTGGACTTGATAGTCGCGCATTAATGGCGGCTTGTCATCGACTGCTGGCGCCTGCGGGACAGGTGGCATTGGTGATCCCTGTCGCCATGGCTAATGACATTTTGTCCATATCTGCTGAGTATGATCTGCATGGATTGAGTTATACCGCCGTTATTACCAAAGTTGGGAAAGAGGCAAATCGCGTTTTATTGCTACTTAGCAGAGGATCTAACAGGTGTGAGAGGGGAGAGATTGTGATCCATTCTGCTGATGGAGCCTATTCCGACAGATATACCATGCTGACAACCCCCTTCTATTTGAAGATGTAAATTTCGTCTTGAACTATTTTTTCGCGCCATTATGCTGGTTCCTGATTAAGCGCGAGACCAAGACCAGATAAAAACACTGGTTATGATGAAAAAACAGACAAATCCTATTCTCCACTTCTTAATGCGCCGGTTAGCGGCCACTTAGCACAATAACGAATAATCACTTATACGATAGGCGAGGTTGAATTTGACAAAATCACTGACATTATCCGATGTACTTGGATTAGGGTTTATGACCTTTGCCTTCTATCTGGGCGCCGGTAATATCATTTTCCCTCCATTGGCAGGTTACATGGCCGGTGAGCACCTCCCTTTGGCTATGTTTGGCTTCTTAGTGACCGCTGTAGGCCTTCCCCTCGTGACGATCCTTGCGGTAGCAAAAGCAGGTAATGGTTGGGCTGGTATGACCAAACTATTACCGACAGGTATCGCGACCGCACTGGCTGTTGCTATCTACATCATTATTGGCCCCGCTTTTGCTGCTCCTCGTACTGGTTTGGTTGCCTATGAGATGGGGCTTAAGCCCTTTATCGGTGATATGGGGCAAATGGGACTCGCTGCCTATACCGTGATTTTTTTCGGTATGGCGATGCTCGTTGCCCTAAATCAGGGAAAGCTGATGGATGCTATCGGCAAATATTTGACGCCGATCTTGATGTTGCTTCTATTGGTGCTGGCGGTAGGCGTATTCATAGCTCCACAGGGCACGATGCCAGAGGCCACAGGTGATTATCAGAACAATCCTTTCGTCAAAGGGATCCTGGAAGGCTATAACACCATGGATACGTTAGCATCCTTGATGTTTGGTGCACTGATTGTCGATCTACTACGCCAAAAAGGGATCAATGATTACCATAGTCAGTTCAAGTACTTAGCGATCGCAGGTATTATTTCTGCAATAGGTTTATGTGTGGTATATGTTTCTTTGTTTCAGTTAGGTAATACAGCTGCGGGTGTCGCAACTGATGTCAGCAACGGTGGTGCTATTGTCAATGCGTATGTATTGAGTCTATTTGGACAGCCTGGACAACTTATTTTGGCAGCGATCATTACGCTTGCGTGTTTCACAACGGCGATTGGTTTAATTTCTGCCTGTTCTGATTTCTTCCATAATCTCACAGGTGTGAGTTATAAAAAACTCGTCATGGTACTGGGTATTACTTGTGCGGTGATCGCGAATGTGGGGTTGAGTCAGTTAATTAGTTTCTCTATTCCAGTATTGGTTGCTATTTATCCCGTTGCTATCGCCTTGGTATTAGTCACGTTTCTTAAAGGCTATTTTGGTCGTCCTCGCTTGATGTTTCGTGCCGTGTTACTCGTCGCCTTCTTGTTCGGTTGCTTAGATGGTATAGGGGCAGCAGGTATGAAGATGGATATGTTGGCTTTTTTACCCCTGTTTGATAAAGGGCTTGCTTGGTTAATACCAACATTGTTGGCTTGTGTTATCGGCGTGTTGGTTCGCCCAAATAAGATACTGGTGATGGACGTGAACAAGTTATGACGTAGTTCATTGAGAAGAGTCCAGCATATGCTGGCCTCTTTTTTTTCATGTGCGAAAAATAGGTTTTGTACCTTTGTCAGATTGGGGATGTTGCCGGTTTTTGTTTACCAGCCAAACCGTACCAGTGACTACTTATTTTCCCTACATGCCATTCAATGCTGCCCCAAGGATGCTTAGCCTGCCAGCGGGGAAATTGAATAAGAACACGATTATCTTCGTATTTATACAAAGATGTGCTGACCTGGATATCCGATAAGATCAACAGCATGACAGTGAAGATGAAAATCCATTTCAATATTTTCCACATAGTGTTGCTCGACGTGAATGTTGATAAGTGCAGCGCCATCATTTGATTTAAACGACATCATGAGATGTGGGCCGTCAATGAGGGCATCTTTATAGTATTAACGGTGATGATGATCCTCTCTAGTAAGTCTGCAGTCATCATACTGGCCATGTGCCTCAATGGTCTTATCCGTAATGGAAAAATGATGTAGACGGGCTTACTCGGCAAATGCAACGGATCCTCTTCTTTGACAAAAGAGGAGGATCCGTTGTGTTGTATAGGATTATATATAGGAGAGAGGGCTTAGACTTTATATATGACCTTGAAAGGGCTCGCCGCAGCGTTAGGGGCGCCACTTTTTCATCTGCGATTAATGAGTCGTTCAACACATCAGATAAGCAAAAGGCGTAGCGGTGGTTAACCTGATACGCCTTTCAAAATTTGGTGGCCCCTGCCCGACTTGAACGGGCGACCAATCGATTATGAGTCGACTGCTCTAACCAACTGAGCTAAGGGGCCAAAGTGTGCATTAAGCGGCGAGAATTATAGGGGAAGAAATGGGAGCAGTCTATAGGCAGATCAACCACTTGGCGACAAATTGTCCAGCTGACTGGTGGGTTATCAACACTAGGGAAGGTATAGGATAGATAAAATAAAGCCCCATATGAAGGGGCTTTATTTGAGGCATTTTATGCTGCAGAGGACAGGTTATTCGTCCAAAAAGCTGCGTAGTACTTCTGAGCGGCTTGGATGGCGCAATTTACGCAAAGCCTTAGCTTCTATTTGTCGAATGCGCTCACGGGTAACGTCGAACTGTTTGCCCACCTCCTCAAGGGTGTGGTCAGTGTTCATGTCGATACCAAAACGCATTCTCAGTACTTTAGCTTCACGAGCAGTAAGGCCTGCGAGTACATCACGAGTGGCATTACGCAAGCTTTCGCTAGTTGCAGCATCTGCAGGCAGCGCCAATGTGGTGTCCTCAATGAAGTCACCCAAGTGAGAATCTTCATCATCACCGATCGGCGTTTCCATCGAGATAGGCTCTTTGGCGATTTTCAGAACCTTGCGGATCTTGTCTTCTGGCATACCCATACGCATGGCCAGCTCTTCCGGATTCGGTTCGCGTCCCATCTCTTGCAGCATTTGGCGAGAGATTCGATTGAGCTTGTTTATGGTCTCAATCATGTGTACCGGAATACGGATAGTGCGTGCCTGATCTGCAATCGAGCGGGTGATAGCTTGACGGATCCACCAAGTTGCATAAGTTGAGAACTTATAGCCACGACGGTATTCAAACTTGTCTACTGCCTTCATCAGACCAATGTTGCCCTCCTGGATCAGATCCAGGAACTGTAGACCACGGTTGGTGTACTTCTTAGCGATAGAGATAACCAGACGCAAGTTGGCTTCAACCATCTCTTTTTTAGCGCGACGAGCTTTGGCTTCACCAATACTCATGCGACGGTTAATATCTTTAATTTGGGTGATGGAAAGACCCGTTTCTTCTTCAATTTGCTGCAGTTTACCAATGGCACGCTGCACGTCATCATCCATTTCGACTAGACGAGAAGACCATGCTTTGCCAGCCTGCTTTTGGGTCTCAAACCAAGCATTATCACACTCATTGTTGGTAAAGGCGGTGACGAAGGCTTTCTTCGGCATTTTAGCCTGCTCAACGCAGAGTTTAAGGATGATACGTTCCTGTATGCGGACCCGTTCCATCATTTCGCGCATATTGTTGACCAAGCGATCAAACTGCTTGGGCATCAAGCGGAATTGACGGAATACATCGGCTAATTCAGCAATCGCGGCTTGGGTATCTGCGTGGGCGCGGCCATTCTTAAGAATGGAGAGGCGTGTTACTTCGTATTGAGCTCGTAGCTCGCCAAACTTTTCACGCGCAACTTCTGGATCAGGGCCAGTATCTGCTTCATCTTCTGAGCCGTCACCATCGTCTTCTTCGTCTTCTTCATCTTCTTCGTCTTCATCGGCAAGATCATCTTCACCGAGTTCAGAGCCGATATGAGTAGCCGTAGGTGCGACATCTTCAGTTTCGTTAGGATCGATAAAGCCAGAGATAATGTCAGACAAACGCAGCTGCTCGGCTTCGTATTTATCATACTGTTCAAGCAGATAGGTAATTGCTTCTGGGTACTCGGCAACAGAGCTTTGTACTTGATTGATACCATCTTCGATTCGTTTAGCGATGTCGATTTCGCCTTCACGAGTCAGCAGTTCGACGGTACCCATTTCCCGCATGTACATGCGGACGGGATCGGTCGTGCGACCAATCTCAGATTCAACAGATGCCAGTGCCTGAGCCGCTGCTTCTGCAGCGTCTTCATCAGCGGTACCACCTTCAGCCATGATAAGGTCATCGGCATCCGGTGCATTTTCCACCACTTGGATACCCATATCGTTGATCATCTGAATGATGTCTTCGATTTGGTCTGAGTCGACAATGTCTTGTGGGAGGTGATCGTTCACCTCGGCATAGGTCAGGTAGCCCTGTTCTTTACCTTTGGCAACGAGGAGTTTAAGCTGAGACTGCGGGGTTTGCTCCATAGAACTCATCCGGTTGGTGTTGCTAGGTTACGCGTACGATGTACTGCTGCGCAAATAGCCAATTCTAATAGAATACCGCCAAACATGCTATGTCTGGTTGCGGCGTCGGTCGTGAGAAACCCCTACCCGCAGTTTTTATCGGGTCTAGGTGGTTATAAATTTTTGCTTTTTATCCCGTCGATTCGGGCAACAACACTGATATTGGGGATTATCGCTCAAATATCAAGGTCCGCTCTCATTTCTTTTATCAGTTTGCACTTCTCTGATGAGCATCATCAGCTCCTGAGTTTCCTCAGCGGAGAGACCTTCTTGGGCGACTTTAGCTTGTAACTCTTCGATACGTTGTTTCAAAAATTGGTTGATGAAACCGACAAAGGTATCTTGTAATTCACCCAAAATATCTGGCTCTTGATCGAGCCTTATCTCTTCAAATAGATCGTGCATCGCCAGTTGGGCGAGGATTTCACCTTCTTTGGTGTCACGCCAGTGCTCTAACAAGATGCCCGTGGTGATAGCGGGTTGCCTCAAGATCTGCTGATGGAGTTGCAGCAAGAATGTGATCCCTTGAACTCGCAGTCCAGCTAGCTCAGGCATCGGTGGCAGTTCAGCGGTTACGGCTGGATATTGAACCATCAGTGCTAGCGCTCGGCGTAGCGGTGTTAACTTGGTCGCTTTTGGTTTGTTAACTTCAACCTTAGGCTGACTATTACGGGCAAAAAGTTCGGCGATCCGCTGTTTGTTTTCCCCCCAGCGCATCATGCTCGAGAGGCGCGTGATTAAGCCCTCGCGGGTGAATCCTTCCGGTACGCGGCGAATAAGCTCTGCGGCTTTGTTGGCAACTTCGAATTTGCCAGCTTCACCAGAGAGGGCTGCATCCCGTCCAAGACGCTCAAACATGAAGTCGGCAAACGGCTGGGCTTCATCGAGCAGGGTTTCAAACTCATCTTTGCCAATCTGGCGCACTAGCGAGTCAGGATCTTCACCGTCTGGCAGGAACACAAATTTTAACTCGCGGCCATCTTGCAGATGGGGGAGGGCATTATCCAGTGCCCGCCAGGCAGCCTCTCGTCCTGCTCTATCGCCGTCATAGCAACAGACCACTTCGGCCGTGGTGCGAAACAGAGTGTGGAGATGGTCACTGGTTGTTGCTGTACCGAGCGCTGCCACCGCATAGTCAATGTCGTATTGACCAAGTGCAACGACATCCATATAGCCTTCTACCACCAAGATCCGGCGTGGATCTTTATGGGCTTGTTTGACTTCGTACAGACCAAACAGCTCTCGGCCTTTATGGAAGATCGGGGTTTCTGGCGAGTTCAGATACTTGGGCGTGCCATCACCGAGCACTCGGCCACCGAAACCGATGACTCGGCCGCGCTTATCGCGGATTGGAAACATGATGCGATCACGAAAGCGATCATAGCTGCCCGGGCCATTGTCACGGGTGATCAGCATGCCGCCCGAGATAAGCAACTGTTCGTGGTCCCGGCTGGTGCCGAAGTGGCGACGAACCTGATCCCAGTCGCTGGGGGCGTAGCCGATATTGAAGCGTTTGACCACTTCGCCGGTCAGACCGCGACCTTTAAGGTACTCCACGGCATGGGGAGCGCTCTTGAGATTGCTCTCGTAGAAGCGGGCGATCTGGTTCATCAGCTCGAACAGATCCTTGCTCACGGCGGGTTGGGAGCTGGCCGAGCTGCCAATGTTCTGCTCGCGAGGCACCTGCATGCCCTGCATGCTAGCGAGCTCTTCGATGGCATCTGGAAATTCGAGACCGTCGTACTCCATGACAAAACCGATGGCATTGCCATGAGCACCACAACCAAAGCAGTGGTAGAACTGTTTTTCTTGGCTGACGGTAAAAGAGGGACTTTTTTCGTTATGGAAAGGGCAGCAAGCTTGGTAATTTTTACCGGCTTTTTTTAGCCGCACTCGTGCATCGACTAGCTCAACGATGTCTGTGCGTACGAGCAGATCATCGATAAAGGATTGGGGGATCCTGCCTGCCATAACCATCCTGATCCATTGCAGAGAAAATAAAAAAGCCGCGCATTCCAAGGGAAGCACGGCTTCTTTCTACTAATACAAGAGAGTTGCCTGTTACGCCAAGCGGGTTTTCACCTGAGCACTGACGGCGCCGACATCGGCACGCCCCTGAATTTTCGGCTTTAAGACAGCCATGACTTTACCCATATCCGCCATGACAGCAGCCCCACTTTCAGTGATGGCTTGCTCAATCAGAGCGGCAATTTCATCTGCGGTCAGCTGTTGTGGCAGAAACTCCTGCAGCACAGCAATCTCTGCGGACTCTTTATCGGCGAGATCTTGACGACCGGCAGCTTCAAATTGGCTGATGGAATCACGGCGCTGTTTGACCATTTTGGTTACGACAGCGAGGATATCCTCATCGTTTAGCTCGATACGGGTATCAACTTCACGTTGCTTAATTTCAGCCATCAACAAGCGGATCGCTCCCAAGCGAGCCTTATCTCTGGCAAGCATAGCGAGTTTTTGTTGATCCTTGAGTTGATCTTTCAGAGACACGGCATCAATTCTCGATTAGTACAGGCGGATACGACGTGCGTTTTCGCGAGACAGCTTTTTAGCGTGACGCTTAACAGCAGACGCTTTAGCGCGCTTACGAATAGTGGTTGGCTTCTCGTAAAACTCACGGCTACGAACTTCGGACAGGATACCGGCTTTTTCGCAAGAACGCTTGAAACGACGCAGAGCAACGTCAAACGGCTCATTTTCACGGACTTTGATTACTGGCATGTGCCTTTCACCTCAGTGATAAATTGTTAGCTGATCTTCAATCGATCAGCATGACTTAAAATGGTGCGAAATTATACTCTGGAGAGGGAATGAAAGTAAACCCGCAGAGATCGCTCTGGTTTAAAAAACCCGCGAAGGTTACCATAGCCGTCTCATTTTAGCAGTGAAATTTTTTAGCAATGCGTGTATTGGGCATAGAGACATCCTGTGACGAAACCGGGATCGCGATCTTCGATGATCAAAAAGGGATCCTTTCCCACCAGTTATATAGCCAAGTCAAGCTACATGCGGATTACGGTGGCGTAGTTCCAGAGCTTGCCAGCCGGGATCATGTTCGTAAAACGATCCCATTGATCCAAGCTGCTTTGCAAGAAGCCGGATTGGGCAAAGATGATATTGATGGTATTGCGTATACCGCGGGTCCAGGATTAGTTGGCGCCATTTTGGTGGGGGCCACCATTGGCCGTTCGCTGGCGATGGCGTGGGACAAGCCGGCGATTGCCGTGCATCATATGGAAGGCCACCTGCTGGCCCCGATGCTAGAGGAGCAGGCCCCTAAGTTCCCCTTCGTGGCGTTGCTGGTCTCCGGTGGCCACTCTATGCTGGTGCGAGTCGATGGGATTGGTCGCTATCAGCTGCTCGGGGAGTCTATCGATGATGCAGCGGGTGAGGCATTTGATAAGACGGCAAAATTGATGGGGCTTGATTACCCTGGAGGGCCATTACTTTCTCGTTTGGCCGAAAAGGGCACGCCTGGGCGTTTTAAGTTTCCACGGCCGATGACCGATCGCCCGGGGCTTGATATGAGCTTCTCAGGCCTTAAGACTTTCGCGGCAAATACCATTGCTGCGAACGGTGATGATGAGCAAACTCGCGCAGATATTGCCAGAGCATTTGAAGACGCGGTGGTCGATACCTTGTCTATCAAGTGTCGCCGTGCCTTGCAGGCGACGGGCTTGAAACGACTAGTTGTAGCCGGTGGCGTCAGTGCTAACCGTCACTTGCGTGCTCAGCTAGCTGATCTGATGGGGGGGCTTCAAGGCGAAGTGTTTTATCCGCGTACCGAATATTGCACTGATAATGGTGCCATGATCGCGTATGCCGGTATGCAACGTTTAAAAGCGGGCGTGTTTGAACCGTTACGGGTTAAGGCGGTACCGCGTTGGCCATTGGATACGCTCGATCCCGTTTGATCTGTAGGAGCCTTAGTTGCTGTGCTCATTGATGATGCGTGCAAAATAGCGCCGTCATAGGCAAAGGGCCAATTGCGGAGCTTGCTAATCTGAAGCATGGGGTTAACGGTAACGGTATTGTTAACTGTGCTGATAAAAAATCCTCGCCACATTGCTGTGGCGGGGATTTTTTTGTTGGGTATTTAGCGTTCGATGAGCTTAAAGCATGATGCCACCGAAGAAGAAACCAAGCGCCACAGCGCAAGCAATGGTCACCACACCTGGAACAAAGAAGGGGTGGTTAAATACCGCCTTGCCAATACGGGTGGAGCCAGTGTCATCCATTTCTACTGCAGCTAATAAAGTTGGGTAAGTTGGCAGCACGAATAGGGCGCTGACTGCGGCAAAGGAAGCAATCGCTGTCAGTGGGCTCACACCCAGTGCCAATGCTGCTGGCATCAAGGCTTTAGTCGTTGCACCTTGTGAATAGAGCAGCATAGCGGCGAAGAATAGCACTACGGCCAGCAGCCAAGAGTACTGGTTTAGCAGGTCGTCGGCGACGAGTTGAATGGTATCCATGTTGCCTTTGACGAACACGTTACCTAGCCACGCAACGCCCAATACGCAGATACAGGCCGACATTCCTGATTTGAAGGTTGGCATGTTGGTGATCTGGTTTGCATCAAGCTTACAAAACAGGGTCATGATAGTTGCTGCAGCCAACATGATACCCATGATGGCGCCATCACGAGGAATTGGCGGGTTCGTGATAAGGCCCACTTTACCGGAGATAGCCGTAGCGTACGCCATCACTGCAACGATAGCCGCAATGAAAATCCACACCGATGCCTTGGCATAAGGCTTGAGCTCCAGCTTGGTGGTGCCGCGCAGCTTGATTAAGCCTTTGGCTTTACGCTCTAAGTAAACCTCATCAAGATCCAAGGGTTTGCCCATCATGTTGGCGACAAAGGCGCCGAGGATACAGGCCAAGAAGGTTGATGGGATGCAGATTGCCAGCAGCGTGAGGTAGTCCACACCAAACGGCTCCAGCATGCCGGAGAAGGCCACGACCGCTGCCGATATGGGGGACGCGGTAATCGCGATTTGAGAGGCAACAACCGCGATGGAAAGTGGGCGAGAGGGGCGGATGCCTTGCTCTTTGGCTACTTCAGCGATAACCGGTAGCGTTGAGAAGGCGGTATGACCTGTGCCGGCCAGCATCGTCATCAAGTAGGTGACAACGGGAGCCGCAAACGTGATGTATTTGGGGTTCTTGCGCAGGGCTTTTTCTGCCAAGGAGACTAAATAATCCATTCCGCCTGCCAGCTGCATACAGGCGATAGCGCAGATCACCGACATGATGATCATGATGACATCCCAAGGGATGTAGCTCACCAGTTGATCGCCTGGGATAGGCATACCTAGCCCCCAGGTAAGTACGAGTACCCCTAACCCCCCAGCAAAGCCGATGCCGATACCACCTATCCGGGCTCCCAGAAAGATGGCGGCGAGCACCACAAATAACTCGATTCCAATCATCGTAAATACTCCATTTTTTAGTTTTTGGTTTTGCTTTGGCATAAAGCCAATGCCCGATAGAACAGGGGATCAAGACCTATCGGGCATTGACTTTATGGGCCGGGAATTTCCCGGCCCATATTCGCTTATACGGTCGTTTCGCGAGTAAAACGCTTCGCTTTATATTGCGGGTTCATGAGGTTCTCAATAGAGAGGATCTCATCGACTTGCTCTGCGCTAAGCAGACCGCGCTCGAGCACGACTTCACGGACATTTTTGCCTGTCTGAGCACAAATTTTGCCGACGATGTCACCCTCGTGGTGGCCGATGAAAGGGTTCAGGTAGGTTACGATCCCGATAGAATTCAATACATGATTCATGCAGATTTCTGGGTTCGCAGTGATCCCTTCTACGCACTTCTCGCGCAGACAAATACAGGCTTTTTCCATCAGACTTAAGGATTCGAACATTGCCTGACCAATCACTGGCTCCATCACGTTCAGCTGCAGCTGACCTGCTTCGGCCGCGAAGGTGATGGTGATGTCGTTACCAAATACCTTGAAGCAGGACTGGTTAACCACTTCTGGGATCACGGGGTTAACTTTGGCTGGCATGATGGAAGAGCCTGCCTGCATTTCTGGCAAGTTGATCTCTTTGAGTGCAGTACGTGGGCCGGAAGAGAGCAGGCGCAGGTCATTACAGATCTTAGAAAGCTTCATCGCTAAGCGCTTGATTGAGCTGTGTAGCATCACATAAGCACCGCAATCAGAGGTCGCTTCGATCAAATCTTCAGCTGGCACATAAGCGCGACCCGTGATCTCGGCCAACCGCTTGATCGCCAGCGCAGAGTACTCAGGTGGCGTGTTCAGGCCAGTACCAATTGCGGTAGCTCCAAGGTTGACTTCTAGCAGCAGCTCTTGACAGCGCTTGATAGATTTGATCTCTTCACGCAAGGTCACAGCAAAGGCGTGGAACTCTTGACCGAGGGTCATTGGAACCGCATCTTGCAGCTGGGTGCGGCCCATCTTCAAAATGTGTTGGAACTCTTTTGCTTTGGCATCAAACGCGGCGATCAGCGTTTCAAGTGCATGCAAGGTGATATCGGTGCTGTTGACAACCGCCACACGAAAACCGGTTGGGTAAGCATCGTTAGTGGACTGGCACTTGTTGACGTGATCGTTTGGGTTGATGATGTCGTAACGACCTTTCTCAAGACCCATGATCTCGAGGGTGATGTTGGCCAGCACTTCGTTGGTGTTCATGTTGACGGAGGTACCGGCACCACCTTGGTAAACGTCGACAGGGAACTGATCGAAGCATTTGCCAGTGGTGAGCATCAGATCGCAGGCTTCAACAATCTTGTCAGCAATTTCAGGACGGATAGTGCCAAGCTCGCCATTGGCCAACGCTGCCGCTTTCTTGGTCAGAACCATGCCACGGATAAATTCAGGGACGTCAGAAATTTTCTGAGTGCTGATCTTGAAGTTTTCAACTGCGCGTAGGGTGTGCACCCCGTAGTAAAGATCATTGGACACTTCTTTGGTGCCCAGCAGGTCTTCTTCAATACGGACGTTCTTGATGTCGCTCATTGTTATGCCTCAGAAATCAAAAAATGGAAAATCCTCACCGAGTGGCTGCGAGTTCCTTGTGCACCGATCATCCTAAAGCACCAACGTTCGGGTGGGGCTGTTGGGGCGAATCCCCTAAATAACTGGCCGACATGCTACTCCAATTGAGGTATCAGGTTTTAGAGCTGGATCACTAAATCTTGGTGATCTTCAAATTACGTTGAGAAATATACACATATGTTGTTGTGCGCTTATGGTGATGATTTATCAGCTCTTTATGGAGTTTTATGGAGTTTTTGTTGGCAAATCGCGTACTGGTAAGCTGATAAACTTGAAAAAAGCATGTTTGCCCCCATTTATTAGGCATTGAAAGTGGTGAGGATGTGACAAAACGGCATAGGGATCATCATTAGATGGCCTCACATTTTCTCAATTAACCGGTCTAGGAGTGGATATGGGCAAGTTGTTACTGTTGTTGGTGGGATTAGTGGTGCTAGAGCTCACCGTCATAATCGAAGTCGGTACCGTGATTGGTGCATTACCGACTATCGGCTTGCTGATCCTCACCGCGATCTTGGGTTCCTCTTTAGTGCGAAGCGAAGGGATAAAAACGCTACTTAGCGCACAACAGAAGATGCAGATGGGCGAGATGCCTGGCCGTGAAGTGATGGGTGGGATGATGCTCGCAGTGGCAGGTTTGCTGTTGATCATTCCAGGCTTTGTGACGGACTTTATCGGGATACTGTTATTGCAACCTTGGCTGCGCAATAAATTAGCAGACAAGGTGATCGCAAAGGGTCAATTTCGAATGCCTATGGGCGGCGCAGGGCAGGAGACGGCCTCACCATTTAGCGATCCAAGAGTTGTGCCTAAGCAAAGTGGTACCACCATTGAAGGTGAGTTTGAGCGCAAAGATTAAAAGATGAATCAGTCACGTGAACGGGCGTTGGGGTGTCAGGACTAGTCTTGATGGCACAACGCCTCAAAGCGGTGCTGGGCATACCACCAAGCAAGAATGCCCGCGACCAGATTAGCTAGCAATATCCCCAGATAGATCCCCTGTTCCCCCCCCAGTATCGATCCGAACCACGCGGCAGGTAATAACAATACAAAAAGCCGCACACCATTGAATAAAAACGAAATATTTGATGCTTGCACGCCATTGAGCGCCGCGGCTAACAGCATCACCATTCCCTGAAACCCATAGCCCATAGGCACCAGATGTAGGTAAAGCGTAATGAGGTGCACAACTTGTGGGTGATCACTAAATAAGGCGGCAATGGTTGGGGCCAGCAACCAGGTCAGCCCATAAATAGCGAGCTGAAACAGTAAGGCAAATTTCATACTGCTTTGCAGTGCCGTTTTGGCTCGCTGTGGGTTGCCGGCTCCGCAGTTTTGCGAAATAAAGGGCGCCAATACGGAGGAGAGGGCCATCATGACGATGAGCAGCAGTGCTTCGACTCGGGATGTTGCGCCATAAGCTGCCACCACTTCGGTACCGAGTCCTGCGAAAATCGTCATCAGCACCGCATTGGCCAAAGGGTTGAGCATATTGGTAAAAGAGGCGGGGAGTGCCACATGCAGTAGTGATCGCCAGTGCTGCAATAGCCGAGGCCACGCAGAGAGACGCCAGAGCAGTAAGCCTTCTCGATGGCGCAAGATATATAAGCTGACCAACATCGCCATTAACCATGAGATGGATGTCGCCACGGCCGCGCCACGGATCCCCCATTCAGGAAAAGGGCCGATGCCAAAAATAAGCAAAGGGTCTAGCACCCCGTTAACAAGCCCCGCCACGGCCATCACCACGCTGGGGGTTTTAGTATCGCCAGTTGCACGAATAGCGGCGTTGCCCACCATGGGTAAGACCAGCATCGGCACAGTTAAATACCAAATCAGCATGTAGTCATGGATAAGAGAGATAAGTTCGCGGCTAGCGCCAAGCAAGCTAAACAGGGGCCTGATGGTTAACGCGCCACCCACAGATAACAGCGTAACCATAATGACCGCCAAAAATAGACTGTCGGTGGCCAGATGAGCAGCCTCATCGTGTTTACCTTGCCCAAGGCTACGGCCAATCACGGCAGAGAGCCCTGCACCTAATCCCATGGCAAGGGATGTGACCACAAAGGTAACGGGGAAGGTGAAGCTAATCGCAGCCAGAGCCTGTGTGCCGAGCATGCCGATAAAAAAGGTATCAACCAGGTTGAACGCCAAAATAGCGATAATGCCGATGATCATGGGGCCTGTCATTTTGCGTAATACAACAGGGACCGGGTCGGTCAACAGAGGGTTGGTGTGAGTCAATGGCAGGTCTCAATATCTGGATTTAAGGATTAGGACGTGGCGATGGAGTGAGGAAATCAGCCTTTCGCCAAGGTGAGGGAGTCGATGAGCCACAGTCGATTGCTATAGTACGTGAAAATATTTTTTTTGTATTTGCCCTTGAAGGGTTAGCAACTTTGCCCCACATCTGACACATATCAAAATTGGCCTGCAACGGCCATTCCTCAACATAACAACAGACTCATTTTGGGAGAGTTATCGATGAAAATTCGTCCACTTCACGACCGCGTCATTATCAAGCGCATCGAGGCTGAAGCCAAATCTGCTGGTGGTATTGTCTTGACAGGGACTGCCGCTCAGAAGTCCACCCGTGGAGAAGTCCTTGCCGTGGGGACTGGTCGTATCCTGGATAATGGCGAAGTCAAAGCGCTGGCTGTAAAGGTCGGTGATAAGGTGATCTTTAACGAAGGCTACGGTGTAAAGACTGAAAAGCTCGATGGTCAAGATGTACTGATCCTCTCTGAAACCGACATTCTGGCGATAGTTGAAGCGTAATCCATCCTCCTTTTCCCCGAATTGATTTAAGGATTGAAGAATCATGGCTGCTAAAGACGTTAAATTTGGTAATGAAGCCCGCATCAAGATGCTCGAAGGCGTCAACATCCTGGCTGATGCCGTTAAAGTTACCCTAGGCCCCAAAGGCCGTAACGTGGTATTGGACAAATCCTTCGGTGCTCCAACCATCACTAAAGATGGTGTGTCTGTTGCGCGCGAAATCGAACTGGAAGACAAATTCCAGAATATGGGCGCACAGATGGTTAAAGAAGTGGCATCTAAGGCTAACGATGCCGCCGGTGACGGTACCACTACCGCTACTGTGCTGGCTCAAGCCATCGTCAACGAAGGCCTGAAAGCCGTGGCTGCCGGCATGAACCCGATGGATCTGAAGCGCGGTATCGACAAAGCTGTTATCGCAGCCGTTGCCGAGCTGCAGGCGTTGTCCCAGCCTTGCGCTGACAGCAACGCCATCGCTCAGGTAGGCACTATCTCTGCCAACTCCGACGAAAAAGTGGGCAAGCTGATTGCTGAAGCCATGGACAAAGTGGGTCGCGATGGCGTTATTACAGTGGAAGATGGTCAGGGTCTTGATGACGAATTGGCCGTCGTAGAAGGGATGCAGTTTGATCGTGGCTACCTCTCTCCTTACTTCATTAATAAGCAAGAGACGGGTTCTGTTGAATTGGACGACCCATTCATCCTGCTGGTTGATAAAAAGATCTCTAACATCCGCGAAATACTGCCAGTGCTAGAAGGTGTGGCCAAAGCTGGCAAGCCTTTGCTCATTGTTGCTGAAGATGTAGAAGGCGAAGCGCTCGCGACTCTGGTGGTTAACACCATGCGCGGTATCGTCAAAGCCGCAGCTGTTAAAGCCCCTGGTTTTGGTGATCGCCGTAAAGCCATGCTACAAGATATCGCCGTACTGACTGGTGGTACCGTCATCTCTGAAGAAGTGGGCATGGAGCTGGAAAAAGCGACCCTGGAAGATCTGGGTCGCGCTAAGCGCATTGTTATCACCAAAGAGAACACCACCATTATTGATGGCGTGGGTGATGCAACCATTATTGAAGGTCGTGTCGCTCAAATCCGTCAGCAAATTGAAGATACCTCATCCGATTATGACCGCGAGAAGCTGCAAGAGCGCGTGGCCAAACTGGCTGGTGGCGTTGCGGTGATCAAAGTCGGCGCAGCCACTGAAGTTGAGATGAAAGAGAAGAAGGCCCGTGTTGATGATGCTCTGCACGCAACTCGCGCCGCTGTTGAAGAGGGTGTGGTTGCTGGTGGTGGTGTTGCGCTGGTGCGCGTGGCTGCCAAGCTGGTTGGTCTGCGTGGTGATAACGAAGATCAAAACGTAGGTATCAAAGTTGCGCTGCGCGCAATGGAAGCCCCACTGCGTCAAATTGTTATCAACGCAGGTGAAGAAGCCTCTGTCATTGCCAACGCAGTGAAGAACGGTGAAGGTAACTTCGGCTATAACGCATACACCGAACAATATGGTGACATGCTTGCTATGGGTATTTTGGATCCAACCAAGGTCACCCGCTCGGCACTGCAGTTTGCATCTTCTATTGCCGGTTTAATGATCACAACCGAGTGTATGGTTACTGAGCTGCCAAAGAAAGACACACCAGCCATGCCTGATATGGGCGGCATGGGTGGAATGGGCATGATGTAATCATCAAGTCCACTCAGTTTAAAAACGGCTCGCTTTGGCGAGCCGTTTTTTTTGGCTAACTCGCAGGCCCAAAGATGGTGGCGAGATATAGATGTGCCGCTATCACCGCAACGTTGAAGGACGCTCCATATCGTCGACTTTATAGCTAACCTGAAAGAGGTGTCATTCCGTTAAGCTTCAAATGAAGAGTCAAGTGAATGAAACCTAAGCTAGGGCTGAGCTAATAAGAAGGAAATTAAGAAAGCAATTAGGGTTATTGCCGCCAATTGGAGTTAGCCAAACCAGGTTATCTTTCGTTGAATGGATAAAAGCGTACATTTTAGTATGATACTTAAACTATTTGTTTGTTATTTGAACATGATTGCTGTTTTATCAAAAAAAGATGCAAATTATACTTGCCACTAAGATTCTTATCCCTATAATGCGCCACATCGACAGGGCAAGCTGCAACGCAAACAGCTTGGTCGGTAATCTCGAAAAGCATTTGAAAATAAGGCTTGACTCGAGAAAGCGGTTGAGTAGAATTCCACTCCCGCAGCAACGAACTGTTGCGTCGCTCTTTAACAATTTGAATCAAGCAATCTGTGTGGGCACTCACAGCATCGAGCATCAAAATTAATTTTTGATTTTCAATGTCTGGTGAAGTGACCAAAACGACTTGTTAGCAATAAGAAGTCGAACAGTTTATTTCAGCAATTCATTGAGCCGCTGAAAGTTGTTATTTCGGTAATAACTCGACGCAAACAAACTTAAATTGAAGAGTTTGATCATGGCTCAGATTGAACGCTGGCGGCAGGCCTAACACATGCAAGTCGAGCGGCAGCGGGAAAGTAGCTTGCTACTTTTGCCGGCGAGCGGCGGACGGGTGAGTA
>JBOFTS010000066.1:0-90114 GCA_051652185.1 Aeromonas sp.
GGCATGATGCCTCCCTCTTTTTATTGCATGCCAGTCAGGGCAAGGGTTGGAGCCAAATTGACTCTTTAATCATGGAGCTACTTTTGATATTCAATATCTCGAATATTTAGTCATAAAAGTGCTTAACTGACTGGCATTACCAAGCAGGGCGTGGGGATCTGTGTGTTAAAAGGGATCGCAGCGGATGACGGGTCCCTGAGCCTCCCTGACATTGTTCAGTGGGATAACTTACACCGATGGTTTGAATGCCCCGATAAAGATAGCGGGATCGACACGGGTCGCATTGAGGCTGACGTTCCAGTGCATATGAGGGCCAGTAGCGCGGCCAGTTGAACCGACTCGCCCAACAATCCCACCACGAGGCAGGCTTTGGCCTAGCTTCACATCGATTTTTGACATGTGGCAGAACATGCTGATAAGTCCCTGACCATGGTCGACAAAGACAGTGTTGCCGTTGAAAAAGTAATTGCCGATCAAGATAACTTTTCCTGCCGCCGGGGCTTTGATCGGCGTCCCGGCTCCAACCGCAAAGTCGAGCCCAGAGTGAGGGTTGCGCTCTTCGCCATTAAAAAAGCGGCGCAGTCCAAATGGGCTAGACATAGGGCCGTTGACGGGCTTGTCAAACATCAGGTTGCTCGGCAGATTTGGACTAAACGTTTGGTAAGCATGATTTTGCTCCGCCAGCTCGCGATTAATGCGAGTCATATCCGTGGCGAGCGGATTGACCTGACGGCGATTTTTGAGCTTGATGTGCTGCTCGCGATAGTGCTTAGGGGTGACGGTGAAGTTGAGTGTGCGGCCATCATTGACCTGCAGCTGTTGCGTACCAAGGGGGCTCTTGAGTGGAATTCCAACGATGGCGATCCACTGCTGGTCCTGTTTTGCCACTAATACCGGCTGATTGTGATAGTGGGCAGTCGGCGGGTTGGCGTGGGTGCCAAGCGGCACGACAGCCACGCCACCAGGTACCGGATGGTTAAGTAGGCGAGCGATAAACTCATCGGCCAAGGCAGACTGGCTAGCCAGTAATAACAACAGACAACAGACAACTCTCATGACGATACCACGTGTGATTTAACGGCGTGCAATAGTAACATTTTCCTATTGCACGGCCCGATTGGGGTCGAAAAAGGGGCAAATTGTGCCTTGTTATGGTCAACGGGGCTAGAGGCTAAGGCTCCCTGAGCGGGTATTTTGCGCATCGTTGCGTCAGGTTTGATGTCCGCAACCCGTGCATTTTTGGTGGTGGGTGATCGGTAATGGCAAGGATGGGAGGGTAGGTAAGTGATCGCCAGTTAGTAAGCTGCGATTGCCCGCTGTCACTGCGCAAGCAACGGGCAGATCTTGATGAAATGAGAGGCTGACTTGCTTAATTAGTGGGTAATTTGAATCCCACATAGGTAATAAGTTGATCTTACACACAATAAGTGCCGGTCAACATGGAATCTAAGTGGCATGGGGTTTATGCCTCTATAGTGTTAGGTGCCTATAGGATCTGGCACCAAATGAAGAACATCCCACCCCATGAAGAATTCCTTTGCTTGCTCGAGGGCTGAGTCTTTGTATCTCAGTAGCCCTTATTTGCGGGTATGGAAGAGGTGAGGCCGCTTTTTATACAGCGTGGGCGCTAGGCAAATAGTGAGATGCATGGACGTACTTTTTAACTTCAGGATGTTTAAAAAAAATGATGATGACAGCTAAACGCACGGCTATTTGCTTGATGGTTTCCGCCAGTTTGATCCTTTCTGGTTGCGCAAGCACTGGGAGTTCACTGTTAGGGAGCAAGCCTGCCACTGACTCTCGCCTCACTAGTGGTGATGATGCCGAGTTTTTTACCGCATCAGGGCTTCAGGCATGTGTGGTGGCTGCGGGTCTTGGGGTCGGTTCTTGTTTGCTACTTAAGCCAGGCGCAAAACTCACCTGCTCTATCGCTGCGGGTATTGCGGCATGTGGCGTTGCAATGGGCGCTAACTATTACCTAGATAGCCGTCGTGCTCAGTATTCCAATACTGGCGAGCGTTTACAGGTAATGAGCAACGACATTCAAAAAGATACGGATGTAGTGGTTGCGCGCACCAATATTGCTAAGCAAGTGATTGCTGATAACAACAAAATGCTGGCCAAAATTTCTGCCGATAAAGATAAAGCGGGTTTTGACAAGGCTGCTGCCCAGCGCGAACTTGGTAAAGTCGATGCAGACTTGGCGCACTTTAAGAAAGAGCTGACCAACATGCGCAAGAAGGCGAATGAATATCAGCAAGTGGCAAAAAGTGAGCAAAGCCAAGATGGTAAAGCGCAATTGGCAATGGTTAATACCAAAGTCAGCACGCTGAACAAACAGATTTCAGTATTAGAAAAAGAGGTCAACGGCCTTTATGACCAGCGCACAGCTATCACCTTAAGCTAAGCGCACGTTATCTCATTATTACGATTACGCATATCACCAAACCCCGGGTTTCCCGGGGTATTGGTAGGAAAATATTATGAAATTTAAAGCTGTTTGTTTGAGTAGTTTGCTGGCATTAGGGGGCTGTGCCACGACCCCTGCTGATTGTGATCCCACAGATCGCAGTGCGAGCTTGCTTACCAAAATGAGTTGTGATTATTCAGGCGCATATCGCCAAACGATCACCAACCAAGAGCAACAGGTGCAACAGGATCAGGAGCTAAACGCGCTGTCTCATCAGATTTTGACTGATATGGAAAGCCGTCAGCAGCGTTCAAGCACCACCTTGGCGCAAGAGCAACAAGATCAACAAGAATTAAAAGCCTCAGTGAGTAAGCTCGTGGCTCAACTGCAGCTCAAAGGGAGTAAGCAAGCGGGGATGCAGCAGCAGATCCGTGCATTGGCAAACGCCGAAAAGAAATTTACCCCTCGTTCAAATGACACCGCCGCGCAAGTCGCTGCCAAGCAAAAACAAGCCAAAATCCTCGAAGCCAAGGTTAAAGAGCTTAATAAAAGTTTGGGTTACTGATCCTCCATGATCCCCCCACGGTTACGGGATTAATCAAGTTTGCTAGCGAGCGGCTGTTAGGTCATGGCTCGCTAGCCGCCTTTTGGACACGACGTTTTTATGCAGCGAATAATATCGGGTGCCCCGATTGATCAAGCCACGCTTGCCAGTTATGAGCAGAGTCTGACGGTGCTCTGTCGCCATTTTCCTCCTCTTATCACCAGTTTGTATGCGAGCGCACGTCGTAATAGTGATGGCAACGTGGAGTGGTGGAGCGAGCGTGAAGGGCAACCCATATCGCTAAGTGCACTGCCGGGCGCCGAGCAAGCCGCACTGCTGCAAAAATGCCAGCAGCGCCAAGAGTCTATTGCTTAATTAGCCGAGGAGTTAGCGCGTCGTGGTGAGCCGCTCCTTGCCAAACGGTTACAGACCTTACTCAGCCAGACGCCGCAACTGGTCTGTTATGGCATCAATGGGGAGCCGGTGCTGATCCAATGGGGGATCCCTGAGACGTCGTTGACCCCTTTGCCGCTCATCGAGCCGCCCCCACCACCGCGTCGTTGGTACTGGGTTATGGTGCCCCATCTTGGCTGCTTAGCTGCGATCTTGTTGGCGCTGCTATTAGGGCTCTTATTGCTGTTTTATTGGTCAACATTATTTCCACCTGCATCTCCTGTGCTCCCTGCCGCCCCCGTGGTAGTTCCGGTTTCTGCGCCAGTTCCCACGCCTGTGGCAGCCCCCGTTCCTACGCTCCCGGTGAGTGACTTACCCACCGAGCTCACCAAAGCCAAGCCGAGTGTCAGTCTCCCTAAGCAGCCGGATTTTGGCCGTATTCGAGTCAATCTTAACTGGGTAAAACCCACAGATAGCCAGAGCATTGATCTCGATATTGGGGCCTTTGTGCGACTCAAAGATCAGCAAAAAGGGGCCGTTGAAGCCCTCAGTCGACTGTTTGGTGATTACAACAAGCTGCCCTATGTCAAGCTTAAAGGGGATGACCGCACTGGCAATAATGCAGATGGGGAGTGGCTATTTATCAACGGCAGTCAGTGGCCACTCATCGATGAGGTCTTGCTGTATGCCTTCATTTATAAGGGGGCGCCCAATTGGCAACACGCCCATGCCACCATCACCATCGATATTCCTGGCCAACCGGCGATCACCACCCGCCTAACCGATGAGGGGGATGATCGCGAAGTGGCGGTTATTGCCCGGCTGATCAATGTGGGTGGCACTATCAAAGTTGAGCGGATAAACCGCTATTTTGACGAACGAGAAAGTATGAGTAAGGCGCTTAATTGGGGGCTGAAATGGTCACCCATCAAGGGTAAGGGTTGATCGTGGCTGTTGGCTGGCAGGCGACATATTTCAACAGCATCATTAGTTTTTTCAAGGGGTTATAGATGCAAGGTTCCATTCAAGGTCCATTGCTGCGCAGTGGTCAAAATTGCGCATTTAAGGCGCTTGGTGAAACGGGATTTCCCGTTTATCGCATGGCATCTCAATTGCGCGAAGCGATCCGCCGACTCGATAACGGCCATGACCTTGCACGCCATTTGGCTATTCCTAAAAACAACATAACGGGCGATCTGACGGACTGGTACAGCAGTTTTGCTGGCGATGTGATCCGTTGGGATAGCACGACGGCATCTGAACGGGCCGCAGCCAGTGTCCAGTTTGAAGCCTTTCGCTCGGCAGTGCTGGCGCTAAGCGATCGGCTGCTAAGCAGTGAGAGTGATGAGCGCCATGCCGGGGGGGATAAGCGAGCCTTTGCAAGTCTACTTAGACAGGTGATCCATTTTCCTGATCAGGATTTTGTGTATCTGGTTAATGGGGTGTTGGTCATTACCTTTTGGGGGTTTGTGCACGATAAAAATGAGCTGCAAGATCCGATGCATTGGCTGGTGCCTGTTACGGCGCCAACGCCCGCGCCTAGCGCTGTAGCGCCAATACTGGCGGCCGCCCCCATCGCGAGCATGGCGCAACCTATTCCACTGTTGACCGAGCCATTGCAACCAGAGCCGTACCGAGGCAGCCGATGGTGCGGCTGGCATAGCAATTGGCGCAATTGGCACTGGCGTTGTCTGCTGTGGCCCTTGCTGCTGCTCGCACTCTTAGCCTTGTTGCTGTTTGGTTTGCGATCGTGTGCCCCTCGTCTCTCACTTCCTGGGTTACCCGCCATAGGATTGCCGACGTTAGATGAGCCCGTTGTTGATAGCACAGCGGCAGTTCCGGTTGCCGATCCGCTGTTGCCTTTAGCTGATAATTCGGCGCAATTGGTTGAAAACGTCAATGTGGACGCCGATCCGCTGAGTCTTGAAACCCGCGATCTTGGCGCCGGTGATATTCCCGTGCCTGCGCCAGACTCGTTAGCCGATACGCAGCCTTTGGCTAGCAATGAGCCGTTAGAGCCTGTTGCATTAGCGCAAACATCGGCACCAAACAGCCCATCTGCTGATAATCAGGCGCCAACATTACCTGCGGCAGGGGCTGAGGGAGCCGGAAAAAATGTGCCGCCTGCGCCGACGCTTGCACCCGCGGCTGCTCCCACTCTGGCTCCCGCTCTTGCAGGAGCCGATCTTCAGATCCCAGCGGCTACCGCCAATGGCCCTGCCCATTTTTTAAATGGTGATTGGAAAGTGAACGGTGGCATTCAAGACACCCAAACCGGTAAGCCGTTGCAGCTGCAATACCACTTTAACGAAGGCAAGGGGCAAGTCAGCCTGCGTAAGTCCAATGGTGTGGTATGTCAGGGGCCGGCGAACGGCGCCATGGCGGATGGCCAATTAAACATTACCAATCAAGGGCCGGCTGCGTGCAGTGATGGAACTAGCTATATCATCCCCAAAATTAAGTGCCAGCCGGATACTAAAAATAGTGCCGACTGCATGGGTAGCAACGATGGTGAGCAGCAGTTCCCCATTCAAATGCGCCAAAAAAATCCCTCAGGGCAGGAATAAATCATGTTGCCAGAAATAAAACCCTTTGATCGTCAGGTCACCCTAGTGGGTGATTCAGGGATCCAGTTCATGGATTTCGGTTTAACCCTCGGCCGGGAACCGGCCGGCGAGTTTGTTGAGCTCGCCAGCGGCGTACTCACCCGCCTGCTTTGTAATGAAGAAAAAGATTTTCTGTTCTTTCAACCACGCCCTGATGCCATCGAAAAGGCGCGGCCTAAATACGATATCGCCCTTAAGAACAGCCTTGAGCTGCTAGATGGGATCTGGTTACCGCTGCCGTTATTTCGCTTTAACCCGCCTCACTTTTATAACGAAGGGCCCATCAACTGGGCGCGGTTTCGGATAGTGCAACTGCCAGAGCCAGATCTTGATGGTTATACCCATCGGCTGACGCTGGTGTTTGATACCCGCATCATGGCCAAGTTACCCGGTGCCGCCGATCTGGGGCCAAATCAGGAAGATGTCAGCGCGGGGGCGACGTTCCAAGTTGCCACCTCGACCTATGCCCTCGGGTGGTATCTGACCCAGCCTTGGCTAAAAGAGTGGCTGCTGGAGATCTTTAATGATGCCAGCAAAGGGCGAGATCGGGACGAGCGAGAGAGTGAGATCAAGCAGCAATATCCGGTTGCCCATTACCTCAACGTGCTCTCTTTGTTGGCCAAGCCGGTGGATGATCAGCAAACCAAGGCGCAGCCAAAGGTTGAGATCCCACAATTTCGTCTGATTAAAAATGGCGAAACCAATGCCATTAAACCGATCCCCGTAGATCTGGTGCTCGACGTAGGTAATTCGCGCACCTGCGGCATCTTGATTGAAGATCACGGTCAGTCTGGATCCGGTTTAATGCACAACTATGTGCTGCAGCTGCGGGATTTAAATACCCCTGAGCAGATTTATTGCGAGCCGTTTGAGAGCCGTATCGAATTTTCACAGGCCTTTTTTGGCAAGGATCACTGCTCGGTTCGCAGTGGCCGTCATGATGCCTTTCAGTGGCCGACTATCGCGAGGATCGGTAACGAAGCTGGCCGCTTAGCCAGCCGCCGCCGAGGCAGTGAAGGCTCCACCGGCTTGTCTAGTCCTAAGCGCTATCTGTGGGATGAGAAGTTCTATGGACAGGGGTGGCGTTTTAATACGGCCTACCAGCAAAGCGACAATTATCCCCTCGCCACTGCCGCGCCCTTTGCCAACTTTATTAATGAAAAAGGGGAAGCGCTGCATACCATCGAAGATGAGATGGATCGCATTCCGGTATTTACTCCTCGCTACTCACGTAGCTCCCTCATGACCTTTATGCTGGCAGAGGTGCTGACTCAGGCGATCACCCAGATCAATAGCCCCGCTCAGCGTACGCGTCAGGGCCATGCCGGTATTCCTCGTCAGTTACGCAACATCATTCTCACCGTACCGCCTGGCATGCCAATGGCGGAGCGCTGCATTCTCGATGAGCGGATGAAGCAAGCGGTAGGGCTGGTGTGGAAGGCGCTGCGCTGGCATCAAGGGGAGAGTGATCCCTATGGCCAAGATGAGGATCTGCGGGCTAAATTTGCGGTGCCGCGGCCGAGTGTTAGCGTCAATTGGGATGAGGCCTCCTGTGCCCAATTGGTTTACCTCTATACCGAGATCAACCAAAACTTTGCCGGCCACCCGGAGGAGTTTTTTGGGGTGCTCGCTCGCCCTGACAGAAAAAATCGTGAAAGTATTACCCTTGCCTCGTTGGATATCGGTGGCGGCACCACGGATTTAGTGATCACCGATTATGTGCTTGATCGCAGTGGCCAACATGGCGCTGGGGTGAATGCCCATATCGTGCCGCAGCAGCGCTTTCGCGAGAGTTTAAAAATCGCCGGGGACGACATATTGCTCGATGTGATCCAGCAATATGTGCTTCCCGCGTTGGAGGTGGCGTTCAAGCTGATCCGGATCGGATCGGTGGACACCTTAATGTCTCAGCTCTGTGGCGCGAATAATGTCAGCGCGGCAGATGCGGTGCTGCGCCAGCAACTGAACTTGCAAGTGTTTGTGCCCATCGCCCTTAACCTGCTGGGACGTTATGAGCAGTATGATCCCCTCAAATCGAACGCTAATCCGAGTGAAGTGATGCGCTATGGTGACTTGCTAGCACCGGACAGTATCAGTGAGGCGGTGGCCGAATTTGTGCGCCGCGAGGTGCAAAAGGCCAGTGGTCAGAGCGAGTTCGATTTGTATCAAGTCCCCATCACCGTGAACTTGAAGCAGTTGCACCAACAGTTGGTGTTTGGCAACTTCAATATCTGCAAGGTGTTGACGGCCTTGTGCGAAGTGATGACCCATTATCCTTGCGATATGTTGCTGTTAACGGGGCGCCCCTCGTTGCTGCCAGGTATCCAGGCCTTTATTCGGATGTGTTTACCGCTGCCTCCTGGACGGATATTACCGCTGCATGGTTACCATACCGGCACCTGGTACCCGTTCCACAAAAATGGCCAGATTGAAGATCCGAAAAGTACCGCTTCGGTGGGGGCCATGATCACCTTGTTGTGTGCCAACCACCACATTCCGAACTTCCATTTTCGCACCGCGGAGCTCAAACCCTACTCCACCATTCGTCACATGGGGATCATCGATCTGCAAAACACGATCCGCGATCATGATGTGACCTATCGCAATATTCAGTCAGATGAAGGGAAGATCTTGCTACCGACGGCAGAGGCCGATGGCGATTCACCAGCATGGATCATGCGCGGTGATTTACGGCTAGGTTACCGTCAGCTTGACTGCGAACGCTGGGCGGCGGCGCCTCTTTATACGTTGCGTTTTAGCGATGTGGGGCGGGCCAAATATAGTAACGCCCAAGTGGCAGATGGTAGCTCGCCATATCTTGAGGTCCGCTTGGCCATTGTGAATGACGACAAGCAGGCTAAAAAGTTGCGATTGATCAGTGACCGATTAGTGGTTGCTGACGTGAGCAGTAATACCGATAAAAGTTTTTCTAAAAATGATCTCGTGCTCGAGCTGAACACTATGCCAGATGCCGGACTCATCGATAGTAGACACTGGCTAGATAGCGGGAGCGTAAAATAATCATGCAGACACAACAGCAGATCCTGACCCATGGGTGGCAAACCATTGAAGATCGCACCCTCGATGCCTTGAATTGGGTGAATGTCGTGCGCCACGACTCTCACCGGCTAGATAACGAGGCAGACAAGCTCAACCTTGGGCTGTATCGGGCCCGCAATCTGGCAACCAGTCTTAAGCGAGTTGCTGGCACCCCCATGACGGTGGGCTTTTTTGGCATTTCGCAGGCGGGGAAATCCTACCTGATCTCCGCCCTAGCGGCCGGTCACAATGGCGCCCTTGAGGGGCGTTATGGGGCGCAATTAGTTGATTTTATTAAGGAGGTAAACCCTGTCGGTGGTGGTAAAGAGGCCACCGGTTTGGTCACCCGTTTTACCCGCGCCCCAAACGCTGCCCCTGCTAATTTTCCGGTACCGCTGCAGCTATTTAGCGAAATAGATTTAGCCAAGATCCTCGCTAATACCTGGTTTAATGATTTCAACCATGAATTGTTAAGCTACCAGCTTGATGAAGCCTGTATCAACGCGCGGTTACAGCCATTTGAACAGCGGCCGATCAATCCCATCGCCAATAACGGTGTCAGCAGTGAGGACGTCGTCGCGCTGTGGGATTACCTCAACGGCAGTTTTAAAAAATCGGTACAAAAGCTCGAACATAGCTATTGGCCGCGGGTATTAAAGTTAGCCCCAACCCTGACCCCTGCTGAGCGCGCGGATCTGTTCTCGTTACTGTGGGGGGAGCTGCCTGAACTCACCGAGATCTATCGCAATTTGGCGATGAGCTTGGCCCATTTAGGGCATGCCAAGACCGTTTATGCCCCCCTTGATTGCCTATTGAGCCAAGGCCATGGCGGCGTCAGTATCATGAACGTCGATAGCCTGAGCTTGTTAGGCTCGCCCCAAGATCGGGTGATTGAGATCTGTAGCGTGACCGATGATGGTCAGCACATCTCCTCGTCCATTGCCCAAGCTCAGCTGGCCGCGCTCACCACAGAATTGATTTTCCCCATGGTGGAAGGGCCGGTTGATAGCTTAGTGGAGCAAGTTGACCTGCTTGATTTTCCAGGTTATCGCGGGCGTCTTTCCATTAGCCAACTGGCCGAAGCGGCCACCGCTGGTGGTAGCGCCGTTTCTCAGTTACTGCTGCGGGGCAAGGTCGCCTATCTGTTTGAGCGTTATACCGATAACCAAGAGATGAATGCCTTGGTGGTGTGCGCGAGCTCTGCCAAGCAAAGCGATGTCACCAGTGTGGGTCCCGTGTTGACGCGTTGGGTTGAAAAAACCCAAGGTCATAACGCCATTGAGCGACAGGGCCATAAGCCCGGTCTGTTTTGGGCGCTGACCATGTTCGACATGCGGATCAATAGTGGGCTGAATTTAACGCCGGCCCAGCTCAAAGAGGGGTGGGATGGCCTGATGCAGCAGACGCTGCTAGAACGCTTTGGTCAGTATGACTGGATCCAAGAGTGGGCCCCTGGCAAACCGTTTAGCAACTGTTTCTTGGTTCGTAAACCCGGGATGCCGGTACCCTTCTTGAGCCTTGATGGCAACAAAGAGACGGCTGTAGTGCCGCAATATGCCGATATCTTGCAGCAGATGGCATCCTCGTTTGTGAGTGGTAAAGGCGTTGCGCAACATGTGGCTGATCCGGCGGGGGCTTGGCAGGCTATGTTATCCCTCAACGATGGCGGGATCGGCCGTTTGAGTTCAGAGCTACGGGGAGTGGCGCATCTTGAATTTAAGCTCGACCGGATCGCCCTGCAGTTGCAGGCAAAGCGCAAAGAGTTAGCAGAGCAACTGCTCGGTCGCTGGTTTGAACAAGATGGCGATGGTCAGGCGGCGCAAAAACGGCAAATTGCCCAGCAGTTATGGAACGGACTCGGGGTTCGGGTTAGCTCCCTCGGTGAGCTGATCGGCCAGCTAGAGCTGCCAAGTTCTGAGTTGAGCAATATTTATCTGAGCATCCGTGAGCATGTCGCCAATGAGATGGGCGCGCAATCGAGCCCTCAATCACCCAATGGCAATGAGGCTGCAAATCCATTTGCAGCTAATCCGTTTGGTGGCAGTCCCTTTGGCGATAGCCCTTTTGGTGCGAGTCCGTTTGGTGATAGCCCGTTTGGTAGCCCAGCAGCTGATGATCTCACCGCCCCTGCTACGAGCGCAGCAGTGAAAGCCCAAGAGCCTGTTGGCCAAGACGATCAATTCGCCCGAGAAGTATTTAAGGCCTGGGTTGCTCATTTGCGGGATTTATCCACCCAGCAAACGTTGTTGACGCAGCTTGGTATTGAGGCGCAATTAATTGATTTACTCACCCAAGAGTTAATTACCGCTGCGAACCGATTAGATCTCGAGGGAATGTTAAAACGCAGCTTGGCGGGGCCCGAGCAGACAGGGGTGCGACGTGAGCAACTGCTCGCACGACAAGTGATGAAGGTGCAGTTTGCCCTCCGGGATTTCGTTGCTTGGTTTGGTTTTTTGAGCATGCCAATCGAGAAAGTACCCAATAGTTTTGCCGCAGATAAAGGCAAATTATTTGCCCGTACGGCACAGATCGCCCCTCACGAATTGCCTTGCTTAACACTCGAGGCTCCTAAGCCTGCCATGGCATTTTTAGGGGACTGGCTCTCTTGTGTGGTGTTGATCACCCAAGATAACGTCGGTCACAGTGCCACCCGAGATATTTCGTTTGAACATAATCAGCGTTTGGGCCAAATCATCCATCAATTAACACAAGAGTCAGCGCCATGTTAGTCAAAATACTCCCCACCGACCCTGTCGTACCCGGTGAAGCCCAGCTATTTGTCAAGACGCGATTCTCTGATGCGTTACTCGAAAATCTTGAATTTTCTCTAGTTGATAACGAGCAAAACTACTTACAGGAGGGGGGGCAATGGAGCCCGGCTCCCCACAGGTTCACCATTTGTGGCGGTTATCCACTTGAAAATGGCAGTGGTTTTCACATTGGGGCAGAGATCATTGATCCGGTGCTTAGCCAATCGAGCCAGATCAGGATCTTTGCTCGGTTGTCCGTCGATGATATCCGCAATACGACCTTGCAAGTTGCCAGTGAAGGGGTCCTGCCTTCCTCGGCCCGTGGTGAGGTCGGCGAATATGGTGGTAGCAGCGTTGTTGTAGCGCCAGTCGCTGAGCCCATCGCGCCTCCTGTGGTCACGCCAGCGGCTGAACCTGAGGTTGAACCTAACCGAGTTGTCCAACCTGAGCCCGTTGTGCCCCCAGCACCTGCAGCGGGATCCCGATCCAAGCTGCCGCTGATCTTAGGTGGCATCGCATTATTGCTGCTGTTAGCGGCGCTGGCATTTTGGTTTCTTCGGGGTAAAGCGGATTCATCTGCAAGCGAGCCGGCCCGTGAGCCCGCCGCCCAAGTGGCTGATGGCGCAGATGCGGTGAAGGAAGCCCCTGCCAGTAAAGAGGCCGGTGTGCCTGCCACCGTTGATGGCTGCAGCACCGATAACCTAGCCACTAAGAGTGAATTGGAGTTTGTCCAGGCATGCATTATGCAAAAACCCCCTACCGCAGATCTGTTGGTCGTGATTGAAAACGCCAAGTCGGCCAAAAAATGTGGGGTGGCTCAGCGGCTTTATGCCAACCGTGCACAGGGAGGGGATAGCAAGGTTGCGCTGGCCTATGCCCGTGAATATGACCCCAAATTTCACAAAGCAAATGATTGCTTCAAAGAGGCTGACAAGCCGACCGCCGCTTATTGGTATGACACTGTGCTGCAGTTTGAGCCCGACAATGCCGAGGCAAAACAGCGCTATGAGGAGTTAAGTAAGTGATGGTCACGACTAAAACATGGGGCTGCTCGGCAGCCCTATTGCTGCTGTTAAGTAGTCAAGGGGTGATGAGTGCGCCTGCCGCCTCCCCGTCGCGGCCACTGTTGCAAGAGGGAAAAAAGAGCCTCTATCAGCGGGTGTTAACTACTCCTGGCTGCGAATTGGTGCCAGAGGCTGGGCAAACGGGTGGGGTTTTACAGCCTGCCTTTAGTAGCTTTTATGTGTATGAGCAGGCCAATAGCAAGGGGGCCGGTTGGGTTAAGGTTGGCCCAGATAGCTATGGTAAAAGCATCGGTTGGTTGCCAAAATCCTGTACGGTGGATTGGAAGATGCAGCTAACGTTAGCGTTTACCAACCCTGCGAACCGAGATCGGCTGCTCTTTTTTAAGGATCGTGCACAGCTTAATACGATCCTTGAAGCGCCCGATCCTGTTTCATTGGTGGCGCCGCTGCGCGCTGCGTTGAAAAAGAAAGACAGCGCCCCTGGGATCCTCGCGCAAGAGCCAGAGTATTTTGTTGATCTGCAAAAACAGTTTTATCTGTTGCCAATCTTAAGTGGCGAAGAAGTCATGACCGAAGATGGCTTTTATACCCGCTTGCTCAATGTCGCATCGGTGAGCAAGGCGGATGCGCCCACGGTAAAACCCAGCGCCAAGGTGAGCCAGCTTAAAGAGTTCAATGCGGCGGTGGTCTTTGTGGTGGATTCAACCATCTCAATGGGCCCCTACATTGAACGCACCCGTGAGGCGGTGCGTAAAATCTATGAGCGGATCAATAAAGAGCACATGGGGCAGCAAGTTAAATTTGGCATGATCTCCTTTCGATCTAACGTCAAAGCGGTGCCGGGGCTTGAGTACACCACTAAAATGTATGCCGATCCTAATGACACCAAAGATGGGGCGGATTTCTTAAAAAAAGTGGCCGATCTCAAGCAAGCAACAGTCTCTAGCCAGTTGTTCAATGAAGACGCGTATGCCGGGGTGATGCAGGCCATTGATCAGGTTGATTGGAGCCACTTTGGCGCCCGTTATGTGGTGCTGATCACCGATGCGGGTGCCATTGAGGGGGATAACAAACTCTCGACCACCGGCTTAGACGCAAAACAGATCCGCATGGAAGCGGCCAATCCTGGGGTCGCGATATATACCCTGCACCTAAAAACGGCAGCAGGTAAAAGCGATCACGATAAGGCCGCTAGCCAATATCAAGAGCTATCAACTTACAGTGGGACCAATACCTCGCTCTACTACCCAGTTAATGCCGGTGATGTGAACGAGTTTGGTAACAAGGTTGATGCGCTGGCAAGTGCGATCACCGATCAGGTGAAGGCGTCTTATTTTGGTGAGCCAGCGGTGGGCAGTGCTAGCAATGCTAAAGAGGATGGCGCGCCGACGGCTGCGCAAAAGTTGCTGCAAGATACGGCTCTGATTGGCCACGCAATGCAGCTCTCTTACCTTGGTAAGAAGAGCGGAACGCAAGCGCCGCTGGTATTTGAGGCGTGGATCAGCGATCGGGATCTCATCAAGCAAAATATTCCAACGACAGAGGTCAGAGTACTGCTCACCAAAGGTCAGCTCAGCGATCTTAGTGATGTGGTCAAGCAGATCTTGGATGCGGCCAATGAAGGGATGATCTCACCGGCTAAGATGTTCGAGCGGCTGCGTTCGGTGGCAGCAACCATGGGAGCGGATCCCAATCAACTTAAGCAGTTAGATAACAGCAGCATCACGGATCTGGGGGTGATGGGGGAGTACCTTAGCGATCTGCCTTATCGCAGTGATGTGCTGAATTTGGACGAAGAAACCTGGAAGAGCTGGGATGGGTTAGCCCAAGAGAAGTTTATTCGCACCCTCGCCACCAAGCTGCGCCACTACCAGCGTTATAACGCCGATGTGGATCGCTGGGTTGCGCTAGCTAAAGAGAGTGATCCCCGTGATCACGTTTATCCGATCCCATTGGAAATGATGCCCTGATGCTCTCTATCGAACAGTTGAGCATAGTGCGAGGCAGTGGTGAACAGGCCCATCGGGTCTGTTTGCCCTCCCTGACCTTGCCACTTGGGCAAGTGGTGGCGGTGACTGGGGAGAGTGGGTGTGGCAAAAGCACCTTGCTGGAGGTGATTGGGCTGCTCCTTAATCCAACCCAGGTTCATCGCTTTGAGATGGCGTTTATCGATGAGTCCCCCGCTATTGCTGATATTGCGCACCTGCAGGCAAGTAACGATCAAAAGGCATTAGCGGCGATCCGTGCTGCCAGAATTGGGTTCATGTTGCAAAGTGGTGGTCTGTTACCATTTTTGAGCGTGCGAGACAATATTCGCTTGCCCTGTCAGCTGCTGGGGATCTCAGAAGATCAGCAACTACTTAGGCGAGCCATTCATACCCTCAAGTTGGAGGGGTTACTGCATAAAAAGCCTGCGCAGCTCTCGATTGGCGAGCGCCAGCGGGTTGCCTTTGTGCGAGCCATCGCCCATCGGCCCAAGCTCTTATTGGCCGATGAACCCACCGCCTCCCTTGATCCCCATACCGCTAAGCTGCTCTTTGCACTCTTTATTGAGTTAGTTGAAGAGTGGGGGATTGCGGCGCTGGTGGCATCTCATGATTGGGGCTTAGTTCACTCGTTTGGTTTGCCCTGCCTCAAGGCGCATTTAACGCAAGGAGAGACCCATTTTGCGTTCTCATAGAGCTGGGCTATTGCTGCGTTTGGCCATCCAGGATCTTTGGCACGATCGCTCTGTATCGTTTTGTATTATCTCATCACTAGTGGCGGTGATCGCGCCGCTGTTATTGATGTTTGGACTGCGCTATGGGGTGGTGAGTCAGTTACAAGAGGATCTGGCGCGAGATCCTCGTAACTTGGAGATCCGCATGGTGAGCAGTGGTCACTATTCCCCTCAGTGGCTGCACGCCTTGCAGCAAAAATCTGAAGTCGGATTTGCCATCGGGCAAACCCGATCTCTCAATACTCAAGCAGATTTGCTCAACGGTATGAGCCACTTTATTGAAAACGCAGAAGTGATCCCCACTGATCGGGGGGATCCACTGTTGGGCTCATTGCAGCTAAGAGGGGAAGATGAGGTGATCCTCAGTGCAGAAGCTGCGCGCCGTTTGGCAGTACAGGTAGGCGAGCACATCCGGTTGCGTGTGATGCGGCAGCTCGATCATCAGCGTGAATGGGGAGAGCATCAGGTAACGGTGGCAGCAATATTAGCGCCGACCTATTTCAATCGTCCTGCCGTGTTTGTCCATGAGGCATTTTTGCTGGCGTTAGAGTCATTTCGTGATGGCTATCAAATTCCATTATTGGGGGTGAGTACCGGTCTGCCATTAACAGATAAGCCGCCGATATTTGCCCGTGCCAGGCTCTATGCCAAGAGCATTGATGAGGTCGCGGCCCTTGATCTTTGGCTCAAGCAGCAGCGTATTGAGACCGTGAGTCGCTTGGCGGATATTGAAAATATAAAGAGCATCAACCGGGTACTTAGCCTCATTTTTAATGTCATTGCCGGTACGGCCTTGATCGGCTGCATCGCCTCTTTAATTGGGGCTTTTTTGGCAAATGTGGATCGCAAACGTAAGCACATTGCGGTGTTGCGGCTATTGGGATTTACCAGCCCTGCGGTTGGTTTATATATCATTTTTCAAGGGGTGATTTTGACCTTGCTGGCCTATAGCGGCGGTATGTTGCTCTATTTAGGAGGCAGTGCCCTGTTTAATGAAACCCTCGCGAGCAGCCAAAGTACCGAGCAAATGATCTGCCGGATCACCCCATTACACAGTCTATTCGCCTTACTTTTAGCATTAACCGTGGCCATCTTAGTGGCGATTATTGGTGCCAGACAGGCGATTACCATTCAACCTGCGGAGAGTTTGCGTGAGCTCTAATAACACATTACCAAAGCTAATTATTCTAGGCTCTGCCCTCTCATGGGGCGCCGCAGTGGCGCAGCCGTGGCCTGAAAAATATTACAATCCAAAGCCCGATGGGGAGGATGTGATCCTGCCTATGCCCTGTGATGGTGCCATGGTTTTTCGGCGGGTGCAGATACCGGTGAGTGGCCCCCTTGATGATTTGCCGATCCAAGTTGGCCAAGATGGAGGGGATTGGGGCTTTGTTGAGCATACTCATCCAGCATTTATTGCCGGCAGTTTTACTCAGCCAGATAAAGAGCAGGGTCGCTATTACCTGATGGCCAAATATGAGCTGAGCCAGTTGCAATATCAGGCATTGACCGCTGATACCTGTCCGGTTGCGTCTAAAAAATTGAGCCTGCCGATGAGCGGCATTAGCTGGTTTGATGCGGTGGCGGTGACGGATAAATACAATCTTTGGTTGCGCCAACATGCAGCAGATAAGATCCCTAAAGAAGACGGTAAAGCCGGGTTTGTTCGTCTGCCGACAGAAATTGAGTGGGAATTTGCCGCCCGTGGTGGGCTGAAGGTCAACAGTGCTGATTTTCGTGATATTCGCTATCCAATGAGTGATCTTAAAGATCATGAATGGTTTGCAGGGGCCCAATCTTCCAATGGACGGCTGCAATTGACCGGATTGCTGGCGCCCAATCCACTGGGTTTGCATGACATGTTGGGTAACGTAGATGAGATGATGTTTGAGCCTTTTTATCTCAACAAACTCGATCGCCAACATGGCCAAGCTGGGGGGGATGTGGTGCGTGGTGGTAACTATCTTACGGAGCAAGCGGCCTTGCGCAGTGCTGCACGCAAAGAGGTCAGTTATTACGACGATGATCGCCATTTCACCAGTAAGAGTACCGGCATGCGGATGGCGTTGGTGTCTCCGACTATGACCTCCACTGCGCGAGTTAAAAGTATTGAGAGTAGCTGGCAACAATTGGGATCAACCAAATCAGCAGGGGAAGCCAGTGATAAGAAGGATACGGCCAGCGAATTGAGTACGTTAGCCTCAAGGATCGATGACGAGGGGCTCAAGCAGAAACTGAAAACCTTAGAAAGTCAGCTGCGTGCGAGTAATCAAAAACAGCAAGAAGATCGCGCCCAGTCGATCCGAGCCAGCCTTAATTTAGGGGCGTTTTTATGCACCAAGCTACAAGATGACGGTAAATTTTTAGATTTTCTCAGCGCTAACTATGAGCTGCTATGTAGCGGAAAAACCGATAAAAGCTGTTTAGCTCGCAAGGCTAAGTTAGATCAGCAAAAAGAGCGTCTTAGTCAGCTAAGTCGTTATTATGCAAGTGGTTTAGTTGAATCGGCCTCCCTTTATGGTGAGCCATCAAT
Organism: Aeromonas sp.; assembly: GCA_051652185.1. Classification (GTDB taxonomy): domain Bacteria; phylum Pseudomonadota; class Gammaproteobacteria; order Enterobacterales; family Aeromonadaceae; genus Aeromonas. Next base: position 18,020 of record JBOFTS010000066.1, read on the forward strand.
GACTGAACAGGTCTCGGTGTTCAATCAAATATTGACCATCAATAAAAAGCTCAATGGCCTTAAACCCTTTTTAGCTACTCACTGGGCAAACCAGCAAGGTTATCTAAAAAATGGAAAAATTAATGCCGCCATGTGGTTAGATAGCTGTAAAAAATTGTAAAACGAATATCCCTTGCTTGGCAGCGGGTAAAACCGCAACCCTTCCCGCCTATTAGGGCGGGAAGGGTTTTTATAGCAACCGCTGGGGCCTCTTTGAGGCGACATGTTTGACGACATTGACGCATACATAATTGACGCATACATAACCCCATTATCTTCCGTTGATCTCCCCGCGTAGCGGTAAGCCCCCGCACCTTGTTGCTGCCCTAATCGGTTATCGCACCTCAGTTCGGTGGCTACCCGGTATGACCTCATACCCTCACCTCATTGCTCATCAAATCCTTGTTCTATATAGCAATCTTGTGCATGCTGGCAGCCCATTTCCAGATAGGACTCTAGCTGTATGAATCTTCGCGATCTCGAATATCTGGTGGCACTGGATGAGGAAAAGCATTTTCGAAAAGCGGCCGAGCGCTGCTTTGTTAGCCAACCCACCTTGAGTGGTCAGCTGCGTAAACTCGAAGATGAGCTTGGGGTGATCTTAATTGAGCGCACATCTCGCAAAGTACTATTTACCCAAGCTGGGGATGCGATGGCGCTTCAAGCGCGCAAAGTACTCAAGGAGGCGCGGGAGCTTAAAGGTATTGCCCAACACTTTTCTGAGCCGATGTCAGGGGCGATCCATATTGGTTTTATCCCAACGGTGGGGCCTTATTTGCTACCTCGTATTATTCAGATTTTGCGAGAACGCTTTCCTCTGCTGGAGTTTTACCTTTATGAAGAGCAGACCCATCTATTGCTAAAAAAGATGGAAGAAGGCGAGTTAGATTGCGTTATTTTGGCTGAGATGCCTGGGATGGAAGGGTTTGGTTCCATCTCGCTTTATCACGAGCCGATGTGGTTAGCGGTGCCGAGTCATTACCCTGAGGCGCAAGCTAAACAAGTGCCACTAGGTAGCCTCACAGGAAAGCAACTACTGATGTTAGCCAATGGTCACTGCTTGCGAGATCAAGCGATGGGGTTTTGCTTTGCGGTGGGCATTGGCGAGGATCAGCGCTTTAAAGGCACCAGTTTAGAAACCTTACGCAATATGGTTGCCGCTGGCAGTGGTATGACGTTGATCCCTCAACTGGCGGTACCAGTAAATAAGGATGAGGGAGGGATTAGCTATCGACCGGTAGTCGATCCGGTGCCTGGGCGCAATATCTCGCTGCTCTATCGTCACTACTCGGTGCGTCGTCCCTGTTTTAATGAATTGGCAGCATTGATCGCTACCTTGATGACCTCGCAATTAGTCCAATAAAAAACCGGCAGCCAAGGCTGCCGGTTTTGTTGGTATCTCAACGTCAGTATTAAAAAATATCATCAGTAGAAATAGGCGCATCGTTACTGCTACTACTACTGCTGCTATCACTATCACCGCTATACACGTGATCGCTACGTGAAGGGGGGACTGAGCGGCGAGTTGGTTCAGTGCCTTCTTTGAAGTACTCATCAGTACCATTAGCACCGGACAGCAGACCCGTATTTGGGTTGATCTTGACGGTGATGATCCCCGCTGGAACCGGCATTTTATGCTCCGGTACATCTTTAAGGGCCACCTTCATAAAGTCGATCCAGATAGGCTGCGCTGCGCCACCACCAAATTCTGCACGGCCAAGGCTGCGTTGGTGATTATCAAAACCGATCCATGCTGTCGCCACTATGCCAGGGGTGTAGCCTGAGAACCACGCATCACGAGATTCGTTTGTGGTACCGGTTTTACCAGAGATATCGTGACGCTTAAGATCGCGGGCTGCTCGCCAGCCTGTACCACGCCAACCGGTTCCTCCCCAGATAGCGGTGCTCAAGGTGTCAGTAATTAAAAATGCACTCTGAGCACTGACCGTATGGGGCGCGATGGTCGATGCGGTTAACAATGGCGTGCCAGTCGATGGCGTGACGGTTGCTGGTGTATTGGTCGATGGTGTAGCCATTGACGGTGTGGTTAAAGGGGAGGGGGCACCCTCTGTTGTCGGTTGAGGCTGTGATGCATCGGGTATCGGCTGATTGCAATCGCTGCATGCGATGGCCGGTTCAGCTTGAAACAGGACTGTTCCTTGGCTATCGCTCACTTTGTTAATGAAGTAAGGCGTGACAAGGTAGCCACCGTTGGCCAGCACTGAGTAGCCTCGCACAACTTCAAGAGGCGTAAACTCGGCAGCCCCTAGCGCCAGTGATTCATGGGGTGAAATGAAGTTTTGTGGGAATCCAAAATGGGTTAACCCTTCAATGTAGGTATCTAAGCCAATTGCGCGCATCAGTCGTACTGACATCACGTTTTTAGACTTAGCCAAACCTAAGCGCAGCGAAGTTGGACCGCCATAGATTGCAGGTGAGTTCTTTGGCTGCCACAGAGGGCCTTTTGCCGGATTCCACTGATTGATGGGAGCGTCATTGATCAGCGATGCCAAGGTATAACCGTGCTCTAGCGCAGTGGCGTAGAGGAATGGCTTGATATTGGAGCCGATCTGGCGACGAGCCTGATCTACACGGTTAAATTTGGAGAGCTCAAAGCTAAAGCCACCAACAATGGCCTCAAGTGCGCCATCTTTTGGATTCATCGCAACGAGCGCGGCGTTAACATCAGGGATCTGTGCAAGCAGTAGATTTTCACCTTCTTCTCTTACCCAGATTTGAGCGCCGACTTTGAGGACATCACGGACCGATTTAGGCGCATAACCTTGGCGGTTATCGGTGATAAAGGCGCGAGCCCATTTGATTCCATTCCAGCCAAGTTCTGCCTCATGGCCATTTTTAAGCACTACGGTGGCATGGTTATCACTCACCTTCGTTACGACAGCTGCGATGAGCGGGCCATAATTAGGTTGCTGGCGAAGATGAGCCACAATTTGCTTATAACTCCAATTGGTTGCGCCTCTTTTCCACAATTGAGCGGTTGGGCCACGGTAGCCATGACGCATGTCATAGGCAAAAACGCCATCTAGCAAGGCTTTTCTCGCCGCGAGCTGGCGCTTAGAGTTCACTGTGGTATAGACGTGCAAGCCCATGGTGTAAGCATCTTCGCCATACTCTGTCAGCATTTTTTGGCGCACCATTTCACCAAGATAAGGTGCATGCAACGTAACTTCAGCCCCATGGAAGCGGGCCTTAATCGGCGCTTTTGATGCTTTATCAAACTGAGCTTGGGTGATCTTACCTGTTTCGAGCATACGGCCTAGCACGACGTTTCGGCGCTCAAATGCACGCTCAGGGGAGCGAATGGGGTTCAGCATGGAAGGGGCTTTAGGTAAACCGGCGATAATCGCAATCTCGTCTAGTCCTAAATCCTTAACCTCTTTACCAAAGTAGACCTGAGCGGCCGCACCGATACCAAATGAGCGGTAGCCAAGGGGAATTTTGTTGAGATAGAGCTCAAGGATCTCGTCTTTGGTGAGATTTTGCTCAATTCGCCACGCCAGAAACACTTCCTTGATCTTACGAACAAGGGTTTTTTCGTTGCTCAAAAAGAAGTTACGGGCAACCTGCTGGGTAATGGTACTCGCCCCTTGACGAGCATGACCGGACACCGCCCACACCGACGCAGCTCGAATGATACCCACTGGGTCTATACCAGGGTGTTCATAGAAGCGAGCATCTTCAGTGGCTAGCACCGCATCGATCATCTGTTGCGGAATTTCATTTAAACGCAGCGGGATGCGACGGATTTCGCCATATTGGGCGATCAATTCTCCATCCTGGCTATAGACCCGCATAGGGGTCGCCAGCTTGACATCACGTAATACCGTGACATCTGGCAGTTGAGGTTTGATGTAAAAGTAGATACCGATGAGGCTGGCAACACCCAGCGCAGCAATAAGCATCATGACAATAAACAGGCGAACGAGCCATTTCAGCATGGAAGAACTACCAATCGTCTTAAAATTAGCCAACAGGCGCAGAGTATAGCCCTTTTGCCACTTGGAATTCGAGGTTTTACTGTGGTTAGCCGTGGATCTTAACAGACACCGTCGATTAGCACTATGACAGCGCAACAGGATGCAAGGTGGTCGCGTCTAGGTGTCGTACTCAAGATAGGGAGAGAGGTCACTTTTCAAGATAAAACATATGACATTGATAGATAGAGCATTTAGGATAAGTGTAACGTTTTACTAACACGATATTAACGTTAATCGTCAGTCATAAACCCAATAACGCATGGATGTGGATATGTTTGGGCTATTAAATAACGGTTCTCTTCTTCCATTGGTGGGCATTGATTTTGGCAGTCAGACCATCAAAGCCATGACCCTCACGGGTCACCTAGGCAAACTGCATATCGGCTCTGTGGTCGACATTGCAACTCCAAATGGAACCTTGCTCGATTATCAGTTGCAAGATATCGAACGGGTCAGTCAAGCGTTAAAAAGCCTCAAAAGAGTGTTGGGTAGCCATTGCGAATATGCTGCCACTGCGGTGAGCGGCTCTAATGTCATTACCAAAGTTATCCAAACCGATACTCGCCTTAGTGAGAGAGAGTTAGAAGATCAGGTGCAGCTAGAAGCAGAGCAGATCATCCCCTTTCCTATCGATGAAGTGAGCCTTGATTTTGAGATCCTAGGCCGTGCGGGTAACAGCGACGATCGTCAAGATGTGTTACTGAGCGCCGCTCGCACCGAGAGCGTTAATGGTCAAGTTAGCGCGTTAGCTGAGGCGGGTATCATGGTCAAAGTGGTTGATGTCGGGGTACATGCCTTGGGTCGCGCTGTCATGACCTGTTTGCCTGAGTTACGCGATAGTGATCTGCCGGTGGGGGTCATTGATATTGGTGCCCGTGCCATGACATTTGCGGCCCTTATCAAAGGCGAGGTGATCTACTCTCGTTTGCAAAACGTGGGCGGGGAGCAATACAGCCAAGCATTATCCTCTTTTTATGGCATGACCCTCGATGATGCTGAGCAGGCCAAAATCGAAGGAACCTTGCCCGTTGATTATGAACAGGCGGTATTAACCCCTCATATCAACAGTTTGTTGCAGCACGTACGCCGTAATATTCAGCTTTTTTGTAGCAACGCGGGTCAACGCGAATTGTCGGCATTAGTGCTAACTGGGGGAGGTAGCCTATTGCCAGGGTTGCTAATCCAACTGAACAAAGAGATCAACTGCAAGGTGCTGCACCCTGATCTCTTTACGTTATTTGGCCGTCCAAAAGGGGGGGCGACGTTGACCCATGGCGCCAAATATATGATTGCCTTTGGGTTAGCGCTGAGGAGTTTTAGCCCATGTCAAATATAAATCTATTGCCTTGGCGTGAGGCTAGAACCCAGCGAGCCAAGCAGCAATTTTACGCCTTGCTGGGCCTTTTTGTGATGGTCACCGTTGTGATCGGGTTCTTTGCCGATTGGCTCGTTGAGCGACAAATTGATCGTCAGCAGCAACGCAATCAGCGCTTGGTACAGGAGATGGCAATGTTGGACGTTCAGCTTGGCGAAATCCGGCTGTTAAAAGAACGTCGCCATGAATTAATCGACAAAATGGCGCTGATTGAGTCGCTACAACTTCGCCGTAATGTGCCGGTCCATCTTTTTAATCAGTTGCCTGAGCTGGTGCCAAACGGTGTTTATCTCGATTCCCTTGCGATGCAGGGCCATACCATTGATATCAATGGTAAAACAGAAGCCTATGGTCGGGTCGCCAATATGATGCGCCGCATTGATGGGTCTGGCTGGTTAAGTCAGTCAAAAATAAGCACGATTTTTGCGGCCGATGTCGCTCCGGTGTCATTGAGCCAGTTTTCGATGATGTTCTTGATAGTCAAGGGTGCAACAGTGGGCAATGCGACCAAGGAGGGCAAATGAACCTTCAGCAATTCAATGAGTTGGATCTCAATGACATTGCCAATTGGCCCAAATGGGCCAAGGGTGTTGTTATTGTGCTTTGTTGTTTGTTGACCGGCGGCGCGATTTATTACTACGTGATGGCGCCTTCTCTGGCTCGATTAACAGAGGAGACCGGCAAGGAGGCACCGCTCAAAACGCAATTTGAGAGTAAGGCGATACTGGCCGCTAATCTAGGGCCTTATCAGGCTCAAATGATAGCGCTTGAACAGATGGTTGATACCCAGCTCAAGCAATTACCCAACACCCATGAAGTGGCAGGGTTACTCGATGATATGAGCTTTATTGCAACGGATAATGGCCTGAAGTTGAATCGGATCAACTGGGAGCCCGAAGTTAAACATGAGTTCTCGACAGAGTTACCGATGCGGATCGAGGTTGTGGGGCATTTTCATGAAATTGGCAAATTTACGGCTGACATGGCCGCGTTGCCCCGTATCGTGATCCTTGATTCGTTTACCTTGAGTCACACCAAAGATCTTGATGATGTGATCGCCATGTCGATGCTGGCAAAAACCTACAAGTACAACGGCAAAGCCAGAGGAGAGCAACCATGATCCGCACCGGTGCGTGGTTAGTCGCTCTCCTACTAACGGCATGTGGTGGCGAACAAGATATGGACACCTATTTAGCTCAAGTTAAGGCACGACCAGCCGTCCCGATTGAACCGTTACCCGTATTGAAACCATTCTCACCCATGCATTATCAGCAGCGAGAGCTGCGTAGCCCCTTCATGAAGCCGCAACCGGAAGTCAGCATCGGTGGGCAACCGGCGGGAACATCGCCAGCAAAATGCACTCAGACCGTCAAAGATCGAGCAAAAGAGGCGCTTGAGCACTATTCGTTAGCCAGTTTGCAAATGAATGGGTCATTGGGTAAAGCCGGGCAATTATGGGCCTTGATCCGCACCCCCGATGGTCAGTCAATGCGAGTGGGGTTAAATCAGTACATTGGGCTAGATCAAGGACGGGTTATTAAAATTACTGATTCTGCGGTGAATTTGCTTGAAACCATCCCAGATGGAAAGGGGTGCTGGATTACGCGCGAAACCCAGTTGGCGATGGCTAATGTGGAAAAAAAACAATAATCAGGGATGAACAGCAATGAGAATAATCATAAAACGCGCAGCCAAGGTGGCCCTATTGTGTTGCGTCAGTGCTTTGACTCAAGCATGGGCTGCGGCAACCCTGCAAGATATAAAGGTCACTCCCTTACAGGCCGATAAATTGCAACTGGAGTTGATATTTAGCGAGCCGGTGAGCGGATTTACTGACCGACTCTCTTATCAACCTAATCAGCTGGTGCTATACGTGCCAGGGACGGTCACCAGCGTGCAACGCAATCCTTTTCCGGTTGGGCGTCAGGGGGTCAATCACATTAAAGTTGCGCCAAAGGGGGCAGGGTTAGAGATCCTGATTGCCCTTGATCAACTGGCGCCCTATCAAATCCAACAACAAGGTAGCAAATTGTTGGTGTCATTAGGTGAAGGTGTCTCTGCGGCTCGCGGTGGCGCGGGTTTGCTTTCATCTTCACGAGCCCCATCACCCGCTACGCCTACAACCGCATCACCTGGACTACTTAATCCACAAGTCGTTGCGCAAGGGCGATCGACCCCGTCGACATCTGCGCCGGTTGCGGCGCCAGTTAACCCGTCACAACTCAATATGGATCGCAGCAGCCCCTATTTTAATACGGTCACCGGCGTGGATTTTCGCCGCGGTAAGGACGGCCAAGGGGAATTTTTGGTGACGCTAGATAACAGCTCCGCGATGGTTGATGTGAGCAGCCGCGGCCAGACTGTATTAGCTAAATTTCATGGCACTCGCATTGCGGAAAATTTGCTCAATGTGATCAATGTACAAGATTTTGCCACCCCGGTTTCTCAGGTAGAGGTGTTTCGGCAAGGCAACGATACCTTGTTTGAGTTATCCATTAATGGGCAGTTTGATTACCGTTACGATCAAACAGGCAAGTTGCTCGTTATCGAAGTCAAAAAGCAGGCCCCTGTGACGGCGAAAAAGCAGTATCAAGGCAAACCTATTTCATTAAATTTTCAAGATATTCCTGTTCGCACTGTGTTGCAGTTAATTGCCGATTTTAACAATCTCAATCTGGTTACCACCGACTCCGTGTCTGGCAATATCACCTTGCGACTAGATGGGGTGCCTTGGGAGCAAGCGCTCGATATCATTTTGAAGGTGCGCGGGCTAGATAAGCGGCTAGATAACAATATTTTACTGGTGGCACCCGCACAAGAAATTGCGGCGCGCGAAAAACAGCAGCTCGAAAGTCGTAATCAAGTGGCTGATCTTGCTCAGCTTCATACCGAATATTTGCAAATAAATTATGCGAAGGCCAATGAAGTCGCGGCCTTGTTGTCATCAGAGAGCACGAAATTATTATCCCCTCGCGGCGCCGTCAGTGTGGATGAGCGCACTAACGTGTTAGTGGTAAAAGATACCGCAGAGGTGATCAGTAGCATCAGACGCATGCTGGATATTTTGGATATTCCGGTCAAACAAGTGGTGATCGAGGCACGAATGGTGACCATCGATGATGGTTTTGATGAGGCGCTTGGCGTCCGTTGGGGGGTGACGAAGAATGATGGCCATGGCAATAGCACCTCTGGCTCAATTGAGGGGAACGATAGCTCAAACGGGACTGGGGTAGCCGGCAGTGTAGATGATCGGATGAATGTCAATTTGCCGGTGACGAATGCGGCCGGTACCTTGGCGTTTCAAGTGGCCAGATTGGCAGATGGCACCTTGTTAGATCTTGAGTTATCCGCCCTTGAAAAAGAGAGCAAAGCTGAAATTATTGCAAGCCCACGGGTCACTACAGCCAACCAAAAGCCGGCGTTAATTGAACAAGGTACCGAAATTCCCTATGTGGAGTCATCCTCTAGCGGCGCTACGTCAGTCACCTTTAAAAAAGCGGTGCTGAGTTTGAAAGTCACCCCGCAAATCACCCCAGATAATCGGGTGATTTTGGATTTAACGGTCACCCAAGATACCAAGGGCGAAACGGTGCCAACAGGAACAGGTGATGCAGTTTCGATCAATGCCCAGTCCATCACCACTCAGGTATTGGTTAACAATGGCGAGACACTGGTGCTAGGGGGGATCTACCAGCAAACCATCAAAAGTGATGTCACCAAAGTGCCACTGTTAGGGGATATTCCTGGGTTAGGCGTGCTGTTTCGTAAGACCACTAGCGAGAACAAAAAGCGCGAATTGCTCATATTTGTGACGCCTAGAATCGTGACTGACAGCTTTTGAATGCTTTACATATGAGGGTAAAACACCTATAACCATACGCCCCAATGAGGCAGGGGCGTGTGGGCTGCGGTTGCCAGTCCCGATTTCTATTGAGATAATCCCCCTCCTGATCCATCGTAAGATAAGGTTCATAGGTACCCCGAACAGTTGTTTTCGGGGTCGTACAGTTTGTAATTACTAACGAAAAGACATGGCTGAGAAACGCAATATATTCCTGATAGGTCCCATGGGTGCGGGCAAGAGCACCATAGGTAGACATCTGGCAGAACAACTGCATATGGAGTTTTTCGACTCAGATCATGAGATTGAGCGCCGCAGTGGTGCCGATATCGGCTGGGTGTTTGATGTTGAAGGCGAAGAAGGATTCCGGATCCGCGAAGAGAAGGTCATTGGTGACCTTTCAGAACAGCAAGGTATTGTGCTGGCTACAGGTGGCGGTGCCATCAAGAGTCGTGAAACGCGCAATAAACTTTCTGCTCGCGGTATCGTGGTATACCTTGAAACCACCATTGAAAAGCAGCTGGCGCGCACACAGCGAGATAAACGTCGCCCTCTGCTACAGACTGAAGAGCCACCGCGTGAAGTCTTAGAGCGGCTGGCACAAGAGCGTAATGCGCTTTATCACGAAGTGGCTGACTTTGTCATCCAAACTGATGATCAGAGTGCAAAAATAGTTGCTAATCAAATAGTTAAGTTGATCGGCATGTAATCTAGAGGAAGCCCATGGAGCGGTTGGCAGTCGAACTGGGTGAACGCAGTTATCCCATTGTGATCGCTGCGGGATTGTTACAGTGTGCAGATGTGCTAGTAGCTGGAATCCAAGGCAAGCGAGTCATGATCGTGACTAACACGGTGGTGGCTGCGCTTTATCTTGAGCAGGTGAAAGTACGGCTGTCTGGTTTTCAAGTGGAATGCTTGATCCTGCCAGACGGTGAGGTATACAAAAACCTAGCAACGTTTGAGCAGATCATTTCTGCGCTGCTTGAAACTAACCATGGGCGTGACACTACATTAATCGCGCTTGGGGGAGGGGTAATAGGGGATGTGGTGGGCTTTGCGGCAGCAAGCTATCAACGTGGCATTCCTTTTATCCAGATCCCAACGACGCTGCTCTCTCAAGTTGACTCCTCCGTTGGGGGAAAAACTGCCGTTAACCATCCGCTTGGTAAGAACATGATTGGGGCTTTTTATCAGCCCAAACAGGTTGTTATCGATATTGAATGCCTCAACACGTTGCCAGCACGAGAGTTCGCTGCGGGTATGGCGGAGGTCATCAAATACGGCATTATTTGGGATAGCGATTTTTTTAGCTGGTTGGAGCGTAATATGCTTCGCCTGCAACAGCTCGATCCTGCGGCATTGGTGTACGCCATTAAGCGCTGCTGTGAAATTAAAGCCGCAGTGGTGGCTCAAGACGAGACTGAACACGGTGTCCGTGCGCTCCTCAATCTAGGCCATACCTTTGGCCATGCCATTGAGGCTGAGCAAGGTTATGGTAATTGGCTGCACGGTGAAGCTGTCGCGGCAGGCACCATGCTGGCTGCGTATACCGCGCTGGCTCGAGGCGATGTGACTGAGTCTCACGTTAGTCGTATTCGCGCACTGCATTTGGCCGCAAAATTACCCATTCTGGCACCTGCACAGATGGATTTTGCGGTTTTTATCCGTCATATGCGCCGAGATAAAAAAGTATTGGCAGGAAAACTGCGGCTAGTATTGCCCGTTGGCATTGGCCATGCACAGGTAGTCTCTGATGTCTCTGATGCTGAGCTCTTAGCAGTGATCGAGTCATCCTGTGCGCAATAAGCAGTTTAATGTTTATCTATGGTGGTTGATTAAGTGATGGCCATCCCTGATTAACGTCACTTCTCCTTACTCTTTTTCTGTTCGATCTGTGTCTGCGTCATTGTGATAGTCATGCTGATGGTTTGTGTCCTAGACGACTCAGCCTTGCACTCAGGTGTCGGTTCGCCCTTTCACTCACGAGTTCATGAGAAAGAAGACGATCACAAGTGCGATATTTTTCCGCTCTGTTGGCTGCACTCACTTTGCAGCGACCTTGTCACTTAGGTTTTGTAACTGGGGCTTTGCAACTGGCAAACAATGGCGAATGAGCAGCGATTTACTCCTATGCAGTGATTAGAGGACTTCATGACCGATAGAAGGCTTAAGCGGCGTCAAGCGTCGTTACCCGGTAAGAAAATTGCAATCACCATGACAGTGCTGGCAGCGGCAGTGCTTGGGGTTAGCTATCTGTTACCCGCCTTATTTGATGGGGCAAGTACGCTGCCACAGCAAGATAGGATTCCCCCCAAGGCAGAGTCCCGTGAGGCGAGCGCTGAATCAACCTCTGAAGCAACCTCTGCAGCAACCTTATCTGATGAGCTTGCACCCGGTAGCATAAAGCCTCAAGGTGCGGCGCCTGCGTGGGTAAATCAGGCTAAGGGGGGTGTCAGCGAGCAGCGAGTCGATGAGAATGGGCTACCTAAACAGATCGAAAGCGAAACACTGACTGCGCAATCTGTTGATTACCAAGGCCGCCGAGTGGTGATCTCTGATGAGGTGGTTGAAAAGTTAATGAGCGGCGCTAAGGTCAGTGGCGCGTTGCCGACTGCGGTTATCAATGAGCTCATCAATCATCATGGGACAGGAACGGCGGTCAGTGGCGCCGTCGTGACACGCACACCCGCGCCGTTTATTCGCAGTCATCCTGTGCCCACGCCATCTCAAGGCGCGCCTTTGCCGATGGCGGCGCAGAGTGCCGTGGATAGTTCTGTGAATCGCACCGCGCAGTAGGGTCACCGCGCACGTCACGGGAGCTGGGATGATCTTGGCTGCGATCTTGGGCCCAAGGTTTCGTCAGCATCACGGTATCAAATTGAGCCTGAGCGAGGGTTGCCATATCAGGCTCATCGCAGCCCGTTATGGCACCGTTATGGCATCCCGTCGTTGATAGCGCCACTCTTAATGCCGCCCAATAGGCTATTTGCCCCGCTTCTTTGTGTTGTTTAAAGGCCGCTCTTGGGCTTAGTCATTGAGTGAACGACAAAAAGAGCTGAAGCAATAGCCTTGATCGTAAATAAGGGGGTAAAATCGCTCCCCTTTTGGACTCTTGCCTTCTTATACACCGGATTTCCATGAAGAAAACCCGCGCTTTTTTAAAATGGGCTGGGGGAAAATACTCCCTAGTTGAAGAGATCGCTGAGCGTTTGCCGGCGGGTCGTGTGTTGTTAGAGCCTTTTGTTGGTGCCGGTTCTGTATTTCTCAATACCGATTACGATGCCTATGTGCTCAATGACATCAATCCGGATCTGATCTGCCTTTATAACCATCTTAAACAGACCCCTGATCGCTTTATTGCACAGGCGCGCGAGCTGTTTGTCGCAGAGCTGAATCATAAAGCGGCCTACTATCGATTGCGTATTCAGTTTAATCAGACCGAAGAGACCTTCGAGCGTGCGTTATTGTTCTTGTTCCTTAACCGGCACGGTTTTAATGGATTATGCCGTTACAACAAGAAGGGGGGATTTAACGTTCCGTTTGGTTCTTATAAAAAGCCCTATTTCCCTGAAAAAGAGCTGTGGGCGTTTGCCGAAAAGGCACAAAAGGCGACATTTATTTGTGAAAGCTACGCCGATGCGATGAAGCGGGCGCAAGCCGATTGGGTGATTTATTGCGATCCGCCCTATGTGCCATTATCGACTACGGCGAGTTTTACCAGCTATGCCGCGGGCGGATTTACCTTAGATGATCAAGCGGTATTGGCGCGTCTTGCACGCCACACGGCGGCACAAAAGGGCGTGCCAGTGTTGATTAGCAACCACGATATTGAGTTAACCCGTGAACTTTATCGCGGTGCCAGACTCGATGAGGTGCTGGTCAAGCGCACTATTAGCAGCCATGGTGGTAGTCGTAACAAAGTGGCAGAATTACTGGCGCTCTATCCCCCTGGCATCGCCCCAGAGCAAGGGTATTATCCAAGTGACAGTGACGTGATGTCACCGATCTAATGCAGTGTGCGGCACCTTTGGGTGCCGTTTTTGCGGATAGGCGAGCGATTGTTTAATAAAAGGCGCCCCTAATGGTACTGCGCAAATGATCCATTACGGGATTTCCCCGGTATTCGAGTCGTTTTTACTGACCATTTACGTTAAAATTGCGCCGTTTTTCTCACTGGCTGCCAATGGATGATGCTAATGAATGATTTTCTAATTGCCCCTTCAATCCTCTCTGCCGACTTTGCCCGTTTGGGTGACGATGTAGCCCATGTGCTGGCGGCTGGTGCTGATGTCGTTCATTTCGATGTGATGGACAACCACTATGTGCCTAATCTGACCATAGGTCCGATGGTCTGTCAGGCGCTGCGTGACTATGGCATTGGTGCGCCCATTGATGTGCACCTGATGGTCAAACCCGTAGATCGGCTCATTCCTGATTTTGCGAAGGCAGGGGCATCGATCATCACCTTTCATCCTGAGGCGAGTGAGCACCTTGATCGCTCGCTGAGTCTGATTAAGGAGTTAGGTTGTCAAGCGGGATTGGTCTTTAACCCCGCAACCTCACTCTCTTGTCTGGAGTATGTAATGGACAAGCTAGATGTGATCTTGCTGATGTCTGTTAATCCAGGCTTTGGTGGCCAGAGTTTTATTCCCGGCACCTTGGATAAACTACGGCAGGTTCGCCGGCTTATCGATGAAAGCGGCCGTAATATCCGCCTTGAGATCGATGGTGGGGTTAAAGTCGATAACATCCGTGATATCGCAGAAGCCGGCGCCGACATGTTTGTGGCCGGTTCTGCTATTTTCAGCCAGCCAGATTATAAGGCGGTGATTGACAAGATGCGTGCGGAGCTTAGTTATGTCACTCGCTAAGCACTCATTTGACCCAACTGCGCGCTTATTTGATTTAGTGCTGTTTGATCTTGATGGCACCCTCATTGACAGTGCCGCCCAGTTAGCTCGCGCGGTGAATTTGACCTTAACCGAATTAGGTCTGCTACCCGCAGATGAGGCGGTGATCCGCACATGGGTGGGGAATGGCGCAGATACGCTCATGCAGCGGGCTCTTGATTATCGCATGGCTCCCCCCGCTCTGTTGGTCAAGGCTCGTCCGCTCTTTTTTAAGTACTACCACGACTGTTTGCTACAAGGGCTAGCCATGTATGAAGGGGTGGCCAATAGTTTGCGCCGCCTACAAACCCTAGGTTACCAACAGGCGATCGTAACGAATAAACCCAGTGATTTTGTTGCCCCCATTCTTAAGGCGTTGGGTATTAGTGATTGTTTTGCGCTGTGGCTTGGCGGCAACTGTGTTGCGGTCAAAAAACCAAGCCCAGAGCCATTACTGCATGCTTGCCAACGGCTCAATGTGAGCCCCGCGCGTACCCTCATGGTGGGCGACTCAAAAAATGATGTGCTCGCAGCCCAAGCAGCAGGCATCAAGGTCGTTGGGCTGACGTATGGCTACAACTATGGCCAATCTATCGCAGACTCTCACCCTGATTGGGTGTTCGAGCAGTTTTCCCAGCTTGATGCACTGTTGCTTTAATTGCGCGGCTGGGCTGACGCAATAACAAGGATTCACACTCTCATGACTAAACCAATCGTATTTAGTGGGGCGCAGCCCTCAGGCCAACTCACTATCGGCAACTACATGGGTGCCTTGCGTCAATGGGTCAATATGCAAGATGAGTACGACTGTCTGTACTGCATTGTTGACTTGCACGGCATTACCACTCGCCAAGACCCCGTTGCCTTGCGCAAAGCGTGCCTTGATGCTGCAGCACTTTATCTTGCAGTCGGGATCGATCCTAACAAGAGCACTATGTTCATTCAGTCGCACGTGCCACAACATGCTGAACTGGGCTGGATCCTTAACTGCTACACCCAAATGGGTGAGTTATCCCGGATGACGCAGTTCAAAGATAAATCCGCTCGCTTTGAGAACAACGTCAACGTAGGCCTGTTTGGTTATCCCGTACTGATGGCAGCGGATATTTTGCTTTATCAGGCTAATCAGGTGCCAGTTGGCAATGATCAAAAGCAGCATCTCGAGCTCACCCGTGACATCTGTACGCGTTTTAATAACCTCTATGGTGAATTGTTCACGCTGCCAGAACCGTTCATTCCAACCGAAGGGGCACGGGTGATGAGCTTGCAAGATCCCTTGAAAAAAATGTCAAAATCCGATGATAACGAGGCGAATTACATCGGCTTACTCGAAGATCCTAAGCAGATCATCAAGAAGATTAAGCGGGCAATGACTGACTCTGATGAGCCTGCAGTAGTGCGTTTTGATCCACAAAATAAGCCTGGGGTGTCTAATCTACTGAGCTTGATGTCTGGGGTTACCGGCCGCACGATTTCAGAATTAGAGCAGCACTTCGAAGGCAAGATGTATGGTCACCTTAAGAGTGAGACTGCCGACGCTGTGGTTGCACTACTTGAACCTATTCAGGCTCGGTTTAAGATGTTGCGTCAAGATGAGGCTAATCTGATTGCGATTTTGGCCGAAGGGGCTAAGAAAGCGCGGATAAGAGCTGAAAAAACGCTAACTTGTGTTTATGATGCGGTAGGCTTCGTTCCTCGAGCCTAACATACTGGGAAAGTGTAGTTGTAGAGAGCTAGGTATTAACCTGGCTTTCTTCTTTTCCTATATAATGATACCGTTAACTTTTTTATTTCAACCTGGGTTATATCCCCAAGAGTAAGCATGTCTGTTCAAACAAATATAACGATTGACGAATTATGTGATAAAGGTCATTGGCTGCGTAAATTTCGCCGAGCCAAAAATCTTAATACCCTGCAATTGATGGTCTCTCATGGTATCGATAAGCACCATCAAACCCCAGCAATAGCTGCGGCTATCTATCTGGCGGAGTGTCAACGTGAGCGAGAAATGGAACAGGGTCGTTTTCTCGACCGTTAATAATGGGCGGCGAGTTATCTCATGCTGTTATTGATCGATAACTACGACTCTTTTACATGGAATCTGGTGCAATATTTTGGTGCACTAGGTCAAGCGGTCGTCGTCAAACGTAATGATGAGCTAACGCTCGATGCTATTGGGCAGCTTTCGCCTAATTATTTAGTGATCTCCCCTGGCCCTTGCACGCCAAATGAAGCGGGGATTTCCCTTGATGCGATCACCCATTTTGCAGGTCATATTCCCATTCTTGGGGTGTGTCTTGGTCATCAGTCGCTGGCACAGGCCTTTGGCGGGCGAGTGGTGCGTGCAAGGCAGGTGATGCATGGCAAAACGTCACTCATTCGTCATCGGGGTGAAGGCGTATTTAGTGGGCTTAATAACCCATTGCGAGTAACCCGTTATCATTCACTGGTCGTTGAACGCGAGAGTTTGCCGGCCTGTTTTGATATCACCGCGTGGAGCGAACATGCGGATGGCCGCGTTGATGAAATAATGGGATTACGCCATAAAACGTTAGCCATTGAAGGGGTGCAATTTCATCCAGAGAGTATTTTGAGCGAGCAGGGCCATCAATTATTAGGGAACTTTTTAGCTCGCACTTAAATAATTAGGATCCTATTGGTGTATTTATTTTATCCAAGCATCTCCTCGATAAGGTTATTTGCTACTGCCGCATCGTCTTTTTAGGCCACCGTTTTAGCCGGTTTGATGCTACGTGTTTTACGCGCCGAGGGAGTAAGACGCCTAATAACATGTGGCATTATTACTCTTTGCGTGATGGCCTCACTGCTACAGCCTATCTAAATCCCGTTCGATATCGTTGATTTTGTTTTGTACCACTTTTTCTAAGTGGTGGAGATCGTGCATAATTTTTTGTTTGAGCTCCTGATCGCTAGACACTGGTTCCCCCTTGGTCAGCAGATCGAGTTCAACGATTAAGCATTTAAGGTTGGCATTGATCTCGGTGATATCTTTGTATTGATGGGCGGTGGCGTCAGCCAGCATGGTTTTACGTTGGCAGGGATATTTGAATTTTGCGCTCTTAGCGAAGAACTCACCCTTTAACTTTTTGAAGTAGAGCTTGAGGATGTCGTGGTTAGCCTCGTGGCGCAGGGTATAGCTGTCGATAGCGGTGGGGTCTAGGATCCCTAGGCTCTTTAGATTCTCGTACATCTGATCCCCTTAGTTTGGTCGTGCTCCTTTATTGATTATTTTAAATGACGTTGTCTGGCTCAATTGTGATGAGGGCCACAAAATGACAAGGGCGCCTCAAGGCGCCCTTTGTTTATGAGTACAGCGGTTTATGCATACAACTGTTTATGAATGCGACGAAATTTATTCGTCGATAGAGCGCAGCAGGGCGTTGATGCCGACCTTGGCGCGGGTTTTGGCATCGACTTTTTTGACGATAACTGCAGCGTAAAGGCTGTATTTGCCGCACTTAGATGGCAGGGAGCCGGAAACGACGACTGAGCCTGCAGGTACGCGGCCGTAGTGAATTTCGCCGGTTTCGCGGTCATAAATGCGGGTAGACTGGCCGATAAAGACACCCATGGAGATGACCGAGCCCTCTTCGACAATCACCCCTTCAACCACTTCGGAGCGGGCACCGATAAAGCAGTTGTCTTCGATGATGGTCGGGTTGGCCTGCAGTGGCTCTAGCACGCCGCCGATACCGACACCGCCAGAGAGGTGAACGTTTTTGCCGATTTGGGCACAAGAGCCGACGGTGGCCCAGGTATCAACCATGGTGCCTTCATCTACGAACGCACCGATGTTGACATACGAGGGCATCAGCACGGTATTTGGGGCGATAAACGCGCCTTTACGGGCGGTTGCCGGTGGCACTACGCGCACGCCCGCTTCTTTAAATTGCTCAGCGGTGTAGTTAGAGAACTTGAGCGGAACCTTGTCGTAGTACTGGGCGTCATCACCTTTGATGATGCCGTTGTCGTTGATGCGAAAATAGAGCAGCACCGCTTTTTTCAGCCATTGATGAACGACCCACTCTGCGCCGATTTTTTCGGCAACCCGCGCTTTGCCAGAATCCAGTAGGTCGATGACTTGCAAGATGGCGGACTTAGTGGCGCTATCGACAGAGCCTGGTGTAATGGTGTCACGGCGCTCAAAGGCCGCTTCAATGATCTGTTGTAATTGGGTCATGACAACTTTCCTTTAAAAAATGGGGCCTGTTGTATCACATTTTTCTGACAGTTTTTAAGGGGTTTGGCGCAATTCTTGCCGCTAGCGACGATTTCTGGATTCACAGTGAGCCGATGAGGGAGGGATCACTACACCAACCCCCCCAACAAATAGGCGCGGTTTAGCCGCATAGAACCGCGTAGATCTGAGGAAAATAGATCTGAGGGGGAATAGATCTGAGCTCAGTAACATAGCCTGCACCTCATTCATGGGCACTTACGGACGAGGATTGAGCTGGTGAATCAATCGCTCTTCGAGTTGTTGCTGCTGCGTAACGCTCAGTGGCTCACCAGTGAGGTTGGTTAAGCTAAAAAAATCCTCAGCTCGTTCACCCAAGGTAGCAATTTTGGCCGCATGCAAGGATAACTCGCATTGCTGGAATACGGCGCCGATCCGAGCCAGTAAACCTGGGGTGTCGAGGGCGGTTAGCTCCATAAGAGTATGGCGACTGTTCCCCTTATGTGGCAAAAATACGACCTGGGTTGGGACATTGAACTGGCTATGGCGCCGTGATGGCGGTTTATGGCGCAGCACCAATTTGCCAGGCTCTTGCAGCGCCTTTTCTAACGCCTTTTTAATGGTGGCGGTGCGGTTAGGGCTGATGGGATCACCGCTTGGTTCGAGTACTACGAAGGTATCGAGCACAAATTGGCTGCGTGAGTTCATGATCTGGGCGTCGTGGATAGTCAGGTTTTTCTGATCGAGCGCCGATGCCACGGTGGCAAACAGATTTGGGGTGTCGCGGCAGTAGATAAAGACCTCACTGCCACCACGGGTAGGCTGCTTACCAATAATGACCAGTGGCGCAGGATTATCGCCATGTTCGATGATGTGACGACTATGCCAAGCGATCTGCTCGGGGCTATGGCGCAAAAAATAATCGGCCTTAAACGCGCCCCAGAGCAAGGTAATGGCTGCAGGGGAGATCTCCCGTTGCACTAATAGTTGCCTTGCTTGACGCTGATTTTCACGGATCCGCAGCCGTATATCGGGTGGATTTTCTAGCCCCTGACGCAACGCTTTTTGGGTCGCGAAATAGAGCTCTCGCAGCAAGGATCCTTTCCAGTCGTTCCACAAGGTATCGTTGGTGGCGCAGATATCCGCCACGGTGAGGCAATAAAGCAGGTCAAGGTGCTGCTCATCGCGTATCTGCTTGGCAAACTCGGCAATCACCTCGGCATCGTAAATATCACGGCGCTGGGCAGTGACGGACATCTGCAGATGATGTCGCACCAACCAGGCGACCAATCGACTCTCTGAGCGATCTAACTCGTGTAGCTGACAAAATGCGAGGGCATCGATGGCGCCCAGTTCTGAGTGATCGCCACCTCGGCCTTTGGCAATATCGTGAAATAGTGCGGCGATACACAAGAGCTCAGGTTTGCGTAACCGGGTAAAAACGTCATAGCACAGAGGATGGCTTTGGCGGCAGGCCGGATTGGCAAACAGGTGGATCTGCTTGAGTAGCCGGTGGGTGTGTTCGTCAACTGTATAGGCATGGAACATGTCGAACTGCATTTGGCCGACGATGAGATTCCACTGGGGCAAATAGGCGCCAAGGATGCCGTATTTGTGCATCAGGGTCAGTGGTAGGCCGCAGCCATGGGGGTGGCGTAGCAGCGCCATAAATAGACGACGGCAGTCGGGGAGATCTTGCAGCGAGCCGCTGAGGGTGCGCCGTGCCTCACGCCATTGACGCAATGTCGCAGAGTGAATGCCGCGGATCTCAGGATGCTGAGCCATCTGATAAAAGAGCCGCAAAATAGCGGTAGGTTCTTGGGTAAATAGCTGCGCATCCACCGCATCAATGAGGTGGCCCCGTAGCTGAAAGGCGTCACACAAACGGCGCACATCCATGGCGCTATTACCAAGGATCGCCTCATCAAAAAGTTGCAATAGCATCTCGTTGAGCTCGGCGACTTGTCGCACCGTCTGGTAGAAGCGCTTCATCATCTGTTCGATGGGGGCGTTGCCCTCTCCCTCGAACCCCAGCATCTGGGCGACGATGCGTTGGCGATCAAATAGCAGCCGGTTATCCCCTTTGTTGATGGCCATGTGCAGGGCAAAGCGCACTTTCCACAAGAAGTTTTGGCAATCGAGCAGTTCGCGATATTCCGCGTGGTTGAGAAACCCATGATGGGTCATCTCAAACAAGGTAGTGGCGCCAAAGTGGCGGCGGGCCACCCAGGCAAGAGTTTGAATATCCCGCAGCCCACCAGGATTGCTCTTGAGATCGGGCTCAAGTTTGTAGGCCGAGCCCAAAAATTGCTGGTGGCGCTGCGTCTGCTCTTCGCGCTTGGCTTTGAAGAACGCTTCGCTTGGCCAAAAATGCGCAGGACCCGTCGCCTCGTTGAGTTGCTCAAAGCCGGCTTTGCAACCCGTGATATAGCGGGCCTCCATCAAGTTGGTGGCCACCGTGATATCAGCGCGCCCCTGCTCTAAGCACTGGGCGACGTTACGCACCGCCTGACCCACTTCTAGCTTGAGATCCCACAGCAAGGTGATGAATTCACCAATTTGAGTCCCCAGTAAGGGGTCGAGCTCATCGCCCTCATAGAGGATCAAAAGATCAATATCGGAGTGAGGATGTAGCTCGCCACGGCCATAGCCGCCTACCGCTATCAACGTAAGCTTTTGGGTATTAAAGCCAAATTGTTGCCAAAGGCGGCCCAATAGCTGATCCAGCGAGTGGGCGCGAGCCGTGACGAGCAAGGTGATATCGGTGCCCATATCAAACCCCCCATGTAACCAGCTAAGCAGCTGATTTAGATAGGCTTTGCCATTGGCGCAGGTGATAGGTCCATCGGGTAATGGGGGGAGGTTAGAGAGCAAAGGGGAAGGAAGCGGGCTGGCGTCCATGGCATCTCACTGGCAAGTGGCAGGAAACGGGCCTAAGGCAGGCAGTAAAAACCCCAGCGCGATGAATACCAGGCTGGGGTTAGGGGTTAGCTGTGCTTGATGATGCGCTCGATAGTGTCATCAGGACGCAGGGTCAGCACCTCGCAGCCATCATCGGTGACGAGCAGGGTATGTTCCCACTGGGCAGAATCACCGCCATCTTTCGTGGTCACCGTCCAGCCATCTTTCTGATTGACCTTACAGTGATATTTTTTGCTATTGACCATGGGCTCGATGGTAAAGCACATCCCTGGTTTTAACGTCTGTTTACCGTTGTTACGGTAGTGCAAGATCTGCGGCTCTTCGTGAAACTCGTTCCCGATGCCGTGTCCGCAGTAGTCACGCACTACCGAAAAACCTGCCTTCTCAACGATGGGCTGAATCACTGCGCCAATGTCGGTGATACAGGCACCTGGACGCACTTTTCGGATAGCCGCGTACAAACTTTCTTGCGCGACCTGGCAAAGCTGGCGGCGCAGTGGGGTGGTCTCACCGATGATGAACATGGCAGAGGTGTCACCGTGATAGCCATCTTTAATGACGGTGATATCTAAATTGATGATGTCACCATCACGCAATTTTTTGTGATTAGGAATACCGTGACAAATCACTTCGTTAACGGAAGTGCAGATAGATTTGGGGAAACCGTGGTAGTTAAGTGGAGCAGGAATGGTCTGCTGCACGTCCGCCATATAGTTATGACAAAGGGTGTTGAGTTCGTCGGTGGTGACGCCCGCTTGCACATGGGGGGCAATCATAACGAGCACATCGGCGGCCAATTGGCCGGCTACGCGCATCTTTTCAATCTCTTCCGGTGTCTTGATTTTAATGGACATGGGATCTCTCTTGCGGCCTGTCGTTGGTGCACATTGGCCAAACCGAACAGGCAATGAAAAATAGATGCGTTTGCAATCTGGGCAAAATTTTATCTGCAACCCCTGCGTACTTCCAGCTCGATTCTCATTAGCCCCTCAAATCGGTGTGACCGGTTTGTTTGATGGGATCCATATTTGCATCGCTTTCTACCGCTCACGGGTAGTACCACGGGCAAAGTTATGATATAAAGCGCGCCGGAATGGGGAACTTGTGTCCACATTTCATCACCCTAATCAATAACACACACACATCAACACCTATGCCGGGGTGCCCTTCGGGGTCGGTCATACGGGATGTGTGGAGGCCTAACCCCAATACAGAGGTATAAAATGGCTAAAGTTTCTATGCGTGACATGCTGCAAGCCGGTGTTCACTTCGGTCACCAGACTCGTTACTGGAACCCGAAAATGAAATCCTACATCTTCGGTGCTCGCAGCAAGGTTCACATCATCAACTTGGAAAAAACTGTTCCATTGTTTGACGATGCCATGAACTTCATCAGCTCCGTAGCTGCCAAGAAAGGCAAGGTACTGTTCGTTGGTACCAAGCGTGCCGCATCTGAAGCCGTCAAAGACGCTGCTGAGCGTTGCGACCAGTTCTACGTAAACCACCGCTGGTTAGGCGGTATGCTGACTAACTGGAAAACCGTTCGTCAGTCTATCAAGCGCCTGAAAGATCTTGAAGCTCAGAGCCAAGACGGTACCTTCGAAAAGCTGACCAAGAAAGAGGCGCTGATGCGTACTCGCGAAATGGAAAAGCTGGAGAAGAGCCTAGGTGGTATCAAGAACATGGGTGGCCTGCCTGACGTGCTGTTCGTTGTCGATGCCGACCACGAGCACATCGCTATCAAAGAAGCCAACAACCTGGGTATCCCAGTCGTTTCCATCGTTGATACCAACTCTAACCCAGATGGCGTTGATTATGTCATCCCGGGTAACGACGACGCTATCCGTGCCGTCAACCTGTACCTGAATGCTGCAGCTGACACCGTACTGGAAGCTCGCGCGCAGGACATCGTTGTTCAAGCTGAACAAGATGGCTTCGTTGAAGCTCAGTAAGTAATAAGGACTGTAAAGCCCTTATTAACCAAGCTGATGTAAATTGGTTAGCAGGGGCCCTTGTGGCCCCTGTTTCTTGTCAAGTGAAGACCGAGGAAACTGGAATGTCTAACGTTACTGCCGCCCTGGTAAAAGAACTGCGCGAGCGCACTGCCGCTGGCATGATGGATTGCAAAAAAGCTCTGACTGAAGCCTGTGGCGACATCGAGCTGGCAATCGAAAATATGCGTAAATCTGGTCAGGCTAAAGCCGCTAAGAAAGCAGGCCGTATCGCTGCTGAAGGCGTTATTTTCGCCCGTACCGAAGGCAACGTTGCTGCCATCATCGAACTGAACAGCGAAACTGACTTCGTAGCTAAAGATGCAAGCTTTATGGCCATGGGTCAGAAGATTGCTGATATCGCTGCAACTCAGAAAATTGCGTGCATCGATGCACTTAAAGCTGCCGATTTCGGTAACGGTGAGTCTGTTGAGCTGACCGTCACCAACCTTATCGCTAAGATCGGTGAGAACATGAACCTGCGTCGCGTGATGCTGGTTGAAGGTGACAATCTGGGCACCTACGTTCACGGCTCCCGCATTGGTGTTATCACCAAGCTGACCGGTGGTTCTGCTGAGTTGGCCAAAGATCTGGCCATGCACGTTGCAGCAAACAGCCCACAATTCGTTAAGCCTGAAGATGTGTCTGCTGAAGTCGTTGCTAAAGAGCGCGAAATTCAGATCGACATCGCTATCAACTCTGGCAAGCCAAAAGAGATTGCTGAGAAGATGGTTGAAGGCCGCATGAAGAAGTTTACCGGTGAGGTTTCTCTGACTGGTCAACCATTCGTCAAAGATCCGTCTATGACCGTTGCTGAGCTGCTCAAGAAAGAAGGCGCTGACGTTGTCTCCTTCACCCGTTTTGAAGTGGGCGAAGGCATCGAGAAGCAAGAGAACGATTTTGCAGCTGAAGTAGCAGCTCAAGTCGCCGCCGCTAACAAGGCGTAATCGAACCGGTTTTTCCGTTTCCCCAGACCGCGACTTATGTCGCGGTCTTCATATGACCAGGAATCAGTGACATGAGTACCAATCCTAAACCTGCATACAGACGTGTTCTTCTAAAGTTGAGCGGTGAAGCCCTGCAAGGATCTGAGGGCTTTGGCATTGATCCAGCGGTGCTGGAGCGGATGGCCCAAGAGATCAAAGAACTGGTTGAGTTGGGTGTTCAGGTCGGTCTGGTCATCGGTGGTGGCAACTTGTTTCGCGGCGCTGGCCTTGCCAAAGCCGGTATGAACCGCGTGGTCGGTGACCACATGGGGATGCTCGCGACGGTCATGAACGGGCTGGCTATGCGAGATGCGCTGCATCGTGCATATGTGAATGCTCGCTTGATGTCAGCTATCTCATTGCAAGGGGTGTGTGACTCTTACAGTTGGGCTGAAGCCATCAGTCAGCTGCGCGCGGGTAAAGTGGTTATCTTCTCTGCCGGTACCGGCAACCCCTTCTTTACCACCGATTCTGCTGCGTGCCTGCGCGGAATTGAGATCGAAGCGGACATCGTGCTCAAAGCCACCAAGGTTGATGGGGTATACAACGAGGATCCGGTTAAGAATCCAGATGCCGTGTTGTATCACGAACTGAGTTATGATGAGGTTCTTGATAAAGAGCTTCAAGTGATGGATTTGGCAGCCTTTACCTTAGCCCGTGACCATGATCTGCCCATTCGGGTGTTCAACATGAATAAACCAGGGGCATTACGCCGGGTTATCATGGGTGAGCCAGAAGGTACGCTGATCCACCACGTGGGCAAATAAGATAACAGTTAGCCATCTGGCGCGTTATCCTATCCATCACGTCAGTAAATAAGATAGCTATGAGCCGTATCTCGGCTCGTTCGCCAAAAGGAAAATCACTGTGATCAACGAGATTAAAAACGACGCCAAGGACCGCATGGGTAAGAGCCTAGAAGCGCTCAAAACTCAGATGTCAAAGATCCGTACTGGCCGCGCTCACCCTAGCCTGCTCGACGGTATCATGGTCGAGTACTACGGTTCTGCCACTCCGCTGAAGCAGTTGGCTAACGTAGTGGCAGAAGATGCGCGCACTCTCTCTATCTCCATTTTTGATCGCTCCATGATCCAGGCAATCGAAAAGGCGATCCTGACCTCTGATTTGGGTTTAAACCCATCCAGTAATGGCCAGAATCTGCGGGTGCCTTTGCCTGCGTTAACTGAAGAGCGTCGTCGCGATCTGACTAAGATCGTACGTGCAGAAGCAGAAAACTCCCGTGTTGCGGTGCGTAATATCCGTCGCGATGCCAACGCGGATCTGAAAGCGCTGCTCAAAGATAAAGAGATCTCCGAGGATGACGATCGTCGTGCCCAAGAAGAGATCCAGAAGTTAACCGACTCCTACGTCAAGCTGGTCGATGAGGCCCTTGCCGTAAAGGAGAAGGAGCTAATGGAAATCTAAGCCTTCGAAAGGTATATTACGAGCGCCGTGTAGTGCCCCTGCACGGCGCTTTTGTCTTTGTGGGAGAATTACATGTCACTTTTGGCTACGTTGGGTGATGGTGCCAACGCCTCGTTACCCCGTCACGTTGCCATCATCATGGATGGCAATGGCCGCTGGGCGCAGAACCGCGGCAAGATGCGAGTCTATGGCCACAAGGCGGGCGTTAAATCGGTACGTGAGGCGGTGACCTTTGCTGCGCGGGCCAAGATGGATGCCCTGACCCTGTTTGCGTTCTCCAGTGAAAACTGGCGTCGGCCGGCTGGGGAGGTGAGTGCCTTAATGGAGCTATTCATTACGGTATTGAGCCGTGAAGTGCAAAAACTGCACAAAAATGAGATCCGGCTCAGGGTGATTGGTGATACTGCGCGTTTTAGTGAGCGTTTGCAGAGCAAAATCGCTAAGGCCGAAGCCTTAACCGCTAACAACCAGGGATTAACGCTGAATATTGCGGCTAACTATGGTGGTCTGTGGGATATTGCCCAGGCAGCCCGCAGATTAGCTAAAGCGGTCGCAGCCGGTGAGCTGGCCGCGGATGATATTGATGAGTCCATGCTAGGCCGTGAGGTGTGCATGGCCGATTTGCCGCCAGTAGATCTATTGATCCGAACTGGGGGTGATCATCGCATCAGCAATTTTGTGTTATGGCAGCTCGCTTATGCAGAGCTCTATTTTACGCCAGTATTGTGGCCTGATTTCAACGAAGCGGAGTTCAGTGAGGCCGTTGCCTCTTTTGTGGCTCGTGAACGTCGCTTTGGTTGTACCGGTGAACAAATACGGGACTTGATCGCCGAGCAGCAGACCGGCTAAACCCCGCTCCCAAGAGAGAGGTTTCTTTTGCTAAAACAACGAATTATTACTGCTTTGATGTTGATCCCCCTGGTATTGGGGGCGCTTTTTTTTCTGCCATTAAAATTTTTTGCTTTGTTGGCTGCACTGGTATTTTGGCTAGCCAGCCGTGAATGGAGTGGATTTGTTTTTGCAGCGCCACAGCAGTGGCTACCCATTGTATTTTGTCTGTTACTTGGGGCGAGCTTGTTTTGGTTGCCTGTCGATGAGTTGTGGACACCCCATTTGCATCCTGTGGTGATCGGGGTGTTGTGGGTTGCAGCCAGCTGGTGGGCGCTAGGCCTGCTGCTGGTGCTGCGTTATCCCCACAGTGCCAAGTTGTGGAAGGAGTCAGTTTGGCTCAAGTCGCTGTTTGGCTTGGCAACCTTGATCCCTTTCTTTTGGGCCATGGTCGCTATTCGTGGTTACAACTTTTATCACGACCAGACAATGGGGGCGTGGGTCCTGTTATTTGTGATGGGGCTGGTGTGGGCTGCAGACTCTGGCGCCTATTTTTTTGGCAAAGCGTTTGGCAAGCACAAGCTGGCACCGGCGGTGAGCCCTGGCAAAACCATTGAAGGGATGTGCGGCGGACTCTTTACCGCCAGCCTGCTGGCCATTGGGGTCACCTGGTGGATGGATTTTGTGGCAGCCAAAATGGCCATCGTGCTGTTTTGCTCGCTATTAGCGGTGCTCGCCTCGGTACTCGGCGATTTGGCCGAAAGTATGTTTAAACGGGAAGCTGGGCTTAAAGATTCTGGCACCCTATTACCGGGTCATGGTGGCATTCTTGACCGGATCGACAGCTTGACTGCGGCTCTGCCGGTATTTTTGCTGAGTTATTTACTCCTCAGTCAAGGGAGTTAATGCACAGCATGGTGAGCGGGAGTCAGGGCTTTATGGAATCCTTATTGAAGCAGGTGTATTGATGCGCAACTTGGTGATTCTGGGAGCGTCTGGCTCCATTGGTCAAAGCACTCTCAAGGTGCTGCGCCATAATCCGGGCAGTTGGCAGGTGTTGGCGTTAACGGCCGCGCGCAGTGTGGATGCCATGCTGCGAGATTGTCTTGAGTTTTCTCCTCGTTTTGCGGTGATGGTTGATGAGACCGCTGCGCGTGAATTAGCGACTCGGCTCAAGACCCATGGCAGTGCGACTGAAGTGATGGCTGGCGCTGCCGCCTTGTGTGAGGTGGCAGCCCATCCGGATGCGCATAGCGTGATGGCGGCCATCGTTGGGGCCGCGGGGTTAGCGCCAACCATGGCAGCGGTGCGTGCAAGCAAGCGGATTTTGCTGGCCAACAAAGAGGCGCTGGTGATGTCTGGTGCCTTTTTTATGGAAGCGGTGCGCGCCTATGGCGCTGAGCTGCTGCCCATCGATAGCGAACACAATGCTATCTTCCAATGTTTGCCCACCGAGGTGCAGCATCAGCCCGGGTTTTGCGATCTCCAAAGTGCAGGGATCAGTAAGATTTTATTGACCGGTTCTGGCGGCCCGTTTCGCTATACCGAGCTTAGCGAGCTAGCCCTGGTGACTCCAGCCCAAGCCATTGCGCACCCTAACTGGTCGATGGGGGCGAAGATCTCGGTCGACTCCGCCACCATGATGAACAAGGGGCTGGAGTATATTGAGGCGCGCTGGTTGTTTAATGCCGCCCCTGAACAAATTCAGGTGGTGATCCACCCGCAATCGGTGATCCACTCCATGGTGCAGTACAAAGATGGCTCGGTGCTTGCGCAGCTTGGCAACCCAGACATGTGTACCCCGATTGCCCATGCGCTGGCGTATCCTGAGCGCATTGTCTCTAGCGTGGAACCTTTGGATTTCTTCAGTGTCACAGAGTTCAGCTTTATTCGACCTGATTACCAACGTTACCCCTGTTTGGCGCTGGCGATGAGTGCCTGTCAAAAGGGGCAAGCCGCTACGACGGCCCTTAATGCGGCCAATGAAGAGGCGGTGGCCGCCTTTTTGGCGGGGCGTATTGGCTTTATGGATATCGCCAAGATCAACGAAGTGGTGATGTTGGCGCTAGAGAGCAGCGCGGTGAGCTCTTTTGATGATCTGTTTGCCCTTGATGGCGCGGCTAGAGCTCGCGCTCATACCCTAATCGCGGGGCTCTGTTGATGGGGGGGATATTGTGGAATATCGGTGCCTTCGCCGTTGCGCTTGGGCTGCTCGTTGCGGTGCATGAATTTGGCCACTTTTGGGTGGCGCGTCGCTGTGGGGTCAAGGTTGAGCGCTTCTCGATTGGTTTTGGCAAAACCATTTGGCGACGGATTGGCAAAGATGGCACCGAATATGTATTGGCGCTGATCCCCCTTGGCGGTTACGTCAAGATGCTCGATGGCCGGGTCGATGAGCTTAAACCTGGTGACGAGCAGCATGCGTTTAACCATAAAAGCGTGTGGGCCCGGATGGCGATTGTCGCAGCAGGCCCGATGGCTAACTTCGTGTTTGCGCTGTTTGCCCTGTGGCTGATGTTTCTTATCGGGGTGCCGAGTGTTAAGCCGGTGATCGATGAGGTGCGTCCTGCATCGATTGTGGCCCATGCTGGGGTTATCCCGGGGATGGAAATTGTTGGGGTGGGCGATGCGCAAACCGGCAACTGGGAGAGTGTGACCTACGCCCTGCTCAGTCATCTGGGGGATAAATCGGTCACGTTGGCCCTGCAAACACCGTACACCGGCGACGTCACCCGCAAAGTTTTGTCGTTAGAAAACTGGCGTTTTGATCCCGATAAAGAGTCGCCGATTAGCAGCTTGGGCATAGTGCCACTCACCGGAAAAGTGTTGCCTGTGGTGGCCGCAGTGGTGGCCAACAGTGCCAGTGCCAAGGCGGGATTTGCGGTAGGGGATCGCATCAAACAGGTGGGTGATAAGCCGATTAGCTCATGGTTTGAGTTTGTTGGGTTAGTGCAACAGGCCCCTAATACGCCGCTGCCGGTGGTGGTGCTACGCAATCACAGTGAGTTGAGTCTGACGCTGACACCCGATAGCAAAACGGTGCAGGGTAACGTCGTCGGCTTTGTGGGGTTGTCACCTCAAGTGGTTCCATTACCAGATAAATATCGAATTCTGTTACAGTATGGGCCGCTAGACGCACTGTGGCAGAGCGCGAACAAGACGTGGAGTCTGATCACCCTCACTTTTGACATGATTGGCAAACTAGTAGTGGGCATCGTGTCACTGGATAATCTCAGTGGACCTATCTCTATTGCCAAAGGGGCCGGCAGTAGTGCTGAATATGGTTTGGTCTATTTCTTGAGTTTTTTGGCGCTGATCAGCGTCAACTTAGGGATCATCAATTTGATCCCATTACCGGTACTCGACGGTGGCCATCTGGTCTATTTCCTGATCGAAGCGGTCACTGGCAAGCCGGTACCAGAGAAAATACAGGAAGTTGCATTTAGAATAGGCACCGCCATTCTGATGCTATTGATGGGCATTGCGCTATTTAATGATTTTGCTCGCCTTTGAGGCCAGAGCATCAACAAGGACACATAAGAAAAAAATGGCTGTTAAAAACGCATTGGTGTTGAGTTGTCTGCTAGGTGCCAGTTTTCTGGCCCAGGCGGCCCCTGCCTCTTTTGTGGTGCAAGATATCCAGGTCGACGGTCTGCAACGGGTAACCCTGGGTGCTGCACTGTTGAATCTGCCGATCCGGGTCGGTGATACCGTCGACTCCGTTGCATTGGCCAGCGCCATCAAAAAACTCTATGCCTCGGGTAACTTCGAGGATGTGAAGGTCTACCGTGATGGGCAAATGCTGCAGGTCATGGTTAAAGAGCGTCCGACCATCTCTAGCATTGAGTTTGTAGGTAACAAGGATATTAAAGAGGAGCAACTGACTCAGAGTCTGGAGTCCACGGGTATCCGTGTCGGTGATCCCCTCGATCGCACCGTGCTCACCTCCCTTGAGAAAGGGTTGGAAGATTTTTACTACGGCGTGGGTAAGTACTCGGCCAAGGTTAAAGCGGTGATCACCCCATTGCCCCGTAACCGGGTCGATTTGAAGTTCACCTTCGTAGAAGGGGACGCCGCCAAGATCCAGCAGATCAACATCGTGGGTAACAGCGTCTTCCCAGAAGATCGCCTAGTGGCGCAACTGTCGCTGCGTGACGAGGTGCCTTGGTGGAACTTCACCGCCGATCAGCGTTATCAAAAGCAGAAGTTAGCGGGTGATATCGAGACCTTACGTTCTTATTATATGGACCGTGGTTATATCCGTTTTCAGCAAGAGTCCACCCAAGTCTCCATGACCCCAGATAAAAAGGGTGTCTATATCACCCTGAATATCAAAGAGGGAGATCAGTACAAGGTTTCTGGGGTGCAGCTCAAAGGGGCGCTTAACGAGCGCGCAGGTGAAATGCGGGGCCTGATCCCGATCACCGCTGGCAACATCTATTCTGCCAGCCAAGTGACCCATACCGAAGAGGTACTCTCTAAGTATCTGGGTCGTTATGGCTATGCCTATCCAAAAGTGGTGACCTTCCCGCAAATTAACGATCAGACCAAAGAAGTGGAGCTGATCATTAACGTTGAGCCGGGTCCGCGTGTTTATGTGCGCAACATCAACTTTGCCGGTAATGTCTCCACCGAAGATCAAGTGCTGCGCCGCGAGATGCGCCAGATGGAAGGCACCTGGCTCTCTTCTGAGAAGATTGAGCAATCCAAAGCTCGCTTGAATCGCTTGGGTTACTTTGAAAACGTTGAAGTGGCCACGAAGCGCGTACCAGGCAATGACGATCTGGTGGATCTTGACTTTAAAGTCAAAGAGCAGCCAGCGGGTTCCATCAATGCGGGTATCGGTTACGGTACTGAGTCTGGCATGAGCCTGCAGGCGGGGATTTCTCAAGATAACTTCTTAGGAACCGGTAACAAGGTTGCCCTGAACGCCAGTACCAATGATTACTCAAAGAGCATCGATTTAAGTTACACCGATCCTTACTTCACGGTGGATGGGGTGAGCTTAGGCGGCCGCGTTTATTACAACTTGTTCCGCGCCGATGATGCTGACATTGTCGATTATGAAAATGAAACCATTGGTTTTCGTCTCTCGACTGGTTTTCCTGTCAATGAGTTCAACCGGCTCGACTTTAGTACCGGTATTGAAAGCTCAAAGCTAAGCCGTCCGTCATTTAATCCCTCGAAGTTTAATGAGTGCATTAAAGACAACAACGAAGAGGATTGTTACGACCAGTGGAATGACAGCCGCCAATCGGTGCAGATGGATCAATTCTGGGATACCTACTCCAGCGATGGCGATAAGCTCGATTTTAATACCGTCGATGTCACTGCGGGTTGGACTCGCTCTACCTTGAACAAAGGGATGTTCCCAACCGATGGTGACCGCCAGCGGATCAGCGCCAAAGTTACGGTGCCTGGGATGGAGCTGCAGTACTACAAGCTCTCTGCAGAAGATGCCCATTACTTCCCACTCGATGCCGATCATAACTGGGTGATGATAGGGAAGGGCCGAGTTGCCTACGGTAACGGTTACGGTAATTCGACGGCGCTGCCATTTTTTGAAAACTACTACGCCGGTGGTTTTGATACGGTGCGTGGCTTTAAGAGCAACACCATTGGTCCTAAAGCAATTTATAAGCAGTACCGAAATAATGGTGCTGGCGAAGAGCCAACTGCGACCGGAACCTACGAGGGCTCTGATACCTCTGTCGGTGGTAACGCGTTAGCGGTAGCCTCGTTTGAGTTAGTCTTCCCTACGCCGTTTGTCTCTGATACGTATGCCCCGCAGATCCGCTCAACCTTCTTTGTTGATGCAGGTACCGTGTGGAGCACTGAGTTTAATAATGGCGCGTATCAATGTGATGCGGGGTCAGATTGTAACTTCAAAAATGAAGACTACTCAGATCCGGCCAATATCCGTATGTCTGCCGGTGTGTCACTGCAGTGGCTCTCACCGATGGGACCATTGGTGTTTGCATTGGCCCAGCCAATTAAGAAATACGAAGGGGATCGCACTGAAGTGTTCTCCTTTAACATTGGCCGGACCTTCTAACTCGAGCATTGCCCCCAGCCAGTGGGTGGGGGCCAAAAATGATGGGGCACGCATCTTGCGCACTCCACCAGGTAACAAGTTGGCTTAACGCCACTTGCATCATTTAAGCAAATAGGTAGCCCTCACCACGAGGGAGCAAGGAGTAAGTGTGAATAAAGTGTTGAAAGTAGCTGGTTTGAGCTTTGCACTGATGGCTGCCGGCATGGGTTCTGCCTTCGCTGACACCAAGATCGCCGTGGTTGACATGGGTCAGGTTTTTCAAAAACTGCCCCAGCGTGCAGCCGTAGCGACCAAGCTTAAGGGCGAATTCGAGCCGCGTATGCGTGAGCTGCAAAAGTTGGAGCAGGAAGGCCAGAAGTTGGTCGAAAAATTCCGCAAAGACGAATCGTTCATGAGCGCCGAGCAGAAGAAGCAAAGCCAGCAAAAGCTAGCCAAGCTGCAGATGGATTTTAACAAGAAGCGTCAATCATTTGAGCAAGACAACGGTCGTCGTCAAGCTGAAGAGCGCAACAAGATCCTGACCAAAGTGAAAGCGGCCATCGATTCTATTGCTAAGAGCGAAGATTACGAGTTGGTGCTAGATCGCAATGCTGCCCCGTATGCTGCCAGTTCACTGGACATCACCGGTCAGGTTATTTCTCAGGTAAGCAAGAGCAACTAATAGATGGCATTCACTCTCGCACAGCTGGCCCAGCAACTGGGGGCCGAGATCCATGGCGATGAAACCGTGGAAATCCGCAAGGTAGCGACATTTGAAAAAGCCGGAGAGGGAGAAATTACCTTCCTATCCAATAAAAAGTACCGCCCCTTATTGGCGCAGTGCAAGGCGACGGCGGTGTTGATCACCGAAGCGGACCTGGCTTTTTGTCCTACCAATGCTCTGGTGCTCAAAGATCCTTATGTGGGATTTGCCCGAGTAGCCCAACTGCTGGACACCACCCCGCAACCGGCTATGGATATTCATCCAAGTGCCGTGATTGCGGCGGATGTGCAACTGGGCGAGAGCGTCGCTATTGGCGCCAATGCAGTGATCGAGTCCGGCGTTGTGCTAGGCGATGATGTCCGCATTGGCCCAGGCTGTTTTGTTGGCAAGAATACCCAACTGGGAGCGCGCTCCCGGTTGTGGGCCAACGTAACCCTCTATCACAATGTCACCATGGGCAGCGACTGTCTGGTTCAATCCGGCACAGTGATCGGCGCCGATGGTTTCGGTTATGCCAACGAGCGTGGCGAGTGGATCAAGATCCCCCAGCTAGGTGGCGTGACCATAGGTAACCGAGTTGAAATCGGGGCCTGTACCACCATTGATCGCGGTGCGCTAGAAGATACCCGCATCGCTGACAATGTCATCATTGATAACCAGTGTCAGATTGCTCATAACGTCGAGATAGGCTACGGCACGGCTGTGGCGGGATCCACCGTGATGGCAGGTAGTCTCAAGGTGGGCAAGTACTGTATCATCGGCGGCGCATCCGTCTTTAACGGGCACATGGAAATCTGTGACCAGGCCACCGTGACTGGGATGGCCATGGTGATGCGACCCATTACTGAGCCCGGTATCTACTCCTCTGGCATTCCTTTGCAAACCAATAAAGAGTGGCGCAAAACTGCGGCTCGGGTGCTGCGCATCGATGAGATGCACAAGCGGTTAAGCCAGCTTGAAAAGCAACTGGTTCAAAAATAATCACGACTGGCATAGGGTGCTGTTTTGACTACTGAAAAGAAAAGCCTGGGGATCCAGGAAATTATGGAATTGCTGCCTCACCGTTATCCATTTTTGATGGTGGATAGAGTTGAGGATTACGAGATAAGCGATGAGCGCAAAACCTTGCGTGCTATCAAAAACGTGTCATTTAACGAGCCGATTTTTCAGGGCCACTTCCCGGCTAAGCCGGTGTTTCCTGGGGTATTGATCTTAGAAGCGATGGCGCAAGCCACCGGCATTCTGGCCTTTACCATGGTGGGCAAGCCTTCTCCTAACGAGCTCTATTATTTCGCCTCTATTGATAATGCCCGTTTCAAGCGTCCGGTAGGTCCTGGCGATCAGCTGGTGCTTGATGTGGAGTTTCTTAAAGAGCGCCGCGGTATTGCCAAGTTCACCGGTGTTGCCACCGTTAATGGTGAAGTGGTGTGCAGCGCTGAACTGATGTGCGCCAAACGCGAGGTTTAACACACGTGATCGACCAAACAGCCATCATTCACGACACCGCTATTGTTCATTCGTCTGCGGTGATCGGCAAAGGGGTTGAAATTGGCCCTTTTACCCTGATCGGTGCCGAGGTAGAGATTGGAGACAACACCTGGGTTGGCTCCCATGTGGTGATTAAAGGCCCAACCAAAATTGGTCGCGGCAACAAGATCTTCCAGCACACCTCGATCGGTGAAGATTGCCAAGATAAAAAATATGCCGGCGAGCGAACCTTTCTTGAGATTGGCGATAACAACGTCATTCGCGAGAACTGCACCGTGCACCGTGGCACCATTCAAGATCAGTGCCTGACCAAGGTCGGCAGTGGCAACCTGTTTATGGTGAATGTCCACGTGGCCCAC
Organism: Aeromonas sp.; assembly: GCA_051652185.1. GTDB lineage: Bacteria > Pseudomonadota > Gammaproteobacteria > Enterobacterales > Aeromonadaceae > Aeromonas. The sequence goes on from JBOFTS010000066.1 coordinate 53,117, forward strand.
GATTGCATCATCGGTGATAACTGCATCTTCGCTAACAACGCAACGTTGGCGGGGCATGTGGTCATTGGTGACTTTGTGATCTTTGGCGGGCTCTCTGCCATTCATCAGTTTGGCCGAGTGGGCTCACACGCCTTTGTGGGGGGCTGCGCGGCCCTTAACAAAGATGTGCCCCCGTATGTGATGGCGGCAGGTAACTACGCTAAGCCGTTTGGCGTGAACTCCGAAGGGTTACGTCGCCGTGGTTTTAGCCCTGAGGCTATCTCTGCGGTGAAGCGGGCTTACAAAGAGATCTTCCGATCTGGTAAGACGGTTGAAGAGGTGTTGCCAGTGCTCATTGAGATGGCGCAAGCAGAGCCTGCCGTTGGGCTCTATGTGGACTTTTTAAAAGACAATGAGCGCGGGATCATCCGTGCCTGATCCAGTTCGCATTGGTATTGTCGCCGGAGAAGTCTCCGGCGATATTCTAGCCGCAGGTCTCGTGCGTGAGTTACAAGCGCGCTACCCAGATGCACAGTTCGAAGGGATTGCCGGACCTCGGATGCAGGCGCTAGGGGTTAACGCCCTGTTTGAGATGGATGAGCTGTCAGTGATGGGGATCACCGAGGTGCTTGGCCGATTGCCGCGCATTCTCAAAGTCCGCCGTGAACTACTGCGCCATTTTATTGCCAATCCGCCCGATATTTTTATCGGTGTCGATGCCCCTGATTTCAATATTGGCGTAGAGCTTAAATTGCACCGCGCCGGTATCAAGACGGTTCACTATGTCAGCCCCTCCGTTTGGGCATGGCGCCAGAACCGCATTCATAAAATTAAGGCCGCCACCGATATGGTGCTGGCCTTCTTGCCGTTTGAAAAAGCCTTTTACGACCGTTTTGATGCCCCTTGCCGCTTTGTTGGCCATACCATGGCCGATGACATTGCGCTGGTGCCCGATCAAGCCGGTGTGCGCCGTAAACTCGGCATTGATGCCAATCGCCGCTGGCTGGCGGTACTCCCTGGTAGTCGTCATGCCGAAGTGGGCTTTATGTCTCCGCTGTTTCTTGAGGCGTGCAAACACTTGACGGTGCGCTATCCGGATCTTGGCTTTATCGTGCCGCTGGTTAATCAACAGCGCCGCGAGCAGTTTATGGCAATCAAAGCCCTACTGGCGCCAGAGCTCGATATGCAGCTACTAGAAGGGCAGGGGCGCGAGGCGATGATCGCCGCCGATGTGGTGATGCTGGCATCTGGCACCGCGGCGCTTGAAGCCATGTTGGTGAAAAAGCCGATGGTGGTGGGTTACAAGCTCAAACCCTTTAGCTACTGGCTGGCGCAACAACTGGTGAAGACCGAATTTGTCTCGCTACCTAATTTATTAGCTGGGCGAATGCTGGTGCCAGAGCTCATTCAGCACGAGTGCACCCCCGATAATCTGGTGGATGCGGTGAGCAAATATTTCGAGCATGACAACAGTGCCTTGATCAATACCTTCACCGAACTGCATCAGCAGATCCGCTGCAATGCCGACGTACAGGCCGCACAAGCGGTGGCTGAGTTGCTTGGCTCATAAAACCGCGATGACCGGTTGGCCATATGGCGTCATATGAAGAAATATTGTGGCATCTGAAAATCTGTTCACTGCGCGGTGATACCGCGTCAGTCGATGCTAAGTCAGGCCCTGCGGGGCCTGTTTTAATTCAAGGCGACAAGACGATGATCGATATTCCAACAGATAAACGGGTTGCCGGTGTGGATGAAGTGGGCCGTGGCCCCTTGGTAGGGGACGTGGTGACGGCGGCCGTTATTCTCGATCCTGCTAACCCCATCGATGGGTTGGCGGATTCTAAAAAGCTCTCTGAAAAAAAGCGCTTAGCGCTGTTTAGCGAAATCAAAGAGAAGGCGCTGGCGTTTGCCATTGGCCGTGCAAGCCCAGAAGAGATTGATGAGCTCAATATTTTACAGGCCACCATGCTCGCCATGCAGCGCGCGGTAGCGGGGCTCAAGCTTACCCCTGAGCTGGTGTTTATTGACGGCAATCGCTGCCCCGTTTTACCAATGGAAGCGCGCGCCATCGTCAAGGGGGACAGCTTGGTCGCCGCCATCAGTGCGGCCTCCATTTTGGCTAAGGTGACTCGCGATGCCGAGATGATCGCCCTCGATCGTCGCCATCCTGAGTACGGTTTTGCTCGCCATAAGGGTTACCCTACGGCGGAGCATCTAGCGGTGTTGGCCGAGCATGGCCCGCTGGCTGAATATCGTAAAAGCTTCAAACCGGTACGCCGCGCCCTTGGGCTTGAGTAGACCATGGTATTTTGTTTGAGCAGTAAGAGGAGATGACGATGGCTGATCCCCATTTTATCCATTTGCGCGTCCATTCCGACTTCTCCATGGTCGATGGGCTGCAAAAGATTGGACCTATTGCCTGCGCGGCTGCGGCCAACCATATGCCCGCATTAGCGCTGACCGATCAGATGAACATGTGCGGCTTAGTGCGGTTTTATGGCGCAGCCCATAGCAAAGGGATCAAGCCTATCGTCGGGGCTGATGTGTGGGTGCAAAGCGAAGAGCTCGGTGAAGAGCAATTTCGCCTCACCTTGCTGGCGATGGATAACGAAGGTTATCAAAATATCACCTTACTGATTTCTCGGGGTTACCAGCGCGGTCACGTGCAGGGACGAGCGGTTATCGACAAGGCCTGGCTTGCCGACCATGCCAAGGGGGTGATCGTCCTCTCGGGTGGACGCGAGGGGGATGTGGGCAAATTTTTGCTCAAGGGTAACCGGCAGATGAGTGAGCAATCTATTGCCTTCTACCAGACCCATTTTCCCAATGCGTTTTACCTTGAGCTGCTGCGCACCGGTCGGCCCGATGAAGAGACCTACCTGCACATGGCCGTGGCGCTGGCCCATCAATGTTCGTTGCCAGTGGTGGCGACCAACGAAGTGGTGTTTCTCAAGGCCAGTGATTTTGATGCCCACGAGATCCGAGTCGCCATCCACGATGGCTACACCATGATGGATAAACGCCGTCCCCGTCGGTATAGCCCGCAGCAGTATTTGCGCAGCCAAGAAGAGATGGCCGAGCTGTTTGTCGATATCCCAGAGGCGCTGGAAAATACGGTCGAAATTGCCAAACGCTGCAACGTCACGGTGCGTCTGGGGGAGTATTTTCTGCCCAACTTCCCAACGGGTGATATGACCACCGAAGATTTTTTGGTGGCCAAATCGAAAGAGGGGTTGGAGGCGCGTCTTGAATTTTTGTTCCCGGATCCAAACGTGCGAGCCGCCAAGCGCGCTGAGTATGACGAGCGTCTCGACATCGAGTTGAAAGTCATTAACCAGATGGGCTTTCCGGGTTACTTCCTCATCGTGATGGAGTTTATCCAGTGGTCCAAGGACAACGGCATTCCGGTGGGTCCAGGCCGCGGCTCGGGAGCCGGCTCCTTGGTGGCCTATTCCCTTAAGATCACCGATCTGGATCCCCTTGAATTTGATCTTTTGTTCGAGCGCTTCTTAAACCCCGAGCGGGTATCGATGCCTGACTTTGACGTCGACTTTTGTATGGACCGGCGCGACGAGGTGATTGAGCACGTCTCACAAATGTATGGCCGCGATGCGGTCTCCCAGATCATCACCTTTGGTAGCATGGCTGCGAAGGCGGTGGTGCGAGACGTCGGCCGGGTGCTGGGTCATGCCTACGGTTTTGTTGACCGAATTTCTAAGCTGATCCCGCCAGATCCGGGCATGACGCTGGCCAAAGCATTTGAAGCCGAACCTAAGCTGCCTGAGCTGTATGAGCAAGATGAAGAGGTGAAAGACCTCATCGATATGGCGCGCCAGCTCGAAGGGGTGGTACGTAACGCGGGCAAGCACGCCGGTGGGGTGGTGATTGCACCGACCAAAATTACCGATTTTGCGCCGCTTTATTGCGATGACTCCGGGCTGCACCCTGTCACCCAGTTTGATAAAAATGATGTGGAATACGCAGGGCTAGTGAAGTTTGACTTCTTAGGCCTGCGTACCTTAACCATTATTGACTGGGCCCTTGGCATGATTAATGCGCGTCTTGCCAAAGAGGGCAAGCCGCCGGTGGATATCGCCGCCATCCCTATGGATGACAAAAAGTCATTTGCACTGTTGCAGCGCTTTGAGACCACCGCAGTCTTTCAGCTTGAATCTCGGGGCATGAAGGATCTGATTAAGCGGCTGCAGCCTGATTGCTTTGAAGACATGATCGCGTTAGTGGCACTGTTTCGGCCAGGTCCCCTGCAGTCAGGGATGGTGGATAACTTTATTGACCGCAAACGGGGCTTAGAGGCGATCTCTTATCCTGACGAAAAATGGCAGCACGAGAGCCTCAAGCCGATACTCGAGCCCACCTACGGCATCATCGTTTATCAAGAGCAGGTGATGCAGATTGCCCAGACTCTGGCGGGTTATACCCTGGGCGGCGCCGACATGTTGCGCCGGGCCATGGGTAAGAAAAATCCAGTTGAAATGGCTAAACAACGGGCCGGCTTTGAAGAAGGGGCGATCAAGCACGGCATCGATGGTGAGCTGGCGGTTAAGATCTTCGATCTGGTGGAAAAGTTTGCAGGCTACGGCTTTAACAAATCCCACTCTGCGGCTTATGCGCTGGTTTCGTATCAGACCTTGTGGCTCAAGACTCACTTTCCGGCTGAATTTATGGCGGCCGTGATGACCGCCGATATGGATAACACCGACAAGATTGTGACCTTAGTCGATGAGTGCCAGCGGATGGGGCTCACAGTGATACCGCCGGATGTGAATACCGGTCGCTATCGCTTTAACGTCAATGCCCAAGGTCATATCGTCTACGGCATTGGGGCGGTAAAAGGGGTAGGAGAAGGGCCCATCGATGCCATTCTCAGTGCCCGTGATAGCGATGGCCCGTTTCGGGATTTGTTCGATTTTTGCAATCGGGTCGACATTAAAAAGATCAACAAACGGGTGATGGAGAAGTTGATCCTCTCTGGCGCTATGGACTTGCTTGGCCCACACCGCGCGGCCCTGATGGCAACGTTAGAGGAGGCTATGCGCGCCGCCGAGCAGCACGCCAAGGCCCAAGCCGTAGGGCAGGTGGATATGTTCGGGGTCTTGACTCACGAAATTGATGACGTCAAGAAGGCGTTTGCCAATGTGCCCCATTGGCCGGATAAGGTGTGGTTAGAAGGGGAGCGCGAGACCCTCGGGCTCTATCTGACTGGCCACCCGATCAATCAATACAGCAGTGAGTTACGCCGGTACACCTCGGGTCGATTGTGCGATCTGCATCCGACCTCTCGCGAGACCGTAACCACAGCGGCAGGATTGGTGATTGCAGCCCGCACCATGGTGACCAAGCGTGGCAACAAAATGGGGATCTTTACCCTAGACGACAAATCAGGCCGTCTCGATGTGACCTTATTTAGTGAAGCGCTGGAAAGATATGAAGAATTGATGCAAAAAGACCGGGTTTTAGTGGTTTCTGGACAGGTCAGCTTTGATGACTTCTCCGGTGGCCTTAAAATGTCGGCCCGTGAATTATTAGATATTAACGATGCGCGGGAGCGTTTTGCGAGAGCCATTCGCATTACCCTTGATGAACAGCGTATCGATGATCGCTTTTTCCCGCGTTTATGCGAAATTTTGGAGCCCGCCCGTGCCGGAGTCTGTCCGGTTCAGGTAAACTATCGCCGCCCCGGTTCCCGGGTGCGATTGACGCTCGGTACCGAGTGGCGGGTGACGCCCACCGATCAACTGATAGATGACCTGCATGTCCTGTTAGGACGAGAGCGGGTGGAATTGGTTTTTGATTAGAGGATCTATAGGCCATATGAGTCTTTTTCTGGATTTTGAACAGCCGATTGCCGAGTTGCAGGCTCAGATTGATGAACTGCGCCACGTGAGTGAGCACAACAGTGCCGTTGATCTCAATGAAGATATTCGCCGGCTGGAGAAGAAAAACGAAGAGCTGACCAAGAAGATCTTCGACGATCTGGGAGCATGGCAAATATCTCAGATGGCGCGTCATCCTCAGCGTCCTTACACCCTTGATTATATCGAGCACATCTTCACTGACTTTGATGAGTTAGCCGGCGATCGTGCCTATGCCGATGACAAAGCCATTGTCGGTGGCATCGCCCGTTTTGATGGGGAGCCCGTGATGGTGATTGGCCAGCAAAAAGGGCGTGAGACCAAAGAGAAGATCAAGCGCAACTTTGGTATGCCGCGCCCTGAAGGGTATCGCAAGGCCCTGCGCCTGATGCAGATGGCTGAGCGTTTTAATATGCCAATCATTACCTTTATCGACACGCCCGGTGCTTATCCCGGGGTGGGGGCAGAGGAGCGCGGTCAGTCTGAAGCGATTGCCCGCAATCTAAAAGTGATGGCGGGTCTGACTGTGCCGGTGGTCTGCACCGTCATTGGTGAGGGCGGCTCAGGTGGCGCACTGGCCATTGGGGTGGGGGATCGCGTCAATATGCTGCAGTACTCCACCTATTCGGTGATCTCGCCTGAAGGGTGCGCCTCGATTTTGTGGAAGAGTGCCGACAGAGCGCCGGTGGCCGCAGATGCGATGGGCATCACGGCGCCGCGTCTTAAAGAGCTGAAGTTGATCGATCATGTGATCGAGGAGCCGTTAGGTGGCGCTCACCGCGATGTGGCGCTGATGGCTAAAAGCCTCAAGGCGCGGATCAAGCAAGATCTCGATGCCCTGCGTCCACTTGATACCGAGCAATTGCTCGAGCAGCGTTATCAACGTCTGCTGGGCTACGGTTACTGTTAAGTCTCTGTCGTCTTGGCTACATGTTAAAACCCCCGTTTGTAACGGGGGTTTTTTATTGAGGCAAACGTGATGATCGAGGGGATCATTAAAACTCGTCAGTCAGACCCTCATAAGCGAAATCGATAGATTGCAGCTCCCTTTGCAGCCGCTGTTTGTCTTGTAATGCTTCAATCTCACGCCATTTACGCTTTTTTCCATTGGCGCCACGGCTGCGTGAAGTGATCTCTACAATCTCGTCATATTCGAAGTTGAACATATCCATGGTCACTCCTTGGTTTTGGGTCTTCACCATCCATATAACATAACAAGATTGAAAATAATACGCGGTTGTTACAGCCTTATGACGGCGTTAAAAAAGTTGAAAAAAAACCGAGCCCATTGGGAGAGGCTCGGTTTTTTTTCAAAGAAAAGAGTGACTTAAAGGCGCGTCGCTAGCATCGTTTCTAGCTTGCCCTGATCGATGGCAAAAAGGCGAATACCTTCGCCAAGCTTCTCATGAGCCATGGCGTCTTGGTTTAGGGCAAAGCGAAATTCAGCTTCGCTCATTGGGGTGGGTTTAGCCTTGTGCTCGCCGGTGTAATGAAGCTTACGTACCACGACGCCTTGGCTGTTACTCAGCTCTTCTAAGAGGGCAGGGCCAATGGTTAGGCGGTCACAACCAGCCAATTCGAGAATTTCACCGGTGCTGCGAAAGCTTGCCCCCATGACCACAGTGGGATAATCGTGCTGCTTGTAGTAGTGATAGATAGCGGTGACGGAGACCACCCCTGGATCTTCGCAAGCGGTGTAATCACAGTGGTGCTTAGCCTTGTACCAATCAAGAATGCGGCCAACGAACGGGGAGATCAAAAAGGCGCCCGCTTCGGCGCAGGCACGGGCCTGTGAAAAGGAGAACAGCAACGTCAGGTTGCACTGGATCCCCTCTTTTTCTAACACCTGTGCCGCGCGAATCCCCTCCCAGGTGGCGGCGAGCTTGATCAAAATGCGATCGCAGCGGATCCCTGCCTCTTGGTAAAGGTGAATAAGTTTGCGGGCCTTGGCAATGCTGGCTGCGGTATCAAATGAGAGACGGGCGTCCACTTCGGTAGAAATGCGGCCCGGTACAATTTTTAGTACTTCTAACCCGATGTTGACCGCCAGCTTATCCGCCGCATCGATAATCTGTTGAGCCTTATCTTGGCTTTGGGCTTTAGCCCAGTTGATGGCGTCGTCGATAAGTGGCGCGTACTCAGGGATCTCGGCGGCTTTTAATATCAGTGAGGGGTTGGTGGTGGCATCGATAGGCTGATAGCGTTTGATGGCTTCGATATCGCCGGTGTCGGCGACCACGGTGGTGAGATCTTTGAGCTGAGTTAATTTATCGGCCATGGCAAATATCATCTCTTGATGGGGGAGTGATCCCAAGGTTACGGGCTTGAGGCGGTGGCTGTGAAATAAAATAACAGACAGTGGCAGCCTCAGGCTAAAAAAGGCGCAAGGAAGCGGGCTCCTTGTCATTGCTTGTCTAATTAATACCGATGTGAGCCATCCTGCAATAGGGCGCGGAGCGGGTGAAATATCGCCAGTGTCGCCTGTTTTTGTTTTTCAGATAATAAGTGGTTGATTACTATCGCATTTTTGTATTATCAACACTCAATGATCGGGTTATTTTCTGAATCAGCGTTTTAGCCAACATTCATATTTGTGTTACCGATCACATTTAAGCCGCGCAGTCATGTTGGTTATTTTATGACGGTAACAACGGTTGGCAAAATATCACCAGATGATGGCCGCATTAATGCAATCGTTTGTCTTGATCATTTTTATGAATGATGTGTCTCGATCACTTGAATTAAAAATAGTGCAGCGTCTTGCTCATCTATCAAGGGTGAGTCATCAATGGTGAGTCATCGATAGTTCGAAATTTACGGTGAGTCATCGATGGTTCGCTTGAGCGGTGAACAAAGAAAAAGTGGGGGCGGCGCTCATGACGGCCATCCCTGATGTGTGAGGGCATTTTTTAGCTTAGGTATGATCAGAATCACTACTGCACAGGGTTGCGCTGTGCTAGATTCCGCCCCTTTAGCCAAATACTGATAAACGATACCGAACACGGCAGCGCAGACTGACCTCGATGTGAATCACCACGAGAGAATTATGAACACCTTGATTGAGATGCTAAACAACCTGATGTGGGGAGCTGTGCTCATCTACCTGCTGATCGGGGTCGGGATTTTCTTTACCTTCAGACTGGGTTTTATCCAGATCCGCCACTTTGGCCACATGTTTTCTGTGCTCAAACACAGTCGCAAATCAGACAAGGCGGGCATCTCCTCGTTTCAGGCACTGTGTACTAGCCTTGCGGCCCGCGTCGGCACCGGTAACTTAGCCGGGGTGGCAGTGGCAATCTATTTAGGTGGCCCCGGCGCCATCTTCTGGATGTGGTTGATAGCCTTTATCGGTATGGCCACCGCCTTTGTGGAAAGCACTTTAGCCCAGCTTTATAAGGTGCGAGACGAGGACGGAAATTACCGCGGTGGGCCGGCCTATTACATGGAGAGGGGCCTTGGCATGCGCTGGATGGGGGTGGTGTTTTCGCTCTGCCTCATTTTGGCCTTTGGTTTGGTGTTTAACGCGGTGCAGGCTAACTCCATCAGTTTGGCGATGAAAGTGGCATTTGGCATTCCTGATTGGATCAGCGGCGTCGTGCTGGTGGTGCTTTCTGGCCTCATCATCTTTGGCGGTATTCGGGGAGTCGCCCGCTTTGCTGAATTGGTGGTGCCCTTTATGGCACTGGTCTATATCTTGCTCGCGCTGGTCATTGTGGCGATGAACATCACCGAGTTGCCCCATGTCTTTATGGTGATCATCAAGTCAGCTTTTGGTATTGAGCAGGTGGGGTCAGGGGCGATGGGGTATGCCATCTCTCAGGCCATGATCAATGGCATCAAACGGGGGCTCTTCTCTAACGAGGCGGGTATGGGCTCGGCCCCTAACGCCGCCGCCACCGCCACCCCTTATCCTCCGCATCCGGCTTCCCAAGGTTATGTACAGATGCTCGGGGTGTTTATGGATACCATCGTCATTTGTAGCTGTACTGCGGCCATTATTCTGCTGTCAGGGCAGTTTGAACCCGGTTCTGGGGTAACGGGGATCGAGTTGACTCAGCGTGCTCTCTCTTCTCACATTGGCAGTGGGGGGGACATTTTTATTGCTACCGCGATTTTCTTCTTCGCTTTTACCTCTATCGTGGCCAACTACTCTTACGCCGAAACCAATTTGGTATTCCTCGAACAAAGCCACAAAGGCGGCCTGTTGCTGTTTCGCATGTTGGTGCTGGGTATGGTGATGTTTGGCGCGGTGGGAGAGTTGCCCATTGTTTGGGCCATGGCGGATGTGTCGATGGGGCTGATGGCGATCGTTAACCTAGTGGCTATTTTGCTGTTGTCTGGGGTGGCGATTAAGTTGGCAAAAGATTACAACGATCAACTGATGCTAGGCAAAGTGCCCTCATTTGATGCCAACAAGTACCCTGAAATTCGCTCTCAGCTTGAAGCGGGTATTTGGGATACGCCCACCAAGCCTTAATGGTGACGATGAGATAATCAATCACTGACGGGGGAGCATCGGCTCCCCCTTTTTTATGGCGGGTTTTGTCTCGATGAGATGGCAGCCGCGGTGAATCTAGCAAAAGAGATGCAAATAAAAAGGGAAATAAAAAGAGAGATAAAGAGAGGGTTGTGATTGGGAGAGGGATCGCAACTTTTACATTCCATTAATCATATGATCACCTAAATAGATCAAGTCGCTGGTAAGAGCGCAACGCAGCATCAATCGATCATCGTCTTTGCTCGGTATGCAGGATATTAACGATTGCGGGTGTTAACGATTGCGGCGCCATCACCTCACTGTGGAGTAGTTATGCTGGGATTCATTTTGGGGGATATGTATTGCCAACGCGGCGAGCAAGGATTGCCGGTGCGTTTAGGGGCAGACTTTCCTATCCCCGCTAATTACTGCCTGCGTGGGCGCGTATCGGCGGCCATCATGACCATCGAGAGCCTGCTTGACACCCCTTACCCACAAAAACAGTTTCGAAAATTGGTTTATGGCGCCTTTATTGAACGCCAGCGTCGTCTCTTTGGTGAGCACGTGATCGTGGCCAGAATGGAAGAGACCGCAGGGCTTGCGCTCTCGATTGATCTCTCTTTTGTTAGCACAGCGGTGCCCATTGGGCTGTTGGCCATTTCTGAGGTGTTGGCGTTAGCCACTGCGCCGCGGCCAAAATCCTGCCATCCCCACTATGAAACCCTGTGCAAGGTGATCGATTGCATGGTGATGGTGATGTTTTATAGCAAGGTGATCCGCCAACGTAATACGGTGTTAGAAAATATTGGCCATCAGTTTGGGTATCTTGCGGCGGACACGTTGCTCGCGCGCGCAAGCAACGGCGGGGCAGATGACTACGACACCTTTATGGTCAATGTCATGACCTGTATTGCCCACGCCCATTCCCTTAAAGAGGCGTTGGAAAATGCCCATAAGATGGGGATGCAAGAGCCAGCCTTTTTTTGCATCGTCGGCGCTATCGCGAGCACCCTGTGGGGCGTGCCTGCACAGTGGGCATACCAAGCATCGCAACAGGTTAATCGTGTTCACCCCCATTACATCCAGCAGTTGATCCGCTGTGAAGCGCGGGTTGGCCGCAGCCAGGTGACGCTTGAGCCTCCCAAAGTGCCCCTGTTTGCCCCGTTTAGGCACTGGGTGGGGCGGTTATTCAACGCGCTCGTGCGTTCACTAAAAGCGCTTGCGCGTTCACTAAAAGAGGCAAAGTAATGCCAGCGTTAGCGCAGCTGACAGGGTACTGCTGACCGGTGTTGCTAACGAGTGTGGATCCGTTAGGCCGGATTTAGGCCGGATAGAGGGCGCCAAGCACCGCAGGGCGGCTTGCTCCGGTCACGGCAGGCAGATTGCCCGGTTGGCGCTCAATAAATTGCTGAGCAAGCCATGCAAACGCGGCCCCTTCAACCCAATCTGGGGCCAGGCCAAGCTCTGCGGTACTCGTGATACGCCAATGGGGCAGCAATTGGGCAAGTTCTGCAAGCAACGGGCCGTTATGGGCACCACCTCCACACACAAAGAGCGCGGCACGAGGCAAGCCTGCCGTGAGGGGGGGCTGCGGGAGCTGGCGAGCAATGCTGTGGCAGGTGAGCGCTTGCAAGGTGCGCTGCACGTCGATAGGGGCATAAGCGCTATCGCCGAGTTCATTATCGAGCCATTCGAGGGTAAAGACTTCCCGCCCCGTACTTTTAGGATACGGCGCCGCAAAATAGGGGTGCGCGAGTAACTGATCGAGTAGCGCTGGAATAAGCTGGCCACCTGCCGCCCATTGGCCACCGGCGTCGTAGTTACCGCCGAATGGCTGGTGGCGGCGATACCAGCCATCGAGCAGGGTATTAGCTGGGCCAGTATCAAATCCATATACCCCATCGGCATGGCCAGGTAGCACCGAAATATTGGCGATCCCCCCCAGATTGAGCACCACCCGCAATGCACCGGGTTGAGCAAACCTTGCTTGATGAAAAGCTGGCACCAGTGGGGCCCCTTGGCCGCCAAGGGCCATGTCCATGGTGCGAAAATCGGCGATCACATCAATGCCGGTGTGGGCGGCGAGCTGGGCTGGATAACCAATTTGCAAGGTAAACCCGAGCTCTGGTCGATGACGGATGGTTTGGCCATGGCTGCCGATGGCGCGAATATCCTGAGGGGTTAATCCCGCTTTGGCTAGCAGCGCTTGGGTGGCGGCGGCAAATTGCTCGGCAACGTGCTGCGCGGCGACCCCCATCCGATCGATCTCATTCTCTCCTGGGGTACAAAGGGCATGCAGCTCTGCGGCGATAGGTGCAGGCCAAGGGTAACAAAGGGCCGTTTCCACCTGCAGGGTGTGATGGTCCGCGCTGATCAGTACGGCATCGATGCCATCCATGCTGGTGCCAGACATCAAGCCAATATAGCGATCACTCATCGGTGCTCCTCGTATTCAATATGTGGGGCGAGCATGGATGGGGGGATCACTGCTCGCGGGTTATGTGGGCTGCTTAAATTTGGCTATCAGATGGCGACGATTGATGGGCCAGTTGCAGCGCGGGTTGGTGCAGTTTTGCCAACTGGGGGGCCGCGAGCTGTTTAAAGTTAGCCAGCGCGCGCCCTGTTAAGGTTTCAGCTTGCGGCAAGGCGAGGGTGCGGGGGTTTTTGTGGACCCCTGCGACCACAAATTCATAGTGCAGGTGTGGGCCTGTCACCCGCCCAGTGCCACCGAGGGTACCGATGACATCCCCTTGTCTGACCCGTTGACCTTGGTTCACGGTGCGCTTAGCAAGATGCAAGTATTTGGTAACAAAATTACCGGCATGTTTGATAAACACATAGTTGCCATTGAACTGGTTGTAGCTCGCTGCGATCACACTGCCTGAGCCAGCAGCAATGATAGGGGTGCCCACTGGCGCTACGTAGTCGATACCATTGTGTGGCCGGATCTTGCCCGTGACCGGATGCAGGCGGTGAGGATTAAAGTTGGAGCTAATGTATTTGAAATTAACCGGGGCGCGTAAAAAGCTTTTACGCATCGCTTTACCTGCCGGGGTGTAGTAGTTGCCATCGGTATTGCGCACCGCGCAATAGGTGGTGCCTTGGTTGATGAATTCGGCAGCCAAAATATCACCGACCGCCACTTGCTTATGGTCATGAAATTTTGTTTGGTAGACCACCCGAAAGCTATCGCCTGGTTGCAAGTCTTGGGCAAAATCGATGTCCCAGCCAAACATGGCCGCCAGCGCCATGATCTGCTCCTCTTTCATGCCAGCCTCATGGGCAGCACTCCAAAAACTGGAGTGGATCACCCCTTGCGCAACTTGCTCGTGGGTATCGAGGGCAATCTTGACGTTATGGGCGACAAAGGTATCCCCTTGGCGGCTCACCTTGAGGGCTTGCTCTGGGCTGTGGGGGTAATAAAGGCTGTGCAGTTCGCCATTGTTGTTGAGCTTAAAGGTCAGCTCTTGGCCGGGCTGTAATTTATGTAAAGGATCGCTGCCCGCGAGGTGATCGATCTGCTGAAGATCGGTGCTATCAAGGCCAACCTGTTGAAAGATGAGCCCGAGATTATCATCTTTATGCACTTTCACCTGCTTGATGATACTGCCAGTGCGGGTACCTTTGGCTCCGGCGTTAATGTTGGCGTGCAGATCTGAATCATCTTCTTTGGCATCCGCGCTATTGGTATTCGCCATAAGGGGGTGACCGTTTTCATCTAGCGCGGGTGCGCGCCGCTGCTCGCTTGGCCAAATAGCCAGCATCATGGTCAAAATGCTTAAAATCAGCACCATTTTACGGTGCCAGTGGGGAAGTGCGTTAAAGGCGTGCCAAATAACCATGAGAAGAAGATGAAGTCGGGCTAAGTGGGCGGATGTTACAGCCTTTCCAATTGGGCCGCCATTCCAGTAAGATGTTTGGCCTTGTGGAATCGTGATAGAGAGTCAAAAAATGTCCCAACTCGAGGTGGCGCTAGCCGAGATCAAACGTGGTGCGGAAGAAATTCTGGTTGAAGAAGAGCTTATCGCCAAATTAAAAGAAGGGCGCCCGCTGCGTATCAAGTTGGGAATGGACCCAACCGCTCCTGATATTCACTTAGGGCATACCGTGATCCTCAATAAGCTCAAGACCTTCCAAGATCTGGGCCATGAGATCATTTTGCTCATTGGCGATTTCACCGCCATGGTCGGGGACCCTTCTGGCAAAAATACCACTCGTCCACCGCTCTCTGAAGAGGCGATCAAGCACAATGCGCTTACCTATGCCGAGCAGGCATTTAAGATCCTTGATCCTAAAAAGACCCGCATTGAGTACAACTCCAGCTGGCTAAGTGAGCTTGGCGCCACCGGCATGATCAAGCTAGCGGCCAAGCAGACCGTGGCCCGCATGATGGAGCGCGACGATTTTAAAAAGCGCTACACCGGCGGCCAATCTATCGCGATTCACGAATTTCTCTATCCGCTGCTGCAAGGCTATGACTCGGTCGCGCTCAAAGCGGATGTCGAGCTTGGCGGGACCGATCAGAAGTTCAACCTACTGATGGGCCGTGAGCTACAAAAAGATGCCAGTATGGCCGCCCAATGCGTGCTGATGATGCCGCTGCTGGTCGGGTTAGATGGCGTTAAAAAGATGTCTAAATCGGCATTTAACTACATCGGTGTGCACGATGCCCCAAGCGAGATGTTTGGCAAAATCATGTCGATCACCGATGAGCTGATGTGGAACTACTACGAGCTGCTCTCTTTTCGGCCGTTGGCTGAAATTGACGATTTTAAGGCGGGCATCGCTGCCGGCACCCTCAACCCGCGCGACGTGAAAATTTGGCTGGCCAAAGAGATCATCACCCGTTATCACGACGAAGCCGCAGCAGAAGCCGCCCACCAAGATTTCACCCAGCGTTTTTCGAAAAATGCGATTCCAGATGAGATGCCCGAAGTTGAATTGACCCTTGAAGGGGAAGGGCTGGCCATTGCTAACTTGCTCAAAGAGGCTGATCTGGTGGCGACCACCTCTGAAGCGCTGCGGATGATCAAGCAAGGCGCCGTCAAGGTCGATGGTGAAAAGCTTGACGATGGTAAAGCGCTAATTGGCGCGGGCAGCGCCGTTTATCAAGTGGGTAAGCGCAAATTTGCTCGAGTAACCGTCAAATAAGCCACTGTAGCGCCCGCTATTTTCGCCGCGGGCGGCGGCATAAACCCTGTTATAACAAAGGCCTCCCACTGGGAGGCCTTTTGCTATGGCAGATGCGCGCCGTAATTACCTTGGCTGGTATTGCTCAAAATAACGAGCGCCTAACTGCTTGGCATCCGCTAACGCCGTACTTTTTAGTTTTGTGGCAATGGCGTCTCGCAGTGCAATGGCTTCAACATCGCCATTTGCGGCAGCGGCAGCGCACCAAGCGTAGGCTTGGCCATAGTCAAGCGGCACCCCTAGGCCATTACAATACATGAGCCCAAGTTTATTCTGGGCACTGGCATTGCCCTGCTCGGCGGCTTTTTGATACCAATACACCACTTCTTTTGCATCATATGCCACCCCTTTGCCGAGGGCGTACATTAACCCGAGCAAATACTGTGCCTGTGCATGACCTTGCTGGGCGGCTTTGTGATACCAATGCACGGCTTGTTTTGCATCTTGCACTACTGCGTGGCCCTTTTCGTACATGACACCAAGCAGATATTGCGCCTGGGCATGGTTAGCCTCCGTCGCGTTTTTAAATACCTGTTCGATCTGCTGATCATCTTGCTCGGATAGCTCGTTAATGTTCATCTGAAATGGCCTAAATGAAAGAGAGTGGGTAGTAGGGTGGATAGTAGGGCGGATAGTAGGGTAGATAGTAGAGTGAATAGTAGGGCGGATAGTAGGGTAGATAGTAGAGTGAATAGTAGAGTGGGCAATATAGAGACTTAACGCTACCAATGTAAAACCCCACGTACCAACGGATTGATCTGAGTCACTTCACTGCTAAAAATGGTGGATGCAGCCAGTTAACGCAGATCAATCTCCCTTAATGTCACACGGTTGCATCCGCGATCGCTAGCTGGTAGTGCTTTTTAACGTTCTCCGCTTGCTCTAGCACGCTTTTGTAGACCTCATCGTTGGCCACCGGCGGAAAGCCAAAGCGGTGCAGCAGCAGGATCAGATCAACCTTCAGCTTGGCTTTAATGTCATCGCGCTTGCTCCAATCGGGGTACTGGGCGCAATCATCGACCGTCACCTTCATCGCTTTGGCCAGCGCCAGCAGCTTGGCTTCGTCATAGGTGAACTGATACTTCACACACATGTGCTCGAGGATATCTAAAAACGCTTTCTCTTCCATATCGATACCCAGATCAGCAAACGACATCATCTCGCTCTTGATGTCATAAATCATGTCGGCCATCTGCTGGGTAAAGGCATCAAACTCGTCACCGTTGAGCACGTCGTTCTCTTTACGCTCGTTGTACTGATCGACCAATGCCGCAAAACGCTGAGAAAAATTGACCCCCTGCAGCTGGTTCACCTTTTTAAAATCGCCAATGGCCTTGGCGAGCATCTTTTGCAGCAGTTGCATTCGGGTGTTCGGCAGCTTGATCTTGCCAATGCGCGCCATGTAGTCGTCATCAAAAATATCGATGGCGTCGGCGTTATCCTCCCCGAGGGTGAAGATCTCTTCCACCCCGTCGGCCTTGAGCGCCTCGGCAATCATCTCGCGTACTTTTTGGTTCATCTGCGCGGTATCGGGCGCATCCCCTTTGGTGAGCTTGTAGACGATAGATCGCACCGCTAAATAAAAATGGATCTGCTCGCGCTCAGCCTGGGCAATGTCTTCACTGCCCACGCACACGTCATAGGCCGCTTTTAGCCGTTTCACCAAGCCCATAAAGCGCCGCTCAATCTTTTTAGTCTGCAAGACAAACTCGGCGGCGCGGTTAAGGCACTCGAGCTGGCGAGTAGGGGCGGGCGAAAAATAGTCGCCGCTATCAAAGCCATGAAACACCTGACCGAGCAGATCGAGGTGATTGCGTACCTCAATCAACGATTGCAGCACATCTTCAAAGTTAGATTTATCGGCTTTTGAATACATCGCCAGCGCAATATTCATCTGGCTTTTAATGCCAATATAATCGACCACCAAGCCCTTCTCTTTGCCCTCAAAGCGGCGGTTAACCCGCGAAATGGTCTGGATCAAGTTGTGCTTTTTCAATGGCTTATCGATATAGATGGTATCAAGCTCAGGCACATCAAAGCCGGTCAGCCACATATCCACCACAATGGCGATTTTAAAATTCGATTTGGGGTTCTTGAACTGCTTGTCGAGCTCTTTGCGGTACTCCTTGGTGCCCAGTAGCTCATACATGTCGCGATCGTCATCTTGGCCACGGGTCATCACCAAATTGACCATCGGTAGCGCCAGCAGCGCTTTAGCCTCTTGCTCGCTCAAGCTCACCTCTGGGCTAGCCAGTTGCGCCGTAAACCAATCTGGGCGCAGCCCTTTGAGGCATTGATAAAAGTCATAGGCAATCTCGCGGCTCGAACAGACAAACATCGCTTTGCCTTTGACGCTTGAGCCCTCACTGATGCGGGCGGTGTAATGCTCGGCAAAATCCTTGGCCAGCGACGCAATGCGATCAGGGTCACCCAGAATCGAGTTCATGCTGGCGGTGGTCTTCTTGCTCTGTTCAATCTGGTGCTCGCTCGCCCCTTGCGCCTCGCATGCTTGATAAAACTGCTCAATCTCGGCGAGCTTACTGTTATCGAGCACCACTTTAGCCGCGCGCCCTTCATAAACAATGCGCACCGTGATCTCATCGTTCACCGATTCGGTCATGGTGTAGCTGTCGATGGTGGGGCCAAACACATCTAGGGTCGCGTCAATGGGGGTGCCGGTAAAGCCCACATAGGTGGCATTGGGCAGCGAGTCGTGCAGATATTTGGCAAAGCCATAGGTCTGTTTCACCGTGCCGGTCTCTTGGTTAACGGTGAGCTTCAAATCAAGGTTGATCTGGCTACGGTGGGCCTCATCCGAGATACAGATGATATTGCTGCGCTCAGAGAGGGTTTGAATATCTTCGGTGAATTTGTGAATGGTGGTTAAGAACACCCCGCCACTGGCGCGCCCGGCCAGCTTGTCACGCAGATCTTGGCGGCTGGCCACCGGCTCAATCAACGCATCGCCAATAAAGGTGGTGGCGCTGCAAAACTGCTTGGCAAGCTGCTCATCAAGGTCGGTGCGATCGGTGATCAGCACAATGGTTGGGCTGGCAAAATCAATGCTCTTCATCAAAAGGCGCGCCAAAAACTGCATGGTGTAACTCTTGCCACACCCAGTGGCGCCAAAATAGGTGCCGCCCTTGCCGCTGCCGCCCATATTCTCTTGGGCCCGTTCACCACCACTGGCAATCTGCTTGCGCTCTTTTTTGATGTTGTAATAGAGCTTGCGGGCCGCGTAATACTGCGGATAACGGCAGCAGATCTTGATTTCACGCTTACCTGTATCTGGGAAGAAAATAAAATTCTTCACCACATCGAGCAGCCGCAGCGGGTGAAACAGCCCTTGGATCAAGGTGTAAAGCCCCTTAATGCCACTGTTGATGGCATCTTGCTCGGTAGATTCCTTCCCCGTCACCTTGCGCCACGCGTAATAAAACTCATAAGGGGCAAACAGGTTGCCCATTTTGTTGCTCACCCCGTCACTGAGCACACACAGGGCGTTATAGACAAACAGCTTGGGAATATCGCGCCGGTAGCGCACACAGAGCTGGCGCCAGGCATCATAGGTGGTGGCCTCTTCACCGCGCACCGCCGATTTAAATTCAAACACCACCAGCGGCAGGCCATTTACATACAAGATGCCATCGGGGATGCGCAGCTGCACTCCGCCATCGGCGCTCTTGCCTTCAATGTCTAACTGATTGACCAAGCGAAAGCGGTTATTGCCCAGCTGCGGGTCAAACACCTCACCGGCAAACAGTCGCGTCAACTGCTCATGCAGCTGCTGGGTGTCGACAAGCTCGATATAGAGATCTTTTTTATGGCGATCTTCGCGCTTGAGCAAAAAGCCATTACTGAGCCACTGACAAAAGGTTTTATTGCTCTGATACAGATCGCTTGCCGGCAGGCTCTGCAACTGATGCAAAATGGTCGCCATTTCCCCGTCAGTAATGCCATCGGCCTGATATTGGCGGGCCAAAAACGCCCGCAGGTCAGCTGCAATCAGCACCTCGCTGTTATCTTTGCGCGCCACATCCGTGCCGACATAATGCGGATAACAGGGCTCGCCCGCGCTGTTTTGGTGCTGCCCTAGCAGGTCAATGATCGCCTGCTCTAATTTTGCTTCCGTGAAAATATGGCTCATGGCATCTACTTGTGATGTTGTGGGTTGTGACATGTCTGCATGATCACCGTTAGCACTGCGCTTAGTTCTTGCATGATTTGCTGATTGGTAAACCGCAGCACTCGCAGTCCTAAGGCGTGCATAAATTGGTCACGTTGCTGATCGCTGTCACGACCTTGCTCGGTAAAATGGCTGTCGCCGTCAACTTCGATAACTAGCTTGTGGCTTGGGCAATAAAAATCCGCAATGTAGTTGCCAATCCCGTGCTGGCGGCGAAATTTAACCCCCAATTGCTCGTTTCGGATCCGCTGCCACAGTCGCTGCTCTGGCATGGTCATATTGCGGCGTAACTGCTGACGCAAAGCCTTGTTTTTGGGGTCGTTAAGCATAAATACCCTCCTTGGAAAACTAACCTTCCCCCAGCCCCTCCCTTGATAAGGGAGGGGGGTAAACACTGCACCCTTGCAAATTTGCCACTGGGGCAAAACCTCTTCCCTTGTAAATTTGCCACTGGGATAAAATCTCCTCCCCCTTGCAAAGGGGGAGGTCGGGAGGGGGTTAATCCTTGATGTCATCAAGCCGCAGTTCGCCGGAAATAAGTTTTGGTAATAGGGTGTCGCAGAGATTAGCAAGCGTAATATTCTCATAGTGACGACCATATGATGATGTGTAAAACTTGCTCATATTTTTTGAAAAAAATAATCTCAAATTTAATGGAGGCATGATAATTCCTAACTCTAAAATGGCTTTTTTATCCCCCCTTGGCATTTTTGAGCCTTTTGATGTTGCCATCATGAAATCAAAAAATGAGTCTTGATACATTAAATTGAATACAAAACACTCTGTGCCAGCATCTTTTACTTCGAACCCAAGTACATCGTTAGAGTGCCCACCATTACCATTCGCAAGCCATATTTTTTTGAAATATGGCCTGATGTTTGAAATGAGAATACTACCTGTTGTGTATGCAGGGACACTACTAACAGTTGGCAAATTAGTTGCTGCTTGAATACCTTTTTTATCAGCCAGCATATTCTCCGTGGATATATAGTTTTCCAACGTCAGCTCTTCGGTATCAATCCGTTTGGTACTATAGCTAGCCACATCGGTTATACATCCATGCTTCCACCCCTTCGGCACCCATCCGCCGAGGCCGAGGGAAGGCTCGGCGCACTCCTCAAAGGCGGCAGGGAACAATTGACGGGTTGCCTCTGGCAGCGGCGGGGTGTTTTCAAGCCCAGCAAGGCTTTCACGCACTATCTTGCGGGTACTAGCCCGGCGCAGCAGCTCGTCAGAGAAGGGCAAATCTTGCTCGAAAAAGCCTGCATCCCGCGCGTTATCAACCACCGGATCAAAGTCCACAAACCACGATTTAAACAGCGCCTGTGCCATCTGTTCCAAGGTCTGATTTATTTGGCGGTTGAGGGTAGTTTTATTCTGTAATTGCCATAATTGTCTAGCAATCTTTTTTTTGTTCAGCTAATGGTGGTAAGTGTGTTTGATACTCCAGTATTTTCGTGGGAGATGTGTGTAATATTTTTGTGCCGGTAGCTCGCTAGAATATAAATTTATTGAAATCTTGACTTAGGAAAAGCCAATACAAATATTCTAAACAAACGAGCTTAGGTTCTTTTATAACTATTTTCCCCAATCGCTGATTGTGAAGATAATGGTGGCCATCATTAGGAATTATTCCTGGTATACCTAGTATTTCACCTCCGGATGTTTGACATGTCATTGCAAGAAGCATGTCACCAGCCTGTAAGGTAAAGCTATCAGGATAGTCAGACGTATATCTTTTTAACTTGGTTTCAGAAAAACGGAAACCACCGTTGTAATCAAAGTTACCAATAGCTACAACAATAGGCCCATGTTCTATATCATCACGCATGTATTCGCCTTTAAAAGCAAACCAATGCTTTACGTCGATAAAATCGCCTAATGAATATATGCGCCAATTATTCCCCATAACCCAGCTCCTCCATATTTGTCAGTGATGCCGGCGTGTACAGCACGATATACGCGCGGGCAATTTCCTCGTGGAAGGCTGGCGGTAAATGGGACCACTGGTGAACATCCACCAGCATCGGCAAACGGCTCTGTTGCAGCGCCTCGTTAAGCTCGGCCATCCCGTCAACCGGTTGTTGCAACTGGGTGGGGTTGCGCAGCACCAGATCGAGATCGCTGCCCTCATGGCTGCGTGGCTCAGGGCTGCATGGCTCAGGGCTGCTGGGTATGACTCGGCTACCATAGGCCCACACCTCGGCGGTGGGCACATGGTGTGCCAGCAAGGTTTGCAACTCGCTTAAGTGCGCGGGTTTTAGCACCAACTGCGCCAATTTAACTTGCGGCATCAAACACCTCTTGCAACTTAACTGCCAAGGCCCGTACGTCAGTTAGATAATCGGGCAGCAGGGCAAGGGTCGTGTTAGCAAAGCCCTCACCATAATCGTGGGCAGTACTGTTGCGATTGGCGCGATAAGCAAGCCAGCGACTCACCGCCGCCTCATCGAGCAGGGCATGTTTGCCCGCGGTGCGCAGCACATCGTTAAATACCAGCCCATCGACACTGCGGGGGGCACCGCCATAGGCTTTGAGCGCTTTGCGCAGCAGCTTGCCGCAGGTTTCCAATGACAACTCAAAGCTCTTGATGGCGGCATTGCGATAGAGATCAAACAGAATGTCATCTTGCTGATCTTGCGCGGCCACCTTGTTGAGAGCGAGCAGCGCTTGCTCCAAGGTGGCGGCGGTGCGTAGCAGATGGATCACGTTTAACGCCATGGTTATGCTCCTTGCCCATTGGTTGCGCCGTTGGTTGTAGTAAAGGGAAAGCCTAATGCTGCCATATTGGTGCGGATCGCACTATCGAGCTCAGCCGCCTCATCTAACTGGCGATAGAGGGTTTGGGTGAGCTCGGCCATTTTGGTCTCAAAGGCGATGCCATCATCTTCAAGTTCGGCGGCGCCCACATAGCGGCCGGGGGTCAGCACATAGTCGTTGGCTTTCATCTCATCTAAGCGCGCCACTTTGCAAAAACCGGCCTGATCTTGGTATTGGGTGACGCTGATCTCATGTGCGCTAACGCGGCGCGCCAGTTCATCTTCGCTGCTGCGCCACGCATGATAGGTGTCGCTGATGGTGGCGATGTCGCTGGTGGTCAGCTCTTTTTGGGTGCGGCTTATCATGGTGCCCATATTACGGGCATCGATAAACAGGGTTTCGCCGCGCCGATCCCGATAGCCGTATTTGAGGCTGGCCGCTTTGCTTTTGCTGATAAACCACAGGCAAACCGGAATTTGGGTGGTGTAAAACAGCTGGCCCGGCAGGGCAATCATGCATTCGATGCGGTCATCTTCAATGAGCTTTTGGCGGATCTTGCCTTCACCGCTGGTGTTTGAGCTCATCGAGCCGTTGGCCAGCACAAAACCTGCGATGCCATCTTCTGAGAGCTTGGCGAGCATGTGCAAGATCCAGCCGTAGTTGGCATTGCCGGTGGGCGGGGTTTCAAAGCCGGCAAAGCGCGGGTCATTGGTGAGCTCCGCCTCGCCCCGCCAATCTTTTAAGTTAAACGGCGGGTTGGCCATGATGAAGTCGGCTTTAAGATCTGGGTGCTGATCGGCAAAGAAGGTGTCGGCGGGGCGCTCACCTAAGTTACCCGACAGGCCGCGCACCGCGAGGTTCATCTTGGCCAGCTTGTAGGTGGTGCTGGTCAGCTCTTGACCGTAGATGGCGATATCTTTGCTCTTGCCCTGATGGCTTTGCACAAATTTAAGAGATTGCACGAACATGCCGCCCGAGCCACAGCAAGGGTCATAGATCTTGCCCTGATAGGGTTCGAGCATCTCGGCCAGCAGGGTAACCACGGCTTTGGGGGTATAGAACTCGCCGCCGCCCTTGCCTTCGGTGGCGGCAAAGCGGCCTAAAAAGTATTCATAGACCCGGCCCACCACGTCCTCTTCGGTGAGCTCGCACTCGCGGGCGAGGGTGTCGATGTTTTCAATGCTGTCGATAAGGGACGCCAGCTTGGTGGCATCGAGCCCCAAGCGAGAGAAGTAGTTATCGGGCAGGGCATTGGCCAGCGAGGCGTTGCATTTTTCGATGGTCGAGAGGGCCGTATCGATAATGACGGCGATATCATCTTGCTTGGCGCGGGCGCTGATATAGGACCAGCGGGCGGCCTCTGGCAAAAAGAACACGTTGTCTTGCTGGTAGAACACATCCATATCGATAAACGCTTCTTGGCCGCTGGCAATGAGCTGCTCGCGCTTGGCGGTGAACTTGTCACTGATGAACTTCAAAAACACCAGACTTAACACCACGTGCTTGTATTCAGAAGACTCCACGCTGCCACGCAGCTGGTTAGCGGTATCCCAGAGGGTCTCTTCAAAGCCTTTGCTGGCTTTTTTGGCGGGGGATTTTTTTGGGGTGGTAGCCATATATCGGTGTGCTCTTTTTATAAAAATGATCGGCCTTACCCTTGAGGGGTGAGTGCCGAGCGGGTGAAAAGACCCCGCTTGTGTTTAATCATCAGGGCGCTGGGCTGGCAGCTGCCGAGCCGCGCGTGATTTGTTATGGGTGGCGCTATCTGTTGATGGGCGCGAGATCGAAAGATCGATAACAAAAATAGGTGGCTATCTTGCCACAGGGGTATAGCTGGAGCCAGTTGGTATCGAGCATTCTTAAGGGGGCTCTCACAAAAATAACAAAAACAGATGAGCGCCCGCATATTGCTGGTGGTCTGTGGCTATGTCTGACCCCGACCGCGGTTATCAGCGGTTCAACTGGGGGCCTGCGCGGCGCACAAACATAAAAAAGCCCCCCCTTGTGCTCAAGGGGGGGCTTTTGCTAATGTTAAATTCAATGGCAGTTAAGCTATTGAATTTAAAACATTAAATTGATTAAACGTTAAACAGGAAGTTCAGAATATCGCCATTTTTAACGATGTACTCTTTGCCTTCTGCCCGCATTTTGCCGGCCTCTTTCGCGCCTTGCTCACCCTTGTAGGTAATAAAGTCGTCAAAGGCGATGGTTTGGGCACGAATAAAGCCTTTTTCAAAGTCGGTGTGGATCTTGCCGGCCGCTTGCGGGGCGGTGGCGCCAACGGGAATGGTCCAGGCGCGCACTTCTTTTACCCCAGCGGTGAAGTAGGTTTGCAAGTTGAGCAGCTCATATCCTGAGCGGATCACTCGGTTTAAACCTGGCTCTTCAATGCCAAGGTCGGCCATAAATTCGGCGCGATCGTCATCGTCCAGCTCGGCAATATCTGACTCAATGGAGCAACAAACCACCACCACGACGGCATTTTCAGCGGCCGCGATTTCACGCACCTTGTCGAGGTAGGGGTTGTTGTCAAAGCCATCTTCCGCCACGTTGGCGATATACATGGTGGGCTTGAGGGTCAAAAAGTTGAACTGGCTCACTGCGGCTAGCTCTTCTTTATCAAGCTTCATGCCACGGATCATTTGGCCATCTTCAAGGGCTAGGCGGATCTTCTCTAGTACTTCCACTTCCAGCTTGGCATCTTTGTCGCCGCCTTTTGCGCGCTTAGATTGACGGTGAATGGCACGCTCACAGGCGTCCAGATCCGACAGCGCCAGCTCGGTGTTGATCACTTCAATGTCGTCAGCAGGGGAAACCTTGCCCGCTACGTGGACGATGTTGTCATCATCAAAGCAGCGCACCACATGGCCGATGGCTTCTGTTTCACGGATGTTGGCCAAAAACTTGTTACCGAGCCCTTCACCTTGAGAGGCACCCGCTACCAAGCCTGCGATATCGACAAATTCCATGGTGGTCGGCACGACGCGCTGCGGATTGATGATGGCGGCCAGTTGGTCAAGGCGGCTATCAGGCATGGGGACGACCCCGGTGTTTGGCTCAATGGTGCAAAACGGGAAGTTGGCGGCCTCGATGCCGGCCTTGGTCAGCGCGTTGAACAGGGTGGATTTGCCTACATTGGGCAGGCCGACGATACCGCATTTAAAACCCATGGATTGTTACCTTCTTGATGGATGCTATTGAGGGCCGGCCGCAGACGGCCCATGTCATGCTTGTTCTGATCGCGGTTCATGCACCCGCACCATGCCGATATCATGCTGATGCAGGGTCAAACCGACTTATACCTTTTCAGCCTTGAAGCTGTGTAAGCGGTTCATGGCTTTGGTCATATCTTGTTTGAACAAAATATCACTGGCGCGCAGGGCTTCGTCTAGCGCGGCGTCAATGAGGTTTTGTTCACTGCTGGGGGCTTTGGTTAAGACAAAGCCTGCGACTAACTCTTTCGATCCAGGATGGCCAATGCCCAGTCGCAGCCGGAAAAAGTTATTGTTATTGCCCATTTTGGCAATGATGTCTTTGAGGCCATTATGACCACCATGGCCCCCCCCTTGCTTGAACTTCGCAATGCCAGGGGGCAAGTCCAGCTCGTCATGGGCGACTAACATGGCTTCTGGTTCAATCTGATAAAAGCGGGCCAGTGCAGCCACCGCCTTGCCAGATAAGTTCATAAAGGTGTTGGGAATGAGCAACCGCACATCTTGCCCTTCAACCTGAATGCGGGCCGTATGGCCGAAGAACTTAGGCTCTTCACGCAAACTGACGTTATGCCAGCGGGCCAGTTGCTCCACATACCAGGCGCCGGCATTGTGGCGGGTCTTGGCATACTCCTGGCCTGGGTTACCCAGTCCGACGATCAGTTTAATTTCGCTTGTCACGCTTGATGTCTTCGCTCGCAGCGCCTTGGATACACTACCCAAGGCAATAGGACGCAATATTCTAGCCGCCGAGTGGCCATCACTCAACCAATGCGGATGTTATGGCGTGATTTGAGTCATTTTTTGGGTGACTTGGCGCGTATTAGTAGCAAACAGGCCTCTTATAAGAGGCCTGTTTAGGTGCACTGCGATGGGATTATTTGGCCCGAAGCAGGGTGACGGTCTCTTCAGGTAAGGCGGTGAGGGTGGGGCGAGCTTTACTCACATACTCCACAAACGAAGCCGCATCGGTGCCGCAATCGACCCCCGTGGCTTTGCAATCTAGCTCTTTGTGGGGGGCGTAGATAGGGATGAGCTGATCGCCGTGTGGCAACACGTTTAACACCTTAAATGCCGTCAGCTTGCCGTTAACGCGGGCAATATCAACGCGTTTACTCTGGCGACGCTGAGCTTTTGCCAGCGCTTGCCAGCCATCGTTACCGTTGGCGTTATAGGCATTCATCACCACTTGGTAGGGCTTGTCATTGACCAGATCTTGCCACTGACCGCTTGGGGTTTTGTACTGCAGCTGGGTCAGCGTACCCGCGCTACCGGCTTGGGTCTCTTGGAAGGTGTAACGCAGATTGCCGCCATAAGGGAACTTGCCGGCATGGGCGCTAGCGGGCAGGGTCGCGCTAATGGTGTCGGTTAACAGCGCTCGCACTTGCGCACCCGTTAAGGTCAGCACTGAGAGCTGATTTTTAAATGGCAGCAAGGTAAGGGCGGTATCGCCCTCGCGCCACTCCCCGGCAGGCAAGTCAGCGCGTACCCCGCCAACCGCGATGAGCGAAAAATCGACCGGGCCACCGGTTAAGGCTTGCACCTCGGGGGTGTTTGCCCAGTAGAACTGGCTTTGGGCCACTAAGGGCGCCACATCAGAGCCATGGCTGTCGCTGTCGTTGTCGCCGGGGCGGCGGGCATTGTGTAACTGCGCGGGGATAGTGGCGATAACAGGGCCATAAGCCTTGGCTAATGCCGGCTTATAGTGGCTATCGATAAGGGCGCGCAGGGGCTGGTTTTCATCCACCGTCACGACATTCGATTGACGGTCGATAAAGGCGCTGGCCTGTTTGCTGGTGGCCGCATCAAGGGGGTGGGTGCGGGCCGGGTCTGCAAAAAAGTCTCGGCTAGCGAGTAGGCTATTGTGGCCTTGGCAGTTGGTCACCTGACCTTGGCTATCAAAGCTCACCTGCGCCAGCCCAATGGCTTGGGCGTAGGCACCCGCTTGGACTACGCAGGTTTTGCCAATGCCGTCTGGGTTGGTCACCAGCTTGGCGTAATCGCCCCCGTTGCCCCAACCGATGTTGCTAAAGTCCCCGAGCAAGCTGTGGGAGTGGCCACCGACGATGGCATCGATGCCGTTTACTTTGGCGGCAAGGGCTAAGTCGCGCTGATTGCCGATATGGGTCAGGGCCACGATCTGGTTAATCCCTTTGGCGCGCAGCAAGTTGACGGTGGCTTGGGCCGAGGTGGCCTCTTTGCCAAAGTGCACATTGCCCACGTTAGGGGCGATGTTGCCCATGTCCTCTAACACCAAGCCGATGACGGCGACCAGCTGCTTGTCTTTTGGCAGGTGGTCAAGATCGGTCACTAGGCTCTTTTTGTTGCCATCAAAGGCATAGACGACAAACGGCTTGAGGTTGGCGATTTTGCTTAACGCCGGATCGGCCTTGGTATCAAGGTTGGCAGCCAGCACCGGAAAATTAACCCCTGCAATAAAGCGGGCCAGTTTTTGGTTATCTAAATCAAACTCGTGGTTACCTAACGCCATGCCATCAAAGCCAAATTGGCTGAGTAACTTAGCATTAGCCATCCCTTCGTTGAGCTTAAAATAGCCGCTGCCCTGCCACGCATCGCCGCCGTGAAGTAGCAGCATCGGTTGATTGTGCGCGAGCGCCTCTGCTCGGTACTGATTGGCCATGGTCAGCAGCCGTGGATAGCCCCCCAAACGGGTGTAGAGGGTGTCGTTGGCTGGGGGCTTACCCGCCTCTTGTTTGGCCTCTGGCGTTGTCTCAGCTTTGGTCTCTGGTTTATTAAAAATAGGCCCGGTTAACTCGGCATTGACGGGGTCAAATTGAGAGTGGGTGTCGTTCATGTGCGCGAGCGTGAGCACAAAATCGGGCTTTTGGGCGGCAGGCTGACAGGCAAACAGGACGCTGGTAAGCGTAGTGAGCAGCAGGGGGCGCAAACACTTCATGACTAAATCCTTAAGTCTGCAGAGGCTTAGATGGGATCAAAGTGCCACATCTTTGGGCGGGGGCAGGGCTAAAACGACAAAAACCGCCTACCGGCGGTTTTTGTAATTACGCACGTGATCAATGCTCAAACATGGCAGAGATGGACTCTTCGTTGCTGATCCGGCGAATGGCTTCAGCCAGTACAGTTGAGAGGGTCAATTGCTTAACCTTACCGATCGATTTCATCTCTGGGGTGAGGGGAATCGAGTCGGTAATGATCAGCTCATCAATCACTGAGTTTTTGATGTTTTCAAAGGCAGAACCAGAGAAGACCGGGTGAGTCGCATAAGCAAAGACTCGCTTAGCGCCTCGCTCTTTGAGCGCTTCTGCCGCTTTGCACAGGGTGCCACCGGTGTCGATCATGTCATCAACGATGATGCAGTCACGGCCAGCAACGTCACCAATCAGGTGCATGACCTGAGAGACGTTAGGACGAGGACGGCGTTTGTCGATGATGGCAATGTCGGTGTCATCGAGCAGCTTGGCAATGGCGCGAGCACGCACAACGCCGCCGATGTCTGGCGAAACCACGACGGGGGATTCGAGGTTCTTAGACAGCATGTCTTCTAGCAGCACTGGGCTACCGAATACGTTGTCAACCGGCACATCAAAGAAGCCTTGGATCTGCTCGGCATGCAGGTCAACAGTCAACACCCGATCCACACCGACGCTAGAGAGGAAGTCGGCGACGACCTTAGCGGTGATGGGTACACGGGCGGAGCGGACGCGGCGGTCCTGACGGGCATAACCAAAGTAGGGGATAACCGCAGTAATACGGCCAGCTGAAGCACGACGCAGTGCATCGACCATGACAATCAATTCCATCAAATTGTCGTTGGTAGGGGCACAGGTGGATTGAATGATGAAGATATCGCCACCACGTACATTCTCATTGATCTGTACGCTGATCTCACCGTCGCTAAAGCGACCTACGGCAGCATTGCCGAGTTTGATAAACAGGCGATCTGCGATCTTCTGGGCTAGTTCCGGCGTTGCGTTACCAGCAAACAGCTTCATGTCAGGCACGGTTTGAAACCTCGGGGTTGCATCCAGTATGTGGAGAGTCTGAAACCAGACCCATATCGTTTTGGGGCAAACGATTTATCAAGAGAACGAGCAGACGTCTTACGGCTCAGGATATGGCTGGGGTACTAGGATTCGAACCTAGGTATGGCGAGATCAAAACCCGCTGCCTTACCGCTTGGCGATACCCCAATCATGTGAACTGTTGCAATGTCCAAAAGAGCGGTGAGATGTTCTCGCCCTTTGCGACAAATCCATCTAACCCTTTTGGCACCTTTGCCAACACGTCCCGAGCCGTCACTTCGTCTTCAAATTGAGCAAAGACGCAGGCGCCTGTGCCCGTCATTCTTGACGGCGCGTATTCTAGCAACCAGCCAAGCGCATTGGCAACCTCGGGGTGGCGCTTTTTCACCAGTGACTCGCAATCGTTTTTCCACTCGCCGTCTAGCAACTGGGAAAAGGCCATTTTTGGGGTCGATCTGGGCAGGTCGGGATCGCTAAATACGGCGGCGGTTGCCACATGGCAATCGGGTTTGAGTACCAGATACCACGGCGTTGGGATCTCGACCGGTTGCAGCTGCTCGCCCACCCCTTGGGCAAAGGCCGCCTTGCCACGGACAAACACCGGCACATCGGCGCCAAGTTGTACGCCAAGCTCTGCCAATTCATCTTCGCTCAAACCCGCTTGCCAGAGGTGGTTAAGGGCGACCAAGGTGGTGGCCGCATCCGATGAGCCGCCGCCGATACCGCCCCCCATGGGGAGGTTTTTTTCTAATCGAATATGGGCTCCCTGTGGGGAGGGCTGGGTGGCTTGCAGTAGGCGAGCCGCCCGAATGATGAGGTTTTGCTCATCAGGGACCCCCGCAATAGCGGGGGTGAGGGTGAGGGTGTCGCAACCCGGGATCACCTCAAATTCCAGCCAATCACAGTGATTGAGAAAAATAAACAGGGTCTGCAATTCATGATAACCATCAGGGCGGCGGCCATTGATGTGCAAAAACAAGTTGAGTTTGGCCGGTGCTGGCCAGCGAGTGATAGCCATTAGGGGGTCACGGTCCATTCATTAATCAGTAACTTAAGGCGGCTTTGTTGACCGGTCATGGTCAACTGATGGGGCAGGCGGTAGCCATCTTGATCTCGGTAGCTGCCATAGACGATCTGCCACTGGCCATCATGCACGCGGGCCAAGCTCTGATCTGGATTGAGGGTAAAGTCAGCGGAACCTGGCAACCCTTTGATCCACTGGGGTAGCCCCGCTACCGGAATATTCCAGCCGGTCAGTTGATAAATTAACGCTTCAGCGTCTTGGCTTTGGTGCTGCTTGCCATCGCTGTCAAGTAAGGTGATCACCCCTTGATTGCGCGAGAGCTCTAAGATATTGGTGCCAATTAGGCTGGTGAGATTGAGGCGGTAATCATCGCCCGTTTGCTGCCAGTTAAGGCGGGCGCTGCCTTTTTGCTGGGGGGTGATGATGGCCATTTTACCTGAGAGCTGCCAATGCGTGAGCCCTTCAAGACGGGTGCGCTCTTGCTGCCAGTTAACATGATCCCGCTGGGGGGAAACCGTCGCGCAACCGGCAAGGGCCAGCAGGCAGGTGAGGGCGAATAGACGTAACAGCACAATAGAGCTCCAAAAGAGATGACTTTGCCACAGTATACGGGGCTGCCGTACTGCTTTTAAAGAGTTACCCTTTCTCGTACAATTGCGCCCCTGCTCCTTGCGTATGAAATAAACGTCACCACTCATGAGTTTGCTAGCACTCGGAATCAACCATAACACCGCCAGTGTCGCCTTGCGGGAGCGGGTCGCATTTGGCCCGGACTGCATCGATCGCGCATTGCGTGAACTGGTGAGTCAACCCGGGGTCAGCGAGGCGGTGATTGTCTCTACCTGTAACCGCACTGAACTTTACTGCAATCTTGAAAGTGACCTGCACCACAACGTCTTGCACTGGTTACAGCAATTTCATCAGTTAGATGCCAGTGAATTGGTCAATGCCATTTACCAATATCATGATGAAGAGGCGGTGCGCCACCTGATGCGGGTCGCCTGCGGGCTTGATTCGTTGGTACTCGGAGAGCCGCAGATCTTGGGCCAAATCAAGCAATCTTATGCCCATGCTCAGCAATCTGAATCCCTCAAAGGGGCGTTAGAGCGGTTATTTCAAAAATCATTTTCAGTGGCCAAACGGGTGCGTACCGACACCGATATTGGTGCCAGTGCCGTGTCGGTGGCCTTTGCGGCGGTGAGTTTAGCCCGCCGGATCTTCTCTGATCTTTCTCAAACCAAAGTCTTGCTCGTAGGCGCCGGAGAGACGATTGAGCTGGTGGCCCGTCATTTACGGGAACAAAACGTCACCCAAATGATGGTGGCCAACCGCACCTTGCAGCGGGCGCAAACTTTGGCGGCAGAATTTGGCGCCAAAATCATGACCCTCGAAGAGATCCCCGACTATTTGCATGAAGCGGATATTGTGATCAGCTCAACGGCGAGCCCGCTACCGATTATTGGTAAGGGCATGGTTGAGCGGGCGCTCAAGGCCCGTCGCTGTCGGCCGATGTTTTTGGTGGATATCGCCGTGCCACGGGATATTGAATCGCAAGTTGATGAACTGGCCGATGCCTATCTTTACACCGTCGATGATCTGCAAGGGATCATTGAGCAAAACCTTGAAACCCGTAAACGGGCGGCTGCGCAAGCGGAAGTGATCGTGCAAGAAGAGCGCGATGCGTTTATGGGGTGGTATCGAGGCCAACGCTCGGTGGATCTGATCCGCGACTATCGTCAGCAATCTCAACAGGTTGCCGATGAAGAGCTGCAACGGGCGCTATTGGCGTTAGCCCAAGGTGACAGCGCCGAGCAAGCGCTCAAGGCGATGGCCTATCGTTTGACCAATAAATTGATCCACGCGCCGACCCAGGCCCTGCGCCAGGCGGCATCGCTGGGCGATCAGAGTGCACTGTCCGATTTGCGGCAGACACTGGGATTGCCTCAAGAATAATTGTTTGGGGTAGCCATATTGGCGGCCCCTGCTGCTATTGAGATTGCAAGAGTTATGAATCCGTCACTGATCAGAAAGCTTGAAGGCCTCATCGAGCGCCACGAAGAAGTCCAGGCCATGCTCGGCGAGCCCGATGTGGCTGCCGATCAAGATCGCTATCGCGCATTGACCCGCGAATATGCCCAACTTGAAGATATTGTTCACGCCTTTGGACACTACCGTCAGGCCCAAGATGACTTAGAGACAACCGAGTTGATGCTGGTCGATGAAGACGCCGATCTGCGGGAGATGGCTCAAGAGGAGCTACCATTGGTGAAGGCGGCTCTTGAGGAGCAGGAGCAAATTATGCAAGTCATGCTGCTGCCCAAAGATCCTCGGGATGACAATAACTGTTATTTAGAGATCCGTGCCGGTGCCGGTGGTGATGAAGCGGCGATTTTTGCCGGCGATCTGTTTCGCATGTATTCACGCTTTGTTGAGCGTCAGGGCTGGCGCCTCTCTATCGTCAGCTGTAACGACGGTGAATATGGTGGCTACAAAGAGGTGATCGCCAAGATCGAAGGTGAGCGGGTCTATGGTCGTCTCAAATTTGAATCCGGTGGTCATCGGGTGCAGCGGGTGCCAGAGACTGAATCCCAAGGGCGGGTTCATACCTCTGCGTGTACCGTCGCGGTGCTGCCAGAAGTACCTGAAGCTGAACAAATTGAAATTAATACCAATGACTTAAAGATTGATACCTTCCGCGCCTCTGGCGCCGGTGGTCAGCACGTCAACAAGACCGACTCAGCCATTCGTATCACCCACTTGCCCACTGGGCTGGTGGTGGAATGTCAAGATGAGCGCTCCCAGCATAAAAATCGTGCGCGGGCGATGTCTGTGCTCTCGGCGCGGTTGCAGGCCGCAGAAGATGAGCGCCATCGCGCTGCTGAACAGAGCACCCGTCGCAATTTGGTGGGATCTGGGGATCGCTCTGAGCGTATTCGTACCTACAACTATCCGCAGGGGCGCTTGTCTGAGCACCGCATCAACCTGACCCTCTATCGCCTGAGCGAGATCTTAGAGGGGGATCTCGATTGCGTGATCACCCCGCTGGTGCAAGAGTATCAGGCCGATCAGCTGGCCTCCTTGGCTGATAACAGCTAATGCAGATCCAGCAGGCTCGCCAGCATATCATGACGGCCTTGGCCGAAGGGGAGTCGCCCCGCGCCGATGCAGATGCGCTGCTTTGCTATCTGCTCGATTGCCGTCGCAGTTATCTGATGAGTTGGCCAGAGCGTGAGCTAGATGGCGCACAGCAGCTGACCTTGCAAAGATGGCTTGAGCGTCGCCTAGCAGGGGAGCCTATCGCCCATGTGGTTGGGGAGCGCGAGTTTTGGTCGCTGCCCCTAAAGGTGAGCGCCGCTACGTTGATCCCGCGCCCCGATACCGAAGTGCTAGTGGAGCAGGCATTGCTCCGCATTCCCCAAACGCCGTGCTCCGTGCTGGATCTGGGGACGGGCACCGGCGCCATTGCGCTGGCGATTAAGTCCGAGCGGCCCCACTGCGAGGTGTGGGCGGTGGAGCGAATGAGTGATGCGGCCACCCTTGCGCAAGAAAATAGTGCCGCATTAGGGTTACCCATCACAGTGCAGGTCGGCAGCTGGTTTGAGCCATTAAGCGCGCTCCCCTGTGCGCCGCGTTTTGCGGTGATCGTATCTAACCCGCCTTACATTGACGGTAGCGATCCTCATCTAATGCAGGGGGACGTGCGTTTTGAGCCTCGCTCTGCATTGGTCGCCGATGATGCTGGGCTGGCTGATCTTCGTCATATCGTCGCCCATGCCCCCACATATTTGCAGACCGATGGCTGGCTACTGCTTGAGCATGGCTGGGATCAAGGGGAGGCGGTGCGTCAGTTACTGAGTGTCCAAGGTTATCGTGACGTGACCACGGTGCGCGATTATGGGGATAACGATCGGGTGACCCTTGGCCGTGCTCCGGCGTGCTGATGGGTTTATGAGGGAATGGGTTAATCGGTCACGGATGATGATAATCCAAGGCCGCTCCCATCGAGGATGAACAGTGAATATTTATAGCGTGCTTAAACATCTGCACTTAGCCCTGATCGTGGGGGCAACCGCGCTCTTTATCGTGCGTTTTTATTGGGTGCAAAAGGCCACCGGGCTTGCCTACAGTGCGCCGGTGATGAAGGTCAGTGGCTGGCTTAATGGACTAGTGGTGCTTAGCGGGGTATTGCTTTGCATGGTGCTCGATCTCAACCCCTTTAATAATGGAACGCCTTGGCTTAGCGAGAAGCTGATGAGTATTCTCGTGCTGGTCTTTTTGGCGGCAATGGCGCTGCGGTTGGCTAAAAGTAATCTGGTTCGTTGGTGCTCATTTTTTGGGGCCCTTGGCTGGATCTACTTTATCGCCAAGCTAGCAGTGCTCAAGCAGACAAGTGTGTTCGCTTAAGGCTTAAGACGATGTTACGTATAGACGAGTGGACCGATTTCGAAAAGCATGACATCACCGAGTTGGTGTTGTCGGTCAGCAATGAGATTTATGGCTCTGCACCAGAGGCAGAGCGTGAGCTGACGCTGCTCGATGAGTGGCTCGATGAGCGAATTGTCGAGGGGACGTGCGATGAGGTACGCCAGCAGTTATTGCAAGGATTCTACCAAGAGTTAGGTTTTCACTGCGATTGGCAGGCCTATTTTGGGGTCGATCAGAGCGACCTTAATCAGGTATTGCAACACCGCAAGGGCACGGCTGTTAGTCTTGGCATTTTGATCATGGTGCTTGGGCGTAAACTGGGGCTCGATGTGGAGGGGATCTGCTTTCCCGGCCATTTTTTACTTAGCTTTGCCGGCCAAGAAGGGGAGGTGTATGTCGATCCTTTTAATGGCAATGAGCTGAGCTTTGCTGATATCGAATTACTGCTGCGAGGGATGCTTGGTAATTTAGCCACCCTGAGCACGGTGCATCTGCAACCGGCTGCGCCGTGGGAAATTATCGAGCGGCTGATCAATGCCAATAAAGGCGCATTGGTGCAAGAAGATCGACTGCCTGAGGCGCTGCGCTGTAGCGAGCTGTTATTGCGGATGAAACCGGGGGACCCGTTAGAAACGCGGGATCGCGGCGTTATCTACAATCGGCTCGATTGCCCGCGATTGGCCCTAGAAGATTTTGAGTATTTTATCGAGCAGTGCCCTGACGACCCGGTTGCCGATGTGCTGAAAATTCAGTTAGCCGAACTCGAGCTGCGAGTGATCCCGCTGCATTAATGCGGGCTACCGGACCTTGCACAATATCAACGCAGCTGGCGTAGGCACGTCATGCGTTCACGGCTTTTCAATTAAGGATGCCAGAGATGGAACAAAAGATTATCAAGATCAATCAGATCGACGTGGCTAATGACAAACCATTCGTGCTGTTTGGCGGTATGAATGTGCTGGAATCGCGGGATATGGCGATGGCCGTGTGCGAAAAGTACGTTGAAGTGACCAGTAAGCTTGGGATCCCATTTGTGTTCAAGGCGAGCTGGGATAAGGCGAACCGCTCCTCGATTCACTCCTACCGAGGCCCAGGCCTTGAAGAGGGAATGAAAATATTTCAAGAGCTAAAAGCAACCTTCGGGATGCCCGTGATTTCTGACTTGCATGAGGTGCATCAGGCCAAGCCGGTGGCCGAAGTGGTCGATGTGATCCAGCTGCCGGCGTTTTTAGCTCGCCAGACCGATTTGGTCGAGGCCATGGCCCGCACAGGTAACGTCATTAATATCAAAAAGCCGCAGTTTCTGAGCCCAAGTCAGATGAAGAACATCACTGACAAGTTTGAGGAATGCGGTAACGATCGCCTGATCTTATGCGAGCGTGGCGCCAACTTTGGTTATGACAATTTAGTGGTCGACATGCTGGGGCTTGGGGTCATGAAAAAGAGCACTGGGGGTTATCCGGTGATCTTTGACGTAACCCACTCCTTGCAGTGCCGTGATCCGCTAGGGGCTGCCTCCGGTGGACGCCGTGAACAGGTTGCTGATTTAGCGCGGGCAGGCATGGCAGTGGGTTTGGCGGGTCTGTTTATTGAGTCGCACCCCAACCCCGCGATGG
The DNA here is from genome assembly GCA_051652185.1 of Aeromonas sp. Lineage (GTDB taxonomy): Bacteria > Pseudomonadota > Gammaproteobacteria > Enterobacterales > Aeromonadaceae > Aeromonas. The sequence goes on from JBOFTS010000066.1 coordinate 89,866, forward strand.
CGCGTTGCGATGGCCCAAGTGCGTTGCCCCTTGAGAAGCTCGAGGGCTTTCTTAAGCAGATGAAAGCTATCGATGACCTGATCAAGGGCTTTGAGCCACTTGATACCTCTATCGGCGTTGTTTCCCAAATCGATGCAACGTGCATGGAACTAATTGAAGATCCGGTGATCTGATCACTATCATCCCTTTTCAAGTATCCATCATGGGCAAAGCGCTTCATCCCATCAGCAACTGGCCTCAATACAACAG
>JBOFTS010000067.1:0-1100 GCA_051652185.1 Aeromonas sp.
TAATGCCGATCAGTTAAGGATCCATTGACCGATCCTTCTGATGTGTAAAAATCCGAAACCTGTTGATTGGTTTCGGATTTTTTATGCGTATCGCTTAAGCTCTCGACTTCCTCCACGCCAGCAATGCCGCCCAGTTTGAGTCACTCTCCGACCTCATTCCCCCTGCGCTCATCACCTCCCTGCTCAACGAAGAGGGCGTCGCGACCCTGCGCCGTCGCCGCATGCCCATGGAGCGACTGGTCTGGGCCATCATTGGCATGGCCATCTTCCGCAACGTTCCTATGACTCAGCTGGTCAATCAGCTCGATATCCTGTTGCCCGGTGACCGCCCCTTTGTTGCTCCCAGCGCCTTCTTGCAAGCTCGCCAGAAGCTTGGCCACAAGAGCATCGAGCGGCTGTTTCACGAGACCGCTTCGCTCTGGCACCAGCAGGCCCATCACCCAGGGTGGGCCGGGCTGCAACTGCTCGCCGTCGATGGCGTGATGTGGCGCACGCCCGATACCCCAGACAATACCACCGCCTTTGCCAAGCCCGGCACCCAGCATGGCGAGACCGCTTATCCGCAGGTGCGCATGCTCTGCCAGATGGAGCTGACCAGCCACCTGCTTGTTCAAGCGGTGATGGAGAGCTGCGCCGTCAACGAGATGGTGCTGGCCGAGCAGCTTATCGCGCGTACGCCAGACCACTCGCTGACCTTGTTCGACAAGGGGTTTTACTCCCTCGGCCTGCTCCACGCTTGGCAAACCGCTGGCGTTGAGCGGCACTGGCTGCTGCCGCTCAAAAAGGGCACCCAATACGAGGTGGTACGCAAGCTGGGGCGCCAAGATGCGCTGGTCTTGTTGAAAACCAGTCCACAGGCACGCAAGAAGTGGCCGCACCTGCCGGACACGGTGGAAGCCCGTTTGCTGACCCGCAATATCAACGGCAAGGAGCGTCAGGTGTTGACCTCGATGGTCGACCAGATGCGCTTCCCGGGGGCTGACATCGGCGAGCTCTACAGCCATCGCTGGGAGATAGAGCTGGGCTATCGGGAGATGAAGCACAGCCTGCAGCAACACCGATTGACCCTGCGCAGCAAGAAGGCGGCGGGAATACGGCAG
>JBOFTS010000068.1:0-73709 GCA_051652185.1 Aeromonas sp.
CATGATGCCTCCCTCTTTTTATTGCATGCCAGTCAGGGCAAGGGTTGGAGCCAAATTGACTCTTTAATCATGGAGCTACTTTTGATATTCAATATCTCGAATATTTAGTCATAAAAGTGCTTAACTGACTGGCATTACGACCGGATGGTCGCCTTTTTATTTCTATGTATATAAGCGTTTTTGACTAGATAATGAAACGGAGCTATTTGTGAATGTCTTGTTGACTTTATCTATAAACATGAATACTTCTGACTCAACCTTTATATAGTCGTTTTTAGGAAGTACGTCTATTTGTGTGCCAAAAACAGCCTCAATCCTAGGCAATACCCTTTTTTGATGATCCATTATATATATATTGGCTTTTTTTATAATAGTGTTATTTGATGTACGAACCTCTAGAGCGATATACTCTATGTTCTTATAATAATCCTTGGATACTTCAATATTTCCATTTGAGGAATCTGGAAATATTGAATTATACCAATGAAAAACATCTATTTTGTTTTTTGATATGCCTGAGTGTTTTGTTAACTCAGTATTTACAAAATCAGAAAATAATCTTATATGACTAAGGTGATTGTTGAAAGCATTGTGTTTGATGCTGGTTAGATAACTAGTTAGTGCTATTAAGGCACCACCTAAAGTACCAAATAGGGTTAAAAACCAACCGCCTGCCAATAGGATTTGTGTTGCAGGTTCTATTTTTTTAAAGGCAAAAGAATAGCATTCTGAAGAAAAGCAAAATGACTTGTAGTACAAGTCATTGACGATTATGGCAGCAAGAGAAAATAAAAAGCATACAGTTACTACTCCTGCAATAACAAGAATAAAGAAAATAAAGTTTTTCATGTTTATTTTAGTCAAAGTAAGTTCCTTTCTCTTCCTTACTTGGAGCTATTGCATGCAATCGCGCTCTTAATTCTGAAACTAATGGTCTGTATTTTTCGGTTCTGTATACTATATTAAGATAATACATGGTTATATGATATGAGCGTGAATATTTGATATTATCACAGCCAGTTTTGGCGATTACTTCTAGTCGGTCTACATAATGCTTTACTTTATTAACATCCTTCGGTGAAGGAAGTGGTTTTATTTTACGTAGACGCTCTTTCAGCTTGATATGTGCCTCATGGCCTACCCGAGCTAATTTATGAACTCGTCCCAAACATCTTTCAAATGCTTTTCGATACGCTTTACTTGTTCTAAAATTATTGGTTGCTGCTCTTAATTCAATATTTTTTACTGATGCTCTAATTCTGCCAACTTCATCGGAAGGCAGCCTTGGCGTATTAAAATTAACTCTCAAACCATGGACAGATAGTGGCTCATTAGAAATATTAAAGGTTCTTGATTTTTCTTTGTTTATTGGAAAATCTTTTCCATGTATCATATCTTCGATGGTCTTTTTGGCATTTTCAAAGTTATAGTCATGTATTTTAGATGATACAGTAATATCATCGACTAACCTTGTGTATACCAAATTTTTCCTTTCTAGATGCTTTATAATATTGCACTCAACGTCCCATAAACATAAGCATGCTAAATAGCTAGATGTTGGTGCACCTTGAACAATATGATTGCCTTCCTCACCATCAATGCAGCATAAATCACTTAATATTCTAGAAACTTCATGATCGTATTTAAAGAATTTGATGAATATTTCATATACTAAATCGTAATGAATATGATCAAAGAAATTTTCAATATCATATTTTAATATGCTTTTTGCTTTGCAATGCTGCTGAGCGCAACTTATGTAGTCACGTTTTAGTAACTCATTCTCATAGAGAACATCAATCTCAGATGGAACAGAACCAAATAAATAATATGGCCAAATAACAATTTTTGAAAATATTCTATTATTTATTCTTCGTTGTATTTTCTTTATTAATGGATGAGGTATATGAACAGTTCTTTCTCCTCCACTACTCTTTGGTACTTTTTTAGGCGTATATTTTTCTAGATATGTCATCGAAAGGGCGCTGAGGAGCTCGGATTCATCCAAGCCTATGGCTGTCAATAAATTAGCTAAGGAAGCAATTTTCTTGTCAGTCTTGAGGGTCGGCTTTTGTGGAGCCAAGAAGGGCGTTTTTTTAGTCATGGTGAGTAAAATTGACATGGTTGCCCCATAACTCCAGGGGATAAAAAGAGATGATGCCTACCCCGAAAACCAATAGCTTCTGCCATCTCTTTTCGAACCAATGCCAATTACCGCAGGCTACAGTCTCTTTTGGAGACGGCGGAGGGTGAGCCGGCGAAATAGCCTGCAACTAAGCAGGCGCCCTATATTTCAAAGGCTAATGCTACTGGCGTTTACATCGGGTGCAGCATACAGAGCGATACGCTCGTGCGTTGCAGACTCTAAACAAAGAGCTCAGTTGGGTCAATGAGTTAGTTGCTTTGATTCATGGTTTAAAGCTCAATATGTACAAAAATTGATGTAGATCTCGGAATCGATGATGAGAAGAACAAAATCTGGGTAAAGAGGGAATCTGAGACACCTACATTTTTGACCGCACTTTTTGATTGCCGCCGTCAGCGCCGTCATCCCGTATGTTGGGTTAAAAATCGTAGGTTGGTGCGAAACGAAGTGAAGTCCAACGTTGACTTGGGAGTGTTGGGCGCTTGGCTTGCGCCATGGCATCGGGTGAGCATTGGGTGACCTAGGGGCGAGAGCTAAATGGCAGCCATAAAAAAACCGGCATCATGGATGCCGGTTTTTTGTTTGACGATGAGACGGCGGCTTAGCGCAGGATCATCTCGTCACGGCCCGGGCCGACGGAAACCATCGGCACCGGCACACCCAGCAGGGCTTCAATGCGCAGCACGTAGTTCTGGGCGGCTTTAGGCAGGCTTTCGAAGGTGCGGCAGCCGGTGATGTCTTCACTCCAGCTTTCCATCACTTCATAGACCGGCTTGAGGGCGGCAGTCTGTGGCCAAATTGGGTTCTCAGTGTGAGCACCATCGTAGGCCACACAGATCTTCAGATCCGGCAGGCCAGTCAGGCAGTCCAGCTTGGTCAGGGCCACTTCAGTGGCCGCTTGCAGCTCAACACCGCTTTTGGTGGCAACGGCATCGAAGTAGCCAACGTCACGGGGACGACCGGTGGTGGCACCGAACTCGTTGGTGATCTTGCGAAACTCGTCCTGGTTCTCCATGGCGGTCAGCAAGGTGCCGGTACCGACAGAGGAGCTAAAGGCCTTGGCCACGGCGATGATGCGCTCTGGGCGCAGGGCTGGCAGACCGCCACCGATCCCGGCATAAGCGCCAGACACGTGGGAGGAGGTCACCCATGGATACTCACCATAGATAAGGTCACGGCCAGCACCTAGCTGCGCTTCAAACAGCAAGGTCTTGCCTTCTGCCTGCAGCGCTTTGAGCGGCATGCTGACGTTGCACACGGCGTCGATCCACGGGGCAGAGACTTCCAGCAGCCAGTCGGCCATCTCTTGGGCGGTTTGGGTGAATTCGAAGGTCGGATAGATAGCCTTCATCTGCGGCAGTTTCCAGTCCAGCATGAACTGGATGCGCTCAACGAGGACCTCTGGCTGCTTGAGCCAGCCAACCAGGATCGCTTTCTTCATCACGCGATCGCCGTAGGCCGGAGCAATGCCCTGACGGGTAGAGCCGTAGGCACCATCGCCTAAGCGCAGCTCTTCTAAGGTATCTTCCAGCGCGTGCAGCGGCAGGCACAAGGTGGCCCGATCAGAGATGGCTAGCTTCGGGGTGACGCCAGCGGCTTTGACTTCATCAAGCTCGGCGGTCAGTTTCTCAGGGCTGATCACCATGCCAGGGCCAAGTACCACTAGGCAATCTGGGCTAAATACGCCACTGGGGATTTGGTGCAGCTTGAAGGTGCCAAGATCGTTGACCACGGTGTGGCCAGCGTTGTTGCCGCCCTGGAAGCGAATGCTGGCGCCAGCTTGACCTGCCAGATAATCAACGATGCGGCCTTTGCCCTCATCACCCCAGTTAGCTCCTACGACTACGATAGACGACATGACTCTTTCTCCTAAGACGGTAGGCGTCCATCCTAGGGGGGTTCAGTAGATTAGAAAAATTAATTATATTTATGATTGTGATATGAAAATCATATAATCAGGCCCCAATTAGTCACGGCGTGTCGGATGTCACTGCGTTGCGCCGGTTTATCAGGGGTTGAAGGATGCTTATGTTAGATAGCGATGGGCTGCACCTATGTTAGATATTCATTGGCTGAACACGTTTGCCACCTTGGCCAGATTGCAACATTTTGGCCACACCGCCACCGAACTGCACATGACCCAGCCCAATGTGAGCTTGCACCTTAAGCGGCTAGAGCAGGCAACGCGGGTGAAACTCATCGAGCGCAGCCCGTTTCGGCTAACGCAAGCGGGCGAGCGGTTGCTGCAAAGTGCCGAGCGCACCCTCGCCGAGCTGCAGCGCTGCCAGTCAGATCTCAATGCGATTGACCAGTTAAGCCAAGGCACGCTGGCCATTGCCGCCAGCGATATTATCTCCCGTTTGTTATTGATCCAGCCGTTTCAGCGCTTTAAGCGGGAGTTTCCCGGCATCGATCTCACCTTGTTTAATACCACCTCTGATCAGGCCGCCGAGCTGGTCAAGGCGGGCAAGGCGGATTTGGGTTTTGTGATGGCGCAAAAGCGCAGCGAGCCGCTGTTTTATACCGAGTTGCAGCCAGTCACGTGGTGCGCGTTAGGCCATGATCTAACCCGTTGGCAGGCGCGCGCGGCGACAACCGCGATAACCCCGGATCCCATGAGTGATCCGTTAGATGAGCCGACGTTGATCTTGCTTGGCCACGATACCCGCACCCGGGCGCTGATCGACCCATCGTTATCGCAGCTGGCCTTGCCCTCTTATCGCATCATGGAGGTAGGCAGCGTGGATGCTCAGCTCGATTGGGCAGAAGCAGGCTTTGGGGTGGCCATCGTGCCCGATTTTTCCTTGCATCCACGGCTTCATCTCACGGCGCCGGTGATGGGCTTACAAGATTTTCCGGCGACCAGTTTGGGCTATGTGGTGCGTCAAAATCAGGTGTTATCACGGGCCATTAAGCAGCTGCTGCTCTGGGTTGAGGAGGCGATCCACAAGCCCCATCCTTATTTGAGGGAGCCAGGCGTTGCTGTGAACCAAGCAGATTGGCACGCCAAATAGGCACGGGATGTTGCGCGTCCAATGTTGCGCATTCATGTAGCGCATCCAATGTTGCACACCTATAGGGCTGCCAAAATAGCGGTTGCCACCCATAGGGGGCCAGCGCGCCCTTGTGAGGGAGGGCGCTTAAGGTTGTAAGGGGGCCGCCGCACTGACCGGTAGCTGGGCTTGATCGGGGCGTGCACTCGTTGGTACTGAACTTGTTGGCACCGTACTTGTTTGGACCCCGCTTGTTGGTGCCACCTCGGTGAGGGCTGGGATGGTGGGTTCAGCGGTCGCGGGCAGCGCTAAACCTTGGGTCTCTAACGATGAGGCTGATGATGGCGCTGACGATGGGGCTAGCGGTGCAGGGGCTACATCTAACATGCCTTCATGCAGCGGGAGTTCGGTAAGGGCGTGCAACTGATCGGTTGTGACTTTGCTTAACGCCGGATGCAGCCGACTGAACTGTTTCACGCGGGCTAATAAGGTGTCTCGCACGGTGCGCACAATGGGGTCAGGCAAACTGGCAAGGGCGACTAACTCAGCACTTACTCCAATATTATTGATAGCCGAGGTTTGCCCCGGATAGAGATTGGCAGCGATGCGGCTGCGCTGGTAAGTCGGATGCTGCGTGAGCCATTGATCAATCTGTTCACCCTCGATAGGGATCACCCGCACCTTACAGCGATTGATGAGATCGCCAATTGCCAAACTGGGGTGCCCTTCCACCACAAAGGCGGCATCGAGTGACCCATCACACAATCCCTCTTGCGGGGAGACCTGTGCGCTGACGGGTTTGGCAATGAGTGGTGCAGGCTGCAAGTTCATGGCGCTGATAAGGGCGCGAGCAGTGAGCTGATCCCCCGCCCCATGATTGCCAAGACTAACCCGCTTACCTTTGATATCTGCGAACTCGCTAATCCCACTATCGGGGGCCACGAGCAGAGTCAGGGACTCTTGGTAAAGCCGAAACAAGCTGCGCAACTGATGATCCGGCCCTTGGCCAGTGAAGGGGCCAGTGCCGAGCAAGGCTTGATGCAGCACATCCGATTGCACCAGTGCTAGCTGTATTTTGCCCGTTGCAAGGGCATTGAGGTTGGCCAACGATCCTTGGGTACTCAGCACGGTGCAGCGGTCCCCGTGCAGGGTGTTACCGGTATTGAGGATCCGGCACAGGGCTCCGCCGGTGGGGTAATAGACCCCGTTGAGGGGACCGGTGCCGATAGTCAACGCTTGGCTAGATAAGGGCATGAGCGCCAGTAACAGCGAAAATGTGCGCAGTGGCTGGCGTAACATAGCGGGCAACATGGGTAGCGATATAGAGAGCAACATAAAAGACCGTTCACTGAATGTAATGGCACCAGATCACAGGGATGAGATCCCCATCTGGTGATGACGCACTAGGGTTGGGATCGGCGCAAAATAGCGCGCTCCATCCGAGCCAATGCTTCGCACAGTTTGGCGCGGGTGCAGCCAAAATTTAGGCGCACGAACTGGCTATTGCCAAAAGGGGCGCCCGGGGAGAGACCGACCCCAGCCTGCTCAAAAAAGGCGATGGGATCGGCAAGATCCAGGGCGCTCACATCGATCCAAGCCAGATAGGTGGCCTGATGAGTGGCGAGGCTAACCCCAGGCCAGCGCGCGACAGCCTGTTGGATCAGGGTCAGGTTGGCAGTTAAATAGGCCAGTTGCTCGCACAGCCATGGCTCGCCCCCTTCATAGGCTGCTTCGGCAGCCACAAATCCTAATAGGTTGACATCAGCGCACAGGCCACCCATCGCCTGCTGCAGTTGTAACCGCAACTGAGCATTGGGGATAATGGCAAAGGCGCAGCACAGACCGGCAATATTAAAGGTTTTGCTAGGTGCCATCATCACAGCGCTACGTTCAGCCGCGTGTGGGCTGATAGCCGCATACGGGGTATGGCGGGCTTGATTATCTAGCAGTAGATCGCAGTGGATCTCATCGGAGCACACCACCAAATGGTGCTGCGCCGCGATGGCATCGATGGCCAGCAACTCCTCACGGGTAAACACAGTGCCACCGGGGTTATGGGGGTTACAAAGTAGCAGCAGATCGGCGAAGGGGGCTTGGCGCGCCAACTCAGCCAGATCTAGCACCCAGCGGCCGGCCTTTTTTAACATGGGCACGGTAAGCCGTGGGCGGTCATTGAAACTTGGCGCCTGCAAAAAAGGGTAATAAACCGGTTTGGGGGTAATAATGCCTCGGCCTTGCTGGCTCCACGCCTTACACGCAAAATTGAGCCCTGGCACTATCCCGGGCAAAAATACCAGCCACTGTGGCTCAATAGCCCACCTATAGCGGGCCGCCATTCGTTCGATGATGAGTTCAATTAAGCGCGGCGATGGCCGTGAATAGCCAAAAATACCGTGGGCTACCCGCGCAGTGAGCGTGTCAAGTACGGCCGGGGGGCTGGGAAAATCGGTGTCGGCGACCCACATCGGGAGTACATCTTGGCCCGCGTATTTATCCCATTTCAGGCTCATGGTGCCCGTGCGGTCTACTTCCCTATCAAAATCAAACATGGGAACTCCTGATGGTGGCCGAATGAGCGTTTACTCTACGGGCTCGCCGCCGTTGTCGCAAGGCGCGCGCGATGACCTTATCTGATTTGAATCAAGACAGATCCTTGAGCTCATGCTCAATGATGACATACCATATCTGCCGTTATTTTATACGGCGGCGGCGCATGAGCTCGCCCTGCTGTTTATCTATAACTCTTTGATCTACTAATGTTTTATCTACGTATGTGCTAGCAACAGATGTTTTATCAACAGATGTCTTATCAACACATGTTCCATCAGTGGTAACCCTATGAGCATTTCGATAGCGGCGGTAAAACGCCCAGATCCCATCGCCCTCTCGTTTTTGGCGGTCACTTTTATGACCGGCGTTGCGGTGGCGTTGCAGGTCCCTACGTTGAGTCTGTTTCTATCTGAAGAGGTGCAAGTCCGCCCTTTTTTGGTGGGACTTTTTTATACCATCAATGCGGTAGTGGGGATTTTAGTCACCCAGTGGTTAGGCCATCGATCTGATAACAAAGGCGATCGTAAGCATTTGATCTTGCGCTGCTGTTTTGCCGGCGTCGCCCTGTCGTTGTTGTTTGCCTGGAATCGTAACTATTGGTTGTTGGCAAGTTTAGGGGTGATGCTGGCCGCACTGGCCGCCACCGCAAGCCCGCAACTATTTGCGCTCGCCCGCGAATATACCGATAGCCGTAACATGCGGGCAGATATGTTCAGCTCCATTATGCGGGCGCAGTTTTCACTGGCTTGGGTCATCGGCCCGCCCATCGCCTTTGCACTGGCCATTGGCTATGGCTTTGAGCTGATGTATTTGGCCTCTGCGCTGGCTTATTTGATCTGCGCCTTAGTGGTGTGGCGCTGGTTACCCTCTTTGCCGCTACCCAAAATGAGCCAAGAGGTGGAGCGGGTCAGTAGTTGGAGAGATCCTGCGGTGCGAGCACTGTTTATCGCCTCGACCTTGATGTGGACTTGCAACAGCATGTACCTCATTAATATGCCGCTTTATATTACCCGTGAGCTTGGGCTAGATGAAAAACTGGCAGGCGTGTTGATGGGCACTGCCGCCGCCATTGAAATTCCCTGCATGTTGCTGGCCGGCTACTACACCGCGCGTTTTGGCAAACGGCCCATGATGCTATTAGCCGTATGTTGTGGCGCCATTTTTTATGGCGGCTTGGTGAGTTTTACCGATCAACATGCCCTGATGGGGCTGCAACTGTTTAATGCAATTTTTATCGGCATAGTGGCAGGGGTAGGCATGCCCTATTTTCAAGATCTGATGCCAGGGCGCGCAGGGGTGGCGACCACGTTGTTTACCAATAGTATTCGAACCGGCTCGATTATGGCCGGCGCCATTGCCGGTGTGGTGGCCGAAGTGTGGAGTTTTCACGGGGTATTTATGGTGGCATTAGGGCTGGCATTGATGGCGCTGGTCGCCTGCTGGCGGGTGCCGAACGTATAAGCCAGAACGTATAAGCCAGAACGTATAAACGAGAATGTATAAACGAGAATGTATAAACGAGAATGTATAAATGGGAATGTATAAATGAGAGTACTACGGTTACAAGGGGATCGATGGTGCCCCTTGATACTCTTTTCGCAAGCAGCTAAGTAGCAGCTCACTGGCAGGCCCCAGCTCATTGGGGGAGAGGGTCAACAGATAAGTGTAAAGATGGCGCTCGTGGCCACTGGCTAAATTGAGCTGCACCAAGGTGCCAGCTGCCAGCTCACGGGTCACCAGATGGCGCGGCAGCCACGCATAACCCAAGCCGCATTGCAGCATCGCGATCACCTCGTGATAGTGACTGGCTTTCCAGTCGGTGTCATCGGTATCGTTCCAGTCCACTGAGCGGTGGATCGGGGGATGCAAGCTGATTTGGGGGGTACGAGCTAACCCCTCATCGGTGATGTCGTGGCTTTGGGTTGCTAATGGATGATCTGCGGCGCATAGCGGTAGTAAAGAGACCTCATCTAGCAGCAAACCGCTGCGATCGTTTGGCAAATGCTCGCTTAGCATCAGATCTCCTGGCTGCAGCGTGTTGAGGCGACAGTGAATACGCTCTAGCAGGTTGACTCGGCAACCGCGGCTGCGGGTTGCAAAGTGCGCCAGCGCCCGATAAAGGCGATCCCTTGGCTGCAATGGCGAGATATAAAGATTGATCTGCGGTTCCCATTGCCGTTCGAGGTTATTAGCCAGCCCCTCCAATTCTGCCACTTGCTGGCTCAGCTGACGGGCTCGCTTGAGAAAGATTTCTCCGGCGGGGGTCAGTACCGCTTTGCGCCCCCGCACCTCTAATAGCGCGACCCCAAGGCTTTGCTGCAATTTTGCAATCGCATGATTAAGCGAGGAAGTGCTCTTGTTGAGCACCTCGGCCGCTTGGGCATAGCCACCACACTCGACGACGGCTTGAAAGATCCGCCATTGTTCAAACGTGCTTTTGGGACGAAACATAGTGCAACCTGATTAGCAATAAGATGGATCGGGTGCGCAGGTAAGCCGCTCACCATTCACAATTCACAATTCACAATTCACAATTCACAATTCCCAATTCCCAATTCCCAATTCCCAATTCCCAATTCCCGAATCCCGAATCCCGAATCCCGAATCCCGAATCCCGAATCCCGAATCCCGAATCCCCACTCCCACCAACACCAACACCAACGCGGCCTTATTTAGGCTGCGCCACAAAGGTTTGGCCGGTTTTACCGCGGCTATCTGACCCCATTAGATAAAGATAAAGCGGCATCAGATCTGTGGGCGTTTTCAGGCTGTGTGGATCTTCTGCCGGAAACGCACTGGCCCGCATCTTAGTGCGCGTAGCGCCAGGGTTGAGGCTATTGATTCGCACCCCGGTGTTTTCTAGCTCATCGGCTAACACCTCCATCATCCCTTCGGTGGCAAATTTAGAGATGGCATAGCTGCCCCAATAGGCGCGCCCTTTGCGCCCTACGCTGGAGGAGGTATAGATAATTGATGCCTCACCCTGCAGGGTGGCGGTTTGGCGAATCAGGGGTAGCAGTGCTTGAGTGAGCAGCAGTTGTGAGGTGACGTTCACCTGCATCACCTCGCTCCACTCCTGCGGTGAAATCTGTTCAAAGGGGGTCAAGGTCCCTAGCACGCCGGCATTAAATAGCACGCCATCGAGGCGACCAAATTGCTGGGCAAAGGTGCTGGCAAGGGCGCGATAGTGGGCCAACGTGGCTGTTGCTAAATCGATGGGCACAATAGCTGGGAGCCTATCACCGGCAGCTTCAATTTCGTGATACACGGCTTCGAGCTTGGCACTGGTGCGCCCCATTAAGATCAGGCGGGCACCGTGGGCGGCGTAAGTCAGCGCTGCGACGCGGCCGATCCCATCCCCGGCACCGGTGACTAAGATGACTTTATCGGTGAGCAGATCGTGGGGGGCCTGATAATCGAGCATAACAACTCCTGTGAACAACTTTTGGCGATAACGGTAGGTAATCTGCGTCCAGTGTACTGATGTAGACCTTCATTTAACCAGTATTGGGTCATAAAAGGAGCAAAAAATGTGAACTAAATAAAGCGATTGTAATGATCTGGTTACTTTTTTCTATGCTGACTGCGATTTTTTGCACCCTCTGAGCAAACTCCCTAGAATGGGGAAAAATAGACCCATTACATCGATGTATGACATCGATTCATAGCGGAGTTCATCGTGACCTTTTTAACCGAATACGGCCTATTTTTGGCTAAAACAGTGACCCTGTTGCTGGCCATTGGCGCTCTTATCGTGCTGATTATCAGCAGCCGTCAGCCAAAGACGCACAAGGGCGAGTTGGTGGTGACGGATCTCTCACGGGAGTTAGAGCAAGGGCAGAGCGATCTGAAGCACATGCTGGCCAATAAAGCTGAGCGTAAGGCCTTAGATAAGCAGCAAAAAGCGCTGCAAAAAACACGTGCTAAAGACGGAGATGAACGTAACCGCCTGTTTGTGCTTGATTTTAACGGCAGTATGGATGCCAAAGAGGTGGCGTCCCTGCGCGAAGAGGTCAGCTCAGTGATTGGGGTGGCCCAGCCTGGGGATGAGGTGCTGCTGCGCCTTGAGTCTGGTGGTGGCGTGGTGCATGGCTATGGGTTAGCGGCATCTCAGTTACAGCGGTTGCGGGATAAGGGGATCAAGCTCACCGTCGCCATCGATAAAGTGGCGGCAAGCGGCGGCTATATGATGGCGTGTGTGGCCGATCAAATTTTGGCTGCCCCTTTTGCGATCGTGGGCTCCATCGGGGTGATCGCCCAAATGCCGAATTTTAATAAGCTTTTGAAAAAGCATGATATTGAGTTTGAAATGCACACCGCTGGCCAGTACAAGCGCACCATCACCATGTTTGGTGAAAACGATGATCTTGGCCGCGAGAAGTTTCGCGAAGAGTTGACCGCTATCCATGCCCAGTTCAAGGCGTTTGTCGCCCAGCACCGGCCGCAACTGGATATTGAACAGGTCACGACCGGTGAACACTGGTTGGCTAGCCACGCCAAAGGGCTGGGGCTGGTGGATACCCTCACCACCAGTGATGATTATCTGCTGATGCAGGGCCGTCATCTGCGGGTGATTGGCATCAAATATTGCAAGCCAAAAAGTTTGAGCCAAAAGCTTGGCAAGCAAAGCGCACTGGCCTTAGAGGCCGGACTTAGCCGTCTATGGCAGCACAGCCCTTGGCGTTAACCCCCATCCTCTGCCGCGACCAACGGCGTAAGTGGTGAGGGATGCCCCGTGATAAAAGGCCAGTGGAGCTGATCCGCTGGCCTTTTTGTATCGCGTGACTGCACTGGGTGCGCATGAGTGATGAAAGGGTTAAGAGGTAAAGAGGTGTAGATGCAATGGCGTAGTGTGAAGCAATTTAGCCCGTTAGTGTGGATCGTGATTGGGGGCACCTTTATGGTGCGCACCAGCTACTACATGGTGTGGCCGTTTCTCTCTATTTTGCTTTATCAGCAATATGGCCTCTCGGCGAGCATGATTGGCTCGCTATTAGGCGGATCGATGGCCCTCTCCACGCTGGTGAGTTTTTACGGTGGCTGGCTCTCTGATCGCTGCGGGCGGCGCAGCATCTTGCTCTGCGGTTGTCTAGTGGCGATGGGGAGTTTTGGGCTGCTCGGCGGCGCGCATTCGATCTATTGGCTAGGGGTAGGGGTGATGGGCAGTGGCCTCTCGTCGGGGCTCATCGATGCCCCCGGCAAGGCGCTGATGGCCGACAGTCTGGCCGAACCTAAGGCGCGGGAGCTGGCACTGCACCTGCGCTATTTTTTGCTGAACGTGGGGGCGGCGCTCGGGCCACTGCTTGGGGTGACGCTTGGGATCAATGCCCAGCAAGAGACGTTTTTGTGTTTAGTGGCCAGTTATTTGCTGCTGGCACTGGGATTTTGTTGGGGCTTCTGGCGCGCAGGGCACCTTACCTGTCATCTGGCGGATCATCAGGCAAGAGCAGGGGCTACGCCCTGCGGGCTACGAGGTGCGATGAAGGTATTGCTCGCAGATCGGGCCTTTTTGTTGCTGGTGATGGCCAATGTACTGATGGTACTGGTTTACTCCCAATTTCAATCCCCTCTAGTGCAATACCTCACTCGGGCCGGTGCGCCGCAGGTCACTGAGCTGATCGGGTGGCTGGTGGCCACCAATGCCCTCACGGTGGTGGTGTTGCAATTTCCATTATTGCGGCTGTTGTCGCGCTGGCCGGTACGGGTGCGTCTGCATATCGGTATGGCGCTATTTTTGGCGGCCCAGCTGCTGTTTGCATGGGCTAATCCGATGGTGCGTAGTCACTGGTTTGCCGCTGTGCTGCTACTGAGTTTGGGTGAGGCGATATTGTTTCCCTTGCTTAACGTACTGATTGACAAGTTGGCTCCCGCTCACCTTAAAGGGAGCTATTTTGGTGCAAGCGCGCTGGCCGGGTTGGGAGGGGCCGCAGGAGCCCTGCTGGGAGGCTGGATCATTGAGCAGTGGAGCGGCCCGCTCCTATTTGTGCTGATGGCGCTGCTTTGTGTGCTGACGTTTGGCTTTTATGAGGCAGGAGTTCGCCAGAGTGAGCAGCGGCGTGATCGCCAGCAGGCACACTGATCTGAACGGCATAACCGCGCCCTTGCCTGATAAGTAAAGCGCTCGCTAAGCGCGGTCGAAGAGGAGGGATCATGCATCATGATGAACGTAAAAAGGCCGGGGATCTCCCGGCCTTTTGCATGCTTAATGCTGGGCGTTGGCGGTTATTGCCGGTGCATCAAGACAAATTTTTCCATCAGTTGATCATGGGTCTCAACATGAGCCGGATCCCAGATGATGCAATCGATAGGGCAGACACTGATACAGGTCGGCTTGTCATAGTGACCGACACACTCGGTGCAGCGACTGGGGTCAATCTCGTAGATCTCATCCCCAAGGGTAATGGCCTGGTTAGGACACTCGGGATCGCACATGTCGCAGTTGATGCACTTGTCAGTGATGAGCAGCGCCATCTTAGACGGCCGTATGAGGCTGGCGAGTATCTTGCCGCTCACCTAAGTTGCGCAGCAAGATGCCGTAGTCGATATCCACCTCTTTGGGGATCGGCAGATAGACCACGTGACCATTGCCCGGCGCGGTATCAATCAGCTCGCCCTTGCGGTTTTGCATCTGCTCGAGATTAAAACTGAGGTTACCCTGGGGGGTCATCAGCTCAAGGCTGTTGCCCACCAAGAATTTATTTTTTACCTCAACCTCGACCATGTCACCGTTACGACCGGTGATCTCGCCGACAAACTGCTGGGTGTCGGAGACCGAGTAGCCGTAGTCGTAGTTTTGGTATTCGCTGTGGTTGTGGCGGCGCAAAAAGCCTTCGGTGTAGCCGCGGTGGGCCAGATTTTCAAGGGTGCCCATTAAGGTGCGATCAAACGGGCGGCCCGCCACCGCATCGTCGATGGCTTTGCGATAGACCTGTGCGGTGCGAGCGCAGTAGTAAAACGACTTGGTGCGTCCTTCGATTTTCAGCGAGTGAACCCCCATCTTGGTCAGTCGCTCGACGTGCTCGATGGCGCGCAAGTCCTTGGAGTTCATGATGTAAGTGCCGTGCTCGTCTTCAAAGGCGCTCATGTACTCACCCGGGCGGTTAGCCTCTTCGAGCAGCACCAGCGCATCGGTGGGTTTGCCAAGCCCTAAGGTGTTATCTGGGCGCACTATGATGGGCTCTTGACGGTGGATAATTTGGCCCACCTCATCTTCTTTGCCCTCGTGCACCTTGTACTCCCAGCGACAGGAGTTGGTGCAAGTGCCTTGGTTCGGATCGCGCTTATTGATGTAACCAGAAAGCAAGCAGCGACCGGAATAGGCCATGCAAAGGGCGCCGTGGACGAACACTTCTAGCTCCATCTCGGGTACTTGCATGCGGATCTCTTCGATCTCGTCTAGCGATAACTCGCGAGAAAGAATGGCGCGGGTCAGCCCCATCTGTTGCCAGAACTTCACCGTGGCCCAGTTGACCGCATTGGCCTGCACCGAGAGGTGGATAGGCATATCCGGGAAGGCTTCGCGCATCATCATGATAAGACCTGGGTCGGACATGATCAGCGCATCGGGCTTCATCTCCACCACGGGGCGCATGTCACGAATAAAGGTCTTGAGCTTAGAGTTGTGGGGCTGGATGTTGGCCACCACATAGAACTGCTTACCAAGCTGATGGGCTTCGTTGATGCCGATTTGCAGGTTTTCGTGATCAAATTCGTTGTTGCGTACCCGCAAGCTATAGCGGGGCTGGCCGGCATAGACTGCATCGGCGCCATAGGCATAGGCGTAACGCATGTTCTTAAGGGAACCGGCAGGAGAGAGCAATTCTGGTTTAAACATGGCGGACTCTTTATCTCTGATTGCAAATCAGGACGACGCCACCTAATGGCATCGCAGTGGGTTAGCTGCGCCGCCATCTGCCCTTTGAGCAACGAGTGGCCACGCAACTGGCTAACGGCATATTGAGGGGGAGGGGCAAGGCTGCCACGCCGCCCGATATGCGGGGCAAAATTGTACTCGGCCCGCTCTTATCATGCAATTTAGCCAAGATGAGGTTGCGAGCGATACAAAGCGAAAACCCGGCGCGAGGCCGGGTTTTCTAAATGATGGTGGAGGGAGAAGGATTCGAACCTTCGAAGGCAGAGCCGTCAGATTTACAGTCTGATCCCTTTGGCCGCTCGGGAACCCCTCCACAGGGGTAAAGCAAATGGTACTGGGCCATGACAAGCTGGAAAATGGTGGAGGGAGAAGGATTCGAACCTTCGAAGGCAGAGCCGTCAGATTTACAGTCTGATCCCTTTGGCCACTCGGGAACCCCTCCACGGGGTATTTCCAAATTGTTACTACTTACTCGTTATCACTACTTATCAATCACTACTTATCACGCTATCTAGTGTGCACTTGAATGGTGGAGGGAGAAGGATTCGAACCTTCGAAGGCAGAGCCGTCAGATTTACAGTCTGATCCCTTTGGCCGCTCGGGAACCCCTCCCCAAGTGCGAGGCGCATACTAGCAGATCTCTTGCGTTTGTGAACCCCTGATAGCGCGATATGGCAGTAAAAAATAACTGTTCGCCGATTTTTTGATACATGTCGCTCAAAATTCAGCCTTATCCGGTGATATTTGGCGCTCATGCGCTGCTTTTTTGCACAGCGCCTATCTGCGAGGGCTGCCGTGGCGTGTGGCAGCTTGGCTAAGTAATTGACTAAGTAATTGACTAAGTGATTGACCCAGTGGCCGTTTGCACAGAGATTTCGGCGGTGTTAGCGCTAAAAAAAACTGTCGTATGACAGAAAAATGGCAGAAAAAATCGTAGAAAAAGAAAAAACGGTTGCGTCTCGTCCACTCTCTTCGCATTAATAAATAAAGAAGTCATAAAAGATGTAATGCGGTTCGGGTTGATTGGGCAAATCTATGCACAAGATTGCTTTTTCCTACCAAATCTCTTATACAGCCCCACAAAACCGCACACTAACCCCGTCGGGTGCAATGAGGATAACAGTAACAGCATGGGCAAATCACTGGTCATAGTGGAGTCTCCGGCCAAGGCCAAGACGATCAACAAATATCTGGGCAAAGACTACGTGGTGAAATCCAGCGTCGGTCACGTTCGCGATCTGCCCACCAGTGGCAGCGCAAGCACTGAGCCTAAGAAACCTGCCATTCGCGGCATCAAGTTGAGCGAAACCGAGAAGGCTGCCAAGGATCGCAAGGCCCTGTTCACCCGGATGGGGATTAACCCGACGGCGGGCTGGCAAGCCAATTACCGGATTTTGCCCGGCAAGGAAAAAGTGGTCAGTGAGCTGCAAGCGCTGGCTGAAAAAGCTGACATTATCTATCTCGCAACCGACTTGGATAGAGAAGGAGAGGCGATTGCTTGGCATTTGCGCGAGCTTATCGGGGGGGATGAAAGTCGCTACCGGCGAGTGGTGTTTAACGAAATCACCAAGACCGCCATTCAAGAGGCGTTTGCTAAACCCTCTGAGCTGAACATTCACCGGGTCAATGCCCAGCAGGCACGGCGTTTTCTCGACCGCGTGGTGGGCTACATGGTGTCGCCATTGCTGTGGAAAAAACTGGCCCGTGGTCTCTCTGCCGGCCGAGTTCAGTCTGTGGCGGTGCGCCTCATCGTGGATAAAGAGCGTGAAATTAAAGCGTTTATCCCGGTTGAGTTTTGGGATCTTAATGCTGATCTGTTGACCGCTGAGCAAGCTGCTTTGCGCATGGAAGTGGTGAGCCGACATGGCGCCGAGTTCAAGCCGGTCACCCAAGCTGAAACGTTCGCGGCCGTGGCAGCCCTAGAAGGGGTTGACTACAAGGTCGTGAATCGGGAAGACAAACCCACCGGCTCTAAGCCTTCTGCACCCTTTATTACCTCAACGTTGCAACAGGCGGCATCAACCCGTCTGAGCTTTGGGGTGAAAAAGACCATGATGATGGCCCAGCGTTTGTATGAAGGGGGCTACATCACCTACATGCGTACCGACTCGACCAACCTCAGTAAAGAGGCGGTAGAGGCTGCGCGGGAATATATCGGCGAGCAGTATGGCGCAGCCTACCTGCCGGCAGAGCCGATACTCTATGGCTCTAAGGCTGGCGCTCAAGAAGCGCACGAGGCCATCCGTCCCTCTAGCGTGCAAGTGACCGCCGAGATGCTCGAAGGCATGGAGCCTGATGCTATGCGGCTTTACGATTTGATCTGGCGTCAATTTGTCGCCTGTCAGATGACACCGGCGCAATACGACTCCTCCACCTTGACCGTTAAGGCCGGTGAGTTTGAACTCAAAGCCCGTGGCCGTATTTTACGGTTTGCCGGTTGGACTAAGGCCTTGCCGCCGATGGGTCGCAAGGGGGATGACAGTCAGCTCCCTGCCGTGACCGTGGGCGAAGTGCTCAAATTGGCCAAGCTCGATCCACGCCAGCACTTTACCAAGCCGCCTGCGCGTTTTACTGAAGCGGCGCTGGTGCGCGAGCTAGAAAAGCGCGGCATTGGCCGTCCTTCTACCTATGCATCTATCATCTCGACCATCGTTGACCGTGGTTATGTACGGGTTGAGAGTCGGCGTTTCTTTGCCGAAAAGATGGGTGAAATTGTTACCGACCGCTTAGTCGAAAATTTTGTTGAGCTGATGAACTATGAGTTCACCGCCAAGATGGAAGATAAGCTCGATGGGGTTGCCGAAGGGAGCCTTGAGTGGAAGCAGGTGCTAGATAGTTTTTACGCCGAGTTCACTCAAGATCTGGCTAACGCAGACAAGCCTGCTGAAGAGGGCGGAATGCGGTCTAACCAAATGGTGATAACCGATATCGATTGCCCAGATTGCAACCGTAAAATGGGGATCCGCACTGCGAGTACGGGGGTTTTCCTCGGCTGCTCTGGCTATGCCTTACCACCTAAAGAGCGCTGCAAAAAGACCATCAATTTGGTATCTGCAGATGAATTTGTCTCAACAACCGATGGGGATGAGGCCGAAACCGAAGCCCTGCGAGCTAAGCACCGCTGTAGTGAATGTGGCACCGCGATGGATGCCTACATCATCGATGAGAGCCGCAAACTACACGTGTGTGGGCGTAACCCAGATTGCGATGGCTATGAAATCGAGAAGGGTCAATTCAAGCTCAAAGGCTACGAAGGCCCAAGCATTGACTGTGACCGTTGCGGCGCCCAGATGCAGCTTAAAAACGGCCGATTTGGCAAGTACATGGGCTGCACTAACGATGCGTGCAAAAATACTCGCAAGATCTTGAAAAACGGCGAAATAGCGCCACCAAAAGAAGATCCGGTGCCGTTGCCTGAGCTCAAATGCACCCAAAGCGAGGCATATTTTGTGCTGCGAGATGGCGCAGCAGGCTTGTTCTTAGCTGCCAGCAATTTCCCTAAGTCTCGGGAAACCCGCGCGCCCTTGGTGCTCGAGCTGCAGCAATTTAAAGATCGCATCTCTGCTAAGCACAAGTATTTGGCTGAGGCGCCATTAGCTGATCCGGATGGCAACCCGGCCATTGTGCGCTTTAGTCGCAAGACCAAAGAGCAGTACGTGATGAGCGAGACGAACGGCAAAGCGACCGGTTGGACCGCACACTACGATAACGGCAGCTGGCAGCAAACCTTGGCTAAACCAAAAAAAGCCTAAGCCAAAGAAAGCCTAATGAGCGAGAGGCCCCGATAAGGGGCCTCTTTGTTGATTGCCCGCATCCCGAATCCCGAATCCCCAAACCGTCCAAATTTACAGCAATGAGTTCAAACCCTGAGCAAACAGCGATCTTTGCGGTGCTAAATGACAAAAAAGGGTTGTGCTAGTGTGCTTGGTACGTATAATTCGCCTCGTTGTCAGGCAACTGGCACACGGCTTCAAAGCGGGAATAGCTCAGTTGGTAGAGCACGACCTTGCCAAGGTCGGGGTCGCGAGTTCGAGTCTCGTTTCCCGCTCCAATTTTCCATCGCACCAACGATGGATATCTCTTTCAAGATTCATCATCTTGTCAGCATGGCGCGTTAGCAAAGCGGTTATGCAGCGGATTGCAAATCCGTTTAGTCCGGTTCGACTCCGGAACGTGCCTCCATCTTTTCCCTCTTCGTTAACAGACGCCTCTTGTTCGTATCTTTATCTCTTGATCTTCATTTTGCCCATGGGCGCCTCGCATTTAACGTTGCTTTTAACTCTGCCTTTAACTCTGCTTTTAACTTGGCCACTTTTCTATCTAGGGCCGTGATAGGTGCGCTGTCGTTAATGGTTTGTTAATCACGTAATCTGTTTTCAGGATGTGGTTTTTCGTCCGCTATAAGCAAAATTTTTGTGAACATGTAGTAATGCAACAAGGGCTGGAGTAATCTTTAGCTGGTGGTCTTACCAGTTAGGAGTTACATCATGTTTCACCCCTTTTCGCTGACTCAGATTATTCTTCGCCGTAGCTACGTATTACTGGTGGGGATTTTGGCTTTTCCGGTGATGCTGTTTCGCCGTGATCGCGCCCGTTTTTATAGCTATTTGCACCGGATCTGGAACAAAACCAGCACCAAACCGGTATGGCTAAAAATGAGTGAGCGGGCCGAGCGGATCTTCTATTAACTCTCATCTCAGCTTCACCTAACTCACCTCCTCTTCCCGATAACAGTAAAAAAAGAGCGACTCCATGGAGCCGCTCTTTTTTTATGGGGTTATCGAGACCGTTTACGATGGGGCTGAGTGAGGATCAGCCCAAGCAGTCGGCGTAAATGGGTGAGCTGCTCGGTGAGTTGCACATTCAGCCAAAGGTAGCCATTGATCGCAGCCTCAGAGTTAGCTGGCAGTGAGACTTGGGTGGCCAACTGCTGCAAATGAGCAATAGCTGTGTCTGCAGGGTGGCCATCACCGGTTTGCAGCATGGCCGCGAGCTGATTGATCACCTCTTCGGTGGCGCTGTGGCAGGCATGCAACTCACCGGTGCTTTGCATCAAAAAGTGGCTTTGGCGGTCATTCCAGTAGGTATTAGCCAGCATCTCTAGGGTGCAAAGGGTGTTGCGCATCGTGATCTGCACCGCATCAAACAGCGCTATGTTGTGGTGAGTCTCTTTGGCCGCAGGCGTTAGCAAGTTGCGCAGTTTGCCCGTTTGCACCAGCAGTTGAGAGAGGTTGTGTTTAAGTTGTGGCCGCTCCAACACATTAGGAGAGAGGTGGGTGTGATAAAGCCGCCCAGATTGGCGCAAGATCAGATGCAGTTGTAGCCGCCAGTGGCTATACGCCCGCTGGGGATAGATGCTGCAAAAAAGCAGCGCCAGCAAGGAGCCTAAGATCACATCGGCACTGCGCCACACCGCCATTTTGATGTCTCCTGGCATCGCGCCTATGGTGATAGCCAAGGTGATGCCAATGAGCAGCCCGACATAGGGGCGCTTACCCAGGGCCAAATAGCCGCACAAGAACATGATGCAGCTACACCAGACCAGGGTCAGCGGCATGGAGTACATCTCAAGATAGAGAGCCACAATCCCGCAACTGGCCCCAAAAATGGTACCGACCACCCGCTGTAGGGCCCGTGATAGCACGTTACCCCAAAATGAAATAGGCCCCATCACGACCACTAAGGTGATGAGCGGCCAGGTGCTTTCTGGCAATTTCAGTTCGCGGGTGAGTAAAAAGGTGAGCATAAACGCGAGCGCAATGCGCAGGCCATGAACAATTCGATAGTGGCCATAGACCAAAAGATCGAGTCGGGATAGGGGTGTATCAAGACGCACAGTCTGCCTCGTTTCAGGGTAGCGATAAGAGTGATGATAGGGCGCGTGGCCTAGGCTGCGCCCTATCGGGTGATGAGGATAATTAGCCTATGCGCCCTTGCAAAGGGTGGATCCACACTCGCTCGCCGATAGCAATCTGCGGCTGGCTTGGCACAATTTCAATCAGGCAGTTGGCATCGGCCATGGAGCTTAAAATGCCAGATCCCTGTGGCCCGGTCGTCGATACCCGCAACTGGCCGTTCGCATCTTGGTAAAAGATGCCGCGTAAAAACTCGGTGCGCCCAGGCCGGCTCTTCATCGGCTCCTCAGCCAATGCAGATAGCCGCAGCGGTTGCCAGCTGCGCCCTTGCAAACGAGCGATAGCCGGTGCCACAAATTGCAAAAAGCAGACCATGGCCGCCACGGGATTACCCGGCAACCCAAAGAAGGGGGTCTGGCCTAAGGTGCCAAAAGCCAGTGGGCGCCCCGGCCGCATTTGGATGCGCCAAAAATCAATGTGGCCAAGCTCGCTCAGCACCTGCTTGATAAAGTCAGCATTGCCCACCGACACGCCGCCAGAGCTGAGTACCAGATCGGCACTGGCAGCCGCGTGGGCGAGCTGTTGGCGTAACACGGTGGGATCATCTGGAATAATGCCAAGATCCATCACCTCGCAACCGGCGGCGCGGATCAGGGCCATCAAGGTGAAGCGGTTGCTGTCAAAGATGTGGCCAGGGGTGAGGGTCTCCCCGGGGGCTTGCACCTCGTCACCGGTACTAAACAGCGCCACGTTCAGCGGGGTGCGCACGCTGAGGCTGGCTTGACCTAGCGATGCGGCTAGCCCGAGTTGGGGGGCACCAAGATAGGTACCCGCTGGAATAGCGATCGCGCCTTTGGCGAGATCTTCCCCGGCAAGGCGCACATTCTGCCCTGCCCTAATTGGCGCTGTAACCGTGACCCACTCACCGTCAATCAGCGTCTCTTCGCGCATCACCACGGTATCTACCCCAGGGGGCAGCGGGGCGCCGGTCATGATCTGCACCGCTTGACCGGCGAGCACGGCCTCATGGCGCAGCTGACCTGCCAGCACTTCCCCAACGAGTTGCCAGCGACCTGCCGCTAAATCATCGTGACGAAGGCCGATGCCATCCATTGCAGAATTAGCGTGGGGGGGCACATTGATGGGGCTTATCAGATCCTTTGCCAGTACGGCGCCATGGCAGTCGGCCAGGGGCCGCAAAGTGCTGGCCGAGCGTGGCTGTAACCCAGCTAAAATCGCGGCGCGGGCAGCATCAACGGATAAAAACCCAGTGTCTGCCAGCTCGGCCTCGCCTAGCGCTTGCGCGCGCCACTGATAGATAAAGTCAGCGATGGCATCGAGATCGTTGATGTCAAATTGGGGTAGGGCGGTGGGCTTTGGCTCATCGCTTGCCAGCGCAATGATGTCAGGATCATCTGGATAGAGCAGCGGCTTACCTATTTGGGCGCGGTGCAGCTCAATTTTTGGAAAGTGCTCGTGCTTAAAGCCTTCAACGAGCAGCAAGTCGAGTTCACGCTGATCAAAGTTTGCCAGCAATGGGTGAAACTCGGCCTCTGCTAATTGGGTTTCAATGATGCGGGCATGGCGGCGGCGAGAGGCAATCATTATCTGCTGGGCGCCCGCCTTGCGTAGGCGATAACTGTCTTTACCAGGGTGGTCGATGTCAAAGTCATGGTGGGCATGTTTGAGCACCCCAACGCGCAGACCCCGCGCCATCAGTAAAGGAATGAGCTGTTCGAGCAGGGTCGTTTTACCGGTTCCGCTCCATGCGGCAAAACCGAGCAGAGCAAGGGTCGGGGCTGGGGTTGTCATCGTTTGGGTTATGGCTTGGGTTATGGTTTGAGTCATCGCGCAGCGCCTTGTATGAGATCGGTTGCGAAGGGGAGCAGACGGGCCTGATAGCTCGCCAGCTCATCAGGGCTGTTGAGATTGAGAAAGGCATCGGGTTGATCGGCAAAGCTCACCACCGCCATCTGATGGCGGGCAAACCAGCGATCAATTTTGCGCTCCCCACCGGCGAGTGCCGCACTTAATGAGGGGAGTAACGATCGATGTAGCAGTGCCACCACCGGCTGTAGCCGCTGGCCATCATGGGCCACCACCAATTCGGTGTGGGGCGTGATGGCGGCGCGAAAGCGGTAGATAAGATCAAGGGGCAGAGCAGGACCGTCGCAAGGTACAAAGAGCACCCAGTCATGATGGGCTAGCGCGAGCCCCGCCTGCATGCCCGCTAAGGGGCCCGGATAATCGGGGTGACTATCGCAGATCACCGGTGCCAGTGCCTGATAACGGACCTGATTGCGATTGGCATTAATGATGATGTCATCGACTTGGGGCCGCAGCCTTGCCAACACATGCTCGATCAGTGGGCGCCCGGCGAGGGTCACCCAGCCCTTATCTTCCCCGCCCATTCGACTGGCGCGCCCGCCGGCGAGGATCACGGCGGATATGGCAAAGGGATCAGAGTTGCTGTCGCTGTTTAAAGTCATGTCGCTCAATGATTTTTAAAGGAGTCGTCTCTTGGAGTTGGCCTCGAGCGAGGGTCCATTGCCGCTCGCACAGGGAGGTTAACCCATTACTTTGATGGCTGATGATAACCAAGCCACTGCCATGTTCGCGCAGATCTTGCGCCAATGCAGCCATCAGGGCAACTGAATGTGCGTCGAGATTAGCGGTGGGCTCATCCATCAGCACAAAGGCCGGTTGCAGCGCCCACGCTCGCGCCATGGCCAGCCGTTGCCGCTCGCCCCCAGATAAAATACTGATGTGCTCGCGGGCGAGCCCCTCAAGCCCCACTCGGCGCAGTGCTTCAAAGGTGCGAATGTCGCGCCCTTGCTGCTTACCTAGGGCCCACGCCACGTTGTCATACACGCTGCGATCAAACAGATAAGGGGTTTGGTGCAAGTAGGTGACAAGCCCAGGCCCTTGGTCCCGTTGTAGCAGACGGTTAAGTTGCTGCTGCCAGCGCCCTGGTAAATTAGTGTGGCCTCGGGTCGGTGCCAATAGCCCAGCCAAGATCTTGAGCAGGGTAGTTTTACCCACCCCGTTAGCCCCGTGCAGCCACACCGCATCTCCCGATGCAATCGCGAGCCGTTCAATTTCAAACAACTGGCGCTGGCCAAAGCGCATGGTCAGTTGATGAGCGGTCAGTGCCATGGGGTACTCCTGTTGATAAACCGTGAGGGCATGGTCAATTTTTCAAATAGCTGTGGCCGCGACACAGGGTCAGCAACAGATTGAGCAGCAGGGCAAGGGTTAGCAAGACGATGCCAAGGGCCACCCCTTGGGTGAAGGCGCCTTTCTGGGTTTCGAGGGCAATGGCGGTGGGGATGTTGCGGGTAAAATGCAAAATATTGCCCCCCACCATCATCGAGCAGCCCACCTCGGTCACGATCCGACTAAAGGCGCCAATGATGGCGGTGAGCAGACCAAAGCGGCACTCGTGCATCAGGCCAATGAGCGCCTTAGGCCACGAGACGCCAAGAGTCAGAGCGGTTTCCCAGGCGCGCCGATCGCTTTGAATAAATGCCGCGTGGGCCATGGTGGCGATCACCGGAAACGCAATCAACATCTGGCCTATCACCATCGCTTGCTGGGTAAAAAGCAGCTTCCAGTCGCCAAGTGGGCCAGAGCGCGACAGCAACAGATACAGCAGCAGCCCAATTACCACGGTCGGCACCGATTGCAGCGTATTGAGGCAAGAGAGCCACAGCCAGCGGGCTGGCATGGGCAAATAAGCCAGTGCAAATCCCAGCAGCAGCGCCGGCACCAGCACCAGCACCAGCGCAAGGCAAGAGACCGAAAACGAGACAGCCACCACCTGCCACAGTTCAGTGTTGCCACTAAATAGCAGGGCAAGGGCCGCGAAGGTGGTCTCAAGCAAATTCACCCTTATTGCCCTTTCGCATCCGCGATAAACAGCGGCTGGCCGGCCACCTTAAAATCGCCAATCAGGGTTTGACCATGCTTAGACACCAGCCAGTTTTTCAACGTTCTCGCCCCTTCGGTATTGAGATCGGGGTAGCGCTTAGGGTTAACCAAGATCACTTGATAAGGATTAAACAAGCGCTTGTCACCCTCTAGCAGCACCGTCAGCCCAAGCTTGCGTTGATAGGCAAGCCAAGTACCCCGGTCGGTCAAGGTGTAGGCTCCGAGCTCCGAGGCCATGGTCAAAGTTGGGCCCATGCCTTGGCCAATGGATTTATAACCGGCAAATGCAGGTTTCACATTTGCCGCTTGCCATAAGGTTTTCTCTTTCATATGGGTGCCAGACTCATCCCCCCGGGAGATAAAGGTTTGTCCCTTATCTTTGATGGCTTGCAGCCCTTTGGCCGCATCGTGCAGGGTAGCCAGACCCGCTGGGTCTTTTGCGGGGCCAACGATCACAAAATCGTTATACATCAAGTGAACCGGCTCGATCCCAAAGCCTGCGTCCACAAATTTTTTCTCGGCAGCTGGCGCGTGAGTCATCACCAGATCGGCATCTCCGTTTTCACCCATCTTCAAGCTTTGACCCGTACCGGCCGCCATCACCTGCACCGGATAACCGGTCTCTTTGGTAAATTGCGGCAACAACCAACCGAGCAGGCCCGATTGCTCGGTGCTGGTGGTCGTGGCAAGGCGGATCGGCGCCTTAGCAGGGGTGGCATGAACGGCACTGGCCATCAGAATACTGGCGCCGAGGGCAAGGGCGAGGCGGGCGAATTTAACGTTGATGATCATCTTAATGTGGCTTCTCAAGGTAGATTCCAAGATCAAAAAGATAAGCAAGCAAGATGCCACCCTGTATTTACGACGAATTTTTTTAAATTAACTGTTTAAAAACAGTTGGTTATGTAAATAGATCTCATCGAAAAATGGCGCTATTGAGCGATTTTGGTTGGTACTTTTAGATCACTTAAGACAAAATGTCCCATTTTTGTGGCCGTTATCGGGGTATGCTCCGACCTTACATGTATTCGAGGTACGCTTTTTATGACCGCTCCCGTTAGTCGTTGGTCTGCCCTTTCGTTGCTTATCGTGGATGATGAGCCCGGTATGCGTAGCTTTTTGGCTAAAGCGTTGGCTAAGCGTTTTGCTCAAATCGAGACCGCCGCCAGCGTGGAGGAGGCCGAGGCCCTACGCTGTCGCCTGCATTTTGATCTCATCATTGCCGATATTCGCCTGCCAGGGCGCTCTGGCATTGAGTGGCATGAAGCCATCGATCCGGCCACCCGGCGCAGCGACATTATTTTTATGACCGGTTTTGGTGACATGGATACCGCCCTTAAAGCGCTACGCTTAGGGGCCAGCGATTTTATTCTCAAGCCGTTTAATTTAGATCAGATGGTACAGGCGGTCGATCGGGTCATCGAGCGACGTCAGATGGAGCGAGAGAATCTGCTATTGCGCCGAGAGGTGAGCAAATTGTTCCCGCTGACCTTAATTGGTGACAGCGCTAAGACCTATGAGCTCAAAACGCTCATTGCCAGAGTGGCCCCCTCTAATGCCGCTGTGTTGATTGAGGGGGAATCCGGTACCGGTAAAGAGCTGGTCGCGCGGGCACTGCATCAACTGTCAGGCAAAGTGGGCGCCTTCGTACCGCTAAACTGCGCAGCCATTGCCCCTGAGTTGCTTGAAAGCGAGCTATTTGGCCATGTGCAAGGGGCCTTTACCGGGGCTAGAAAGGGGCGCGATGGGCTCTTTCGGGTGGCTCATCAGGGCACTCTGTTTTTAGATGAGATAGGCGAGATGCCCCTTGCGATGCAATCTTCTTTGCTGCGGGTGCTTGAGCAAAAAGCCATTCGCCCTGTGGGCGCTGAGCGGGAGCTTGCGGTAGACGTGCGCATTGTGGCGGCCACTAACCGCAACTTGAAAGCCGAGGTTGAGGCGGGGCGTTTTCGCGAAGATCTGTTTTATCGGCTTAATGTGGTTGCGCTGGCGGTGGCCCCTTTGCGTGATCGCATCGACGATATTCCGGCGCTGGTCCATCACTTTACCCGCCAGCTCACCGCCGAGATGGGGATTGGCGCCTTAAGCTGGACCCACGAAGATGTGGCCGCCATGCAGGCTTATCCTTGGCCTGGCAACGTGCGCGAGCTGCGTAATCTTATTGAGCGCAGTCTGCTGCTAGGTAAACCCCCAGCGGAATATTGGCTCACGAGCAATGGGGCCACGGCGCAGATAAAAGAAGAGGGATACCCACTGGGCTGGCCACTTGCTGAGGTGGAGCGCGCGCATATTTTGCAAGTGGTGGCGAGCCATGAGGGCAATAAGTCTGCGGCGTCTCGGGTGTTGGGAGTGGCGCGCAAAACCTTGGAGCGCAAATTTAAGGAGTGGGCCATCGAATGATGATGGGTAACCGGATGGCAACTGCATGAAATTGATCCTCCTGCCTCGCTGCGTCTATACCAAGGTGCGCTGGCGCTTGCTGCTGCTCACCTCGGTGCCAATCATGCTGACCTTAGTTGGGATGATTGGGCTGACGCTGTACTGGACCCTCACCTATAGCTGGCAAAATTTACTCACCACGGTGCGCAGCGATTTGGCAGTGGCGCACCATGGGATCGTGGTGCAACAACAGCGTCAAAGCGAGCATCTGGAGCACTTGCGCGACACCGGGGAGTTTGGGCAGCAGCTGCGAACCGCGCCAGATAATCTGAGCGAATGGGTAAAGCCCCGGGCCGCCCACTATGATGTTGATTTTTTACGGCTGCGCCATGGGCCGGCGCTCGATACCTTAAGCGCCCCAACACGGGCGGCCCTCACGGATGGCCACAGCGTGAGCCACATGGTGGTGTGGTCACCGGCGCAGCTTGCGGCCATCTCCCCTGCGCTTGCCAAGCGCGCCCAGCTGCGGCGCGCTCATAGCCGCGAGCTGGTGGAAGATCGCGGGTTAATCTCGTTGTCTCAGACACCGGTATTCGCACCCGATGGTTCTCTTTTGGCTGTGTTAGAAGGGGGGGAGCTCATCAATGGCAGCACCCGGCTGGTGGACGCCATCAAGGGGCAGGTCTTTGCTAAAAACACGCAGCCAGAGGGGGGCAGTGGCTCGGTTACCCTGTTTCTTGACGATATGCGGGTGAGTACCAACGTGCCCCTTAACAGCCATGAGCCCGTGAGCAGTAGCGCAGGATCAGGGCGCGCAGTGGCCACTCAGGTGTCGGTGCCAGTGCGAGATCAGGTGCTTGGGCGAGGTGAGCCGTGGGTTGATCGGGCCTTTGTGCAAGATGCGTGGTATGTCTCTGGCTATGAGCCTCTTTATGGGGAACATGGGGAGCGCGTGGGCATGCTCTACGTGGGCTTTTTAGAGTGGCCGCTCATTCGCACTTATCTCACTAATTTGGTGGAGCTGGGATCTGGGGTGGTGCTCTTGTTGCTGCTCTCGGGTTTTTTGGTCTATCGCAGCACCCGCGATCTGTTTAGCCCCATTGAGCGAATGCACAAGGTAGTGCGGCAGGTGCAGGCAGGGGAGCCTGCGCGCATTGGTGCGCTGGCACTCGATCCTGACCATGAGCTGACGCAACTCGGGCGTCAGTTTGATGCCATGTTGGATCAGCAAGATGCCCATCGTCAGCAGATGGCCCGCAGCGCCGATCAGCTCGAGCAAAAGGTGGCTGAACGCACTCATAGCCTCAAATTAAAAACGGCCGAGCTTGAACATCACATTCAAATGCTCACCGAGGCTCGCCAGCAACTGCTGATCAGCGAAAAGTTGGCCGCCCTTGGCGAGCTGTCGGCTGGGGTCGCTCACGAGATCAATAATCCGTTGGCGGTGATCCTTGGCAATGTGGAGCTCATGAAGTTAGAGCTTGGGGAAGCTGCCGATCCTGTTAGTGAAGAGCTCGCCATGGTGCTGGCCCAGATCGAGCGGATCCGCGCCATTACCCGCAGTTTGTTGCAATATTCGCGCCCTGGGGATTATGAAACCGCACCGGTGTGGCAGCACCTTACCCCCATCATTGAGCAGAGCCTGACCTTGGTGAACACCGCGTTGCGCCAACAACAGGTGCGGGTGGTGGCTGATTTACAGGCCCAACAACCCATCGAGGCCGACCGCCAGCAGCTGTTACAGGTGTTGATCAACTTATTGATCAATGCAGGACATGCGCTTGGGGAGCAAGGGGAGATCCGGATTGAAAGCCGCGACTGGTTTGACGGGCAAGGGGAGCGACAAGGGGCGCTGGTGCGGATCATCGATAACGGCAGCGGCATTGAGTCAGCCATTATCGACAAAATTTTTGATCCCTTCTTTACTACCCGCCCAACGGGGACCGGTCTTGGGCTTGCCCTTAGCCACCGGATCATCAGTCGTTGGGGTGGGGAGCTGTTGGTTGACTCCACCCCGGGTCAGGGCAGTTGTTTTACCATTCGCTTGCGCACCCATGCCTTATTGGCCAGTGGCCATGATGGCGCAGGATTTGAAGGTTGGCGCCTAGCGCTACATGCAAAAGAAGAGGGATCTGGCGTGCAGGGCCCTCGTTATTGAGGGCTCCACACCAGCTTGCCGCATTGGGTGAGATCATAGCCGCCAAGCCGTGCGGCCAGCTCCCGCCCCTCAGGGGATTGCAGCCACCCGATCAACTGTTGCAGCAAGGTGCGAAAGAACACCCCTTGGGGCATCACCAAATCAAAACAGGCTTGCGAGAGGGGAATAAAGCCGAGCCCAAATTCAGTGGCAGTACTTTGTGCGCCCGGCCCTACATCGGCATCGCCGCGACTGATCGCCGCAGCCAGCTCGCGCTCACTGTTAACCTGCTGGGTGCTTGCCAGCTGAGTCAGCGAGGCGCCCTGTATTTGCAACCACTCTTGCAAGGCCCGTTGGCTACCTGCCCCCTCTTGGCGCAGCGCCCAGCGCCAGCCGAGAGCCTCTTTAGGATCGGATGGCTGTAATCCTTGGCGCAGCACCAGCCCTTGCACCCGCCTAAAACCATGAACGATCACCCATTGCCGATGGCCCTGATACTGCTGCACTAATGCTGGATGGCGCAGGTGAGCCTCTTCTGCCTGTCCCCAGTGGATAGCGCACACATCCACATGACCCCGTGCCAGCATCGCCAGCCCTTGCCGAGTACCACACGGGGTGTAACCTACCAGCGCTTGGGTGCCTAGTCGCAGCGCTAAGCGAGAACTGGCGTAGTGGAGCAACACATCGTCTGATCCTGCTAGTAGTAAGCGATCATTCATCACCCCCTCGTGGCAGCTACCAAGCAGCCAACGATCGAGTAAAGAGCGGGGAAACAGCCACTTACCCGTCGCCTTGGTGGCCGGGATCTGCCCCTCGTTGGCCAGTTGATAGAGTTTTTTCTCATTGAGATCGAGGTACTCTGCGACCTGCTTGATGTTCATAAATTCGTTCATGGTTTGTTCCTGATCGCTGTGGTGGTGTGCTCGAAATACAGAGCGATCTGCTGGGCACTTATTAATTCATTCATGGCTTAATCCCGCATCCAGTGACGGGTCGAGAGCGGCGGCCTGCTGGCGGCTCACAGGGGATGTGGCGGGTGTGCAGCGTACCTTGCTCATTCATCACCTCGACGGCCATGGTGCGCTGGGCTCGGTATTACTTTTGATCAAGGTCGGTGTCATGGGCCCCTCGCGACCGGTTGTTGGGATCTAAAGAGAGGGACACAGCAAGATTTGTTCCAGATTATTTTCAACGAGGTTTGAATAAGAAGAAATATGGACATTTATTCGTAAAATGAACATAATAGAAATTATTTCAATACCACTTTATCAATTAACACGCCACATTTGATAATAAAAATAACTAAACCAAAAACATGAATTGCTTTAAAGTAATATTAATTTTCTTTGTTAGTCTATCAGCAACCAAAGCACATTCTTCAGGCGACTGGTTGTCGGTTTCAGAAAAGCAATATTATAACAAAAGCAAGATTATTATTGGTACAAAACCATATAGAGGTGAAGGTGAGTTGGTTTTAAATTTTCGTGGTCGTGACATACTGGCTGATAGCAGGTTTTATAAATCAAGATTGGCACCTGGAATTATTTTTGAAATCATCGTTGATGATGGTGCGTGGATAAAAAATGCTAATAGACCTGAATGCGACAACTCATTTTAAACGTATATGTTTCACCATTTAGGGGATGACATGAAAAAAGGGAGAGAGTTACAGATAATTATTGATGGTCACCGTAGTTATTCAGCGAGTTTAATTGGATTCACAAAAGAATCAAGAAAATTGAAATGCATCTAAGGCCTTTATCATAAGAACATAGATTTTGGTAAGCTGTCAATCTTGTCAACAAATGCAGCGTTCGGTCATGATGATGTGGGAGTTAGCTGCTGACAAACAGCTTCTCTTCAGATCAAAAATGAGCGAACAGGATGTATCCGCAGCTAATATTTTCGCTAGATTTACAGAGAGATAATTAACTATGCATGTGTTAGATAAATTTAAGGTTGAAGACTTGTTATCCAAAGATAGCATGTTCACGTTCATTCTTGAGTCTCCACATCGTCAGGAGGTTGCCACTGGCTATCCGGCAGCTGGGGATACTGGCGTTTGCATGAGCAAGATTTTATTTGAACTTGATGAGCCATTAGGAAAGCTTGTTGCTAGCCAAAGCTCTCTCGTACCTAGGATATCTTTGTTAAATTGCTCACGTATTCCTCTACAAGTAAAAGTCTATAACTCAATAGAGTTGAAAGAAGATATCTTAAGTTTCATGGAAATTAAAAACATACATGGTACTCCAATTAATGTTTTAAAAGATAAGGTAAAAGAAAAACTGAGGTCAGACTTAGGTGTGAAAGCTGTAAATAGTTTTAGAGCTAGGCTTATAAAAAATATAAATCACTGTCCTAATACGAAACTGATTATCTGTGGTGTTATTGCACAATGTTTTTTTGAGGAAGCAACAAAATTGCAATGTGCTTTTCGAAAGCATAATAATGTTATTTGGATGGATCACGAGTTAAATGTATTTTACGAATATCACCCATCATCTAAATTAGGAAAATGGAACAGCCGTTCCAACATGGCAAGCTTGTTAAGCTTCATGTTTTAACGCCTTTATCTTTATCTCGTATGTTGGGCTAAATCGTAGGTTGGTGCTGAACGAAGTGAAGCCAAACGTTTACCGGGTGATCTTGTTGATGTAGGCAATAGTCTGGTCACTCGATTATTGCCAACATTAAGCTGGATTGGAATGTGGGAGATTTGGTTTTTCTTTACATGTTGGGCTTCGCTGCACTTAGCGCCAACCTACACTCGTGCCAACCCATCTCCGCACTATGCCCCAACCCGCATCAAAGCTC
This sequence comes from Aeromonas sp., assembly GCA_051652185.1. Taxonomy (GTDB): domain Bacteria; phylum Pseudomonadota; class Gammaproteobacteria; order Enterobacterales; family Aeromonadaceae; genus Aeromonas. The sequence goes on from JBOFTS010000068.1 coordinate 32,681, forward strand.
GCATCAACACTCGTATCAAAATCATAATCAGCCACCAAACCTGCCTTGGCCCGACTCTTGCTACGTATTGCATTATTGATGGCCGTAGCTGCCCACGGGCACCCGTTTTGATCCACTCGATGGGGGATAAGCGAGGGGCGGGCAGTGCGGCAAAGGTCTTCTGATATGAGGAGTGGTGACGGTGCAATATACCCCGAAAACTATCTTGTTCCCGCAGCGCTGGCTGTATGTAGAGGTGCAGGCTATCGATAGCCTGGTCGGTCGCTGGCAGAGTCGCCGCTTTGAAATAGCGGGGCTCAAGCCTGCCAAGCCTGAGGCCGCAGGCGCACTACCTCTTACGCTGTTTCGTGATGAGCGGGGGGATTATCGCTTCAATTTAAGCTCCGGCTCGCCCCGGCTGTTTGTCACCGGCTCGCTGTTGGCCGCTGATGGTGCAGGGGAGGGTGTAAATAAGGGAGGAAATGGGACCGGCCAATGCTTTGTGACCGATGGCCTGACCTTAAGCCAAACCGTGGCTGCCGCCTATATGGATGGGGAGCGCCAAGTGCTCTCGTGCCCGCTGCCAGAGGCGCTGCAAGCTTGGGTTGAGGCTTTTATTGGCCGCCATGGTGAGCTATTAGAGGTCAAACGCAAAGGCAAGCAGGGGAAGGGACGGGCGCAAGATATTCTCGGGGTGGATGCCAAGGCGCCAGTTAACTGCGGCGCCGTTGAAGCGACCGGCCCTGATGGCCGTGAGCTCACCGGTCATGCAAAGCGTGACCCTTATGAGTGAGTTTTTTAAGCGCTGGTTATCTCGCAAAAATGAGTCACGCCAAGGGGTCCCAGCACGACCTGCTGCGGATGAGCTTACGTCTTTAGCGCCATTACCTAATGGGCTAGATGATGGGCTGATAGGTGAAATCCTAGCTGGCCGCGAAGTGGGCACTGACAAGCTTGATGTGAGCTCCGTTGGTTCAGATGCAGTTGCTTTAAATCCGGTTAGCTCAGATATGGCAGAGGGTGATGCCCTTGCCGCTGCAGAACCTGCATCAGAGACGCCTTTGTATCAAGGGGTGCAAGATAAGTCTGGCGCTGCCTTATCTCGCTCTACGCTGCCAGATAAGGAGACGCTGCGAGCGATGTTTCGCACTCATCAGCCCGATGGACTTGATGATTACACCCAAGATTTTACGGCTCCGGAGTTATTGCCCGCCGCCTTAAGTGCGGGGCTGCGCAATTGGCTGGTTGAGGCCGTTACGCCGCCTGGATCTGAGCCAGAACATGGATCTGAGCCCGAACATGAGCTTGAACGAGAGCTTGAATCTGAACCTGAGCAAGCGCCTCACGCTGATCCAGGTCTCTTGTCAGATGAGCGTAATGAGATTGCCAAGGTAGATGATGAGATAGCGAACGACCCATCGTTATCCTCAGCACCATTAGCACGATTGCCCAGTGATGAGCGGGACATTTTGGTTAAGCATTGCGACAAAATGTCTCAAGGCTAAAGGCGGGCTGGGTATCACTGAGACTTTGACTCCCTGTGAGTTAGTTTTTTTCCAACTGAGTTGGCCCAATTTTTGCTGTTATTAAATCAAAGCAAGTGCCCATCTCACGAGGTGGGCGCACAGGAGTGTATGTGAGCATCGAACCATCTAGCGCGCTATCCATAGCGCAACCAGGCGCAGCAAACCCCGCGCCCGCCGTGGGTGAAGGGAGCCAATCTAACCTTCGCGCTCGTGCTTATGCCCTCGCGCACACGGTCAAAACCGATAATTTGATCCCAGCCACCGTCTCTTACCAGAGTCAGGGGCGTTTGCTGCTGGTGGGGCCTGAAGATCGCATTCGCCGCGCGGCAAGCCTATTGCCAAACGTATTGGCAAGTAAGGTACAGCCGACGTTGCTGGTGACCGAAGCGGTGCATGATGGACTGGCGCCAGATCTTGAGGCCATTTTTGAGGCCACCAGCGCCCTTAATGCGCTGACACTGCGCGAGCCGAACCTGCAGGGGTATTTGGGCCAATTTCAGCTCAGCGGCCTCAATGGCGGCGGGGAGCGCATTGATTTGGCGGCGCTGTGCTTTGCGCCTGTGGCAACTAGCCAGCAAGGGCGCGCCCCACATTTTGATCTGGTGGCTGATTTTGGCCGTACGCCGCTCTTTGCCCTTGAGCGTCCGCCCCTTGGCTATCTGCATCTTGCCGATGATGAAGCATTGGCCGAACAGCTTGCCGAGCTATGCACCCTCACCGGGATCTTCGATAAGCCGCGCTATTTTCGACTCGATGCTGAGGCATGCGCCTTTACTGCCCGTGGCGTGCCAGGGTGCAGCCGCTGCCTTGATGTTTGCCCAACCGATGCACTGAAACCTATTAATGGCCGCATTCAGATCGATCCCCATTTGTGTCAGGGTTTTGGCAGCTGCGCGAGCGCTTGCCCAACTGGGGCTATCGCGTATTACCAGCCCGATGCCAATACCAGTGGCGATTACCTGTTTCGATTGCTCAAGCACTACAGCGAGGCCGGTGGCGAGCAGCCTGTGCTGCTTATCGCGGCGAGTCATGAGCGCGAGCAAGTAGAGGCGAAACTTGCAGATTTACCCGCAAACTGGCTGCCAGTTTGGGTAGAAGAGAGCGCCAGTATCGGTATCGAAACTTGGTTTGCTGCGCTCGCCTATGGGGCTTGTGCGGTGAACATTGTGCTGGCAGACGATGCTCCTGCTAGCGTGCGCCATTTGGTTGAGCGGGAGCTAGCCAGTGCGGCCGTGCTGTTAGCTGGCGCCGGTCTTGAGCGCGATCGCATCGCACTGTTGCCCGCGGCGATGACAACAGCGCAGTGGCAGCCATCGGTGCCATTACTCTCGATGCCATTACTCTCAATGCCACTACTTGATGCCCCCCTTAAAGGTGACAAACGGGAAAACCTGTTTGCCGCCTTTGACGCGCTTTGGCTGCATAACGAAGGGATAGCTGAGCCCCTGACAGTGCCGCACGGTGCGCCTTATGGCGCCGTTGTGCTCAATGAGGCTGACTGCACCCTTTGCATGGGCTGCGTCGCGGTGTGCCCAACCCGTGCCCTGCATGCGGTAGGGGCGACCCCGGGCCTTAATTTTATCGAGCAAGATTGCGTTCAATGCGGCATGTGCCAACGGGCGTGTCCTGAGCAAGCCATTACCCTTGCACCACGCTTGCAGCCAGAGCCTGCTGCTCGGCGCGCCGTACAGAGCTTAAAAGCGGAAGAGGCTGCCTGCTGCATTACCTGTGGCAAGGCGTTTGCCCCCGCCTCGATGATCCGCCGGATCCAGCAAAAGCTGGCAGGTCATTCGCATTTTCAAAATGAAGCCGCAGCGCGACTCCTGATGTGTGAAGATTGCCGGGTTAAGGATGTGTTCACTGCGTTAGCGGCCGATCCTGCCGCCCAGCTCAAGCTATGAGGGTGCCCATGAGTGAACATTTAATGAGTGAGCCGCCCATGAGTAAACAAGCCATGAGTGAACAAGCCGATGATCCGCATCCTATGAACACAGGCGAACCAAGCATGAGTGAATTGGAACAACACAGCGCCCAGATGTATGCCTTGCTGGCGAGCTTGTGGCGCGCCGCCCCAAGTGGTGAGCAACTGGCGTGGCTGCAAGGGTTGCAACCGATGGCTGGCCCATTTGCCAGAGGGTTGGGGCTGGTGCAATTGGCGGCGAGCCGCCATCACGCCCATGAGCTGGCGCAAGAGTATCAGGATCTGTTTATCGGGCTAGGGCGCGGCGAGATCGTGCCTTTTGGCTCTTGGTATCTCACCGGATCCTTGATGGAGCTGCCCCTTGCAATATTGCGCACCGATCTGCAATCCCTTGGCTTTGAGCGTCAAAGCGGGGTGTGTGAGCCTGAAGATCATCTGGCTGCGCTGTGTGAGGTGATGCACGTATTAATTACCGAGCAGCACCCCGAGCGTCATCGCTTTTATGAACGCCACCTTGCCCCTTGGGTATTGACCTGTTGCCAAGATCAACAACAAGCCAAAGGGGGCAGTTTTTACCGAGCCGTGGGGGCCCTCGGCGAAGATTTTTTCAAGCAAGAGCAGGATCTACGTCTGCCGTTTGGCGCGTGCGTGGTGACTCGCTCTTAGCGGGCACAGCTGCGCATACCTATCCATGAGTTGCCATGGCAGTGCCCATGGCGAGTCATTACAACAACAGAGGTCACACCACCATGAGTGATAACAAGCCACAAGACCCATCTCGCCGTAATTTGATCAAAGGGGTGGGCGTCGTTGCTACCGTCGGCGTGCTTGCTGCGGCCACTGGCCGGGTGATCAGCACCCAGATCGACGACCATAAAATTGTGCTAAATCAGGGCTATCGAGATACCCCTCATATCAACGCGTTTTATCAAAGCCTGCGCGGCCCCGACTGAGCTAGCTCAAAGAAGGAGAAGTTATGAAATTAACAAAACGTGCCGAGCCCGCTCAGGTCAGCGAACAAGAGAGCCTGCAAAGCCACACCGCGACCCGTGGACAGGGGCTTAGCCGCCGCGCCTTTATGGTTAACTCAGGTTTAGTGACCGGTGGCGCGGTGGCCGCCGGTTGGTTGGCGCCCGCGATGATGCAGCGGGCCGAGGCCAAAACCATTGCAGCCGATACCCCTGTTGAAACCAAGCGCACCATTTGCTCCCACTGTTCGGTTGGGTGCGGCGTGTATGCACAAGTGCAAAACGGCGTCTGGACCGATCAAGAGCCTGCCTTTGATCACCCCTTTAACTTAGGCGGCCACTGCGCCAAAGGGGCGGCCCTGCGCGAGCACGGCCACGGTGAGCGCCGCTTGAAATACCCCATGAAATTGGTGGCCGGCAAATGGCAGCGGATAAGCTGGGATCAGGCCATCGAAGAGGTCGGTAACGAAGTGCTGCGCCTGCGCAAAGAGTCTGGTCCTGACAGCGTCTACTGGCTGGGCTCTGCCAAGCACTGTAACGAGCAGGCTTACCTGTTTCGCAAAATGGTCTCGCTGTGGGGCACCAACAACGTCGATCACCAGGCGCGGATCTGTCACTCCACGACCGTTGCAGGCGTTGCCAACACCTGGGGCTATGGCGCCATGACCAATAGCTTGAACGACATGCATAACTGCAAGTCGATCATGTTTATTGGATCTAACCCTGCAGAAGCCCACCCCGTTGCGATGCAGCACATTTTGCTCGCCAAAGAGCGCAACGATTGCAAGATCTTGGTCGTGGATCCTCGCCGTACCCGCACCGCAGCCAAGGCCGACATGTATCTACCCTTGCGCCCGGGCACCGACGTGGCCTTTATTTGGGGCATGCTCTGGCACATCTTCAAAAACGGCTGGGAAGATAAAGAGTTTATTCGCACCCGTGTCTTTGGCATGGATGAGGTTCAAAAAGAGCTCGCACACTGGACCCCTGCCGAAGTTGAGCGGGTAACGGGCCTTAATGAACAGCAGGTGCATGATGCCGCTAAGCTGCTCGCCGATCATCGCCCAGGCTGCGTAGTGTGGTGCATGGGCGGCACCCAGCACACCACCGGTAATAACAACACGCGGGCTTATTGCATCCTCGAATTGGCCCTTGGCAACGTGGGCAAGAGCGGGGCGGGCGCGAACATCTTCCGTGGTCACGATAACGTGCAAGGAGCCACCGATTTTGGGGTGGTCTCTGATTCGCTACCCGGTTATTACGGGATCGAAGAGGGCGCGTGGAAGCACTGGGCCAAGGTGTGGGATGTCGATATTGAGTGGATCAAAGCCCGCTTTGATAACAAGGCCTATAACGGCAAGTTGCCCATGAACAGCAACGGCATTCCGGTTTCTCGCTGGATTGATGGGGTGCTGGAGAACGCCGATCTGATTGAACAAGGCTCTAATATCCGCGCCATGTTCTATTGGGGCCATGCGGTTAACTCTCAGACCCGCGGTCCTGAGATGAAAAAGGCGATGCAAAAACTCGACATGATGGTGATTGTTGACCCATACCCGACCGTAGCGTCGGTGATGAACGATCGCACCGATGGTGTCTATTTGCTGCCAGCCACCACCCAGTTTGAAAGCTATGGTTCGGTCACGGCCACTAACCGGTCATTGCAGTGGCGCGATAAGGTGATTGAGCCGCTGTTTGAGTCCAAAGTCGATCACGAGATCATGTATCTCTTGAGTAAAAAGCTTGGCTTTGCTGACCAGCTGTTTAAGCACATCAAGGTTGAGAACAATCAGCCGCTTATCGAAGACATCACCCGTGAATTTAATCGTGGTATGTGGACCATCGGTTACACCGGTCAAAGCCCTGAGCGTCTTAAAGCGCACCAGCAAAACTGGGGCACCTTTAATAAGACCAACCTCAAGGCCGAAGGCGGCCCGATCAATGGGGAAGTGTACGGTTTGCCTTGGCCTTGCTGGGGTACCCCTGAGCTCAAACATCCAGGTACCCATATCCTCTATGACACCAGCATTCCGGTCGCACAAGGGGGCAGCGGTTTTCGGGCGCGCTTTGGCATCGAATATAAAGGGGTCTCCCTGCTGGCGGAAGACTCCTGGCCTAAGGGCAGTGAGATTGAGGATGGCTACCCTGAAATGACCGCAGATCTCATGAAGCAGCTCGGCTGGTGGAATGAGTTGACCCCCGCTGAGCAAGTTCAGGCGGAAGGCAAAAACTGGAAGACCGATCTCTCCGGCGGGTTGCAGCGGGTTGCTATCAAACATGGCTTTGTGCCCTACGGTAATGCGAAGGCGCGCTGCGTGGTATGGACCTTCCCAGACCAAGTGCCCAAGCACCGCGAGCCGCTTTATACCCCGCGCCGTGACTTGCTGCCTGAATATGCAACCTGGCCTGATGCTAAGAGCATGTGGCGCTTGCCGACGCAATTTGCCTCGATTCAAGAAAAAGATGCCTTCAAGGATTTCCCGATCATCCTCACTACCGGCCGTTTGGTGGAGTATGAAGGGGGGGGGGAAGAGACTCGCTCTAACCCTTGGCTGGCTGAATTGCAGCAAGAGATGTACGTCGAAATCAACCCCGTTGATGCCAACAATGTGGGGGTAAAAGACGGTGACAATATTTGGGTCGAAGGGCCAGAAGGGGGCCGGGTGCTGGTTAAGGCGATGGTGATCCAGCGGGTTCCGGCAGGACTTGCCTTTATGCCATTCCACTTCGGGGGTCATTTCGAAGGCAAAGATCTGCTAGCTAAATATCCAGAAGGGTGCGCGCCTTATGTGTTAGGCGACTCGGCGAACATCGCTACCACCTATGGTTATGACCCGGTTACCCAGATGCAGGAAACCAAAGCTACCCTGTGCCGTTTTCGTAAAGTAGGAGCCTAACACCATGGCCAGAATGAAATTCATGTGTGACACCAAGCGCTGCATCGAGTGCAACGGTTGTGTGACGGCGTGTAAGAATGCCAACTCTGACGCGGTTGAGTGGGGGATCCAGCGGCGCCGGGTCGTGACCTTGCGCGATGGCCTGCCAGGTGAAACCTCGATTTCGGTTGCCTGCATGCACTGCACCGATGCCCCTTGCTTGGCCGTGTGCCCAGCCGACTGCTTTTATCACACCGAAGATGGCATCGTGCTGCACAACAAAGATCTCTGTATCGGATGCGGCTACTGCTTGTTTGCTTGCCCATTTGGCGCGCCACAGTTTCCGAAAACCGAGGCCTTTGGTGATCGGGGTAAGATGGACAAATGTACCTTCTGCGCCGGTGGACCAGAACCCGACAACAGTGAAGCTGAGCGTCAGAAATACGGCGCCAATCGCATCGCTGAAGGCAAATTGCCCCTGTGCGCCGAGATGTGCTCCACCAAGGCGCTGCTAGCCGGAGATGCACACATTATTTCGGATATCTTCCGCCAGCGGGTGGCCTATCGCGGCGCCCCAGAGGCGGCATGGGGCAGTGGCAATGAGCCGGGTCTGTTTAAAGACGTAGGCCAGGCTCATGATGGCCACGGCAATGCGCTGACTCAAGAGACGCAGGAGGGTGGCCAATGAGACACTGGCTGACCGCGCTATTGGCAGCCATGCTGCTGTTTAGTGCGCCCAGCTTTGCCAGCGCCCAGCAAGAGGCTGTCGGATTTTCTGGCGCCGATTACTGGCGAGCGGTCAAAGATGGGCAGGCGGGAACGACCTCGTCGCTCTCGCCCGAGCATGGGGTGCTGATCTCGGTACCCGGGGAGCTTTGGTATGAAGTGAAGACCAAGTGGGTCTCACCACTGGGGGCCATCGCTATTTTTGGCACCCTCGCCCTGTGCGCCTTGATGTATTGGGTGGTGGGGCCGACCAAGCTCTCTAAGCCCCGTACTGGGCGTAAGCTCAAGCGGTGGAGCCGGCTAGATCGGGCGCTTCACTGGATCACCGCCATTATGTTTTTGACCCTATCGGGGTCGGGGCTAGCCATCATTTATGGCAAGTACTTCATTAAGCCGGTGGTGAGCCTTGGGGTGTGGGAGAACTGGATCTGGTTTGCCAAAGTCTTTCACAACTACGTGGGGCCGCTGTTCTTCCTCTGCCTAGTGGGCGTGTTGATCAAGTGGTTTCGCTGCAACGTGGTCAACATGGTGGATGTACGCTGGTTCATGAAAGCCGGTGGTATGTTGGGCCCTCATAAGGGGACTCATCCTTCTGCCGAGTTTTCTAACGGCGGTGAGAAGGTGATCTTCTGGCTGTTGATCTGGTTTGGCAGCATTGTGGTGGCCACGGGATTGTTTTTGGACTTCCCCATTTTTGGTCAAGAGCGTCGCCAGATGGAGTGGGCCAGTTTCATCCATATCATCGGAGCATTGATCCTGATGTGCGGCTTTATCTTCCATATCTATATGGGCCTATTCCAATTGGAAGGGGCGCTAGAGGGGATGGTGACGGGCGAAGTTGATGAGACGTGGGCCAAAGAGCACCACGATCTTTGGTTTGCCGAGGTAAAGCACACCCTTGATGAGTCTAAAACGGACAAGTCAGCGTGAGAACGCAGTCAATTTAGCTAATGAAAAGGGCGCATTTGCGCCCTTTTTGTCATCGATCCCATCATCCATTTCACGGTTTGTGTATGGTTTGTGTATGACTTATGGAGGGCTTGTAGGCTGGGCATACAGATTTAGTTATTGCTATGGCCAAGCTCACATAATCCAAGGATGATTCGTTATATGATTGATTTCATTATGAGTATTGCACTCTTATTTATTGCACTCTCATATTGCTCTCTCATCCCATAGCAATTTCACCTAACTCAAAGAGAATCCCTATGGCTACTGGACAATATCTGCTGTGGAAAGATGCGCAAGGGGTGGATTTTCGCCCTGTTGCCCTCACTGGTACCGATCTTCTTAATAATCGCTATCTCAACAAGGGCACCGCCTTTACCGAGCAAGAGCGAGCCGATTTTGATCTAGATGGCCTCTTGCCACCGCAGGTACAAACCTTCGAAGCTCAGCTTGAGCGGGTTTATGAAAGCTTTGAAAGTGCCCAAAGTGACATTGAGAAGTATCAGAATTTGCGGGCACTGCAAGATCGCAACGAAACCCTGTTTTACGCCTTGCTGTCGCGCCATGTTGAGCAGCTGACGCCCTACATTTATACCCCAACGGTCGGTAAAGCTTGCCAAGAGTTCAGCCATCGTTTTCAAAAGACCCGTGGCCTTTATATCACCCCTAACAACGTCGATGACATGGGGAGCCTCACTCGTCACTTTGATGCTAAATCGGTGCGAATTATTGTGGTTACCGATAGCCAAGGGATCTTGGGAATTGGCGATCAAGGGGTCGGTGGTATGGGGATCCCCATTGGCAAGCTGTCGCTCTATACCCTAGGGGCGGGGATCCATCCGGCTTGCTGCATGCCGATCGTGCTTGATGTGGGCACCGATAACCAAACCTTATTAAATGACCCCATGTATCTGGGGCAGCCTCATCCGCGAATTCGCGGTAAAGAGTATGACGATTTTATCGAGAAGTTTGTGGCAGGGGTGAAACGCTACTTCCCCAATGCGGTATTGCAGTGGGAAGATTTCAGTAAATCCAATGCGTTTAATAACTTATCTCGCTACCAGCAGGCGCTACCATCGTTTAATGATGACATTCAAGGCACCGGCGCTGTGGTGCTGGCCGGTATCATTGGGGTGGTCAAGCTCAAAGGGGAAACCCTGGGCCAGCAACATTATGTGGTGTATGGCGCTGGCGCCGGTGGGGTGGGGGTTGCAGATCAAATTTGCGCTGGGATGATCCGTGAGGGGATGGACCCGCAAGCGGCGCGAGATCGCATCTATATCCTCGATACTCAAGGTTTAGTGTGTGATAACCGCGAAGGCCTTGATGAGTACAAGCGCCGCTATGCCAAGCCGAGTCAATTGCTGGCCGATTGGGGCACGGCTGTGGCGGGCAAAGCAAGCCTCTCTGAGGTGCTACGCCATATTCCTATCACTGTGCTGCTAGGCACCAGTGGCGCGGGCGGCGCCTTTAAAGAAGAGCATATTCAATTGATGCTGCAACACTGTGAACGTCCGATGGTGTTTCCGCTCTCTAACCCCACCGCCAATTGCGAAGCGCTGCCAGAAGATATCTATCGCTGGAGTGAAGGCAAAGCCATCGTGGCTACCGGTAGTCCGTTCAATGATGTACATTACGCCGGTCAAAATTTTCGGGTGGGGCAGGGTAATAACGTGTTTATTTTCCCAGGGGTAGGCCTTGCCGCCATCGTCAGTCAGCTTAAGGTCATTAGCCCTGATATCTTCACCACCGCCGCCTTTGCGCTGGCTGAGTGTGTGAATACAGCGGATTTGGCAAAGGGCGCCGTTTATCCGAGCATCAGTGAGCTTCGCAGTATTTCGGTGCGGGTTGCAACCGCGGTACTTAACGATATCGTGCGCAAAGACCCAAGCCATCTCCTGATAGGTCAAGATCTGCAGCAGCATATCCTTAACCACATGTGGGAGCCGGTTTATCTGCCTTATCGCCGGGTGTAACCGTTTTAGAGGGGTGTAATAAAAAGGGATGGCGTTGCCATCCCTTTTGTTTATTGGCATAGGGTGTTTGCCAACGTGCTAAGCCCTTTATGGCTATCACGGAGCGGCAACCGCTCGCCATATGTGCAATCAACGCAGCTAGAAAAACGTTTGGCATCCATCGTAAAGGTGCGTAATATCGCGTACTCGATGCTTGTAGCAACGAATCCCGCCTAAAAAGCCAGTTTCACGCCCTTTCCAAGCAGTAAACGCTAACCTATGACGATTTTATGCGCACAGTGTGCGTTGATACTCTCTTGTGATCGCTAACAAGTGCCACATTTGCCTATCTGTCATAAAAGACGCAAAAATAAGCGCAAAAAATAAGGATATCCATGTTTTCCTTGGTCAAGCAAAGTGTCGCCGGGCTACAAATACTGTTTGTCGCGTTCGGTGCCATGGTTTTGGTACCGCTGCTCACCGGATTGAACCCCTCCATGGCCCTGCTTGGTGCAGGCGTGGGCACCTTGTTATTTCAACTGTGTACCCGCCGCCAAGTGCCGATCTTTTTGGGATCAAGCTTTGCGTTCATTGCCCCCATTATTTATGCCACCCAGACCTGGGGCCTCCCTTCGACCATGTTTGGCCTGTGCGCTGCCGGTTTTATGTATTTCATTTTGGCGGCATTTATTCGGGTCAAAGGGATGGGCTTTGTGCATAAGTTGCTACCACCGGTCGTCATTGGCCCGGTGATCATGGTCATTGGTTTATCGGTCGCACAGGTGGCCTGCAATATGGCGATGGGCCGTGCTGGCGGCGAGCAGGTGATGCCTGCGGGGACGGCGCTGATGTTGGCTGGGATCTCGCTTGCAGTGACCTTGATTGCTGCCGTGTTTTGCAAAGGTTGGATCAAGCTCATTCCTATCTTGTGCGGGGTGATCGCGGGGTATATCTCGGCGGTGTTGATGGGGCAGGTTAACTTTGCGGGGCTACTAGCAACGCCCTGGTTGGCGTTGCCGCACTTTGAAACCCCAGAGATCAATTGGGCAGCCGCTTTATTTATGTTGCCAGTGGCCATTGCCCCTTGTATCGAGCATATCGGTGGGGTCTTAGCCATTGGTGGCGTCACCGGGCAGGACTACACCAAGAACCCTGGCCTGCACCGCACGCTGGCTGGCGATGGCATTGGCGTCTGTTTTGCCGGTTTTATCGGGGGCCCTCCGGTGACGACCTATGCCGAAGTGACAGGAGCGGTGATGCTTACCCGCAATTTCAATCCTGTGACCATGACTTGGGCTGCCGTGTTTGCCATCATTTTGGCCTTCTTTGGTAAGTTCAACGCGCTGCTTACCTCCATTCCTATGCCGGTCATGGGGGGGATCATGCTGCTGTTGTTTGGATCTATCGCCGCTATCGGTTTGAAGACCTTGATAGAGTCAAAAGTCGATCTGGGGCTCGCACGCAATATCGCTATCGTCGGGGTGACCTTGACCATCGGGGTTGGCGCGTTAGAGATGAAAATTGGCGACTTTGCGCTAGCAGGGGTGGGACTGGCCTCGGTTGCAGCCATTTTACTCAACCTGATCTTGCCCGCTCACAGTGAAGAGGGGGCAATGGACGCCGCTAACGACTAACAGCTAACGGATGAGCGTGCGGCATGTTTACTGCCATATGAAAAAGAGCAGGTCACCTTAGGGTGGCCTGCTCTTGTTGTATCACGGACTTTGTATCACGGGCTTTATATCATGAGCTTGGTATCACGGGCTTGGTATCAATCACGGGCTTAATGATGTGATGCAACGCCTCTGCGCTATGGGAGGGGGATGCCAATGGATTGGCGCAAATACGCGCCGGCACCAAGTAGCCCAGGCTCTTTATGGGTAATCAAAAATACCGGAATAGAGCGCAGGTAAGATTTAAAGCGCCCCTTATCTTCAAAGGCCACCCGAAAACCTGAGTTGATAAAAAACTCCTCAAAGCGCGGGACTATGCCACCTGCAATATAGACGCCGCCAAAGGTCCCCATATTAAGGGCCAAGTTGCCAGCAAAGCGGCCCATCAGGGCGCAAAACAGCCGTAATGTGCGCCGGCAATCAAGGCATTCTCCTGTCAGGGCGCGCTCTGTGATGTCTTTTGGCTCTAAATGCGCCGGCTCACGACCATCTGATTTCACCAGCCCGCGATAGAGATTGACCAGCCCCGGCCCTGAGAGCAATCGCTCAGCCGACACATGGCCAAGCTCGGCGCGCATTACCTGCAATACGGCATCTTCTTCTTCATTGTTAGCGGCAAAATCGACGTGCCCCCCTTCACCAGGTAGGCTCAGCCACTGCTCCCCGGTATTGACCAGATGGGCGACCCCTAACCCGGTGCCGGCGCCATAGATGGCGATAGGTTTGCCTGCAACGGGGGCGGCGCCGCCAAGTTGAATGCAATCGGTTTTTGCCAGCACCGGCACCGCCATAGAGACGGCGGTAAAGTCGTTAATCACCTGCAACTGGGCCAGCCCTAAATTGGCTTGCATCTCGCTGATGGAAAACTCCCAGCTGTGATTGGTCATGGTGACCCAATCGCCATTGATTGGGCAGGCGATGGCGATACAGGCCTGACTTACCGTGGCATTGTGCTCTTCCAGATAGAGCCGGATCACCGTCTCTAAGCTTGGGTGGGCTAAACCTGAGTAGGTTTTGGCCTGTGAGATAGCGCCGCTTGCGAGCTCACACAGGGCAAGGCGCGCATTGGTTCCGCCGACATCACCGACCAGCGCGTGGGTATGTTGCATAACAACTCCTTCGTTACAGGTTTGGGACGACCGTTGCGTCCAGGCATAGGGTTTGAGTGTGATGGGCCATTCTAGCTGACCTTAGGCTGGGGTTATTGCATTGAACCGCACAAACGTGCGTTTGCTCACAATGTTGTTGCTTTGCAACATTTGAAAGCGTCTTCATCGCAAGTTGAGGTTTTGTAACGAAAATTAAGAAAAAATTAGAGATGAGTCATACTTTGTATGGTGGGTATTAGTGACGATAAACGCTTGTATTGTATAGTCATCGAACGGGTTGGAAGCCTACTTAGCCTAAGCACTGGGCAAAACATTGACGTTAAATTACTAAAAAACCCTTGGTGGTGATGATGAATACTCTTGATAAAATCACGAACAATTTGGAAGACTTCAGTAAGTCTGAACGCAAGGTCGCCGAAGTGATCCTTGGGTCTCCTCAGACCGCTATTCACTCCAGCATCGCCACCTTGGCTAAGATGGCCGACGTCAGTGAGCCGACCGTCAACCGTTTTTGCCGTCGTCTTGATACTAAAGGTTTCCCCGATTTCAAACTGCATTTGGCGCAAAGTCTGGCCAATGGCACCCCTTATGTGAATCGACATGTTGAGGCGGAAGATAGCCCTGAGACCTACACCGCCAAAATTTTCGAGTCCACCATGGCGTGCTTAGATGTGGCTAAAAGCAGCCTAGATATTGCCGCGGTCAATCGCTGCGTCGATATTTTGACTCAATCGAAGAAGATCAGCTTTTTTGGATTGGGGGCGTCATCGGCGGTGGCAAGGGATGCGCAGAACAAATTTTTCCGTTTTAACATCCCGGTGGTGAGTTTTGAAGACATCGTCATGATGCGCATGAGCTGCATCAATGGCAGTGAAGGGGACGTGGTAGTCTTGATCTCGCACACCGGTCGCACTAAGGCGCTGGTTGAAATCGCCACCCTCGCCCGTGAGAATGAAGCCACCGTGATTGGCATCACGGCTAAAGACTCGCCACTGGCGCGCGAGTGTAATTTGGTGCTCGCAATGGATGTGCCAGAAGATACAGATGTTTATATGCCGATGGCATCACGGATCGCTCAGCTGGTGCTGGTGGACGTGCTCGCGACCGGATTTACCCTGCGCCGAGGGATGAAATTTCGCGAAAATTTGAAAAAAGTAAAAGAGGGTCTGCGTGAATCGCGCTTTGAAGTGCCCCATAGCGCCTAAATCAATAGATCCTACCCCTCACCGGTGAGGTGTACCCTCAAACGATAGCGATCACGATCCTGCGAGTTTGCCTGCTTAAGGGGCGGCAAGCCTTGCGGTAAAGAGGGTACACCTTCTTATCATATCCATCTCATATTGGAGTTTTTCATGCCTAGACGTACAAAAATTGTCACCACACTTGGCCCGGCTACCGATCGTGAAGGGATCCTTGAGGGGATCATCTTGGCGGGAGCCGACATGGTGCGGATGAACTTTTCTCATGGCACTGCCGAAGATCATATTTTGCGTGCCAATCAGGTGCGGGCTATCGCCACTAAGCTTGGCCGTCATGTGGCCATCATGGGGGACCTGCAAGGCCCGAAGATCCGCGTATCGACGTTCAAAGATGGTAAAATTTATTTAGCTGTTGGCGATGCATTTATTCTCGATGCTGCCCTTGGTAAGGGTGAAGGGTGCCAAGAGCAGGTGGGGATTGACTATAAGAGCCTGCCAGATGATCTGGTAGCGGGCGATATTCTGTTGCTAGATGACGGCCGCGTACAGCTACAAGTGGAAAATATTGAAGGCTCGCGCATTCATACCCGGGTCACGGTGGCCGGCCCGCTCTCTAACAACAAAGGTATCAACAAGAAAGGTGGCGGCCTATCGGCGCCGGCGTTGACCGAAAAAGATAAAGAGGACATTAAAACTGCCGCGCTGATGAACGTGGATTATTTGGCCGTCTCCTTCCCCCGTTGCGGTGATGATCTGCGCTATGCCCGTGAGTTGGCCCGTGCCGCTGGTTCTAACGCCAAGATCGTAGCGAAAGTCGAGCGCGCCGAAACCGTCGCTACCGATGAGGCGATGGAAGATGTTATTTTAGGGGCCGATGCCGTAATGGTCGCCCGTGGGGATCTCGGGGTTGAGATTGGCGATCCTGAATTAGTTGGGGTGCAAAAGAAACTGATCCGCCACTCTCGTCGCCTTAACCGGGTCGTGATCACCGCCACCCAGATGATGGAGTCGATGATCAACGCGCCGCTCCCAACCCGCGCTGAGGTGATGGATGTGGCCAACGCGGTGTTAGACGGTACCGATGCGGTCATGCTCTCGGCAGAAACGGCCGCGGGCCAGTTCCCTATCGAAACGGTGACCTCCATGGCGAGTGTCTGCGTGGGGGCCGAAAAGCACCCAAGCTTGAATGTCTCTAATCACCGAATGAACTACACCTTCAGCTCGGTAGAAGAGGCGTTAGCCATGTCGACCATGTATGCCGCTAATCATCTAGACGGCGTGAAAGCCATCGTGGCGCTGACTGAATCTGGCACGACCCCTTTGCTGATGTCACGCATTAGCTCGGGCCTGCCTATTTTTGCGATGTCTCCCCATAAAAAAACGCTGGCTTGGACCACCTTGTATCGCGGGGTCACGCCGGTGATGTTTGATGGTGATGAGACGAAGCCGGTGTATGAGGTGTGCCGTGATGCCTTAGCTGTGCTTAAAGCCCAAGGATTGGTGCAAAGTGGCGACATGGTGCTATTAACCCATGGCGATAAGATGGAAACCGTCGGCAGTACCAATACGTGCAAGGTCATGCTAGTAGAATAACGCCCGGGTTGGGGTTAGATGGACGACGTGCTATCGCGCCACGTTTCATTAAAACGGCTCACCTTAAGGTGAGCCGTTTTTTTAGGTAGGGTTGCCTTGGGCGGCGCGTTGAGGTTGACCGACCTGATGCCCTCTTAAGTGGCAAAAGCTGTGGCAAAAAACAGAGCCAAAGAATGGCGCCAAAGAACGGCCTCAAGAGGGCATCACGTCTAGCCCATGATGCCGGGTTAGCCCCGTTAGAGGGGAGAACTGTGGTAAAATCTTGGCCGCCTCATTTTTTGTGAAACAATCACCATGCTGCTTGACGTTAACAATCTGAGCTGCGTGCGCGAAGATCGCACACTGTTTGAACATCTCAATTTTTCGGTGAGACCTGGCGATCTACTGCAAATCGAAGGGCCTAACGGGGTAGGTAAAACCAGTTTACTGCGGCTGTTAACCGGTTTATCGCAGCCATTTACTGGCGAGGTGTGCTGGAATGGCGAAAATATTGCCCAATGCCGTGATGAGTATCACGCCAATTTACTCTATTTGGGCCACCAGCCCGGGGTCAAAGCGGCGTTGACCCCCTTTGAAAACCTGACGTTTTACCAACAATTGCACCACCTGCAGCACGCAAACAACGATCTCTGGCAGATCTTGGCTCGGGTTGGGTTGGCCGGTTTTGAAGAGCAGCCAAGCGGGCAACTGTCCGCAGGCCAGCAGCGCCGCGTGGCCTTGGCCAGACTCTGGTTATCACCCCAACCGGCGCTTTGGATCCTCGATGAACCCTTTACCGCCATCGATAAGCAAGGGGTAAAGGTGCTCGAGCAGCTCTTTTTAGCCCATAGCGATCGGGGAGGCATGGTGATCCTCACCACTCACCAAGATCTGACCTTGATGCAGGGGCGACTCAAGACCTTGTCGCTCGCCCCTTTTGCTTCAACATTGCAGGAGTAACCCCATGTTGCGCGCAGTGATGATCCTGATTCATCGAGAGCTATTAATGGCCTTGCGCCAACGCTCCGATATTCTCAATCCGCTCTGGTTTTTTTTGATTGTGATCACCTTGTTCCCGTTAGGCATTGGCCCTGAGCCCCAGTTGCTGGCCCGCATTGCCCCTGGGATTATCTGGGTGGCGGCGTTGTTAGCGGCCATGTTGTCGCTAGAGCGCTTGTTTCGCGATGACTTTAATGACGGGGCGCTCGAGCAAATGATGTTGATGCCTCACCCCCTTGGACTGTTGGCGCTGGCCAAAGTGGTGGCTCACTGGTTGCTCACCGGCTTGCCGCTGATCCTGATTTCGCCCCTGTTAGCGCTGTTGCTCTCTCTTGATATGCACACCTATTTGGCGGTAGTGGCGACGTTGGCACTGGGTACGCCAGTATTGAGTTTGCTTGGCGCCGTGGGGGTGGCCTTGACGGTGGGGCTACGCAAAGGCGGGGTGCTGCTCAGTTTATTGATTTTGCCGCTCTATATTCCGGTATTGATTTTTGCGACCTCTGCCATTGATGCCGCTGGCATGAGCTTGCCCTATGGCGGGCAGTTGGCCATTTTAGCCGCCATGTTGGTGGGGGCGTTGACGCTTACGCCGCTGGCGGTATCGGCTGCGCTGCGGGTAAGCCTTAACTAAAGCGATCGCTGACCCCAAGCGGAGCTACTCGTGAAAAATAAAGTTGCGATGGATCAAGGAGTACGCAGCTTATTGCTTTGGGGGTATGGGATGCTGCGCCATGGTCGGTATGGTAGTCATAGCTAAACGATTAATAACAAAAGGTTTTGTGAAATATGTGGAAATGGTTGCACCCCTATGCCAAACCGGAGCGGGCTTATCAGCTGGCAGGCACCCTATTGCCCTGGTTTGCCGTGATAAGTTTGCTGTCGTTTGTAATTGGTAGTGTGTGGGGATTAGCGTTTGCCCCCCCTGATTACCAGCAAGGGGATTCATTTAGAATTATTTATATCCATGTGCCTGCTGCCATCTTGTCGATGGGAGCCTACTCAACCATGGCGGTCGCCGCCTTTATCGGGTTGGTATGGCAAGTGCGCATGGCCGATATGACGGTAGCGGCAACGGCTCCGGTGGGGGCGGTGTTCACCTTTATTGCACTCTTTACTGGGGCCGCATGGGGCAAACCCATGTGGGGCACCTGGTGGGTGTGGGATGCGCGGCTCACCTCTGAGCTTATTTTATTGTTTCTCTATTTTGGGATCATTGCCCTGTACGCGGCCTTTAGCGATAAGGTCATCGCCGGGCGCGCCGCGGGCATTTTGGCGCTGGTGGGGGTGATCAATTTGCCCATCATTCACTACTCGGTAGAGTGGTGGAACACGTTGCATCAGGGGGCCACTATTACCAAATTTGATAAACCCTCTATCTCATCTGAGATGCTCTGGCCGCTGCTTATCATGATCGTGGCCTTTGCTTCGTTTCTCATCGCGCTGACCTTGATGCGTTTTCGCAATGAGTTGTTGATGCGAGAGGGGCATCGCCCTTGGGTTAAAGCGATCGCTATGCAGGAGTCGTAACCATGTATTTTGCTTCATTGAGTGACTTTTTAGCGATGGGGGGGTACGGCTTTTATGTGTGGCTCTCGTTTGGTCTAACGCTGGTGTGTTTGGTTGGGATCCTTTTTTCAACCCGCATGAAAACCCGTAGCTTGCTGCGTGAACTGCGCACTAAACAGGCGCAAGAGGCCCGTCGTAAGGCTGCCTTGCAAATGGAGAACAGTTTATGAATCCGAGACGTAAAAAACGCCTCACGATTATTTTGGCGATTACCTTAGGGCTAGCGGCTGTTTGCGGATTAGTGCTGTATGCCTTGAGTCAAAATATCGACCTCTTTTATACCCCAAGCGAGCTGGTTGAAGGCAAAGGGCCGGACAAGATAAAACCCGAAGAGGGGCAGCGGCTACGCATCGGCGGGTTGGTGGTACCAGGCTCGGTAGTGCGAGATCCGCAGAGCCTTAAGGTGTCATTTAAGTTAGTCGATAACGGCGGCCACTTAGTGACCGTTGAGTTTGACGGCATCTTGCCGGATCTCTTTCGCGAAGGGCAGGGTATTGTGGCGCAAGGCACCCTTAAAAATGCCACCACCGTGGCCGCCTTTGAAGTGCTGGCCAAACACGATGAAAATTACATGCCACCAGAAGTCGCCGATGCCACGAGCGGCATGCACTTTAAGCCCGAGTACACCCCAGCGCAGCTAAAGGGCGCCAAGCCGTGAGCCTAGCGATAGGGGGCGGCGCGGCGCTTGCCACCGTTATTTCTACTGCTGCTGTTATTTCTACTGCTCTTGCCACTGTTAGTGCCATTGCTACCACTGCTCTTGTCATTGTGCTTGCCACTGTGAGTGCCATGGCAGATCGGGCAATCGCAGTGGTGAGCGCTCAATTGAAAGGAATGCCTTCATGATCCCAGAATTGGGTCAGTTTGCTCTGATCCTGGCCTTTGCCACCGCGTTGTTGCTAGGGAGCTATCCGCTGCTTGGCGCCAGTTGGGGGCGCCTTGGCATGATGTCGACGGCTCGCCCGCTTGCGTATGCCCACTTTTTGCTGTTACTGCTGTCATTTCTTTGCCTTACTTGGGCCTTTATCGACAATGACTTTACCGTGCAGTATGTGGCCACGAACTCCAACAGCTTGTTACCGTTGGTGTATCGCATTTCTGCTGTCTGGGGAGCCCATGAGGGATCCTTGCTGCTCTGGGTCTTGACGTTAGGTGGCTGGACGGCTGCGGTGGCGCGATTTAGCCGCCGGCTGCCTCTTGATGCCGTGGCGCGAGTGTTGGGCGTGCTGGGGCTGATTTCGGTGGGGTTTACCGCATTTGTGTTGTTTACCTCCGATCCGTTCATCCGTACCTTGCCCTATTTTCCGGTCGATGGCCGCGATCTTAATCCGCTACTGCAAGATCCTGGTCTTATCTTCCATCCTCCCATGCTCTACATGGGCTATGTGGGCTTCTCGGTAGCCTTTGCTTTTGCCATTGCCTCGTTGATGACCGGTCGGCTCGATGCCACGTGGGCACGCTGGTCACGTCCGTGGACCATGGCTGCGTGGATTTTTCTGACCTTAGGGATCGTGCTTGGATCGTGGTGGGCATACTACGAGCTAGGCTGGGGGGGCTGGTGGTTTTGGGATCCGGTAGAAAACGCCTCCTTCATGCCGTGGTTAGCCGGTACCGCCTTGCTGCATTCGCTGGCGGTCAGTGAAAAGCGCGCCAGCTTCAAGGCGTGGACGGTGTTATTGGCCATCTCGGCTTTTTCTCTGAGTCTGCTTGGCACCTTTTTGGTGCGCTCTGGGGTGCTGGTCTCGGTGCATGCGTTTGCCTCCGATCCGACTCGTGGTCTATTTATTCTCGGTTTCTTACTCGCGGTGATCGGCAGCTCACTGTTGCTGTTTGCGTTTAAAGGATCGCAAGTAAAAAGCTACGGCAAACACCAGTTGTGGAGCCGTGAAACCTTGCTGCTGTGCAACAACATCATGCTGGTCGCCGGCTTGCTAACAGTATTGCTTGGTACCTTGTTACCACTGGTTCACAAAGAGTTAGGGCTGGGCAGCATCTCGATTGGTACGCCGTTTTTTAATCACATCTTTAGCTGGCTTATCATCCCCTTTGCTCTGCTGCTTGGGGTGGGGCCGCTGTTTCGCTGGCGCCGCCAAGAGCTTGGCGAGCTCAAGGGTAAAGTGATGGTGGCGTTGGTGCTAAGCCTTGGGGCCGCATTGCTACTGCCCCTCTTGTTTGCCCACACCGTGAAGCCATGGGCGGCAATAGGCATTGGTCTGGGGGCGTGGATCATCGTCACCAGCGTGCAAGAAACCTGGGCGCGGGCCACCTACAAACACCCCTTTGCCGTGGGGGTGCGCAAGCTTGGCAACAGTCACTGGGCCATGATTTTTGGCCATGTGGGATTGGCGGTGAGCATCATCGGGATCGCCTGCACCCAAAACTACAGCATCGAAAAAGATCTGCGGATGCAAGCGGGCGATCGGGTGCACTTTGCTGACTATGAGTTTGTTTTTACGGGGATCACCGCGCACAACGGCCCTAACTACGATGGCTTTAAAGGGGTGTTAGCAGTACATCAAGATGGCAAGCAGGTCGCCGTGCTCATGCCTGAGAAGCGGATGTACAAGGTTACCCAGATGCCGATGACGGAAGCGGCCATCGATGCCGGTCTGACCCGCGATCTTTATGCCGCGCTCGGTGAGCAACTAGATAACGGCGCCTGGGCGGTGCGGATCTACTACAAGCCATTTATCCGCTGGATCTGGTTTGGTGGGATATTGATGGCTATCGGTGGAGGACTTGCGATGTTTGACAAGCGCTATCGTTTTGGCCGTCAGAGAGAGGAGGCCACGTCATGAACCCCGTTATAAATAAGAAGCGTTGGTTGTTTTTGATCCCCTTTATGGTGTTTTTGTTAGGGTCGGTGTTTTTGTTCAAAGGGCTCTACTCAGACCCTACCCGACTTGAATCGGTGATGGTGGGTCAACCGGTGCCAGTGTTTACCTTGCAAGATATGTATGACCTTAACAAACAGCACGATCGCACCATTTTAATGGGGCGGCCGATGTTGCTAAACGTCTGGGCCACCTGGTGCCCAACCTGTTATGGGGAGCATACCTACCTCAAGCAACTGGCGGGGCAAGGGATCCCCATCATGGGTATGAATTACAAAGATGAGCGAGACAAAGCGATAAAGTGGCTGGCAGAGCTTGGTAACCCATATCAGATCAACCTCTATGATCCCGATGGGATGTTAGGGATGGATCTGGGGGTATACGGCGCGCCTGAGACCTTTTTTATCGACAGTAAAGGGATCATTCGTTATCGCCACGTGGGAGATATCAATCCCGAAAACTGGGCGTCGACCCTTAAACCCATCTTTGATGCCATGAAGTGAGGGCCCCCAGATGAGAATATTGCTTGCATCGTTATTGCTGGTGCTAGGGGTGGGCAGTGTGACCCCAGCGCTTGCCGCCATTGATGTCTATACCTTTGCCAACGACAGCCAAGAACAGGCTTTTCGGGAGTTAACCAAAGAGCTGCGCTGCCCTAAGTGCCAAAACCAAGACATTGCCGATTCAAATGCGGGGTTGGCGAAGGATTTGCGCGATAAAACCTACCAACTGGTACGCGAGGGGAAAGATAAAGAGCAAATAGTGGCGTACATGGTGGCCCGTTATGGCAATTTTATCCTCTATAACCCGCCTTTGATGGCATCGACGGCGATCCTGTGGTTAGGGCCGCTGCTGGTGATCGTGATAGGCGGCGGGTTAATTGTACTGCGCAGTCGTCGCGAGTCTGCGGCGATTGCCCCATCTGAGGATGCCTTGAGCGACGCAGATCGCCACCGCTTGGCGACGCTGCTCAAAGAGGAAGAGAAATCATGACCGCTTTTTGGATAGTGGCTGCAGCGCTGTTGGTGCTGGTGAGCCTTGCGTTAGTGCTGCCGTTATTACGCACTGATAGCCAGCAGGGGATCAGCCGTTCAGCCCTTAACACCCAACTTTATCGGCAGCGGCTAAAAGAGATGGAAGAAGAGCGCGAGCAAGGGGTCGTGGCTGAGGAGTCTGACTCGCTAGTTGAGCTACAGCGTAGCCTGCTCGATGATATTCCAGATGTAGAACAGCGTGCCCAACGGGGTAAAAGTGCAGCCTGGATCCCAGGGGTTGTGGTGCTGGTGGTGGTCAGTTTAGGGCTCTATTACCAGTTGGGATCGTGGCAGATGGTAAGCCGCTGGCAAGATGCCAGTAGCCGGTTAGGGGAACTCAGTAACCTGATTTTGGTGGAGCCAAATGCCAAGGTCACTGAGCAGGATCTACTGGATTTTACCCTTGCGCTGCGTACCCGCCTAAAAGAGCAGCCCAATGATTATCGTGGTTGGTTGCTATTAGGGCGCATGGCCATGGATGGTAACGATCCACAAATGGCACGCGAAGCACTAGAACTTGCCTATCAACAGGCGCCAACTAAATCGTTGGTGGCGGTGCCCTATGCCCAAGCGCTGATGATGACAGGGGATGACGCGCAGGCGACATCGCTATTACAAGACGTGATTACCGCTAATCCTAATAACCTTGAGGCCCATTCAGTCTTTGCGTTTATGGCGCTGCAAAAAGAGGATTTTCAAGGCGCCTTGTCCCGTTGGCAAGCCATGCTGCCATTGATGAAAAAGGGGTCCCCTCGGTATGTAACGGTTGAGCGCTCCATCGCTTATGCCCGCGCACAGCTCAAACTGCGCACGACCTCGCAGACCATGGCAAGTCCTGCTAACGGGGTTGCCGATCAGGGGCAAGGGGCAATCGCTGTTGAAGTGAAGGGCACTGAACCTGGCCGCTCATCCCATGACATCACCTTGGGGGATATTCCGTTGCGTGTGACGCTAGGCACTGGGATCACGATGCCAGCGGATCCTCACCTATTCGTCTTTGCGGTGGTACCGAATGGCCCACCCGTGCCGATTGCGGTCAAGCATATTGCTGCCCCCACCTTGCCGCTGACCCTTTCGCTTGGGGATAGCGATGCCATGGTCGAAGGCAGCTCTCTTGGGGCATATCCTGAGCTGCAATTTAAGGCGCGGCTGTCGCATGGCAACAATGTCATGAACAAACAGGGGGCATTTGAAGGGATATCCATCCCGGTTAAGACGGCAAAAATTCCTACCACTGCGATTGACATTCAAATCGATCGCGCCCTCTAATATGCCTTTAGCGAACTCGGCCCAATAGGGGGCCGAGTTACCTATACTTCTGATAAATCAAATAAAACCTCAGGATCGCCATATGCATCTTCGTTTAGGAACCCTCCTGTTTGCTCTATTGCTAGGTGGCTGCGCCGGCGGCCCACCCAAGCCTGGTCCTGAGAGTCTGGATCTTGATCACGGGCAAGCCCCTGCAGGCGCAACCAGTACCGCCGCTGATCCCCGTGACCCGTTTCAAGGGGTTAACCGGGCGATGTGGGCCGTTAACTATGATGTGCTCGACCCCTACGTAGCCCGCCCTGCGGTGCACAGTTATGCCAAGCATGTGCCAGAGGGCGTGCAAACGGGCATCGAAAATCTGGTTGAAAACTTCAACGAGCCAAGCAGCATGATCAACCACTTACTGATCGGTGATCTGAAAGGTGCGGCCACCAACTTAGGCCGCTTTACCCTTAACACGACCCTTGGTTTGCTTGGGATCTTTGATGTGGCGGGTAACGTGGGCATGAAGCGCAATAAGATTGGGATGGATACCGTGCTAGGTAAGGCCCATATCGGAGATGGCGCGTATCTGATGCTGCCAGGTTATGGCCCAACGACCACCCGCGAGCTCGTTGGTAATACCGTGGATACGATCTATTTCCCCTATGCGCTGCTCACGCTACCACTGCGGATCACCCATTGGGCTCTCGGCGGTTTGAGCAGTCGCAGTAAGCTTATAGATCAAGAGCGGATCATTGATAACTCCCTTGATCCTTATGCCTTGACCAAAGATTTCTACTTGCAGTACAACGAGGGTAAGGTCACCGGTAAGAAAACGACCTTACAAGAGGCGCAGCAAGAGCAATCAGACGATGCTGATCTCAACCAGTACATGAACGAGATAGATAAGTAATCTTATCGAGTGAACATCCAAGGCGCCTACGGGCGCCTTTTGTTTTGGCATATGTTTTGGGCATATGTTTTAAAGATATGTTGCATCGATGCAACTTATACATAAATACATCGAGTGCATCCGTGCAGTAACGGCGCTGGGATGGACGCATAAAAAAACGCCTCGCAATGCGAGGCGTTTTGGCAAGCTTAGCTGATTAAGCAGCCAGATTTTTAGCCACGAATTCCCAATTGACCAAGGCCCAGAAGTTTTCCATGTACTTAGGACGCATATTGCGAAAATCGATGTAGTAGGCGTGCTCCCACAAATCCACGGTCAGCAACGCAGTGGTGCCTGCTTCAGTCAGTGGGCAACCTGCGTTGGAGGTGTTGACAATGGCCAGTGAGCCGTCGGCTTTTTTTACCAACCACGTCCAGCTAGAACCAAAGTTGCCGATGGCCGATTTGGTGAACGCATCTTTAAACTCGGCAAATGAGCCAAATCCTTTATTGATAGCATCAGCCAGCGCGCCGGTAGGCTCGCCACCACCATTAGGGGAGAGGCAGTGCCAGTAGAAGCTATGGTTCCAGATTTGGGCTGCGTTATTGAAGATGCCAGCGCTAGAGGTCTTGATGATCTCTTCTAAAGACTTGCCTTCAAACTCGGTACCAGGCACAAGATTGTTGAGGTTGACCACATAGGTGTTGTGGTGCTTACCGTGGTGATATTCCAGCGTTTCCTGGGAGATGTGCGGTTCTAGAGCGTTGATTGCATAGGGCAGAGCGGGAAGTTCGAATGCCATTTTCTACTCTCCATTGACAAACCGTGCTATTGACAAGACCGAGCCAACGCAACGGTGATAAGAGTGCGCTTTTCAATATGGGAAATGCGCAGCTTCAACATGATGGGCGAGCATCGCCCAAAGCCAAGGGATTGTAGCAGCATCAAAGATGGCCTCACAACTCTTGATTGGTGCCATGATCACGATCAAATCTGCCGCGGTTGTTTGATCAATTTGGGCATTGTTGCCCCCTTGTCAGTTTGTTCTCGGGCCAGATTGCAGTAGAATAGCCGCCAAAATCGCGCTAATGAGGCACTTATGGAAACGATTGAAAAGATTAAGCAACAGTTGGCTAACAACCCCATCATCTTGTTTATGAAGGGGTCTCCTAAGCTACCTAGCTGTGGTTTTTCTGCCCAGGCTGCGCAAGCGTTGATGTCTTGTGGCGAGCCTTTTGCATACGTTGATATCTTGCAAAATCCAGATATTCGCGCTGAATTACCAAAATTTGCCAACTGGCCTACCTTCCCCCAGCTGTGGGTTGAGGGTGAGCTCATTGGTGGTTGTGACATCATGATTGAAATGTTTCAAGCCGGTGAGTTGCAGACACTGCTTAAAGAGACCGCCGCGAAGTACAAGCAAGATGATGCCGCGCAATAATGAGTGCCATCATTTGCAAAGGGGCCTAACGGCTCCTTTTTTATGGCTGCAAATTGGCAAACTATCCCTTGTCAGGGAGCGCTCGCCCATCGTTTGGGGTCACGCATATGGGAGTAAACAACATCAGAGTAAAACTGCGGCGCTCACAATGCAGGAGTAAAACGCAGGAATAAAACACAGGAGTAAAAGTGGGAATAAAAACACGAGCAAAAAAACGGCTGCCAATGGAATGGCAGCCGCTTTTTTATGTCACCCGTGGGTGAGATCAGGCGATCCGTTCGATACGGGCCATATAGAACCCATCAAAGCCGGTCTCAGAGGGGCTTACCGTGTGATCATCAAGCAGTCGAAAATGCGCGTTAGCGGCGAGAAATTTGTCTACTTGCTGGCGGTTTTCTTGAGGCAGGATCGAGCAAGTTGCATAAACCAGCAGGCCGCCAACTTTTAACATCTGGCTGTAACGCTGCAAGATCTCTTCTTGCAATGCCACTAGGATCGGTAACCGCTCGGCAGTATCCCGCCACTTTGCATCTGGATTGCGTTTGAGCACCCCAAGACCTGAGCAAGGCACGTCTAGTAGCACGCGATCAGCGGTCTCTTTGAGGCGCTTGACGGTTTTACTACTGGTGATAACCCGGGTCTCGACGTTGTGAGCACCGGCGCGGCGAGCGCGCTGCTTGAGGTTTTCAAGCTTCCACTCTTCTACATCCATCGCCAGCAGACGACCCTTGCCTTGCATCATCGCAGCGATATGCAAGGTTTTGCCACCGGCACCGGCGCAAGCGTCGATAACGCGCATGCCGGGCGCGACGTCTAATGCGGCAGCCACCAGTTGGGAGCCGGCATCTTGCTGTTCAAAACAGCCATCAGCAAAGGCCTTGGTACGAAACAGCGCCGTATCAGAGGTGACTTGCAGCGCCGTATCTACGCCGTCAACGGGGATAGTTGAGACATGCTCTTTGGCCAAAATAGCCTGCAGCTCTTCGCGGGTGCACTTGAGGGTATTGGTGCGCAGATAGCGTTTGGGCATCCAGGCTAGTGCGGCCCGCTCTGCAGGCCACGCTTCGCCAAGTTGCTCGCTGCCAAGTTTTTCTAGCCAAGCAGGACAGCCATCCATCAATACCGGATTTTTTTTCGCTTCGGTGAGACGGCGGCGAAATGCCTCTTCGTTGAAGCGATCGAGGGTAGGGCGATTTGGTTGATCGATTTTGTGAAAGGCGTGCCATGCATGCAGCAGTGGCCACACATTTTTTTCAGCCTGTCGCACCTGAATGCCGGTGAGCGCGCAATAAAGGCTCAGACGACGGAGCAGATCACCGGTGACCAGGGCAATCCTTGCCTGTTCTTGCGGCTTGAGTTCGATCCCAGAGAAATGACGAGCATAGGCGCGATCTAGGGTAAGACCCTGACCGAGCACATCGTCAACAATGGCAACGACCAGATCCCCGAAACGGGGCAACAGTGGGGATTTGAGCATGAGATTAACCTTGGCCAGATAAAGAGGGATCCTCCGTGAACTGGGGGGATCCTGAAAATAGATGAACCGGGCAATGATAGGGGCAAGGGGCATGTGGTGCAAGGCGAGATATAGCGCAAGTCAGTGAGGCCCGTGTGATATCGCCTCTATTTTCGCCCTATGGGGCACATACCCACGGGTCATGGGGGGAAAGTTAAAGGCGCGCGCTGTTGCCGCGTGATGGCGTGTTCCCTCGCTGTGATGATGGGTTTGCTGGCTGTTAGAGGCGCTGCCCCTGGCGTTATGGTTTGTCACCACTTGCGTTATGGCTTGTCACCATAGGGAGGGGCATAGCACAATGATGCCAACTACCAAGGTGGGTAGTCAGATTTTTATGATAGGGAATATCAAGATGATAGATGTGGCGAAGCTGCGCCGAGAGTACTGCCGTGCGGGGTTGCATCGGGCTGATCTGCCCCTTGAGCCCTTTAGCTTATTTGAGACGTGGTTGCTACAAGCCTGTGAGGCGAAATTAAGCGATCCCACTGCCATGGTGGTGGCGACGGTTGATGCTAGCGGGCAGCCTTGGCAACGCAGCGTGTTACTTAAACACTACGGCCCAGAAGGCATGGTGTTTTACACCAATTTAGGTAGCCGTAAAGCGCAGCAGTTAGCTGCTAACCCTCAGATCAGTCTGCTTTTTCCTTGGTACACCTTAGATAGGCAAGTGCATATGACAGGCCGGGCAACGCCGTTGAGCCGTATCGAGGTGATGACCTATTTTCATAGCCGCCCCAAGGAGAGCCAAATTGGCGCATGGGTATCTAAGCAGTCGACCCGCATTTCGGCGCGCGGCGTGCTAGAGGCCCAATTTTTGGTGCTCAAGCAACAGTTTGCCAAAGGGGAGGTGCCGTTACCGAGCTTTTGGGGTGGATACAAAGTGGTGATTGAGACCGTGGAGTTTTGGCAAGGGGGGGCGCATCGGTTGCATGATCGCTTTTATTACACCCGCGCAGGAGACCGCTGGCAAATTGAGCGGCTCGCCCCTTAAGCGGGACATTTAACCCATTTTCACAAGGAGTGTGTATGCGTCTTTATGGTGATCTGCAATCTGGTAACTGCTACAAGCCGTGGCTGCTAGCCCGCTGGTTAGATTTGCCCCTTGAGTGGGTTGCGGTGGATATTCAAAAAGGGGATCACCCAACGCCCAGCTTTTTAGCGCTTAATCCCAATGGTAAAATTCCGCTCCTTGAAATTGGCCAGGGGGATCTGCTTGCAGAATCAAATGCCATTCTCTTTTATTTGGCGCAAGGCAGCGATCTGTGGCCAAGGGATCCTCGGCAGCAAGCAGACGTACTCAAATGGATGTTTTTCGAGCAATATAGCCATGAGCCTTATATTGCACAGGCCCGTTTCATCGTGCGTTATCTTGGGCGCCCAGAGTCCCAAGAGGCGCGCTTAGATGGGCTTAAGGCCGGTGGCCAACACGCGCTAGCGGTGATGGAGCAGCAACTTAAACAGCATCTTTATCTGTGCGGTGATGCGCCCACTATTGCCGATCTTGCCCTTTATGCTTACACCCATGTCGCAGAGGAGGGGATCATCTCGTTGCAAGGCTGGCCCGCCATTCGTGGGTGGATTGCCCGTATTGAAGCGCATCCTCGTCATCTGACGCTCGCTGGCGCGAGTCGACTTAGCTAATGGAGTTATTGATTGAAGCCAGCTTGTGGCAACCCTCATGGGCTGCGCGATTACAAGTTTGGCAGCAGCAAGGCCATCGCTGGCAGTTACTCGTGAGCCACAAGGGCGAGACTCCGGTTAAGTGGCCAGATGCAAGTGGGTTGGCGTGCCCGCCCGATGGCTTCATTTCCCCGCCGACATTGCTGAGCGCGTGGCTCGATGGCAAGTGGCAACAGGGGCATTATTGTACTCCTTGCGATCACATCCTTATCAGTGCTTCGCCATCGTTATTGCTGCTTGCTAAAGAGCAGGGGCTGCTCACATTAGGCCCGCAAGGCGCCGATCTGCCCTTGACTGCCGACGCGGATCTTGGTGAGGTGCTAGATGGCCTGCTCGCCCGGCGCTTAAGTATGCCAACCCTTTGCCAAGGCTCCCTTTGCTTGCGCGCGCTACAGGGAAGTGATGCCCGTGAGATTGCCCACTATTGCCAAGATGAGGCGCTCTCTCGCTATACCCTTCATATTCCTCATCCCTTCACGCCAGATGACGCCTATGACTGGCTTGCACAATGGTGGCGTAAAGGGGCATTAGGGTTAGGGTGGAGCTGGGCTATCACGATGCCAACGGGTGAGGCGATGGCGCCGCTAGTTGGGGTGATCTCACTGCTTAGCACCGGTGAGTTAGCGTGGTGGGTGGGCGTGCCTTGGCAAAATTGCGGGTTGGCCACCCGCGCAGGGGCGTTGGTTAAACAATTTGCGTTTGAGCAACGGATGCTACCGACCCTGACCGCTTGCCATATGCCAGATAACCTCGCCTCTGGCCGAGTGATGGCAAAACTGGGTATGTACTACTGCGGTCAGCGCCCAGTTAGTGCTCACTCCTCTTGCCAAGTTAGCTATTGGCGCTGCGATCGCCCAGAACCTAGAACCTAGAACCTAAAGCCCAGAGCCCAGAGCCCAGAGCATAGTCATGCCATTAGCCACTATTAACCTTGCTCTGCGATGTCCTCGTCACTACCCGAAGATTGCCCAGACATGACCCAAAGATTGTCCGGTAATGGCCGATCGCTCAAGGGCGCTGATCTTTTTAAAAAAGCGACGCAAGATGAATCCGCGTTGTGTGAAATAATGCCCACAGTGGATAACGAGGAGTCACGTTGTATGTTACGAACCGAGCGTCCCGGTGACATGTTACCGGTCTATGAAGTGGTCAGTGCCGCCTTTGGTCGCACCGATGAGGCTGAGCTTGTCAACCATTTGCGCGAATGTGGCGCAGCGGTCGTTACCATGCTCGAAGAAGAAGAGTTTGAGTTCATGGGGCATCTGATGTTAAGTCCGATCACCATTAACGGCGTAGCGGGACCTTGGCTTAGTCTGGCCCCCGTGGCTGTACATCCGGATTGGCAAGGTCAGGGAATTGGCTCCGATCTGATCAAAGAAGGGCTCGATACAGCCCTTGAGATGGATTGGAAAGGGGTGGTGGTGTTTGGCGATCCGGCCTATTTTCACCGTTTTGGGTTTCGTCCAGCCAGTGAATTTGGTTTGCACTGTATCTATGAGGTGCCAGCTGAACACTTTATGGCGATGGAACTACAGCAGGGGGGCTTGGCCGATGTATCAGGGGAAGTGCTCTATCATCCGCTGTTTGATCATATGCCTGACGCGTTACCGCAGGCTGAACCCTCACTTTTGCGATAGGCCATTTTTTCTACAAACTGTGTTGCAAGCCGTGTTGCAGAGAGTGGGGCAGAGAGTGGGGCAGATAGTGCGACAGAGTGGGGCAGAGAGTAGAGCAGGGGGCGCAGCCGAGTGAATTAGCCAGCGCAATAGTGAAAATAGGGGCAGTTAAGCGAGCGGCTCCCCCTTTTGCTAAAGAGAGAGCCGCGCCCAGTGACATGAGGCACGCCAGCAATGATGACGGCCGATAATGGGTAGAGAGGATGAGTTACTGGTTACTGTTAACCTGTTCTGCACGATGGAGCGGGATACGAAAAACCACCAACCGCAGCCATAAATAGAGCGCCCCTAGCGCCGCCCAAATCAGCCCTAGCTCAAAAGAGCTGGGCTCAAGGTTTAGCCACAGCACCCCGATACACGCCGCCCCACACAGTGGCAGCAGCAAAAACCGGATGGTATCTATGATGGTTTTGTTGCGTTTGAGCTTCACATAGAAGTGGGCAATCACCGCCAAATTGACAAAGGTAAACGCCACCAGTGCGCCAAAGTTGATCAAGGCGAGTGCCATTTCTAGATCCAGCGATACCGCCGAGAGGGCTAATGCGCCCACTAGCAGCACATTAAAGGCCGGGGTTTGCCACGTTGGGTGGATATAACCAAAAAAGCGAGCGGGCAGCGCGCGATCTCGTCCCATCACGTAAAGTAACCGCGATACCCCCGCATGGGAGGCCAGCCCCGAGGCCAGCACCGCAACCGTGGTGCACACCAGCACCACCGATTGAAACAAAGTGCCCCCCACATAAAGCGCAATCTCTGGCAACACCGCATCTGGGTGCTCAAAGCGCGACACATCAGGAAAAAACAGCTGCAAAAAGTATGAGGTACCCACAAATAGCACACCACCAATCAGTGCCGTTAGCACGATAGCGCGGGGGATCACCCGATCGGCATCTGGCGTCTCTTCTGACAAGGTGCTGATGGCATCAAAACCCAGAAACGACAAACAGAGGATCGAGGCGCCCATCAGTAGGGGTGAAAGGTGGATCTGCTCAGAAAAGAACGGACGGCTGCTAATCAGCGTGCCGAGCCCTTCGCCTTGGTTCACACCCCACCCGATGAGGCCAATAAAGACCGCGATGATAGCAAATTGCATCACCACGATCAGGCTGTTGAAGTTGGCCACCAGCTTAATGCCGCGCAGGTTAAAGGCGGTCATCACCACAACTAATCCCAAGATATAGGTCCAGGGTGCGACGTGGGGGAACATGGCCTCTAGATAGATTTTGGCGAGCAACATGTTGATCATCGGCATAAACATGTAATCAAGCAGCGAGGTCCAGCCCACCATAAATCCCACATAGGGGTGAAACACCTTTTGGGCATAGGTATAAGCAGAGCCAGCCGATGGGAACTTGCGCACCAAATGGCCGTAGCTAAGAGCGGTAAACAACATGCCGATCAGGGCAAACAGGTAAGCCGTCGGTACATGACCTTCGGTTATCTCAGTGACGATACCAAAGGTGTCAAACACCGCCATGGGGGTGAGATAAGCGAGCCCCATCACGACCACTTGCCATAGTTTTAAGGTCTTTTTCAGACCTACCGGTTGGGTCGCCATCATGGCCGCGCCTCGCGCAGTGCCGGGGTGGCACAGTCCATCAACGAAACCGGGCAAGATGCCCGAAAATCAAGGGCGTCAGGGTGACGCGCACCGGTCATGGCCGGTTGGAATGCATTAAAATGCCCCATGTTGTTCCTCACTAGACTGGGTATCGGGAGATTGCTGCCAATCTCGCTATCTTTTCCGGGGGTGATCCGGCCTCGTTTATGGGTTTGTTCACTGGATAAAAAAAGCCGCCGCATTAATGCGAGAACGGCTTTTCAGTGGCCGCGCATTGTGCATTTGCAGGCCCCCCCTGACAAGCAAAAAAGGGGCTGAAACGGCATTTTTTTGCAATAAATGGCGTATCAGAAAAGAGGAGCCGATTGCGCAGCCACATCCCCTGATTGACGGCGTTACTGGCTCTTTTTTATGGGTGACACATCAGCGATGTAGGCAAAGAGAAAACGGCGAATGTGGGGAATATTTTACCGGAGCAAGAGCAAATGCTGAGACAGGTACAGACACAAGCACAGAGACAAGCATAAGAATCAACGCAAGAGGGCAACGGGTGGGATATATGGGGGTCAAAAAGCATAAGGCCACCAGAGGGTGGCCTTATTTATTTGCAAGAAGCACGTTGACAGCATTAGCCGATGGCGCGTTTGCAAGCGCATAGGAGCATAGGAATAGTTGCGACGAGCGCTCCATCTCGCGCCATCCTTAAACGGCGTCGATATAGTAGGCCTCAACGGTGCCTTTAAGGGTGATCAAGATGGGTTGACCACGGCGATCGAGCGCCTTAGGCGAGGGGATTTTCACCCAGCCTTCACTGATACAATACTCTTCGACATCAGTGCGCTCTTTGCCGTTAAGGCGGATCCCAATGTCGTGTTCAAAGCACGCAGCAACATGATGTGGGCTGCGCGGATTACCAGCCAGGTGATCGGGCAGTGCGGGTTTAGTGTGAGAGTCGCTCATCAATGTGACCTGAAATAGATAAAAAAGTGCGTCATTGTAGAGAATGTCACCATGGCATTCAAGGTGGTCAAAAAATATCCACCCTCATCAAGCCATGCTATTTTTCTGATGATTGCCATGGTCACTATCAGGGCTCATCCCATGGCTAATGCCATTGCCAATACCAAACCTAATACAGTGGGTGATAACTCTGCCGGTGAACGCGTATCTATGCTGAGCACTTATCGCGACTGCTTATGACCCGCACTTATCACCAGCCCTATCACGAAGGCTTTTCGCACAGGATTAAGCGGCAATATTAGCCGCTAACGCACTGTAACCGCTCACCTATTCAGGATAGGAACAGCTTTAAAATGATATGATACTAGGAGTAGTTGAGGTTAGATTCAACACGCTTGAACGAAAATGATTGGGACAGGTTGACAAAGTATATTGACGGTATGTATTTTGCGACCTCACTATGGATAGATTATTTATATTTAACGGTATATAAGGTTATTATGAAAAATAAATTTGTACTTATGCTGGTCGCAGCATTCTCGTTTTGTGCACTGTCTACCTCTGCTATTGCAGGTTCTGTTGATGGTAAATTGACTAAAATCCGCGCATATGAAGAAGGTGGTAAAATTCTGTTTCAATCTCGTATTCCTAACGTTAGCTTTAGCCTACGTAAAGCTGATATTGTTAAAGTGATGACCCGCCACGGCAGGACTCGTGCTACTGCTGATCTGGAAAAAAATGGCATCATTATTAATACCGATCGTCGTGCTCGCGTAACATTAGACCGCGTGGGTGATGGCCTTTATATTCGTGGCGCAACCATGACAATGTTTATCTCTGAGCGTGAGCTAGATAACATTCGTTCATAGTATGTCGCTGAGTAAATAAGCTCGGCACATGAATATCAGCCCTTGTAGCACCTTAAGCATAGCTAATATAACGGCTAGCAAAGGGACTGCAGGGGCTTGTAAATATGTATGGCTAAATAATTAAGGCATAGGTTAGCCTTTGGGTTATGTAGTTAACCTGATGAATACCGTGCTTTTTTTATTTGTATATAAAAATCGCTAATTGCTTCTACTACTTTTTAAGGAATAATGTCATGTCGCAACCTAATATCAGACCACAAGATTCAATAGTCGGAGGTTTGATCAACGGTATAATAAATGGATTGATTGCACACTGGCATTTTAAAGAGTATGACACAATTCCGCTATCAGTGAATTCAATTTCAAATACGCAAATTTCGGTATGGGGTGAAGCTGTTTCACTTACCTTTGGGCTTGGCATTATTATCTCTTTAATTGCTGCAACGCTTTTTACTAAACACTTGCATAAAGAAATGCCGAGTACGAAAGCCACCTTTAATCCACGTTTTATGCGTGATCTCATTCCCACGGCATTACTCCAGTCAGTCACACTCTTTGGTTGGTTTATTGCACTTGCGGTAATGTGGACCAAATACATGGGCGAGATTACCGTACCTAATCATTTTGCTGCGATGTTAGTCGGTGGTTTTGCTTGTGTTATTACCATTATCATCGAATACAAAACCAAGCAGAGCTTGATTTTTAAGAAAGTGAGTATTTTTTCTTAATTATTAGTAGTGGTAAAAGCGTTAATCATAATGGTTAACCTCTTGTTTAATAAGAGCTTTTAACAAGATGGCTTAATAAAAAAGCTTAATAAGAAAGCTTAATAAGCAATATGTTAACGATCTATCTGTTAGACAAGTAACCAACCCCTCCTCGCCCGCTCGGGCGAGGATATAAAACCCACTGCTCGTGCAGCAAGTTGATTGGCCTATTTGATTGGGTCTATAGACGTGTATCACTGTCCCCCCCTTCGTACCCATGCATCTCTTAAGGTAAGATCTGTGCTGCATACCTTGCAGCGATGAGCGACTATTCTGGGGAATGGGGAATGGGGAATGGGGAATGGGGAATGGGGAATAGGGAATAAAGAATACTTAATTATAAAAAAGGCCCCAATATGGGGCCTTATTTTATTAGAAGTTATAAACCAAGCCGGTATTTAGGCTGGTGACATAAGAGTCATAGAAGTTGATATCAGAGTCGCTTTCGCCATAAGAGGCGCTGATCAAGCCACTGAGCCCTTGAACGTTAAACAGCTGATGCCAGAAGAAGGTAGAGCTAATACCAAACTCGTTAGAGTCAGCCTTTTTGCCATAAATTGGGTTGGCTTTGTCATAACTGGTTTGGCCAATAGAGATATTGCTGACCAGTGACCATTGATTGGTGTTATAGCCATGGGAAAGTTGGAATTTAGTCTTATCATAGCTCATTGCGCTGCCATCAAAGTCACCGTTGGTGTAGGTGAATTCTGGGCGCAGGCTATTGCCTTGACCTAAGTTAAAATCATAAGACAAAGACACATCACTGGTGGTGCCGTTACGATCTAACATATGGCGTTGTGCATTATTCAGACCAATAACACTATCGCCGCTGCGCTCGCTATCAACATCAAATTTACGCACGGTATATGCGGTGTTGAAATTAGAGCCCCAAATTTGATCCCATGCAACACGAGCACCACCAGACTTCATGTCTGTTTCATCACGGCTGCCGTATGCATATGGATCAGACCAAGTTTTGGTCGCCATCAGTGGGAAAACATAACCCAGCGCTAACACACCTTTATCACCAATTTGCTGACGCACACCAATTTGCTGAGTAAAGTCAAAACGCACCGCATCTTGTAGCAAGTTGCCAAAGAATAATTGAGTACGAGGACCGGCAAAGGTATAACGCAGGTCAGCGCCAATTAGTGGAATAGGGGAAGAGTAGCTCTCTGGTGAGCCATAACGGCTATTGAGTTGGTCATTGTCATCATTTGGGCCTTTGTACATATTTGATTTGTACTTAACAGTGCCCACGCCACCCATTACAGAACCGGAAAAACCAGATTCGTTAGGGATCTTGATGACTTCTGCACTGACCGCTGTTGATGCCAGCATGGTCATTGCAATGATGGATAATTTTTTCATGGATGTAAATTTCCCAAGATAGTTGTTGAATTTTGCTGCTACGAAATTAAACAACAGCAGTGGATACCCTCAAACCACCGGTTAGCTGACAAATATCTGTTGGCAAAATTCACCGCAGACGATGCCACTATTGATGTGTGTGAATGAGGCATAAGGATCATCCTAAGATGATACCGATTTGAGTAGTAAAAAGTGAGCAATTTATCATTATTGAGATAAAAACGCCCATTTTTTGGGCGTTAATTTGCGGATCATTGCCGTTTGAGTGGATATATAGCCGCCATATAACGGGCGGTTAGCCGCGCTAATATCGACATCTGCAAAAATCCTTGTCCCGATTGTTAGATACATTTTACCGGTTTGGGCAGGCCGCCAATCTTGGTCGCCTGTTTGGCGGGCCCTTCTGGAAACAGCTTGTACAAGTAGCGGCTGTTGCCTTTTTCGGGGCCGTATTGCTTTTCCATCGCCTTGACCAGCGCACGAATAGCCGGGGAGGTGTTGAACTCTAAATAAAAGGCGCGCACAAACCGCACCACCTCCCAATGAGGCTCCTCCAGCACTATCCCTTCTTGTTCCGCCAGCACCAACGCGAGGGCCTCGCTCCAGTCGCTGCTATTAAGCAGGTAGCCTTTGGTATCTGTATGGATAAGTTGGCCATTAAATTGCAACTGATGAGTATGGGGCGCAGACATAAAGGCTCCTGGTAAATGGGGCAATCAAGATTGGGCGGGCATGGTAGCGTCTTGCTTGCTGGTGAGCAACCGACTCTCGTTGGCGAGCTGCAACAACTGATCGGCCAATTCGCTGATGAGGTTTAGCTGTTGGGTTAACATCCGCTGCTCTTCACTGCACGCCGGCTCATCATCGAGGGGAAGCAGCAAATTCTTGCCACCTAGGGTGCTTGATGGCGCCCCTGCAAGATGGCTAGCGGCTTGCTCTAAAGTGTGACAGATGTGGTGGCGCAACGCATCTTGCCCATTAACGGGCTTTAGCTTGTCGCGATGGGCACCTAGCGCCGAGATATAAGAGAGCAGCGCGTGGTTACGCCAGGTAAGGGTAAAGCAGAGATCGATAAAGCGGCGACGCTTTTTGGGCTCCACTAGCATGCTCTGCCAAGCGGTGGCGAGCTCACTGTCGGCAAGATGGGCATGTTGACGGGCCACTCGATACTCAATGGACTCATTACGTTGTTCAGTAAGGCTGGCCAGCACGACTGACAAATAGCGAGCATTGGCTGAGAGAGAGTTTGCAATCAGGGTCGGCAGCCGTTTGTATTGCCAATCTGGCCACAACAATGCCACGAGGGCGTAGGAGATCACGCAGCCAAGTAGGGTGTCGAGCAAGCGAGGCCCCAAAATGGCAAAGCCAATACCATCGAGCAGATTAAAGGCCATTAGCACATAGATGGTGATAAAGCAGACGGCGGCACTGTAGTTGTTACGCACCTGGGTAAAGAACAAAAAGACAGTTAGCCCCATCACCGCGAGCTGCACGTGCAGTTCAGGAAACAGCCAAAGAATAGGGACCCCAGCCAAAATACCGGCAAAGGTGCCGAACATGCGTTGCATTAATCGGCGGCGGGTAGCGCTATAACTTGGCTGACAGACAAACAGCACTGTGAGCAAAATCCAATAACCCTTAACGAGATCAAAGGCTTGCAGTATGGCATAGCCAATGACTAGCCCAAGGGAGAGCCGCAATGCATGGCGAAAAACCATGGAGTGTAAGGTGAGGTGCTGCTTGAGCTGGCTGAGCTGTGATAAGCGAGGCGGGCGCGCGAGTGCGGGCAAATCATGGGGCTCAGGTGCTGGATTTTGTAATGCCTCTGCGCTGCCAAGCAGCTGGTTAATGCTCACTAGATTGCGGCTTAAAAACGTCAAGGGTGTGAACAAACTAGTGGGATAGTGCTCCTTGAGATGGGTAAACTCGAGCTGATCGGTAAGGGCTTGTAAGGTCCAATGAATTCGCTTGTTATGGCTGTAGGGCTTGTGTATCAGCACTGAGTAACCTAGGCGCTGACACGCTTCAGAGAGTTGCAAAAACACCTCCTGAAATCCTTCTAACACTATGCCCTGTTTAAGTTCAGCCTCCAGTCGGCTGTAAGGGTAGTGGCTAGAGGCCGCACGCTCGTGAATTTCTAACGCGAGCAAATAGAGCCGCAACATACTTGCAAGCTCAGGGCTCGCCTGATGGTGACGACTTAAGCGGGCGTTAAGAGCCGATTTGGTAAGGGCCAGCGCGCTGACCAAATTGATATTGAGCTGGGCCAAATTGTGGCGAATAGCTTGGGCGCCATGCTCGTCTGCAGGGAAAAAACGGGATTTTTCTAACAAGTAGCGGCTAAGGGCAAAATAGCTTTGGGCCAATTGTTCATGCAATGTTTTGTAGGGCAATAGCCACAGCCAAACGAATGACACGAGCCCGTACCAAAGGGCGCCGGCGCCCAGTGCCAGCGGTTGGTAAAAGAGATCGGGTGTCTTAGCTGCGCCCAGCATGGTGTAGATGGCTACCAGCAGTGAGCCAAAACTGATGGTGGCGTAGCGGGTACCCAGCGCCCCCACCATCACAAAAATAAAGGTGGAGCAGGCCAATCCAATGGCAAATAGCCAAGGGAAAGGGTAGAGAAACTGCACACATAGCGAAGCAAACATAAAGCAAATCAAGGTCATGGCGAGGTTTTTAAGGCGTCCCCACAAGCTGTCATCAGTTTCAGCGGTGGCGCCAGCAACCACCCCAAGGGAGAGCAGCACCGTAAGCTGAAGATTACCGGTAACGAGAAAAAAACCGAGTAAACCCAAAAACGCCAACAGCACCTTAAGGGCAAAATAGATATGGCTATCGGTGAGCAGGCGGCGCAGCAGCCCAGAAAAGGTCATCGGCATACTAGGCACCACGCTTAGGTAAAGGATTATCTAGGCCGCGGTAAGTTGGCCAGCAGGGCTGAAGATAGAGATCCATCGGCATGAAAGAGGCAACCTTTGATCGAAACGAGCGCATATAGTAACGCGCCAAATGCAAAGTGGCCCTGATTTTCATCAGGGCCACTTAGTTTCATATCATTGATTTACAACTCATCTTGACCTACCCGCCTCTACCTAAGTGGGGCATGACTTGAGGTCTAACTTGGGGCGAGACTTAGTTGCGGTTGCCGCCAAGCAGGCTTAGCAAGCTCAGGAAGATGTTGTAGATAGATACATACAAGGTAACGGTTGCAGAGATGTAGTTGGTCTCGCCGCCGCGAATGATCTGCTGAGTAGTCAGCAAGATGGCGCCAGAAGAGAACAACATAAACATGGCAGACAACGCCAATTGTAGCGCCGGCATGTGAAGGAAAATATTAGCGACCATCGCGACCAGCAGCACCCAAAAACCGACGAACAACATGCCACTGATAAAAGAGAGGTCACGCTTAGTCGTCAGGGCATAGGCAGACAGACCAAAGAATGTCAGCGCAGTACCGCCAAGGGCGGTCATGACAATTTCACCACCGCCATTGTTCATATACATATTGATGATGGGACCAAGGCTATAGCCCATCAGACCGGTCAAGGCGAAGGTAAACACCAAGCCCATGCTATTGTTACGATTTTTTTGAGTCAAAAACATCAAACCGTACACGCCGATCAAAAAGATGGCCCAGTGCAGCGGTGGCAAATTCATCACGGTCGCAACCCCAGCCACAACGGCAGAGAAGCCCAGAGTGAGGGAGAGCAGCATATAGGTATTACGCAGTACCGTATTGGTATCGCGCACGGCATTTTGGGTGCCAGTGTAGATAGAACGAGTATCCATCTTGGGTGTCCTCTTAAGGTCTGGGTGAGATGGCAAGCGGCCGTCTCGTGATCGCGATGAGTGATTGCGGGTATACGTTATCACTGCTGGTGCGTGCATTGTATGTAGAACAAATCGGGATGACGAGAAACAATTACACGCCACCTAC
The DNA here is from genome assembly GCA_051652185.1 of Aeromonas sp. GTDB lineage: Bacteria > Pseudomonadota > Gammaproteobacteria > Enterobacterales > Aeromonadaceae > Aeromonas. The sequence continues at coordinate 73,493 of JBOFTS010000068.1, forward strand.
CATTTTGCTCTTTGACACTATCTCATAAGAAATATGTATTGCATATGAACGACTTATTGTCGTAGTATGCACACCGTTCGGAGGGGTGGCAGAGCGGCTGAATGCACCGGTCTTGAAAACCGGCGATGGGTGACCATCCGTGGGTTCAAATCCCACCTCCTCCGCCATTTATTTATTGTGAAAAAGCCCAACTGATTGATTCAGTTGGGCTTTTTTG
>JBOFTS010000069.1:0-1209 GCA_051652185.1 Aeromonas sp.
ACAAAATTCATGATGTTTTACATCACATTGTATCAAAACGATTAGAAACCGTCATCAATTGCATCCTCCAAAGTGGTTATCATAAAAATATATTGCTAGTGACCACGTACAATTGGTTGCAGCAAAAATAAATAGGCTTTTGAATGCTAAAATATAAGCAATAACAGTAACATGGCCTTTATTTAATAGACCTGCTCGTTGTGAGATAAATATAACACGGAAATGGAATTTAAGTAGTGTCTTACAAAATGTCGATGCATTTTAAAGAGAATGCAAGGCTAATGTTTTTACTTCATAGTCTGAGTATAAAATCAAAATACTGCTCAACGATCAATATAAAATAAACTGGTTGATCACTTTGCAAAGGTGATAATCTTGTCATCCTTGATTAAAGACTCACGATTAATAAGATTTCCGCCGGATGCAAGTACTACTTTGTGGGTCCAACTGAAAGTATTTATAGGATTATGAGAAGCGGCAATTTCCCCTGTAAGAAGACAACCATCGAATCCATCAAGTACAGAATTCGCACAATCGTTACACTCTGAATGGTGAGGAGTATCATGATGCATAAGTGACTCCATCATTTAAGTTGCTAGGACACAACGCTTACCTGCTGCGTGTGTACGCTCTAGAATATATTTTTATAGAGAACCCATACGGGAGATACGAGTCTCAACTGCAAGATCTCCACGAGCTACTAGAATGGAGTCGCAAACTTTGAGAATATTGTCTAGGTCTAGCACCGCAGTGGGTTTCTCGATTTTCGCCATGAGTTTGCATCTATCACCAACAATGGAGCGTGCCTCTTCTACATCTTTAGCATACTGAACGAAGGAAAGCATGATGGTGTCTACTTAACCCATAGCATTGAGCATGTTCGTCTTATCTGCCTCTGTAATGGCGTTCATCTTAAGAATTCTAGACGGTATTGCAATCCCTTTCCTATTTGAAACCACCCCAGGGACAATAACTTTGGTTACGATTTTATCCGCAGTAACTTATGTTGCCTTGCATATAACGATTCCATCGTTAATGAGGACCTCATCTCCTGGCTCGCACACTTCGAAAAATTCAGGATGCGGCAAGTACACGCGGTCTTTGTTCCCTGGGGAGTCGATCTTATCAAATGTAAAGGTAGCACCTTCAACGAGATCAACTGCCTTGTTTTCAAACATTGAAACGCGAAGCTTGGGTCCTTGTATGTCA
>JBOFTS010000070.1:0-5087 GCA_051652185.1 Aeromonas sp.
TCTAGATAGTATGAAGAAAACTGGTTCGGTCAAAGGTTATTACCGCCTGTTGGTAATTTGAAAATTTGTATGGATTGACCAAAAGAGGTGTGAAGGATAGCGATTAATGATCTCACTGATAAAATCCGTATCGCCTTCAATAATTTATAAGCTTTCAGTTTATTCTAGATCTGATAGCTTGTATGTCAATCTTCAGACGCTCAGCCTTTGAAACTCAAATTATATTTCAAACCTTCAGCGCTTAAACGACACATTTAATCGTCTGTCATTAAATACAGCCTAAATCAACTAGTCAAGCAGACGGTATGATTAATTATATCTGATTGACTTAAGATAATAAAGGTTTTTCATACGACTAAAAAGCGTCGATAAAATTCAAAAAATTATAATATTAGAATTAAGATGCACTGAATGAATCGTAATTGATATTCAGATATAATTGTCATGTAATGAGAATTCAATCAGAAGAGGCACTCGTGCTTGACGCAATCATTGGTGAGGACGGCGTTCTTGAACTCCTTCTCGACACATTTGCCGTAGTTGCCGACCTTCTTTGCGGAGAAGCCGGTGTCCCAGTCAGCAAACTGGCAGGCGAAGACTGCATTGTCGGGGGTGTTGCTATTCCAGCTGGGGTTCATGGTCCAGTAGCGCTTCTTGTAGTTGGCGTCAGAGGCAATAAGGTCAGCCTCGTGCTTGGCAATGGTGGCGACATTGAGATAAACGGCGTTGGCAGGGTCAACGGGGTCCTTAACTGGGCCGTTGTTCTCCTCCTCATCTGGAAGGATGACTGGGGCGTCCTGGTGCTCTGGCATCCAGTCGATCTCGGTGACTCCCTGGGAGGCGTCGCACTCGTAGTTTCCAGCGTCGAGGCACTCGTTGTTAACACAGTCGGTGGTGATGTAGACGTTGTAGTACTTCAAGAGACACTTCTGATAGTCGCCCTTGATGAGAGCGGAGTGAGGGGTCTGGTAGTTGACAAGCTGGCAGGCGAATGGAAGGCCCTTGAGGTTGTGAGCAACCCAGGCGTAGTCCTACTCCCAGTAGATCTTGACGGCAGCAGAGCTAGACTCGTCGAACTGCTTCATGCCCTTGCATCCAAGAACCTCGTCGGCAGGAACCTCGAGGTCGAAGTACTCAGCGAAGGCCTTGTAGTACTTGATACGGTTGAGAGATTGGGCAACCTCAACAGAGCCGCCGCACTCGACGCCACCGTTGATGATCTGGGTGGTAACACCGAAACCAACAACGAGACCGTTGGAGATGTCGCGCTCGTTGGGGATCCAGCTGCCGTCGATAACGGACTGCATGGATGGCTTGGGTGGCTGAGGGAAGATGTAGAAGAAGACGGCCGAGGCAAGATTGAGCCAGGTGTCAGCAACTAAGGCAGGGCGCTCAAGAAGATAAGCAGCATCGTCATACATGATCTGTGAGAAGGGTCCATAGTTGAATGGATAGGAAAGCTGTTTGGCACCACGGCCGAAATAGCTGAAGAAGGCACCGTTCTCCTTGCGACCGCAAGGGAATACTGGGGACCAGTATGGGTCGGAGCAGTGGTCGTTGTAACCATTCTCCATCTCCTCATTCCATCCCATCTCGCGGACGTGGACGAGAGCCTGACGCCATTCGGGAACTGGCCAGTCAACGTGACCACCGGTCTCCTGATTGAAGTGAGCAAACATTGTGGCAAGAGTCTTCTTACAAATACCCATGGAATCACGGCCGTCGTGGAAAGTCTGGCAGGTGATGGGGAACTTGGCAACGGACTGAAGCAGGCCGGTGTAAGTGTACTCCGGAGCACGTTCAGGGAAAATGAACTCGAAGTCCTCCTCGTTGAAGAATGACTCAACACGTTTGACGTTCTCTGGGTTAGAGGCAGCGCCGGGGCGAATGGCCTCTACAGCCTCGTTTGACAGAGTATTAAGGTTTTCCTTGATGGTGGTCATCTGTGGGTTCTCCTCAGAGATGCAGATTGCAGCTCTGGTGATCTGGAGAGCATCCATGAACTGGGTGCTGTACTCTGGAAGATCACCGGAAGGTGGTGGAACAGTATTATTCTCCTCAGGCTCAGGAACAGTATTATTCTCCTCAGGTTCAGGGACGGTGTTATTCTCCTCAGGTTCAGGGACAGTATTGTTTTCTTCAGGCTCTGGTACAGTATTGTTTTCTTCAGGCTCAGGAACAGTATTATTCTCTTCAGGCTCTGGTACAGTATTGTTCTCTTCGGGGGCCGGTGGAGTGGTGGTGTTGTTTTCAACTGGAGGTGGGACGGTGTTGTTCTCTTCAGGCTCGGGTACAGAGGTGTCTCCAAGTCCATAATCAATGCAGTTAGGCCCAGAGCAATCGTCGACAATTTCGAAGTTTGAGAAGTGGGCAAGGAGGCAAGCCTTGTAATTACCCTTAACGGAAGCAGGGTGCTCAGTACCCCATGTCACGAGCTCACACTCATAATACTCATTATTAGGGCGGTTTTGACTCCATCCCCAAACGCGAGTCCAGTACATGTTTGATGAACCACTGGTTGCAGCAAGAGCGTTACGCTCAAGAGCATCGATATCAGAAGCTCTGATCTGAACCTTGACGCCAGTTGGTGGAGGAGGAGTTGGTGGATTGGGTGGGACTGTGGAATTATTGTCTCCAGGTGCTGGTGGAGGAGTTGTGCCGTTGGTGTATGGTGGTGGGTTAGGTACGAAATCGCTCGTAGGTACGATAGCAAATGCTTTAGCGACAGTGTCCTTGAACTGATAATTCCAGTGAAGATCCCAGTCGATGGACCATGTCATGAAGCCCTTAACGTTGTGATAACCACGACGGAGAACCTCGGTCCAGCCGTCGATGATGATGGTCATGTCATTGAATGCACCGGTGCCGGCAGCTCCTACGCCAGATGGAAGACCGATAATTAGCTTCTCCTGTGGGATCTGTGGGATGGGGAAGAAAGTTCCAACTGGTGAGCCCCAGGCTGGGCCGTCGTGACCACGGATGAGAGCATCAGTGAACTCAGGGATGAAGCGACGCTGATCCTTGCAGTCAATCGACGTTCCCTCCTAAAGAAGTGGGAACACGCCAGTTCCAGGAGCATTGTAGTACTGAGGATGGAATGAGGTAACAAGGTCCATAGTAGAGTTAAGAAGATCGATGTAGAGCTTACCATATTCATGGCTGATAAGATAGGCGACTTCTGGAGCCATGGAGTAGACAAACTTGGGGTCGGTCTTGCGGAAGTGTTCAATGATCTCCTTGATGGCAGTTACCATGAAGACCGCCTGTGCAGTGGCAGAACCACCCTCAAGATCGATATCAAAGCCGTTAAAACCGTACTCCTGGATGATGCGGATAACACCGTCACGGAAGACCTTCTGGTCGTTCTGGGACTTCAGGTGGAAGACGCCATTCTGACCGCCGACGGCGATGATTACGTCGTGGCCCTTGGCACGCATGTTGGCTACCTTCTGCTTGAATTGAGCATTGGTCACGCCGGTGTCTCTGATGTAGTTTTCGGGGTTGAACTTGGGGGTGACGTTGTCAGCCTCGTGCTCGATGAAGGAGACGGCAATGGTGTCGTACGCCTGTGGAACGTCCTCAAGATCAATGTACTTGGTTGGGCCGTTACCACCCCAGGTGGAGAAGTATCCAACAAGGTGCTTCTTAAGGTCTGGGATGACATAGTCTGGATCCTCAGGCTGTGGTGGTGGTGGAGGTGGGGTTGTGTTGTTCTCTTCAGGCTCTGGAACGGTGTTGTTCTCTTCTGGTTCTGGAACGGTGTTGTTCTCTTCGGGCTTAGGAGGTGTGGTAGTATTGTTCTGAACTGGAGGTGGAGTGGGAACAGTAACATTACCAGAGTTTTCGCACTCAGTACCACTGATGGCAACACAGGTGCCCTGTGGGCAGTCCTTCTAGATAACGGTGTCTGGGAAGTAGTTCACGACGCACTTCTCATAATCTCCATCGATCAGAGGGGTGAAAGGAGTCTAGTAGGCGACGATCTTGCAGCGGTAGGCAAGGTTTGCTGGCATGGATGCATCGTAACCATAGTCCTGGACCCAGTAGATGTCAACGGCGCCAGAGCTGGAGGCGTCGAAAGCCTTCATTGTGGCACAAGCAATTGGCTCATTGGCTGGAATTTCGAGCTTGAAGTAGTCCATGAAGGCCTTGAAGTAGACCATACGGTTGGCAGAGGTCTTGGTCTCCTCGCCCTTTCCGCACTCGAGTCCGCCATTGATGATCATGGTTGTAACACCAAAGCCTGGAAGAAGGCCCTTGGAGCGGTCAGAGTCGTTTGGCTACCAGCTGCCGTCAATGACAAACTACATGGAAGGCTTTGGTGGCTGGGGGAAGATGTAGAAGAAGACAGCAGAGGCAAGATTGAGCCAGGTGTCGGCAACGAGATCTGGGTTGTTGAGAAGGTATGTAACGTCACCGTACATATAGGTGGAGAATGGGCCATAGTTGTAGGGATAAGAAAGCTGCTTGGCACCGCGGCCGAAGTAGCTCTTGAACTGACCGTTGGAAAGCTTTCCACATGGGAAATGTGGGGCCCAGGTCTCAGACTGACAGTCCCAGTTGTAACCGCCTTCGGAGGTCTCGGTCCACCCGACTTCGCGGACGAAGTAGAGAGCCTGACGCCACTCTGGGATGCCTTCGGGGTTCTCGGGGTAGTGAGCGCCGGTTTCCTGGTTGAAATGGGCGAACATTGTGGCGAGGGTCTTGGTGCAGATAAAATCGGCATCACGGTTGTCGTCGAAGTCCTTACAGAGGATGGGGAACTTAGCAGCGGACTGGAGGAGACCGTTATAAGTGTAGACCGAGTTACGCATTGGGAAGAGGTATTCGAACTGCTCTTCGGAGAACAGGCGCTCGATGCGCTGAACGTTTTGAGCGTTTGTGGACAGGCCTGGGGCGGTGGCCTCAACAATGTCGTTAGAGCGGGTCTTCATCGCCTCCTTGGTGACGACGAGGTTATGGCTCTGTGCGGCAATGCAGGCTCCCTATTTGGCAAGGTCGAGCGCATCAATGTTTGTAGCTTAAAGTGTAGCAAATGATGTGAACATGTTTGTGGTGGAAGGAAAATCCTCTACTAGACGAAAATA
>JBOFTS010000071.1:0-1470 GCA_051652185.1 Aeromonas sp.
GAAGTCTTATAAAAAGAGATATGTTTGACGTTGTGTTCCATAAATTAAAGGTGATACTTTTACTGGTGGTGGGTGATACTTTTACTGGTGGTGGGTGATACTTTTTGTGGGAGTGGTGGCAAAAATATTATGGCAAACTATAAAAATTCAATGATCAGTTTTCCACCATATTTATAGAAAACAACATAAATCTGTATCCTTTTCAATATCAAAATCCATTAAAAATAAATAACAACAAATACTCTATAAAAAAGTACCTGAACGTATAACTTTTTCTATAATTAATCTCAATATTGTAAATCTCTATCTTTTTCTACTGAATATCGCAACTACCCAGTAAAAATCAATAAATACTCAATAAAAAGATACTATCAAAATGTTATAAACACATTTAGTACTCAAATGACCATAAAATAGCTAGAAAATGACATAATGTTTCAATCGTGGTATTTTTAACTTGTCGTCAACATCTCGCGCAGGTGAAAATATACCAAATGCACTGCGAAGTCTTATAAAAAGATATGTTTGACGTTGTGTTCCATAAATGAAAGGTCCGTGCACCTTTTATCAACCCTTAGCTACCCAAATTCCCTAGACTTGCACGGCGGAAATGGGGGGGGACCCATTTCTAGAAGTTGGGGCACCACCCCCTATATAGGGCGGCGTTTCGAATAACGATTATAAACGTCCAGCCTACAAAAAAAATTGAAAAAAATGGGGTACTAATTTTTTAAATTGTATAATAATTTATTACCTGATACAAATGCTATAAATCTATTGAAAAATAGCAAGCATAACAGGGTTAAATTTGTTAAATTCGCCTATGAAATTTAGCTAGTGCATGCTTCCGCATTTACATCTTCAAATCGAATTAACACTAGTTTCCATAGGAAAAGACTATCATTCTCGTAGTCTTTTAGCTTAAAATCATGTCGTACCATTGCGCTAGACATGTTTCAAATTATACCGTTTTAGGCTCGTCAGCCCTGGGTTTTCTTGACTGTGAGGCTACATCCTAAAGATGTCTGATTTCCATTCCAAAAATAGGATACCGCCCCGTGTATCCTACCTATTGTCGAAGTGTCGTAGTGTCGATGAATACTCAAAATATGACCTAGTAAGGTAAGAAAAGGACGATTATGTAAATTATATTAACAAAAAATATATACATTATATAATAAAAAATATTTTTCTTTTTACAAATCCTACGATTTCTAGCCTCATTTCATATTTGGGCGCAATTGGCTAGAAAACAATACAGGACCAAATCGGATTTGGTATTTTCTAGCCTCATTTCATATTTGGGCGCAATTGGCTAGAAAACAATAAAAACCAAATCGGATTTGGTATTTTCTAGCCCGGTAAATCAGTTTTGAGCGCAAACGTGGCTAGAAAAGGCAAGTTCAGAGCATTTTTGGAGTGCACTCCTTTTTACACTACAATGTTTTTTATGAATAATGAGACATCTCT
>JBOFTS010000072.1:0-1080 GCA_051652185.1 Aeromonas sp.
TGGTGGTGGGTTGGGGACAAACTCGCTGGTGGGAACGATGGCAAAAGCCTTGGCGACAGTATCCTTGAACTGATAGTTCCAGTGGAAATCCCAGTCAATGGACCAGGTCATGAAGCCCTTAACGTTGTGATAACCACGGCGAAGGACCTCGGTCCAGCCGTCGATGATGATGGTCATGTCGTTGAAGGCACCGGTGCCGGCAGCTCCTTCGCCAGATGGGAGTCCGATGACAAGCTTCTCCTGTGGTACCTGTGGGATGGGGAAGTGAGTTCCAACAGGTGAGCCCCAGGCTGGGCCGTCGTGACCACGGATGAGGGCATCAGTGAATTCGGGGATAAAGCGGCGCTGGTCCTTGCAGTCGATCGATGATCCCTCTTGAAGAAGGGGGAATACACCGGTTCCTGGTGCATTGTAGTACTGGGGATGGAACGAGGTGACAAGGTCCATGGTAGAATTGAGTAAGTCAACATAAAGCATGCCGTATTCGCGGCTGATGAGATAAGCGACTTCAGGAGCCATAGAGTAGACGAACTTGGGGTCAGTCTTGCGGAAATGCTCGACGATCTCCTTGATGGCAGTAACCATGTAGACAGCCTCTGCAGTGGCAGAACCGCCCTCAAGATCGATGTCGAAACCGTTGAAGCCATACTCCTAGATGATACGGATAACTCCTTCACGGAAAACCTTCTGGTCGTTCTGGGACTTCAGGTGGAAGACGCCATTCTGACCGCCGACAGCGATAATTACGTCGTGGCCCTTGGCACGCATGTTAGCAACCTTCTGCTTGAACTGAGCATTGGTCACGCCAGTGTCTCTGATGTAGGTTTCAGGGTTGAACTTAGGGGCGACGTTGTCAGCCTCGTGCTCGATGAAGGAGACGGCAATGGTATCATACGCCTGTGGGACGGCCTCAAGATCAATGTACTTGGTTGGGCCGTTACCACCCCAGGTGGAGAAGTAACCAACAAGGTGCTTCTTAAGATCTGGGATAACGTAGTCTGGGTCCTCAGGCTGTGGTGGTGGGGGAGGTGGAGTAGTGTCGTTCTCTTCGGGCTCTGGAACGGTGTTGTTCTCCTCGGG
>JBOFTS010000073.1:0-66510 GCA_051652185.1 Aeromonas sp.
ATAGAGTGGTGAGTGAGCTAACGGCAAACGAACTAATGTGGCTAACTATCACGACCATGACATGATCAAAAAAACCGCCCCATGATCTGGGGCGGTTTTTTTGTGATGCAGAGGATTGGGTAATATCTGCAGCATATAATGATTAAAACGTGTGATCTAACGCGGTTATTAATTAACTTATCAGCGATATTCACCGCTAATCAATCCCGAATCCCGAATCCCGAATCCCGAATCCCGAATCCCCACTAACTTAATTGCCCGCTTGATAGAGATTACATCCAAGCTCTTTGGCAACTGCAGCCACCATTTTTTGTCCGCGCACGCTATTACCCACCGGATCAAGGGGGGGTGAAAAGGCGGCAATGGCCATTACGCCTGGCACGACGGTTAATATTCCGCCACCTACGCCACTTTTACCCGGCAAACCCACGTTATATGCCCAGCTGCCAGAGCTGCTATACATGCCTTCCATGGTCATTTCGGCCAAAATATAGGGGACGTTTGATGGGCTAAGTACCCGCTCTTTGGTGCAAGGATTCACGCCGCCAGCGGCAAGGGTGGCGCCCATGGTAGCAAGTTCGACCACATTAAGCAGGGTGGAACATTGGCGGGTATAGACATCACACGCCTGCATCGGATCGCAATACATCGCATCGGCAGAATAGAGTAACCATGCAATGGCGCGATTATGAAAATTGGTGGTTTGCTCTGACTGATTGACATCATCTGATAGGGCAATCGGGGCACCGACTAACTTTTGCTGCATATCTAAAATACGGGACCAGCGATGTTCAGCATCATTGGCCTTAATCAGGCTAACGGTCGCCATCGCGCCGGCATTGACTAAGGGCGATAGGGGTTTGCCGTTATGTAATTCAAGGGCCATCACTGAGTTAAAGGGCAATCCGGTAGGCTCGGTGCCGATTTTATTTTGCACTTCACAAGGGCCCACATCTTCAAGTGCTAACGCTAATGAACAGACTTTTGAAATGGACTCTATTGCAAAGCGAAAATCACTGTCCCCTTGGGTAAATATGCGGCCATCTGCGGTGACAATGGCAAGGGCCGCTAATTGGCTAGGGACACTGGCTAAATAGGGGATGTAGTTGGCGTTTTCGCCCCCAGCCAAGGTGGAATACTCGGCATAGGCCTGTTCAACGGCGTGCTGTAAGCGGCTAGATCCAATGGTCATAATATTGACTCCAAAAAAAACATAGCAATAGGGGGAAGCGAACTTCCCCCTGTTTGGTCAGCAACTCATTAACGGGTGAGTATTAACGCTTGCTTGGTGTGTTAATGGCTGGATTTGCCGCGTTATGTAAGACGTCAGCAGTATGCACGGATGACAAATTTTGAATGCCAGGATGGCCACTCTCCGATTCCCATGTAAAGGGGGCAAAGTCGCTGTTTTCATCGCGCCAATGTGGTTTACGAATGGCATAAATCACGAACGGCAATGCGGCGAAGAACATAGTCAGGGCAATCAAGATCCCCACATATTCACTTGGGCTACCTACCGGAATTTGGCTTGGGGGAATGAAGCTAAAGATAAAGGCTAAAATTGAGCCGATAAGACCAGCACTACCCACAATCCACATGCCGACATCGCCACCAGGAATACGGTATGGCCGTGGGCGATTAGGTTGGCTATAGCGCAGATAAATAGCGGCGCTAAACATCAAGATATACATGATCAAATAGAGGATAACCGTTAACTGGCTCAATATTTGATAGGTGACTTGCACCGATGGCAACACCACAAACAAGATGGCTAACAGTGATACGATTAACGCTTGCAGTAACAAAATATGGGTGGCCATGCCATTTTTGTTGGTGTGTTGCCACCAGCGAGGTAAATAACCGGCTTTTGCCACCACCAGCAAACCAGAAGAGGGGCCAGCAACCCAAGTCACGACACCTGCAAATACCCCGATGGCTAATGCAAATGCGACCACTGGGCCTAACCATTCAAGCCCTGCCCACTTAAACATAGCGTCATAAGCGACCAGCAGACTCTGGGTTAAGTTAATATCAGACTTTGGAATAATAAATGCGATGGCTAATGTGCCCAATACAAAAATCAGCACAGTACCGAGCGCTGCCAACATGATGGCAATAGGGTAATTACGCTTAGGATTTTCGACATCTTGCACATGGATGGCGTTCATCTCCATCCCGGCATAGAACAAGAAAATACTGGCCGCGAGGACGATGTTGTCAAAATTGCTAAAGTCAGGAATGACGTCACCCCATGACAATTCAATTTGTGGGGTATTGCCAGACATTAAATAGGCAAAGCCTAAGACAATCAGAATAATCGCCGGAATAATGGTGCCGACAATACCGCCCCATTTGGCGACCTTGGCAAAGGTTGCCACCCCTTTAAAGGCGATGAAGGTGGCCATCCAATAAACAAATAAAACAATACCTAGGACAAAAAATCTATCTGCTGATAGCGCTTGATCCCATGTTTGATTGGGGCCCATAAAGGCAACTGAAACAGCTGCAAATGTTAATGCGGTAGGGAACCAAACCGTGACTTCGATCCACAGCATAAACATGGCAAGAAATGCCCAGCGTGGACCAAAAGCCTCGCCGACCCAGCGAAATACGCCGCCTTTTTCAGGCCAACCGGTGGCAAGCTCTGCAGCAACTAATGAGACCGGGATTAAGAAAAATATGGCGGCAAATAGATAGTAGAAAATCGAACTCATGCCATAGACCGCTTCAGCGGGTAACCCGCGAAGACTCACGACCGCCACGATATTCATAATGGCAAGCGTTGCAATGCCTAGTTTTTTTGGTGATGCCCCAGGTCTGGCGGAGCTAGCAATATTTTCAGACATAACACACCTATCTTATGTGAGTTGAGATATCCATTGCGACGAAGACTCGGGTGCAAACGCGTGTGTAAACTCGGATGTCAACAAGCGGGTCAGGGGCAATACTCATAACGCGGCATATATATTTAACATGCAGATGTACATGTTTATTTAATATGCTTGTTTAACATGTGCAGTTAACGAGTTTGGGTCTTTGGGAAAGCAACAGGTCCTAAAGGCGATGAGAGATATTTTTTGACCTTACAACTCAGGAAGTGAGATGTAAACAAGTGAATCTCAAATTTGCTAATTGTTTGAGATAGCAGGGTATATAGCAGAGTATAAAGGGGCGTACTGCGGTTTTTTTGGACAGATTGGCGGCAATTTTTTGGGCAGGCGAATAGGTAATTTAAATAACTAACATAAAATATGTGAACCAAGTGCTTATTATAAAGTCATCGACGGGCGTTCATTGGGCAGGAGTAATGGGCAGGGCTTGCGGGCATCGAAAATACGATATGTTATTTATTTGAGTGTTTAATGATGCGAAATGTGATGCGAAATGTGATGCGAAATGTGATGCATATGTGAGCTTATGTGTGACAAGTGGGCGCCAATGATCTTTCGTTTTAAATGTTCAAATAAGAGGTGAGTCGCGGCGACGTCGCGGTGAACAAATGCAATCAATTGTTAATCAACACTGACAGCTGTGAGCGTTCGCATTATTTGTATTACATGCGCGCAACAAAAAAGAGACAATGCAATTTAGTACCGAGCATATATATCTACGAGCAATAATGGTAAATAAGGTAAACCTTACAAAATTGATGGAGATCAATACTGTGGGGTAGGTGACTCCTTAACATTTCATTTATAGCCATTATTACACCTATGACATAGGTGCTCACTACGGGAATAAGTAAAATGGTCGAGGATAGTTTTTTAGCGGCGCTTGGAGTTAATCGCCGTGATTTTATGAAATTGTGCGCTGGGATGGCCGCAACCTTGGGTCTTAGCCAAAATGCGGTGGCACAGATGGCCACTGCACTGGCCAGCCCCGAGCGTCCGCCGGTGATTTGGCTTTGCGCGCAAGAGTGCACCGGTTGCACGGAAGCGCTGCTGCGCTCCACTCACCCGACCCTTGAGAATTTGCTCCTCAACGTTATTTCCCTTGAGTACCACGAGGTGTTGTCTGCCGCGTTTGGCCATCAGGCAGAAGAGAACAAGCTCAATGCCATGAAGCGCTACAAAGGCAAATATGTGCTGGTCGTCGATGGCTCCATCCCCCTTAAAGATGGTGGCGTTTACTGCATGGTGGCCGGTGAGCCCATTGTTGACCACATTCGCCGCGCAGCGGCCGATGCTGCTGTGGTGATTGCCGTTGGTTCTTGCGCCTCATGGGGCGGGGTGCCCTCTAGTGGTGGTAACCCAACTGGCGCGGTTAGTCTTGAAGAGGCCCTAGGTGACATCAGTGCGCCCATCATTAATATCCCCGGTTGTCCACCTAACCCCAGTAACTTTCTCACCACGGTGGCCTACTACATCACCTACGGCAAGTTGCCAGCCCTTGATGCGAAAAAGCGCCCGCTGTTTGCCTATGAGCGGCTTATTCACGAAAACTGCGAGCGTCGCCCGCACTTTGACGCCGGGCGTTTTGCCAGAGAGTTTGGCGATGAGGGGCATCGTCAGGGGTGGTGTCTGTACCATCTGGGTTGCAAGGGGCCAGAAACCCATGGCAACTGCTCGACCTTAGAGTTTTGCGATTTAGGCGGTGGCATTTGGCCCGTTGGGATCGGTCACCCTTGTTATGGCTGTAACGAAAAAGGGGTGGGCTTTAGCAAAGGGATTTTTGAGCTTGCCAATGTGGCGAACCCCACCCCACGGGTAGATAAGCCCGATGTGAAGATCCAAGAGGGGGGGTATACCTCGCCTACCGCGACCGGCCTGATTGGGGGCGCACTTGGGGTGCTGGTAGGGGTGAGTCTGATGACGGTGCGTGAACTTGGTCGCCAACAGAAAAGCCACGAAGCCGAGCAGCCATCATCACGGGAGGAGTAACCGTGAACAGACGCAATTTTCTTAAATTTGCCTCCGTTGGCGCGGTGGCCGCAGGTGCAACTGTACCCGGTAGCGCTCATGCGCAGGCGCAAAACACGCCGCCCATTCCGGGCGCCGTTGGCATGCTCTATGACTCAACGTTGTGTGTGGGCTGTCAGGCTTGCGTGTCTGAGTGTCAGCGCCTCAATGGTAATCAAGAGAATCCAGCCGGACCGCAAAACTGGTCGAACAACGATAAGTTGACCCCTTATACCAACAACATCATTCAGGTGTGGCAAAGCGGTAACGGCGCGCACAAAGATCAACTTGAAAATGGCTATGCCTACATCAAAAAGCAGTGCATGCACTGCGTTGATCCTAACTGCGTGTCAGAGTGTCCGGTCCATGCGCTTACCAAAGATCCCAAAACTGGGATCGTGCATTACGACCCCGATATCTGTACTGGTTGCCGTTATTGCATGGTGGCGTGTCCGTTCGATGTGCCCAAATTTGATTACGACAATCCGTTTGGGCAGATCCACAAGTGCCAGCTGTGTAACCAAAAAGGGCTTGAGCGCATTGATCAGGGTAAATTGCCCGGTTGTTGCGATGTCTGCCCCACTGGCGCGGTGATTTATGGTACCCGCGAAGATTTGCTCGCCGAAGCGAAACGACGCTTGCTGGCCGCACCCGGTAGCAAATATGCCTATCCTCGTCAGTCGTTGAGTGCCGGTGACCCATGGGTTGCGAGCGTGCCCCATTACCAACCGTTCGTCTATGGCGAAAAGGAAGGGGGCGGTACCCAAGTGTTGGTACTGGCCGGGGTGCCTTATACCAATCTCGACATGCCTGCATTGCCCGATCTGGCCTATGGCGCGCGGGCTGAGTATATCCAGCACACCATTTATAAAGGGATGGTGCTGCCGCTGGTGATGCTCACCGGTTTGTCGGTGCTGGTGCGCCGCAATAGTAAGAACAGCAGTCACGATCAGGGTGATGACCATGATGATCAGGGCCCAGATAAGCAAGGCCCAGACAAGCAAAGCCCAGACAAGCAAAGCTCAGATAAGCAAGGGCTGGATAAGGGAGGCAAGGATCATGAGTAATCACCAAGCACGTCCCCTCGGCGGTAAGCTGGTCAGCTGGCCGGTGTTAGTGCTGGCGCCTTTTGCATTGCTGTGCGCCATGCTCATCATAAAACGGCTGATCTTTGGCATCGGCTCGGTCACCGACTTAAACGGTGGCTATGGCTGGGGGCTATGGATCTCGTTTGACCTGCTCGTTGGCACCGGCTTTGCCTGTGGCGGCTGGGCGTTGGCGTGGGCGGTGTATGTGTTTAACCACGGGGAATATCACCCGCTGGTGCGACCGGCCTTGCTTGCGAGCCTGTTTGGCTACTCCCTAGGGGGCTTGTCGATCACCATCGATATGGGTCGTTATTGGAACTTGCCTCATTTCTTCATGCCTAGTTACTTCAATACCGGCTCGGTGTTATTTGAAACGGCGGTGTGTATGACCATCTATATCGGGGTCATGGCACTGGAGTTTGCCCCGGTTTTGCTTGAAAAATTTGGCTTAAAAACTTCCCTTATTCGTCTTAACAAGATCATGTTCTTCGTGTTGGCGCTCGGGGCGCTGTTGCCCTCCATGCACCAATCGTCCATGGGCTCGCTGATGATCGTGGCCGGTGAGAAGATCCATCCGCTGTGGCAAAGCTACGAGTTGCTGCCGCTCTTTTCGTTACTGACCGCGTTTATGATGGGATTTTCCATCGTGGTGTTTGAAGGGTCGTTGGTCCAAGCAGGCCTTGCTGGCCGTGGGCCTAACGAGAAGCCGCTGTTTTACAAGCTGACGCAGGTCATTGATGTCTTTTTGATCGTGTTTATCGTGCTGCGCTTTGGCGAGATCGTTTATCACGATAAGTCTCACTATCTTTCTGAGCTCAATCGCTTCTCGGTCATGTTTTGGTGCGAGATTGGATTGATGCTCTTTCCACTGCTGGTGTTTCACTGGGAAAAGAGCCGCCGCGACTCGCGGATGCTGTTTTTGGGCGCCCTTAGCATGTTGCTCGGTGCTGCCCTTTGGCGATTGGATTACTCGCTATTTGCCTTTAACCCCGGCAATGGCTACCACTATTTCCCCTCTACGGAGGAGGTGCTGATCTCCATTGGCTTTGTTGCCATTGAAGTGTGCGCCTATTTATTGCTGATCCGGCTGCTGCCGGTGCTGCCATCACTTGAACGTGTTCACCAAGATTATCAGGCCCGAGGGAAAACCAACGTATGAGCCAACGAATCACCATAGACCCCATCACTCGCATTGAGGGGCATTTGCGTATCGATTGTGAAATCGAAGGCGGTAAGGTCACCAAAGCCTGGTCATCTGGCACCATGTGGCGCGGGATGGAAGAGATCGTCAAAGGGCAAGATCCACGGGATGCGTGGATGATTGTGCAGCGGATCTGCGGGGTCTGTACCTCTATTCATGCCATCGCCTCGGTGCGCGCGGTAGAAAACGCCATCGGTGCCAAGGTGCCGGTCAATGCGCAGTTCATTCGTAACATGATCATTGCAGCCCACAATCTGCAAGATCACATTGTGCATTTTTATCAACTCTCGGCCCTCGATTGGGTCGATATCACCGCCGCATTGCAGGCTGATCCGCAAAAAGCGGCAGATATCCTCAAAGGGGTATCTACCTGGTCTTTAAATAGCGCAGCTGAACTGACCAAGGTGCAAGATAAGATCAAAGCCTTAGTCGCCAGTGGCCAGTTGGGGATTTTTGCCAACGGCTATTGGGGCCACAAAGAGATGAAGCTAAGCCCTGAGGTGAACCTCATTGCGGTGGCGCACTATTTGCAAGCCCTTGAATGCCAACGGGATACCTCCCGTATTGTGGCTATTTTGGGGGGCAAGAGCCCGCACATTCAAAACTTGGCCGTCGGCGGGGTGGCCAATCCCATCAATTTGAATGCGCCAAGTGTGCTGAACCTTGACCGTTTGCTCTATGTGAAAAAATACATTGATCAGCTCGGCGAGTTTATCGAGCAGGTTTACAAAGTCGATGCCGCTATTATTGCTGCCTACTACCCAGAGTGGCTTGGGTTAGGGCAGGGGGCCAAGCACTATTTAAGCGTGCCTGAGCTGCCCACTGACGCAAACGGTGGCAGCTTCTTGATGCCAGGTGGTTATATCGAAAGTGGTGATATGAATAACTATCGCCCTATTGAGAGCCATCAAGATCGCTGGCTGATGGATGGTATCGCCGAAAGTAACAAGCATGCGTGGTACCACGATGATGCTCCTTTGAAGCCGTGGGAAGGCACGACCGTGCCCAATTACACCGGCTGGCAAGATGACGGCAAATACTCATGGGTAAAAGCCCCAACGTTTTATGGCAAAGTGGTTGAAGTGGGGCCGCTGGCTGATTTGTTGGTGCAACTGGCCGCGAACCATACCCCCACGGTGACCCATTACAACGAGCTCAATCGCATCTATCAGACCTTGAGCGGTAATAGCCTCAAAACTGAGCAGCTGCATTCAACCATGGGCCGGATCATTGGCCGGGCCGTGCGTGCGTGTGTCCTTAACGATACCTTGGCCCAGCAGTGGCAGGCGCTGGTGGACAATATCGGCAAAGGCGACACCGTGGCCTATATCAAGGCCGATATTCCAGCCGACAAAGAGTTTCGTGGGGTGGGCTTTGAAGAGGCGCCGCGCGGCATGCTCTCTCACTGGATCGTGATCAAAGATGGCAAGATTGCTAACTATCAAGCGGTGGTGCCATCGACCTGGAACTCAGGCCCGCGCAACTTTAATGACGAACCTGGCCCTTACGAGCAGGCGCTGGTGGGTACGCCGGTGAGCGATCCGGCTAAGCCTCTTGAGGTGGTGCGCACGATTCACTCCTTTGATCCGTGCATGTCTTGCGCCGTTCACGTGGTGGATACCCAAAGCAGTGAAGTGACGACGGTTAAGGTGCTGTGATGAATACCTTGATCTTGGGGGTTGGCAACTTGCTATTGAGCGATGAGGCCATCGGGGTGCGTATTGTGGAATCATTGGGGCGCGAATACCGTTTCGCCCCCGGTATTGAACTGCTCGATGGCGGCACCGCAGGGATGGAGCTGATGGAGGCCATGGCCAGCCGCGATCACCTCATCTTGGTCGATGCCGTGCGAAGCGGTCATGCGCCTGGCACAGTGGTGACCCTTAACGGTGATGAGATCCCAACCCTGTTTGGCCGCAAGATCTCTCCCCATCAGCTGGGGCTAGCAGATGTACTCTCCGCGCTTTATATGACCGGGGAGTCGCCTGCGCGGCTCATCTTGATTGGGGTAGAGCCATTATCCCTTGAGCCCCGTATCGGACTGACACCGGTGGTGGCAGAGGCGATGGCGGAGGCTAAAGGGCGAATTTTAACTCTGCTGGCGAGCCTTGGCGCGCCAGCGGTGCCACTGACCTTAGAAGAGCAAGCGCAGCAACGAGAGGAGGGGCTATGGTGCAGTCCCATTTAGATGAGGTGAAAAGCCAGCTCGCACAGCAAACCCTCGAAGGTTTTGCCACTGATCCTTGCGATGTGCTGGCCGCCGAATATGAGTTGATTGCCCGCGAGCAGATGCAAGGGCTGCCCTTTTATCACCCCACTATGCCAATTGTGGTGCAGTGCGCCCTATTTGAAGGGCAGTGGCTTGGCTGCGTGCTCACCCCGTGGATGCTTAGTGTCGTGGTGTTGCCAGGGCCTGATCAATGCTGGCCGGTGCGCATGAACAGTGAGCGGCTGGCCTTGGCGCTGCCGTGCGGCAATTTGACCTTTATGGTGGGGGAGCTACCCCTCACCGGTCAGCTGCTGGCCTGCTCTTTAATGTCGCCCCTTGACCCAGAGTTGAGTGCCGATGAAGGGCGCGCCTTGGTTGGCAGTACCTTAAAAATGCTGTTGTCACTGCCGGTGCAGCAGGGCGATACCCCCGTGGATTTAGGGCGCAGAAAGCTATTTAGTCCCCGCTGTGGTCAATCGGCTTAATGGCTTGGTTTGACCTGCCATCACGTTTAGAATCAGGGGCCATGTTGGCCCCTCACTTGCTTTTTTAGCGCCTTGTTTATGCCTGTTGTCAGTGATCTCCGTTAAGTTATCACCATCAATGGCGCCATCGAGGCGTAAAAAAATTAACATAACAAGGATCCCCGTCACTGTGTTATGCCATTGCCGTCGCCATCTTGTTGGCCCTACGTTGTTGAGCCTGCTGTTTGGCGCCCTTCCTTTAGCGGCGCAGGCGGTGAATGAGGCGAATGTCAGTGGGCCGCAGCCACGTACTAGCTCACAGCCAAGTACCCCACAGGCAAGTACTCAACAGCCAAGTGCTCCACACTTAAGTGAACCACCCATAAGAGAGCTAAAACTTGCCATTGGCGCTGAACCAACAGAAGGGTTTGATCCGCTACTTGGTTGGAGCCATGGCAGCTACTTGCTGCTGCATAGTCCATTGCTCAAGCAGGTGGCCGATGAGCATGGTGCTTTAGATTGGCAACCGGTGCTGGCGCAATCGGTGACGGTGAGCCCCGATGGTAAAAGCTGGCGAGTGACCTTAAAGCCCAATCTGAAATTTTCAAACGGTGCCCCTTTAACCGCTCACGATGTGGCTTTTACCTACAACCACGCGGCTCGTGGGGGCGGCAAGCTTGATATGGGTAACTTTGTCAACGCGCGGGTGCCATCCCCTCACGAAGTGGTGCTCAATTTAAGTGCCCCCCAGAGCACCTTTATCAATGTGTTGGGCTCCCTTGGGATCGTATCCGCGGCTGATTACGACTCAAAACGCTACGCCCAGCACCCTATTGGCGCCGGCCCATATCGGCTGGTGAACTTTTTACCCGGCCAGCAATTGGTGGTCGAAGCAAACCCCTATTATGCCGGGCAGCGCAATGATTTTAAGCGTTTGGTGTTTGTGTTTATCGATGAAGAGAGCGCCTACGCCGCGGCTCAAAGTGCGCAATTAGATGTAGTGAGTATCCCCCCGGCGCTGGCGCCGACGGTACCTGACGCTCTTAAGTTGTGGGTGCGCCCTAGCGTAGAGAATCGCGGCATTGTGTTTCCCATTCCCCCCGCAGGAACAAAAGATGCCGATGGCCATGCCATCGGTAATGCCGTGACATCTGATGTAGCGGTGCGCCGCGCCATCAATTACGCCATCGATCGCAAACTATTGGCCACCCAGCTGCTAGAGGGGCATGCCATCGCCGCCTATAGCGCGGTGCAAGGGTTGCCTTGGCAACCGGGCGCGAGCGCGTTTAAAGATGGTGACAGCGCACACGCTAATGCCTTGCTTGAAAAAGCGGGCTGGACGCGGGGCAGCGATGGCGTGCGCCATAAGGGGGAAGTGCGCGCAGCCTTTACCTTGTGGTATCCCAGTGGCGATAGCACCCGGCGTGATTTGGCGCAAGCGGTGCGGGCCATGCTTAGCCCCATCGGGCTTGATGTCAGTCTTAAATCGGGCAGTTGGGAGCAGATCGCCAAGCAGATGCACACCAACCCCGTGCTGATGGGGTGGGGCAGTTTAGATCCCATGGAGCTTTATCATCACTATCAAAGTAGCGCCGGTGGCGTGGGCTTTTATAACCCAGGCTTTTATCGCAATCCCGTGGTTGATGGCCACCTCAAACAGGCGCTGAGTGCCCCTAACTGGCAGGCCGCGATCCCGTTTTGGCAACAAGTGGAGTGGGATGGCACCACGGGCGCTGGCGTAAAAGGGGACGCGGCGTGGGCGTGGCTACTTAATGTGCAGCACACCTATTTGGCAAATCGCTGCCTTGATCTGGGTAAAGGCGCCCCTGAGATCCACGGCAGTTGGTCGCTACTTGGCAACATGCAAGCGTGGCGGTGGACGTGTCGCTAGTGCGTTTTTTCGGGTACCTCTTTAGCAGGCACTCTAGCGAGGACGCCAGCGAGCACTCTAACGGGCACTCTAGCAGGCGCTTCTGCGGGCATTCTTGCTGGCCCATGATGGGAAGGCTTGGCCGAGGATTGCTGCGTTTAGCGCTCCTCCTCGGGGTAGTCTCTGCGGCAACCTTTGTGCTGCTCAGTTACTCTCCCATTGATCCTATTAAGGCGTATATCGGCAACGATCTGCTCCATGTGCCGCCCGCTCAATATGCCCGCATTGCCGCCCGCTGGGGGCTAGATCAGCCACTGTGGCTGCGCTATGGCCACTGGTTTGGGCAGGTGCTGCAAGGGGATTTGGGATATTCAATGATCTATAACGCGCCGGTGGCGACGGTGATCGCCCAGCGTTTTAGTGCCTCGTTTTTTTTGCTAGCGGGGGCGTGGGGGCTATCTGGGGTCGGTGGCATGGTGCTGGGATTGTGCGCGGGGCGCTATCTCAACCGCTGGCCCGACCGTTTTATTTGCCGGTTGGCCTATCTGCTTGCCTCGCTGCCCACCTTTTGGGTCGGTTTGTTATTGCTCGCGCTGTTTGCGGTGCACTGGCCACTGCTGCCGGTGTGCTGCGCCTGGACGCCTGGCCTTAGCGCCGCGCAGGCCAGCGGCTGGATGCAATTGCAGCATCTGGTATTACCGATCATTACCCTTGCGCTCCTTGGTATGGGCAACATTGCCCTGCATACCCGAGGGCAGGTAGCCGAGGTGCTTGACAGTGATTTTATCCGTTTTGCCCGCGCCCAAGGGGATGGCGGCTGGCCTATGCTGCGCTTTCATGTGCTGCGTCACGCCTTAACCCCTGCGCTTTGCTTGCAGTTTGCCTCCCTTGGGGAGCTCATCGGGGGGTCACTGTTGGCTGAAAAAGTGTTCTCTTATCCCGGCCTTGGTCAAGCCACCGTCGATGCCGGGCTGCGGGGCGATATTCCTTTGCTGATGGGGATTGTGCTGTTTTGCACCGTGCTGATCTTTTTAGGCAATACCGTGGCCAGTTGGCTATTGGCTCGGATCAATCGGGGTTGGGAGGGGCAAGATGCTGTTTAACCCACTGCCCTCATTGCTGCGTTTAGGGTTGGCCTTGAGCGGATTGCTGCTGCTGGCTGGCTACGGCTGGAGCCTCTCTCATCAAGATGTGCCGATGGATCTGTTGGCCCGCCAAGCGGCTCCGTCATGGGAACACTGGTTTGGCACCGATCAAATGGGTCGAGATCTGTGGCAGCGTACGTTTCAGGGTAGCTTCACCAGTTTGGCGCTCGGGCTTGGCACGGCGCTGTGCAGCGGGCTCTTAGCGATGCTCATTGCCAGCCTCTCCCTTGTTCATCCCCATTGCCAAGCCGCCGTGCGGCTGGTGATTGACGCTATGTTGGCGCTGCCCCATATGCTGCTGCTGATCCTTATCTGTTTTAGCGTTGGCGGGGGCTTGCATGGGGTGATCTTGGCGGTGGCACTGACCCACTGGCCAAAACTTGCGCTGATCTTATGTGCCCAAGGGCAGCGTATTGTCGTCAGTGAGTATGTGGTGCTGGCCCGTTGTCAGGGGATGGGGCCCTTGCGGCGCTGGCGTACCCATCTGCTACCGGCTCTGTTGCCTCAATGGTTTATTGGTACCTTGCTGATGTTTCCTCATGCGGTGCTGCATAGCGCGGCGTTAAGTTTTTTGGGGTTTGGGCTCGCCGCTCACGAGGCCTCCCTTGGCTTGCTGCTCGCCGATTCCTTGCGTTATTTAGCGGCGGGCAGCTGGTGGTTGGCGCTGTTTCCTGGGTTGATGCTATTGCTTTTGGTGCTGCTTTTTGATCAAGTGGCGCGCGCCTTGCAGCAACTGCTGTGGCGCCGGAGTCAACCATGCTGAGTTTTGACGGTGTAACCATTGAAGCGGCCCGCTACTCGTGGCTTGGTCGCCGCCGGTGGCTGCCGCTTCTTAGCCATATCTCGCTGCGCATTGCCCCGGGTGAAATCGTGGCGCTAGTTGGCGGGAGCGGGGAGGGCAAGAGCTTACTTTTGCAAAGTGCGCTGAACTTATTGCCCAGCAATTTACGCATGAGCGGTACCATTGCCCTTGATGAGCAGGCGTTAACAGCGGCTAGCCGCGCGCAACTACGGGGCCACACCCTTTGCTATGTGCCCCAAGGGGTGAGCGCCTTAAATCCCCTATTGACGGTGGCGCGCCAGCTTGGGCGCGGGGCGCAGCTTTGTGGCCAGCCGGCATCTCCTTTGCATCTTGCCCAGCAATTACAACGCTATCAGCTACCCGTGGCGACCCTTGATCGCTACCCACGGCAACTCTCTGGCGGCATGGCTAAGCGCATTTTGGCCTGCACCGCCGCCCTTGGGGGGGCGCGTTACATTTTGGC
Source organism: Aeromonas sp. (assembly GCA_051652185.1). Classification (GTDB taxonomy): domain Bacteria; phylum Pseudomonadota; class Gammaproteobacteria; order Enterobacterales; family Aeromonadaceae; genus Aeromonas. The sequence continues at coordinate 14,141 of JBOFTS010000073.1, forward strand.
CGATGAGATCACCGCTTGGCTTGATGAGGGGCTCGCGGGGTTATTGCTTACCCAACTGCGAGAATTAGCCAATCAAGGCAGCGGTATTTTGTGGGTGACTCACGATCTTGCCTTGGCGGCGCGCTATGCCGATAGGATTGTGGCGCTGTCTGACGGCGCGGTGAGCGATACCCTCAGTTGCCAGCAGCTGCGTCAAGGGCAGGGCAGCGAGATGCTGCGGGCGCACTGGCGCGCGTTGCCTGAATTTAATTCGCTCTTTACAGGGGCAAAGGGCCAATGAATGTTTGAAGCGCGAGATCTGAGTATTGGGCAAGGGGCGCGCCCGCTGTGGCAGGGGCTATCGCTGGCGATTAAGGCCGGGGAGCGACTGGGCATTTCGGCGCCAAGCGGTTATGGCAAGACCACCCTTGGCCGGGTGTTAGCCCAGTGGCAGCCGCTACCTGCAAAGGGCCAGCTCTGGCTTGATGGGCAGCTGCTGCCGGCTAAAAGGGGGCGAAGTTACCATCCGGTGCAGCTAGTGGCGCAACATCCTGAGCTTACCTTTAATCCTTATCGCACCACCGGACAGGCGCTGTGGGATGTGTGGCGCCCTGATGATGCTATGTTGGCGCGCTTTTTGGTTAAGGCGCAGTGGCTTGAGCGAAAGCCCGATCAGCTATCCGGGGGAGAGCTTGCGCGTATTGCGCTGCTGCGCGCCCTTGATCCGCGCACGCGCGTGCTGATTGCCGATGAGGTCACCGCCCAGCTAGATCCGCAATTGCAGCGCCAACTGTGGATTGAGCTTATAAAGGAGTGCGAGCAGCGTGGCCTTGGCATGCTGATCTTTAGCCACCAGCAGGCACTGCTTGCGCAAATTTGTCATCGCGTGCTGACATTTCCCCCCCCGTTAACAGGGAGAAGAGGGTGAGCTCTAGTAACGCCGCGCTCGCCGCGCGTTAGGCGACGTGATGACACGGCCATCATCAGCCGCGAGGCTTAAATCATGAGGCTTAAACAGAACAAAACAGGGAGGCGTTTGCCTCCCTGTTTTTTTACGTTGTTAAATACGGTTAAACACGGTTAAACACAGTTATGGCTTGTTAAGCGCTAGCCAGCCAGCTGAGCCACGCGGCCATCCCTTCACCGGTGGTGGCACTGACTTGGATCACCTGAATGTAGGGGTTAACCCGTTTGGCGTTTTCAATGCAGCGGGCCACGTCAAAGTTTACGTAAGGCAATAGATCGATCTTATTGATCACCATCAACTGGGCAGCGGCAAACATGTCTGGGTACTTGAGGGGTTTTTCTTCCCCTTCGGTGACCGACAAAATGGCCACTTTGTATTTTTCACCCAGATCAAAACTGGCTGGGCAGACCAGATTGCCGACGTTCTCGATAAACAGAATACCCCCCTCTTGGGCGGGCAGCTGATGGCAGGCATCGTGGACCATTTTGGCGTCCAGATGGCAACCCTTGCCGGTGTTGATCTGCACCGCGGGCACGCCGGTGGCACGAATGCGATCGGCATCGCTGCTGGTTTGCTGATCCCCCTCGATCACTGCGCAAGGGCGCAGATTCGCCAGTTGGCGCAAGGTTTCGCACAGCAAGGTGGTTTTGCCAGAACCTGGGCTTGAGACCAGATTTAGCACCAACAGCGCCCCTTCATCAAAGTGTTCACGGTTGTGGGCCGCAAGGGTGTTGTTCTTGGCCAGCACATCCATCTCGATGGCGATCAGCTGGCGTTGGCCCATACCTGGCACCGACAGCCCCGCTTCACCCTTGCCATAGTGCAGATCGCCTTGCTCGTGCTCATGTTTGTGATCGTGGGCATGGGCCTGATGATGTTCATGTTCATGTTCATGTTCATGTTCATGTTCATGTTCATGTTCATGTTCATGTTCATGTTCATGTTCATGGCCGTGAGCGTGAGCGTGGGGATGGGCGAGAGGATGATAGTGATGATGCACATCTCCCTGATGGTGATAGTGGTGATGGTGAATGATCAGGGTGCCAGGGCGTGGCTTGCCATGTTGATGGCCGTGCTGGTGCTCATGTTCATGCCCATGGGCATGCTCATGGGGATGATCGTGGCCATGTTCATGTTCATGTTTATGGCCGTGGTGATGGCCCTCTTTGTGGCTGTGATGATGCTTATGGCCATCATGGTGTTCATGACCATGATAGTGCTCATGGCCATCATGGTGTTCATGACCATGATGGTGTTCATGGCTATCATGGTGCTCATGGCTGTGCTGGTGTTCATCTTGGTGGCCGGCAATCTTTGCCTGGCCACATCCGCATACGCTACACATATCAACTTACCTCGATGTCAGTTATGCGCAGGCTATCCCCTTGCGCGACTCGTAATTGGTATCCACCACAGGTCGGGCAGGCTTGGCCTCGCTCGGTGAGGGTGACGGTTTGGTTGCAGTCATAACACCAAGCGTGTGCCTCTTGGTGTGCAAAGTGCAGCGCGGCCCCTTCTACAGCCGTGCCTTTGGCGGCTGCGTCAAAACAAAAGGCAATGGTATCTGGGTCAACACAGGCAAAACTGCCCACTTCAAGCCACAGGGCCGTCACTTTGTGAAAGCCCCGTTGGGCGGCCTGTTCGGTAGCCAAATCGATGGCCGCCATGGCCAGTGACATTTCGTGCATAGGGGCTCCTTAACCGAGCGCAGGAGGGGCGCAGGGCGCCGCCTTTAAGGTATTGGCCGGATAAACGGCGATAAGGATCAACAGATCCGTGGTAGCAGCTCCCCTTGGGGCAACTCTAAGTATCGGCGGCTACCCCAGGGGCTATTGAGCACGACCTTGTGCCGATCACAGGGGATGACAACCCCAATCTGGCAGGCGGCAGGGTGGGCTTGTTGCAAAATGGCTAAGGCAAGGGGCGCTTGATCGGCAGGCAGTGCCAGCACCATGGTGCCTTCGTTAGCCAGATCATGGGGCTCAAAGCCGTAGAGCTCGCATAACCCGCGCACCGGATCGCACACCGGAATAGCCGACTCTTCAAGCTCGATACCCACGTGGGAGGCGCTACTCCACTCGTTGAGCACCGCCGCTAAGCCGCCGCGGGTGGCATCACGCAGGGCATGGGGGGTGATCCCCGCTTGCAGCAGCGCGGCTACCTGCGGCCAAAGGGTGGTGCAGTCGCTTTTAAGATCAGACCCCAGCTGCAGGGCATCGCGGGCCATTAAGATACAGGCGCCGTGGCTGCCGATATCCCGCGATACCAAAATGGCATCACCAGCTTGGATATTTCGCACCGAAATTCCTTTGCTTTGCTCAGGCATAGGGAAGGTGCCGACCCCGCTAGTGTTGATAAAAATCTTGTCGGCGGCCGCTTTTGGCACCACCTTGGTGTCGCCGCAGACGATGCGTGCACCGCTTTTAGCCAGCTCTGCGGCCATCGACTCGACGATGCGGGCCAGATCGGCGTAGGCAAAGCCCTCCTCGATGATAAAACTGGCGCTCAGGTATTCGGGTTTAGCCCCCATCATTGCCAGATCGTTCACGGTGCCGGCAATGGCGAGTTTGCCGATATCACCTCCTTCAAAAAACAGGGGCGACACGGTAAAGCTGTCGGTGGTAAAGGCGATGGGGCCGCTCACCGGCAACAGGGCAGCATCTTCACCGCGCAATAAAATTTCGTTCCCAAAGTGGCGAAAAAACAGCTGGTTGATCAGCTGGTTCATCTCGACGCCGCCGCCGCCATGGCTGAGTTGAATGTCTCTCATCGTGATTGGATCCCCATATATCGGAAGTAGGCATTGCAGGCCCCCTCGGAGCTGACCATACAGCTGCCCATCGGTTGAGTCGGGGTACAGCCCCGGCCAAAGACCTTGCACTGATTAGGTTTGGCGAGCCCGCGCAAAATATCGGCGCACTGGCACGCTTTATGATCGTCGATCGGGGTGTGGCTGAGGGTAAAGTGACGCTCCGCATCGCGGGCGGCAAACTCATCGCGAAGGCGCAGGGCCGAGGCGTTGATATCCCCAAGGCCGCGCCAGCGAAAGTGCTCGCGGGTTTCAAAATAGCGGGCCACTAAGCGCTGGGCCGCTTGGTTGCCACTGGCGGTCACCGCGCGGCTGTATTGCACCTCAAGGGCGCAGCGTCCCTCTACTTTTTGGCGCACCATCATCAAAAGCGCCTCCATCACGTCGACCGGCTCAAAGCCACTGACCACCACCGGCACCTGATAGCGCTCAACGATGGGCAGATAGATGTCGGCGCCGGTGATCACGCTGACGTGGGAGGGGCCGATAAAGGCGTTGACCTTGGCCACACCATCGGCCATGACGGCATGAATGGCAGGGGGCACCAGCACATGGTTGATATGAAACAGCAAATTGTTCACCCCAGCGGCGTCTGCCGCCGCCAGCAGGGCCGCCGTCATTGGGGTGGAGGTTTCAAACCCGATGGCAAAAAACACCACGGTTTTATCTGGGTTTTCTTGGGCGATGCGAAGGGCATCGAGGGGATCGTACACCGGACGGATATCGCTGCCCTTGGCGCGCTGCTGAGCTAGGGTGCCTTTGGAGCCGGGCACCCGGATCATATCCCCTAAGGTCACCAAAATAACATTGGGTTGGCAGGCCAGCTCGATGGCTTGATCAATGCGCTCTTTGGGCATGATGCAGACAGGGCAGCCGGGCCCATGCACAAACTCGATGAAATCTGGCAGCAACTGCTGTAGCCCATATTTCATGATGGTATGGGTATGACCGCCGCATACCTCCATCACCCGCAGTGGCTCAGGCAGATCGGCCGCTAGGGCACTGATTTGGGCGCTCAGGGCGCGGATCACCTGTGGCTCACGAAACCCTTGAAACAGGTCATTTAAGCTCAGCATGGCAAGATATCCTGGGTTGGCATCAACGCCACCATTTGACGGAAGGTCTCAAGGCTCGCCGCGGCCTCTTCTTCATCAATTTTGCTCATCACAAAGCCAATATGCAGCAGCACATAATCCCCCAACGCTAAGGGCTCATCGAGCAGCATGCAGCTGACGTGCCGCTGTACCCCAAGGGTATCGACGGTGACGCAGTTTTCTTCAGGGTGCAGTTGCACCACTTGAGAGGGAATAGATAGGCACATGAATTTAAGACTCCGACAAGGGGGCGACAGGGGCAAGGGCAATAGGGTGCGCCGCCTGAGCGTGAATGGCAAACCAGAGTTGACCCGCAGCGATACCGCCATCATTTAAGGGCAGGGTTTGGCAGGTTAATACCTGCCGTCCAGCCGCTTCAAGGGCGGGGATCACCCTATCCATCAGCAGCCGGTTTTGAAATACGCCGCCGCCAAGCACCACCGGATAGGTCGGCCAGCGAGTGGCGAGGGTCACGATAAGCGCGCTAATGGCATCGATAAAGCCCGCTGCCAAGCAAGGGATTGGCGTGCCTTGGGCGAGCGCCGCGATCACGGTATCAAGGAGCGTGTGCCAGCCAATCTGTAGTGGGGCGGCAATGTGTAGCTGCCCGTTTATTGATTGCTGTTCATCCCTTTGTAGCGGGCCGTGTTGCACGTTGGTAACCGTAAAGCGAAGGGGGAAGGGGGGGGTATGTGCGGGCAGGCGCGCGGCGGCCGCTTCTAACAATAATCCGGCTTCCCCCTCATAATCGGGGCGCTCAATCACCCCAAGCAGCGCCGCCATGGCATCAAATAGCCGCCCGATGGAGCTGGTGACGGGGGCATTGCGGTTAAGGCGCCACAGCTGATGCAAGTTGTGAAGCAGGCTATGGGGCAGCGGGGTGAGCGGCGCAAGATCAAGGGCAATGATGTCGCTCACGGTGTAAGACTCAAACAGCAGCCCAAGCAGTTGGCGCACCGGATCGCGAATGGCAGCCTCAGCGCCAATTAAGCGAAACGGAGTCAGGTGCGCTAAGCGCTCAAACCCGTGCACATCGGCGAGCAGCACTTCCCCTCCCCACAAAGTGCCATCTTCCCCAAAGCCGGTGCCATCAAAAGCAAACCCGAGCACCGGGCCCGTGATGTGGTGCTCGGCCATCACCGCCAGCAGATGGGCGTGATGGTGCTGCACCTCTAAATGGGTGGCGCCGTGGGCTTGGCAATAGGCTTTGGCCCATTGGTGGGACAGATAACCTGGGTGGCAGTCTGACACTAGCAAGGTGGGGTGAAGGTCATAAAGCTCACGAAAGGTGGCAAAGGTCTGCTCGAAGTGGCGTTGCATCGGCAAACTGTGCAGATCGCCAATATATGGGCTGTAGATCCGCTGGCAGCCAAAGGCCAGCGCCAGCTGATTTTTTTGCTGAGCTCCCACGGCTAATAGCTGCCCAGACACCGGCACCGTTAAGGGTGGCGTCACGGGGGCATAACCCCGGGCAAGGCGCAAGATCTGGCGCCGCCCGCCTGCCCATTGCACCAAGCTGTCATCGCAGGGGTGCAAAATGGGGCGGTTGTGATCCAAGATGCCGTCGATTTCCTGGCCAAGCGCCTCAACGAGCGGCGCTAACTCGGTCAAGATTGGGCTACCGCGCTCATTGGCACTGGTGGCTACCAGCGCCATGGTGCTCTCATCGAGCAGCAACTGATGCAGCGGGGTATAAGGCAGCATGATCCCAAGATAGGGAATGCCGGGGGCGAGCCCCTCGGCCAGTGGGGTCACGGTGGGAGCAAGGGCTGCGTGGGGGCGTTTTCGCAATAACGTAATAGGGCGCGCTTGGGAGGTAAGCAGTTGCCACTGCGCCTCAGTGCCGCTCACATATTGCTTGGCCTCATCAAGGGAGCCCAGCATGACGGCAAAGGGCTTGCGCTGGCGGCGCTTGAGTTGGCGCAGCCGCGCTACGGCGACCTCGCTTTTCGCATCACACATCAGGTGATACCCGCCCATTCCTTTAACCGCAATCAGCGCCCCCGCTTGGAGGGCGCGGGCCGCCGCTTGCAGCGCGTCCTCTCGCTCGGCGAGGGCATGGCCGCTGCCGGTACGCCAGCTAAGATGGGGCCCGCAGTGGGGGCAGCTCACCGGCTGGGCGTGGTAGCGGCGATCGAGTGGATTGTGATAGGCCTTGGCGCACGCGGGGCACATGGCAAACTCAGCCATCGCGGTGTGGGGCCGATCGTAGGGCAGGCGGCCAATAATGGTGTAGCGTGGGCCGCAGTGGGTGCAGTTAGTAAAGGGGTAGCGAAAGTGGCGATCGTGAGGGGTCGCCACATCGTGAGCGCAGGCCTCACACATCCCTTGATCTGGCGAGATGGCGACCGTGGCCGCGCTCTGCTGCTGGCTGGCCTTGATATGAAAAGCGCCGTCGTAGTCGGGGTCGGGATCAAGATCGGGATCAAGCGTGAGTACCCGCTCGCTGAAATGATCGATGCGGCTCAGCGGCGGCGCCAACTCCTGCAGTGCGCGGGCAAAGGCCGCCAGCGGCTCGGGGGCGCCTTGGGCGCCAATGGTGACCCCGTTGGCATCGTTTAAGACATAACCGCTAAGGCCGTGGCGCAGGGCAAGCCCATAAACAAAGGGGCGAAAGCCGACGCCCTGAACGATGCCATCGATATGAAATTCGCAGCGCATAGGCGTGATCACCGGATGAGGAGGGAGAGAGGGGATCAGCGGGGCGCTCATGCCGGCTCCTGCTGCAAGGCTGCGTGAGTCGGTGGCAAACGCAGCACCCGGCGATCGTTTTCTTCACGGCGCACCCAGCCATCCATCTCCATGCGCTGGCAAAACGGAATGGCGTATTTGCGAGATAGCCCCGTGATCTCTTTAAACGAGGCCATATCCATCAGATCCCCTACCTGTTGGCTGGCAAGCACGGCGCAAACCAGCTGGTTATAAAGGGTGGTGTCGTAGTAGATGGGCCCCTCAAGCTGCACTAAATATTTAAGCCGTGCCAAATTGCGCAGCTGCTTTTGTAGGGCGCCGTTTTTTTGTAAACCCAGCAGCAGCGCGCAGGGAGGGGGGCGAGTCATAAAAGGGTCAAGCACCACCCCCCCCGGCCCCCGTTTACCGGGCTCATACCCCTCTTTGCCTTGTTCGCGCACTACCTTTAGCACCAGCTGAGCCTCTTCTCCTAAGTTATCTTCAGACTCACCGCTACCTCGTTGCCATTTATCGTAATGCAGGCGGATCAACTGCTCGGCTTTGAGCTGTTGCAATAACAGCTGGATCACCGGCAAGGCAATGTCAAAACGGGTGGCGATCTCCGCTGCGCTTAAGGGGTCATGGTTTAGGGCATCAAGCAGCAGCGTGCGCTGAGCCTTCAGCCACGCCTCATTGATCAGCCACTCCCCAAGGGCGATGACGGCGGCGGGCTGCGTGATAAAGCGGCTGGCCTTGGCATATCCCTTAAGCCCAAGCTCAAGGGTCGCCGGTTGGTAATGGCTAAGATCGGCGGGCAATTGAGTGAGCAGTGCGTGCAGCGCCTTGCGTTTGGCAGGATGAATATCCCCGCACCACACGATACGGGCGCCGTGTAGCAGTTCACTGCTGCCGTGACGAATGATGGCAAGGGGCTGGCCAAAAAAGCAGGGGAGGGGGCTTGCCACGATCAATCGCGCCAACGGAGTATCTTTGATGGGCACAAAGCGAGCGTGGCCATGCCAACTGCCAAGGGCTATCTCCACCTCGCGATTACGCAGCTCTCGAATAGGGCTGCCTCCCTCTTCAAGGCGCACGATAAGGTGGGTAGCCACCTCGCATTGGCCTTGGGCACTGCTTAAACAATGGCCACGAGCGACCTCTTTGTGAGGCACCTTTTTTAAGCCCACCGCCACGCGGCAGACAGCGGACACCTCATCAACGCTTTGATGATAAGCCTGCAACGAGCGCACCTGCACGTCTCGATCTGCCGGATAGAGTCGCAATTTATCCCCCACTTTAAGGCGGCCCTGCTGCAAGGTCCCGGTGAGTACGGTGCCAGTGCCGCTTGCGCTAAACACCCGATCGACATAGAGGCGCGGCTCCCCGTGCTCACGCCCCTGCACCTTGGCTGCGGGCTCATCACCACACTGGGGGGCCACATTTTCAAGCGTTGGCGCCACATTCGCGAGGGGCGCGGCCACGTCACTGAGCTTGGCCACGATGGCTGCGTGCAGCGCATCGATATGGGCACCGGTTTTAGCGCTGACGCTGACGATGTCTGGCATCATGCCACTTTCATCCATCACCCGCTCAAGCAGGCTCTCTTCAAGGGCTGCAAGCTCAGAAGGGCTCACCAGATCGCACTTGTTGATGCACACCAGCAGCCGCGCGACGCCCATCGCCTTGAGTAGGCGCAGGTGATCGCCAGTCATCGGCATCCACCCTTCATCCGCGGCGACGACCAGCAGCACCAGATCAAGGCTCCAAAGCCCGGCCACCATGTTACGGATGTAGCGCTCGTGACCTGGCACATCGATAACGCCGATGATGTTACCTTGGCCATCATCAAAATGGGCAAAGCCAAGGTCTTGGGTCATGCCAATGGCTTGCTCGTGGGCACGGGCTGTCGTGATGCCAGTGAGGGCGTGGATCAACAAGGTTTTGCCGTGGTCCACATGGCCAGCAAGGCCAATGACGGCGCGATAGGTGCTCATGGGATCACCTCTTCTCATCAGGATGAAGGGGAGCGGGCGCAAGCACGCTTTGTAGCTCGGCGATAAGTAACGCCATCTCACTAGATTGTAAGGTCGCCATATTGAGCAGCACTTTTTGTTGGCGCACCGTGGCGATGATCGGCACGGGCAGGGCGCGCAGGGCATCGAGCAGCTGCTGAGCGGGGCGAGGATCGGTGCACTCGAGCGCAGGTGCCGGGTAAAACTCATCAGGCAAGGTGCCGCCCCCCACCACTAACTGGCCGGCCACTGGCACAAAACAGCCGGGTAGGGCACAGATAAGTTGCTCGCTTCGCTGTTGCATGGCGTCAAGATCTTGCAAAGTCCGCTCGGCAATGCCCATGCCTGCGGGGGATTTGCTGAGTTTGTGAATGAGTAAACGCTCAAGCAGGGAGTAGACGATGCGACTGGGGCGAAAGGTGCGCATCATAGGGTGTTGCTCGAGTCTGTTGATGAGGGCGCGGCGTCCGCTAATGATCCCTGCCTGCGGGCCGCCAACTAGCTTGTCGCCAGAGTAACAGACCAGATCTACGCCTGCTTTGATGTATTGACGCACCGAGGTTTCATCTGGTGCAAACCCTTCATTGGTTAATCCTGAGCCTTGATCGACCGCCAGCACCACATGCTCTGGCAAGGCGCGGGCCACCTCGCCGATATCAGGGGATTGGGTAAAGCCGCGGATGGCAAAATTGGATGTGTGCACCATCAGCACCAGCGCCGTGTGGGGGGTGATGGCATTAAGGTAATCGTTGGCGGTGGTGACATTGGTGGTGCCCACTTCAACCAAGGTTGCGCCCGCCAGAGCCAAAATATCGGGGATGCGAAAGCCGCCCCCAATTTGGATCTGCTCGCCCCGCGAGACGATCACCTCCCGCCCTTTGGCAAGCTCTTGGAGCAGCAAAAACAGCGAGGCGGCGTTGTTATTGACCACCAATGAATCTTCGGCCTGAGTGAGGCAGGTGAGGAGCGGAGCAATCAGCCCCTTGCGTCCACCGCGCTTGCCGGTCGCAAGATCGAGCTCCAAATTGTTGTAACCGGTGTTGAGCTCGCGCACTTCATCCCACAGCGCGTCACTTAATGGGGATCGCCCTAAATTGGTATGAATGAGGGTGCCGGTGGCGTTAATCACCCGAGTTTGACGTTGTCGCAAGAGGCGCTGGCAACGGGCAGTGAGGCATGCAGCGAGCGCCTCCGGGGCGATGCCATGGCGGCGCACCTCTTCGCGTTGACGCAGCTCACTGAATGTCTCGCGCACGACCTGGGTGACTAAAGGGCGACTCAACTGGGCAATAAAGGGGGCGAGAAAGGGTTGCTGGAGCAGCTGCTCTACCTGTGGCAGGCGAACATGGGCCGTTGGCAGAGCCGTAGGCGAAACCGTTAAATGGGCGTCAGACGGGTTTAGCATGGGATGACCTCGGCTGTGCGTGATGACAGGCACACCGGTTTGCGCGAGGGACGACAACACAGATGGCAACAGATAACGTGAGCACGGTGTACTGAAATAATCATCGGGTTTAAAACAGCAAATAGTTCAACCCGTGCTAGCGAGATAGCGCAATCTGAGCGTAATCAAATATATGGGCAAGCGGCAGGCACATGATATAACGCAGAATTTAAACATTTGTCCCACCGCTGATGAATGGGCGACAGGATCTGCGCATATTTAAAATATTTGGCGGAAGAGGCAGGAATCGAACCTGCCTAAGCCTTCTCGGCTCACATCGGTTTTGAAGACCGAGGAGGCCACCAGACCCCATCAACTTCCGAAATTGGCGCCATTTTGTGGCAAATCGGCGCCACTGGCAACGCTTTTTTGGTTAGAAAAACGAGCGGCAGGGGTTTTTAAATAAATCAAAATAACCTTGTTTTATATCAATTTAATAGCAATTTGCCCGATGTTTTTTAAGTCACATCGGGCACTGTTTATCTCACTGCTACCGTTAATTAACAACCTTCATTAACATTTACATAAACATTTTGATAAATAACCGGGTCAATAATTATCGAGCTGCGTTGGTGATATTCCATGCCGCTAAACGTTCTATTAACAAGTTGGTATCGTTAGCCGCATCTAAATGCTGATAAAGATAATCCATCGCCTCGCTCACCATCTCGGTCATTGGGAAAGAGAACGCCACGATAGCCGGTTGCACGCCGATAAAAATGACCTCGGGAACAAAGGTTTTAAGCTCATCTATCAAAAAATTAAGCGGCATATTGTGGGTCGAGAAGATAAACATCTCGGCGATGGTCTCAGGGGGGATCACCTGCAACGTCCCAGCCTTTTCGCCGATCTCGGCTGCATCGACCAACACCACGCGGGTTGGCTGCAGCTCGCGCACCTTGTAGACCATATTTTCAGGGGCGATGCCGCCATCAATATGCACCCAGCCTGGCAGGGGCGTGTCTTGCAGCTTATCGGCCAGATACGGCCCCGCGCCATCGTCCCCCATCATGGCGTTGCCTACGGTTAATACCAGATTGCAGCCCATTAGCGGCTCCTTACCATGAGATACATATGGGGGTCGTTATAGAGGGCGGTGAGCTGATCCATAAAGGTGTCGGTCCAGCCCAGCTCCTGCTCATCCAGCACATTGTCGGCTTTGCGCAACCGATCGAACGCACACGCCAACATATGGCAGTGCTCCCGATAGATGGTGATCTCACCAAAGGTGAGAAACCCTTCCATTTTGCGGCGCGCTTCGCTGCCAGCGGGCAGCTTGGCAACCCACTGCCCATACGCGGTCAGTGGGCAGACCAGATCGGCCCGCAAGCAATCGACAATACCTAAGTGGTGGCCGATGGCGAGGCTGTAGTACATCACCTCTTTGGCCTCTTCTGGCACATCAAATTGCTCATCTACAAATTTGCGTGAAAGGCGATAGAAGAATACCTGATCAGCCATGGACAGGCTCCCCTTGTGCGGCTGGGCGATTGAGACAGGCGAAGGCGAGGTTATTGACGATCTCCCCAAGGCGCGGGTCGTTATGCCGGTCAAGGTAGGCCTTGATCCGTGCATCCACATCGGCCGACGTCGCCCCTTCTAGCAGCGCCATAAACTCATCGGCGATGATGCGACCTTGGCGATACCCCGCCATGCGGCGCGCTTCACGCTCGATCATCACCCGAATTTCATTAGGGATACCCGTGTGGCGCAGCTCAACCCGCGAGCCTGGGTCCACGTCATGGCTGGTGGCGCTGAGCTTTTGCTCAAGCAGCCCAAGGGCAACGGCAAAACCATAAATGGTGGCCGCGGGCGTCGGTGGGCAGCCTGGAATATAGACATCTACCGGCACAATTTTGTCGGTGCCCCCCCACACGCAGTAAGCGTCGTGAAAGATGCCACCGTCACAACCACAGGCGCCATAGGCGATGCAGATCTTCGGATCGGGCGCCGCGTCATAGGCGCGCAGAGCCGGCACCCGCATGGCCCGGGTCACGGCACCGGTGAACAGCAAGATGTCGGCGTGGCGAGGGGAGGCGACCACTTTGATACCAAATCGTTCGGTATCAAATAGCGGGGTGATGGTGGCAAAGATCTCGATTTCACAGGCGTTACAGCCCCCGCAATCGACCCGATAGACATACGCCGAGCGGCGAATGTCGTTGAGCAGCGTGGTTTTTAGCTTGCGGATTTCGGGGTCTTCTACCCGTGGCACGGCGCGGGTATGGGCATTGCCGACAACCGGTTCTATGCCTTTGATCTTGTTCATCACATCGACTCCTGTTGGTGGGCGATGGCCAAACCAGGCTGGCTCAGCATGCTCTGTTTGCGTTTGCAATCGGGGCAGTGGTGCAGACGCTCAGGGTGGGCTAATGGGGTGGCGGCGTGAGCGAGGGTATCTTCAACCAGTGCCACCAATTTGCTGGGGGCAAAGTAGCTGCCGCACAGGGTGCACGGGGCCAGCGCAAAGCGGGCCTCCTCGTAGAGATCGGCCTTGTTGGTCACCGCCAGCTCAAATTCAGGGGAGAGGGCGATGGCGTGGGTTGGGCACACCTCTTCGCAGCGACCGCAAAAAATGCAGCGAGCCATGGAGATCTCCCAGCGCCGCTCGCCAGTGTCCATATTGACTTCCATCACCAGCGCATTGGCCGGGCACGCCTTGGTACAGGCCGCGCAGGCGATGCATTGATCCGCCTGATATTTGGGTTTGCCGCGAAAATCCCGGTTGACCTCATAGGGGGCAAAGGGGTATTTGGCGGTCGGTGTGCCAGCCTTGAGGATGGTCTTGAACAGTTTGATCATGATGACCCCTTATTTCACCGGAGAGTTTTTACGGTCGATCCCGTAGCGCTCAATCTCTTTGTAAGAGACCACCGTGGACTTGCCTTTTTTCGGATCGACTAAGGTGACCCGGTCGGTACAGGAGTAGCACGGATCCAAGCTGCCGATGATAAGCGGCGCATCGGCGATGGTGTTGCCGCGCAGCATATAGCGCAGGGCAGGCCAGTTGGCGTAGGTCGCCGCGCGGCAGCGCCAGCGAAACAGTTTTTGATTGTCGCCCGTCATGCTCCAGTGGACGTTCTCGCCGCGGGGCGCTTCGGTAAAGCCCAGGGCAAATTTACCCGGTTGATAGGTAAAACCTTCGTTAAGCAGGGGGCCCTCTGGCAAGTTGCCAAGACCAAATTCAATCATATCGAGCGCATCATAGAGCTCGTGGATCCGCACATGCATGCGAGATTGCACATCACAACCGGCGCGGGTTTGAATTTCCATCGGCAGATCGCGATAAGCGGCAAAATCGTGCACCCGGCGCACGTCACGCTTAAAGCCGCTGCCCCGCACCATGGGGCCAACACAGCTAAAATCGCGGGCCACTTGTGGGTCAAGACGACCAATGCCCACCAGCCGAGAAGAGATATTGGCGGTTTCAAGTAAGATCCCGATCAGCGGTTTGAGCTCATCGCGCAGTTCACGCACCAGCGCAATGCCTTTGATGCGATCTTCTTTGAGGATGTCGCGGCGCACTCCACCTATGAGGTTAAGGCCGTAGGTTTTACGGGCGCCGGTCAGCAATTCGGCCAGGGTCATGGATTTTTCCCGCACCCGGAAGAACTGCATAAAGCCGGTATCAAAACCGGTGAAATGGCTCGATAGACCAATGTTGAGCATATGGCTGTGTAGCCGCTCCACTTCGAGCAGCACCGCTCGGATCATCTTGGCGCGCTCTGGCACCACAATGCCCATGGCGTTTTCAACTGAGGTGGTATACGCCACGCTGTGGGTAAAGCCGCAGATGCCGCATACCCGGTCGGTTAAAAATGCCACTTCGTTGTAGCCCATGCGGGTTTCGGCCAGTTTTTCCATGCCGCGATGGACATAAAAGAGCCGGTAGTCGGCATCGATAATGTCTTCCCCATCGACGAATAGCCGAAAGTGGCCGGGCTCATCGGAGGTAATGTGCAAGGGGCCAAGGGGGACGATGCGGTTCGCCTCACTGCCTATCTCATTGAGGAAGGGGTAGGTTTCGGTGTCAGTGGTTGGCATCGGGCGCTGACGATAATCCATGGCGTCTTTGCGAAGGGGATAAATGTCATCAGGCCAATCATCGGGTAGCACCAAGCGGCGCTCATCTGGGAGGCCTATGGCACGCAGGCCATACATGTCGCGGATCTCCCGCTCGCCCCACACCGCCGCCGGAATGGTCGGGGTGATGGAGGGGTACTCTTGTTCGATCGCGTTAACCAGCACCTTGACGGTGATCCAGCTCTTGGTGTCCCCTTCCATCGAGAACACGTGATAGACGGCATAGTGGCCATTAAGGCTGCGCTCGTCATTGGCAAATGAGATCGACAACCAGCCCCCTTGCTTATGGAAGATAAGGCTGGTGAGGGCCACCAGATCAGTGGGCTTAACGGTTAACGTGGCCTGATCGGCGGTTTGCCACTGCTCGTCGATGATGGCGTGGGGCAGGTGCGCTCGCAGCTGTTGGATATAGTCGCAACCGATGCGATCTTCAATGGCGATGGTCATGCAGTTCTCACTTTATGTTCGGGAATGAGCAATCGAAAAAGGTGAAATCAAAAACATACAGGGCGGTGGTGGGCATGACTTAAATCCCAACCACATAGGCAAGCAGCGCGAGCAGCGCCACCGCCAACCCATAGCGAGTCAGCTTATGGGTGCGCTTAAATTGGGTGCGAGCCATGGAGTTTTCGATAAGGCCTGCTAGCAAAAAAACCACCAGCAATTTGCAGCATAGGATTAAGGCCGCCACCGCTAAGGCTGGCAAACTCCAGTCTGCGGCTTTACCAAAGGGGAGGAAGATCACCAAAAAGAGCTGAACCACCACCAACTGCTTAAGACCCATACCTAGCTTGAGCATGGCAAGACCGGCCCCTGAGTATTCAGTGAGCGGCCCCTCTTGCAACTCTTGCTCGGCTTCTGCGCAGTCAAAGGGCAGTTTGCCCATCTCAACAAAGACCGCAAAGGCGCAGGCGGCGCCAGCCAGTACCGTGGCAATCGGGGCGGCCAGTGGCTGATTGGCCACGTAAGTGCTGATGTTACCCAAATCTGAGCTGCCTACCATCATTGCCATGATAAAGCAGGCCAGCACCAAAATAGGCTCCACTAAAAAGCCCAGCGTCAGCTCGCGGCGGGCACCAATGCTTGCAAACATGCTGCCGCTATCAAGCCCGGCCAGTGAAAAGAAGAAGCGGAAAATCGCAAACAGATAGATATCGGTAATGAGATCGCCCGCGATAGGGAAGGGGGACTCATGGGTCAGGGTCGGCAGTGCCATCGCCACCAGCAACAGTGCGGCGATAAGCAACGAGGGCATCAGATTGAAGATGATCCCGGCTGGCTCTGGGGTGACCTCTTGACGGCGCAGGAGCTTGCCGATGTCACGGTAATCTTGCAGCAGTCCCGGCCCTTGGCGCGAGTGCATTTTGGCCCGCAGCACCCGGTTAAAACCGGTAGCAAGCGGAGCCAGCGCCAACATGGCGATGGCTTGGGTCAAGGCGAGGGCAACCATACCCCAGCTTGGCATTTCAAGAACAGGCATATCAGACTCCTACAGCCATCAGGATAAAGAGCGCCAACACAACGCCATTGAGCAACCAACCCGTCACGGATGGGGCGCTTGAGATCCCGTGCTGTGCACTAGCAAGATCGAGCTTGGGTTGCATGCGATAAAGCGGGGCGCAGATCTGGCGCAAGGTGTGAGTCACCCCGCCAGAGGTCAGGCTCATCCGCTCTTCATAGGCATAACCACAGGCCCATGGGGTACCGGCATGGCGACGACGCAGCTTTGGCCCTTTGAACACGGCCAAGATAAGCAATGGGATCAAAAACAGTCCCAGCAGCGTGATGGCAATCACCGGTGGAGAAAGGATGGCTTGATGGCTATTAAGCGGCATCAAGGTCGCGCCGCGGGCCACGCTCATGTGGGTCGCCACCAGATCTTGACCATAACCGCTGATTATCGGCGCAATCCACGGGGCGCCTAAACCTAGCACCAGACACACAGCGGCGAGCAGCAGGGTCCCGGCCACCATGGCGTGGGGCACTTCGCTCGCCTGACTGGCTTTTTCACTGCGCGGTGCGCCGCAAAAACAGATGCCATAGACCTTAACAAAACACATCACGGCCATCGCGCCGGTCACCGCCAGCATCACCACGGATAAGGGCGCCACTACAGAGGTGCCAAGTTGGGTCATAGAGAGCAGTGCTTGATAGATAAACCACTCACTGACAAAGCCGTTTAAAGGTGGCAATGCAGAGATGGCCATGGCACCGATTAAAAACGCCAGCGCAGTCCATGGCATCAATTTGGCAAGGCCACCCATTTTGTCCATGTCACGGGTGTGCAGACGAAACATCACAGAGCCGGTGCCCATAAACAGCAAGCTTTTGAAAATGGCGTGGTTGAGCAAGTGATAGAGCGCGCCAAGCAGGCCCAGCACCACTAAGGTCGGTTGCTGATTGGCAATACCGATCATGCCAATGCCCATCCCCATCAAAATGATGCCGATGTTCTCAACGGTGTGGTAGGCCAGCAGCCGCTTAAGATCGTGCTCCGCCAGTGCAAACAGCACCCCGAGTACTGCAGAGCAGGCACCAAAGATCAGTACCATATAGCCCCACCACAACTCGCTGGCACCGAGAAAATCGATGCTCACCCGCAAGATGCCAAACAGGCCCAGCTTAACCATGACCCCAGACATCAGGGCAGAAATATGGGAAGGCGCAACGGGTTCGGCTACCGGCAACCAGCCGTGCAGCGGCACAAAACCGGCGCGCAGACCAAAGCCGCAAAAGCTCAGCAAGAACACGACCGAGGCTACACCACCCGCGAGATGGTGATCGCGCAAGGTCGCGAACTCCAGCGAGCCACTTTCTCGGCACAATAACCAAAACGCAATCAACACCAGCGCCATCCCGATATGGTTCATGACCAAATAAAGGCGGCTCTGTTTGGCGGCATCGGGGTTAGTTTTGACCAGCCAGTAGGTGGTGAGGGTCACCAGCTCATAGCAAAGCAAAAAGCCCAGCGTGTTATCGGCCAGCACCATGCCGACCATGGCGAACATAAAGAGGTTCATGAGCACCCCAATGGTGACATCGCCTTTGCCTTGATACTCCTTGATATAGGCACAGGAGTAGAGGGCAACCGCGATACCCACGAGGGTTATCACCAGCAGCATCAAGGCGGCCAGCATATCGAGATGAACGGAGCCGAGGAGCCACAGGTGGCCATCGAGGGTGGCGCCATGGGTCAAGATTTGGATCGCGGCAGTGGCACCGGCAAGGGATCCTAGCAGCGCAAAGCCGCTATTGAGGCGATTGGCAAGCGCCGGCATTTTTTGCAGCAGCAAACCGGCGGCTGCGCCGATTAAAAAGAGCACAAGGGTGCCCATAACAAGCGGGGACAACATCAGCGAGTTCCCTCTGTAGATGAAGAGTCAAGGGGCTGCGAGCTAGCCAAGAGGGATGAGCCGGTAAACGCAGGGGCCCCTTCTGGGTTGGCGGTTGCCGCGCATTCACGGCGAGCGCGAGTGACCGCGGTGCAGGCCTTATCATTGACGAGGGTCAGGGCTTGTGACGGGCAGGCATCGATGCATGCAGGACCTTGTTCGCGAAACTCACAGAGATCGCATTTGACCGCAATGCTGCGCACCCCTGGCTCCCAGCTCAATAGATCGTCGCCAAAACAGCGCAAACCTGCTGAGGTTGACGGATTGCTTGAGCGAATGGAGCACGGAATATAGGTGTCGTAGCTGGTGGCCATGGCCACCGGACGGCTACCTGCGCTTTGCACCGCGCCAAATGGGCAGGCGACGGCGCACAGATTGCACCCGATGCAGAGGGATTCATTGATCTGCACGCTGTCATCAGTCTGGGCAATGGCCTCGACGGGGCACACCTTGATGCAGGGGGCATCGTCACAATGACGGCACTGTACCGGCATGGTTGCCAGTTCGTGTCGCATAACGGTTAAACGGGGGGCTTGCTGCAAACCTTGTGCCTTGTGAACCGAACTGCAGGCCGCCATACAGGTGCCACAGCCAATACAAAGCTTGGGGTCAGCGATAACGAAGCGGTTCATAGCCTACCTTGTCGTGTCGCGAACGGAGAAAGTAAAGGCAGGTTGGCAAAATTCGGGCCACATTGACGAAACGGCAAAATTAATCGCTAAGTGGCTGTTAAACATCATATTTCAATTTATGAATAGAAAGCGTGTGACGCCATCATTGCCACAAAAGTGTGACCTTCGTCACTTGTGACGATGAACCTGCCTCTTTTCGTCACCGCGCAAGCGAACGGTGACGCGCACCTGTTTGGCGCCTACTTCACCCCCTATTGGCAGCCGTTGTTGACCCAAAAAATCGACCACGTTGACCCGATATGGCGCAGGGGGCAGGGGGGCTGACGAGGGCTTGGGCGGCGGCGGGGTCATTTTTGGGCACGATTGTGTTATCATCCCCGCGCTTAATGGGATGGACACACTGCAACATTGGTCCATCACAACCCCAGTGGTTGAACATCCAAGGGATTAACGCGCCGGTTTGGGCACCCCGGATAACCGTAGCTGATATGACATGGCTACCACGATGTGATGACGACCCTGTAGCTACGGCTGCACGGCAACGTTAACCACGACAGGCTGAGAACATGAGTTTAGAGAGGACGTATATGAAAAGAGGGTGGCAACTATTACTGTGCCTGTTATTGACTGCGGGTAGCGCGCCATACGCGATGAGCCAAAGTCAGAGCCGACAACCGCATAGTTATCGCTCATCCGGTGTCGCGTCTTATTACGCGGACCGTTTTGAAAACCGGCGCACTGCGAGTGGTGAACGTTATCGTAAACACCTTAAAACCGCTGCGCACAACAGACTGCCTTTAGGTAGCAAAGTTAAAGTAACGAACTTGGCCAATGGTAAGAGCGTGATCGTCAAGATCAACGATCGGGGTGGATTACCCGGTGGACGCATTATCGACTTGTCTAAATCCGCGTTTCGTAGCATCAGCAGCCTACATAGCGGGTTGGTGAAGGTCAAAGTTGAAGTGATATAAGCGGTGGGATGCCTGAGATGATCGGCGTCATCCGTAATCGACTTAACGTAATATCGACTTAACGTAATCAGCCCTCTTTGCTGTTATTAGGCTGTCATCTGGTTGCTATCAGGCGTTAGGTAAAGAATATCTGTCAGCAAAAAGCCCCGTCAATGGATTATTGACGGGGCTTTTGTTTATGTGCGTGCTTTTATGGGTCTATGCCTATGTATAGGCCCATGTATGAACTCATGTTTATGAGTCAGGCGCGAGGGGCCATTACAAGGCCGGTAACATGCCAACGCTAACGCTAAATTGCACCCCAACGATTAACAGGCCGATGGCGGCGACAATCCCTAATGCCAGCCTGCCACCGGGGGCGCGATAGGGGTGAGCCGGCGCCTGTTTGCGGCTTTGCCAGACCAACGCTACCGGCAGCAGCACCGCTAAAATAGCCAAGGCGATGGCGGCGTAACCGAGGGCCATGATAAAGCCTTGGGGAAAGTAGAGCCCAAACAACAGCGGCGGGACAAAGGTAATTAGGCCAGTTTGAGTGCGCCCCAGCCAGTTATCACGGCGGTGGGTCACCTTTGCCATAAAGTCAAACAGCCCAAGGGTGACCCCAAGAAACGAGGTCGCCAGCGCGAGATCGGCAAACAGATGCATCGCCTGATTAAATGCCGGCCAGTGCACCAAGTTACCGATGTTGGCCAATAAGCTATCAAGTGATCCCCCTGAGTGCTGCAAGGCATCTTGCCCAAGCAGACCTAAGATCGCCACTTGCCACAAGATATACAAGATAAGTGGCAAAGCCGAGCCCCAAACAAACACGCGCTGCAGCTGCTTTGGGCAGTCTCCTAAATAGAGCATCACGCTTGGAATGGAGCCGTGAAAACCAAACGAAGTAAAAATAACCGGTAAGCCCGCCAATAATAAGCCCTGCCCGAGCGGCATAGAGAGCAGGTGTTGGCCCTCTGTGCGGGGCAACAGTAGCGCCAACACCAGCACCATGATCACCAATTTCACGCAGAACATAACGCGGTTGAGGTAATCCACCGAGCGGGTGCCAATGCACACCATGGCGCCAAACAGCAAGGTAAAGCTCCATGCTGCTTGCGCGTGAGTGAGGGGGATGGGGCCATTGGCCAATGCATGTACCAGCAGATTGCTACCCCCGCTGATGTAGGCCGAGGCGAGGGCGTAAAACAGCAGCAAAATGCAACATGAGGCGATGCGCTTGCCCCATGGGCCAAGCAGATGATCAGCCAGTTGGTGCATGTACCACTTGCCGGTGTGCAGGCTTGCTTCTACCTGCAACATGGCGGTGAAGGCCATCAAGGCCCAAAAACCGATCATTAATATCAAGCTGACGGGGCCACCTAACGCAGAGGACGCCAGCGGCAGGGCTAACATTCCGGCGCCAATGGTGGTGCCGGCAATCAACAGGGTACACCCCAATGTTTTGCTATTCATGAAATCCATCCGGATTGCGCGTGAAAGTGTAAATAATTCGTGCCAGTTTCAGTGTCGAGGCGCCCCCGGATAGTGTCAGGAGGCTAGCAATATCGGCGTATAAACATCTGTTGCGAGACCTTGTGTGGTGTAAATGAAGATTGCCAACTTAACGGATCAAAAAAATGGAAACAACCCCTTAGCCCGAAATCGTCGGCCCGCAGTGGATGAGAACGGGTTAAGAAAAAGGGTTGTTTGACGCCAGTTTGCTGCCAAGCAGCCGCCACCAAGGGGCTATCATGGGCGCGGTAGCGGGGCAAGATAACGGCGGCGTAAGGTGCGGCTTACGCAGTGCAATCCGCATTGGTACTCGCCATTAATGGCTTTAAGGGCCAGCGCAAGGGCCAAATTGGCTAGCGCATCATGTTGCTGGGGTAGTGAGTTGATGCCAAAGGGGAGAAAATCGAGCAGCCGATCGTCACCGAACGTGGCCATCGCAAGCTCGCTCATGGTGATGTTTCCCTCAAGCTCTACTTCCAGCAAATAGTCAAGGACCCCCTCCATCAAGATATAAGAGGTGGTGATCAGTGCCTCTGGCAGCTGCCCAAGCTGCTGGTGCAGGGCTTTGATTAGCCGATATCCTTCATCGCGAGAAAAGTGCGCCCCTTCACACACGTGGGGCTGTGCACGGCTGGTGGCAATGGCTTGTTCAAAGCCTGCTTTGCGCTCTTGGCTGATGGGCAGCAGCGGTAATGCCGTGATCAACGCAATATGGTGCAAGGTGGGAGTGAGCAGGGAGCCAGTGAGATCACAACTGGCCTTTTCGTTTTCACTGGCAACGCTGACAAACTGATCGCTCGCCATCGCCCGATCAATGGCCAAAATGTGACAACCTTGGCGCTGCAAGGTGCCATAAAATGGGTCAGTTGGCAGTAAGCAGCTAGCGACGAGCAGGGCATCCACATGACGGCTCACCAGCATCTGGGCCAGCTCTTTTTCTGTGGCCGGATCATCTTCTGAGCAGACGATCAGCAGTTGATAACCGTGGCCACGCGCCCCTTGCTCGAGCCGTTTGGCCAGCTTGGCATAGCTGGCATTTTCAAGGTCTGGCAGGATAAATCCCAAGGTTTTGGTCTGCCCCCCCCGCAAAGAGGCGGCGCGGCTATCTGGTTGATAATTGTGGGCCGCGACCACCGCCATGACTTTGTCACGGGTCCCTTGGCTGATGCGATAGTGGTCAGCCTTGCCATTGATCACGTAGCTTGCCGTGGTGCGGGAAACGCCCGCCAGGGCGGCGATTTCATCAAGTTTCATCATATTGGCTCTGTTTGAGTTGCAAGGCCCACGGTCAGTGCCAAGTGAGGTCGGCAAAAACTGTGCGCGGGATCATATCATTGAAAAGTGATTGATAGAGAGACTTGAACAATTAGCTGAAACGATTCAGTCTTACTCTAGGTGAAACGATTCAGCCTGTCAGTAACGAGGGTGTGAAAAGGTCTCAAAAGCAGACATTGATCACATTCAAACCGATGTACCGTGATCATAAGCGGGCAGAGGAGGGCAATCGTTCATGTTGAACATTAAATGGTATGGGCCGAGCGTGGCCACAACCTGATGGAGAGTCTTTATGTTGAAGTTGGCGCAAGAGCAGGTCTTGCTAGCACAATCGGTGGCGACTAAATCGCAAGCCATTGCTCTGCTTGCAGGCAAATTGACCGAAGCCGGTCTCGTTGATGCTGGCTATGTCGATGGCATGCTGGCCCGCGAGGCTCAGCATGCAACCTATCTTGGTAGCGGCATCGCCATTCCCCATGGCACCACGGACACCCGCCATTTGGTCAAGCGCACCGGGGTGATGGTGGCGCAGTTTCCTCAAGGTATTGAGTGGGATGAGGGACAGATCGCCTATGTGGCCATCGGGATTGCAGCGAAATCCGATGAACATCTAGGCATTTTACGCCAGCTCACCCATGTGCTCAGTGACGAGCGTGCCGCCACTCAATTAAAAGAGGCCACCGACGCACAGACCATTATCAATATTTTAAGCGGTGCCGGCGGGTTGCCAGAGCCCATGGCGGTGCAATATCTGCGGCTGGCAAATTTTCCAGCTGATGATCTTGATCAGTTGCTATTAGGGGCAGCGGCCCGGGCTAAGTCTGCAGGCTGGGGCGATGCCACTATGGTGAGCGATGTGCTGGCAAGGGCGCCGGCCTATTTGGGAGAGGGGATCTGGTTGGCCCGGGCGCATGTTCAGCATAGCCAGATTGAACATGGCCAGATTGAACATGGTCAAGCCCAGACCGGTTGGGTACTGGCCACACCAAGCCACGATTTGACGGCCGGTGAATGGCCCGCTCGCGCCCTGCTACTGCTGTGCGCCGCAGATGCGGGCTATCTGCCACAACTTGAAAATCTGGCCAAACTCGCGGCAGCCGGTCAATTGGCTCAGCTGGCCATGCCTGCCGATCATCTTGAGACCGCGGATCAAGAGGCCGCCCTCAACGGGTTGGCATTACTGCAAAACGGGCCACAAAGCGGGCACGCTGAGATCTTCACCATCCTCAATCCCCATGGGCTGCATGCCCGCCCAGGGGCCATGTTGGTTAAAGTGGCCAAAGGGTTTGCCTCCGATATTCGGGTGACCAACTTGGATGGCAGCGGCGAGGCGGTGTCGGCTAAGAGCTTGATGAAAGTGATTGGCCTTGGGGTTAAGTGCGGTCATCGCTTGTCATTTCGGGCGCAAGGCCCTGATGCGCAGGCGGCCCTTACGGGCATTGGCGAGGCCATCGCCGCCGGTTTAGGGGAGGGCGCACACTGATGAACATTGTCACTCTCACCCTTAACCCCGCCCTTGATCTCACCACTCGCCTTGAGGCTATGCGCCTTGGGGAGGTGAATTTAGTGAGTGAGGCAAATTTGCGCGCCGCCGGCAAGGGGATCAACGTGGCCATGGTCTTAAAAGATCTGGGCTGTGACGTGGCGCTGACCGGTTGGCTTGGCCGTGATAACCAGCAAAGCTTTGTCTCTTTATTTGAGGAGCGAGCACTTGCCGATCATTTTGTGCGGGTGGCGGGCAGTACCCGCATTAACGTCAAAATCTCGGAGCAATCTGGCCAAGTTACCGATCTCAACTTGCCGGGGCTGACCATTGATGAAGGGGAAGTGCGGGCGCTCGAGCAGGTGATCGATAAGCTCGCCCCCTCTGCCCAGTGGTTTGTGCTAGCAGGCAGCCTACCTAAAGGGGTGGCGCCTGATTATTGCGCAGCCCTGATTGGCTTACTCAAAGCCAAAGGCAAGCAGGTGATATTTGATTGCAGTGGCGCGGCGTTAAGCGCCGGGATCAAGGCCGCCCCGACCTTGGTCAAACCCAATTTAGACGAGCTCAGCCAGTGGGCGGGTCGCCCTATCACCAGCTTAAAAGAGCAAGCCGCGTGTGCCCGTGCGCTGCAGGCCAGTGGCATTGCCCATGTAGTGGTATCGAACGGCGGTGAGGGGCTGGTGTGGTTTACCCCCGATGCGATTTGGCAAGCCATTCCACCGCGCATGCAGGTGGCCAGCACCGTAGGGGCTGGCGACTCGCTGGTGGCAGGATTGGTTCATGGTTTAAGCCTTGGCTGGACGCCTGAGCAGACGCTGCGGGTAGCCACGGCGGTGTCAGCCCTTGCGGTCAGCCAGATAGCGGTCGGCTTTAGCGATATGGCAACGCTGACCCCGTTATGTGAGCAGGTGCAGGTGCAGCGACTAGATGAACAGACGCTGGCGCCATGCCAGCCGTTTTTAAGTAAGCACGAAGGAGAGGCCCAATGAAGGTTATTTTGGTTACTGCGTGCCCGGCGGGCATTGCCACCAGCTTTTTGGCGGCCAAACGAGTCGAGCAGCAAGCCCTCGTTGCCGGCTGGGATCTCACGGTGGATGTCAGCTCGAGTGTGCAACCTCGCCAAGTGCCGAGAGCTGACGAGATTACGGCTGCCGAGTTGGTGCTGATTGTTGCTAGCGCGCCGGTGGATCTAAGCCCTTATGATGGCAAGCGGGTTTATCAAGGGAGCATGGAGTTAGCCTTGCAAGATCCTGCTGCATTATGCGCGCTAGCCCTCAGCGAGGGGCGTATCTATCACCATCAGGATGCCGCCAACGTGGTGACCAGTGGGGCGAATGAGGTGAATGGCGCGGCTATCTGTGCCCCTGCAACGAAGCGCATCGTGGCTGTCACCGCCTGCCCAACGGGCGTCGCACACACGTTTATGTCAGCCGAGGCGCTGCAAACCATGGCCACCCAGCTTGGTTATCAGATCCGAGTTGAGACTCAAGGCTCTGTGGGGGCGCAAAACGCCCTTACCGCAGAGGAAATAGCGGCCGCCGATCTGGTGTTTTTGGCCACCGATATCGAAGTGGACATGGCAAGATTTGATGGCAAACCGGTGTATCGCACCAGTACCGGCGCCGCCCTTAAGAAAACCCGCAGCGAGCTCGATAAGGCATGGCGCGAGGCAAGTGTGTATCGCCATAGCGGTGCCAGCACCGCCAAAACCGAAGAAAAGGCCGGCCCTTATAAGCACTTGCTAACGGGCGTCTCTTTTATGCTGCCCATGGTGGTGGCTGGGGGGCTTATCATCGCGCTCTCCTTTGTGTTTGGTATTGATGCGTTCAAGGTTGAAGGCTCGCTTCCTGCGGCGTTGATGCAAATTGGGGGAGGCTCAGCCTTTGCCCTGATGATCCCGGTGCTGGCTGGCTACATTGCCTATTCCATCGCAGACCGGCCAGGGCTTGCCCCAGGCATGATTGGCGGTATGCTCGCCAGCACCCTTGGCGCCGGTTTTTTAGGCGGCATCGTGGCCGGCTTTTTGGCCGGTTACAGCGCGAAATGGTTAAGCGATAAGGTCCGTTTACCTGCCACCTTAGATGCCCTCAAACCCATTCTTATCATTCCGCTGGTTGCCAGTTTGTTTACCGGTTTGGTGATGATTTACGTAGTGGGTAGCCCGGTGGCGGGGATCATGAGCGCCATGACCACCTTTTTGAACAATATGGGGTCAACCAATGCGGTTTTACTGGGGGTCATTATTGGCGCCATGATGTGCTTTGATATGGGCGGCCCGGTTAATAAAGCGGCCTACGCCTTTGGGGTGGGGCTGCTGGCATCTAAAACCTATGCCCCTATGGCGGCGGTCATGGCTGCCGGTATGGTACCGGCATTGGGGATGGGGATTGCGACCTTACTGGCACGCAGTAAGTTCATCAAAACCGAGCAAGAGGCGGGAAAAGCCTCGTTTGTGTTGGGCCTGTGCTTTATCTCAGAAGGGGCCATTCCCTTTGCCGCCAAGGATCCAATGCGGGTTATTCCCGCCTGTATGGTGGGAGGCGCGTTAACAGGGGCCCTCTCTATGCTGTTTGGCTGTGAGTTGATGGCGCCCCATGGCGGTGTGTTTGTGCTGTTTATTCCTCACGCAATCAATAATGTGCTGATGTATATGGTGGCCATTACCGCCGGTTCACTGTTGACGGGTATCGCTTACGCCATGCTCAAGCGCAGTGAGCAGCCGGTGGGACAGGGCTGCGCGTAGCCGCGCTATCCCCAAACCCTCGTATACCAAACCGTGATGCCCCACATAGCGGTGCAGAACATCATGTATAAGCGGCCTGTTGGCCGCTTTTTTACTGCTTTTGGCGTGGTTTGGGCTGTTTTTTTAAAATAGAAGTGGGCGCACAGAGAAGGCCACCCTTAGAAATCCCAGCCAGGCGCTGGGGTAAGATGTTGGCAAGCCTCGGCTTGGCTGTTGGCTTTAGCTTCACGCAGCATGCAGCGTTTGGCCGCCTCAATCCGGGCTTTGCGCTGGCGACACAGCCGCAGCACGGTTTGTTGTTCGCAAGGGCTCATCGTGCGCCAGTTGAAACGCTCTTCCCGATTGCGCAGGCAGCCTTTGCAATAACCGTTGCTGTTTGCCTCGCAAACACCGATACAGGGGCTTTGTAGCGGGAATATTTCAAGCTGCTCCATATCGCGCCTTAAATCACTCACATTTAGTTACATGGTTATAACCTAGCGCTGGGGGTTGGTGGAAATCTTGCCTCAAGTGGTTGATGCCGTTTGCTTTATTCCCACAAATTTGGCATCGTCCCGCCCACTTTCTCCGCCTACGATAAGGCTTGCCATTTAATGAGGAATTATGAATAAACACGCATACTGGCTAACCGCCGTCGTGCTGGGATTGGCTGGTTGTGCTGGCGATTCTGATAACGCACGAAGAGCTAAGCAACCAGGGGACGACTGTTTTCTTGGATGTAACGCCCCTGATACGTCTGCTGCACTCGGTAAACAATATCTAGATGGCACCCTGCCTTCCGATCTGGTGCGGGTCGCTGGGGTTCGCAGCCGAGCAGGGCGCAATTACCAGAGCTTTGCCAAGCAAAGCAAAGTGGTGATGACCCGCTCTAGTAAGATGGCAAGACGCTATGGCTCGCTTTACCGCCAGCTCTCTCGGTGGGTCGCCAATGGTGGCGATCCGGCCAAGATCACTCAGTACGGTGTCAGTTTGGCCCAGCTAGGTGGTGCAGATAGAATGGGGAACGTGCTGTTTACGGGCTATTACTCCCCCGTACTTGAAGTGCGTCATCACCCAGACAGTGAATATAAGTACCCCATCTATGCCAAGCCACAATGCGATGGGCGCTGCCCAACCCGCGCCCAGATCCATCAGGGCGCACTGGCTAACCGTGGATTAGAGCTTGGTTATAGCAAATCTCTCATCGATAACTTCTTGATGGATGTACAAGGCTCGGGCTTTATTCATTACGAAGATGATAACCGACTGCAATATCTGGGTTATGGCGGCAAAAATGGCCACGGTTATGTGGCCATTGGGCGGGTATTGATTGACCGCGGCGAAGTGCCTAAAGAGCAGATGTCGATGAAGGCCATTAAAGCGTGGGCCGATCGTCAACCGGAGTGGCGGGTTAAGGAGCTGCTGGAGCAAAATCCATCGTATGTCTTCTTTGAGCGTCGTCCAACCAATGATGTGGTGGGCGCTGCGGGTATTCCGTTACTGCCGATGGCTGCCGTGGCTGCCGACAAAAAGCTGTTACCAATGGGTACCCCGATCTTGGCTGAAGTACCGCTGCTAGATAAAGCGGGTAACTGGACCGGTAAGCATCAACTGCGATTGCTGATTGCGCTTGATGTTGGCGGCGCCGTGAAAAAAGGCCACCTTGATCTCTATCACGGCCGTGGTGAGCAAGCGGGTATTGCCGCTGGCCACTATAAGCACTTTGGCCGGGTGTGGAAGTTAGGGCTGCGCTAAGGCCAGCTAATAAGAGTGAAAAAAACCGCTGGATTGCTATCCAGCAGTTTTTTTATGTGGCGTGCTTGTTATATGAGGGAGGGTGATGGGGCATAAGCCGATAGGCATGAGGCTCACGGCATAGATCCCTCTCTTGCGGCTAAATATCGAGCCGTATGGCGCCTATTGCGGTGCAGCAGCAGGGTAAACATTCCCCCTTTGCCACAAAGGCAAGGGGGGCGGTGGGGTAGTGCACCTCACCCGCTTGCAGCGGCATGCGGCAGGCACCGCAATAGCCGCTGCGACACTGACATTCCACATATTGGCCATGACGCTCCAGTGTTTGCAACACTGTCTCACCAGCATGGACAGCGAGCACGCCACCTTGGGTATGGATCTGAGCCACCCCCTTTACCTTGGAAAGTGCATGCAGTGACAGTGGGGCGCATTGCGTATTAGCACGCTCACTCACAACTCGAAATCACCCAGATCCCCAGCATGCATTTCACTGTCTATTTGACCGACTAGATAGGAGCTCACCTCCACCTCTTGCGGCGCGACCTGCACGTTGTCAGACGAGAGCCAGGTGTTGATCCAAGGGATGGGGTTTTGCTTGGCCCCTGCAAAAGCGGGCTGCAAATTCACCGCCGCCATCCGCAGATTGGTGATGTACTCCACGTATTGGCAGAGGATATCTTTGTTCAGACCAATCATGGAGCCATCTTGGAACAGATATTCGGCCCACTCTTTTTCTTGGATCGCCGCGTCTTTGAAAATCTCAAAACAGGCCTGCTCGCACTCAGCGGCAATATCAGCCATTTCAGGATCATCTTGGCCGGTACGCATGAGGTTGAGCATGTGCTGGGTACCGGTGAGGTGCAGCGCTTCATCGCGGGCAATCATCTTGATGATCTTGGCATTGCCTTCCATCAATTCGCGCTCAGCGAAGGCAAATGAGCAGGCAAAGCTGACATAAAAGCGAATAGCTTCGAGGGCATTGACGCTCATTAAACACAGATAGAGTTTCTTTTTTAACTCACGCAGGGTAATGCTGCGGGTTTTTCCTGCGACCTGGTGGGTACCTGCACCGTGCAAATTGTAAAGGGCAGTGGCCTCGATGAGATCGTCATAAAAGCAGCTAATGGATGCCGCGCGCTTTAAAATCTGCGCGTTAGTCACGATATCGTCGAACACCTGCCCCGGATGATTGACGATGTTACGGATGATGTGGGTGTAGGAGCGAGAGTGAATTGTCTCAGAAAAGGCCCATGTCTCAATCCAGGTTTCTAGCTCCGGAATGGAGACCAGCGGCAAAAATGCCACGTTTGGGCTGCGCCCCTGAATGGAGTCAAGCAGGGTCTGATATTTGAGGTTGGAGATAAAAATATGCTGCTCGTGGGGGGGCAGGGCCTGATAGTCAATGCGATCGTGGGAAACATCCACCTCTTCTGGGCGCCAGAAGAAGGAGAGTTGTTTTTCAATCAAGCGCTCAAAGACTTCATGTTTTTGTTGGTCGTAACGGGCGACGTTGACCGATTGGCCAAAAAACATCGGCTCTTTAAGCTGGTCATTTTGGGTTTGGCAAAACGTTGAATAGGCCATGATTACCAGAGTATGTGAAGAGAAAAACAGGAGGGCGGGAGTGTATCACTCCCGCCCGGCTAATTAGATCTTACAAGCGCCACCGGCACAGCCGTCATCTTGCATATCGGCTTGCGCGTCATCTGCGCCATCACGGGTGTTGTGATAATAAAGGGTCTTGAGGCCGTATTTGTAGGCGGTCAGCAGATCTTTAAGTAGCTGCTTCATCGGTACCTTATTGCCTTCAAAACGGCCCGGGTCGTAGTTGGTGTTAGCAGAAATCGCCTGATCGACAAATTTTTGCATGATCCCCACCAATTGCAGATAGCCATCGACGCTCGGTTGCTTCCACAAGAGCTCGTACTGATCTTTGAGGCGATCATACTCGGGCACCACCTGTTTGAGAATGCCATCTTTGGAGGCTTTGACCGAGACTAAACCGCGTGGCGGCTCGATGCCGTTGGTGGCGTTGGAGATCTGGCTTGAGGTCTCGCTAGGCATCAGGGCGGTCAGGGTTGAGTTACGCAGCCCCACCGTTTGGATGTCGGCGCGCAGGGTTTCCCAATCGTAGTGCAGCGGCTCGTTGCATAAATTGTCCAGATCCTTTTTATAGGTATCGATGGGCAAAATGCCTTGGGCATAGGTGGTCTCATGAAACAGTGGGCAGGGGCCAAATTCACGGGCCAGCTGCACGGAGGCTTTGAGCAGATAGTACTGGATCGCCTCGAAGGTGCGGTGAGTCAGTGCCAAGCCAGAACCATCTGAGTAGCGAGCGCCATTTTTAGCCAGATAGTAGGCGTAGTTAATGACACCAATGCCTAAGGTGCGTCGACCCATGCTGCCTTTTTTGGCTGCCGCAATGGGATAATCCTGATAGTCGAGCAGGGCATCAAGGGCACGCACTGCTAATTCGGCCATCTCTTCGAGTTCGTCGAGCTTCTCAATCGCCCCTAAGTTGAACGCAGAAAGAGTGCACAGGGCGATTTCGCCGCTCTCGTCGTCGACGTTGGTCAGTGGCTTGGTGGGCAACGCAATTTCAAGGCACAGATTAGACTGGCGCACCGGTGCGACCCGCGGATCAAACGGGCTGTGGGTGTTGCAGTGATCGACGTTTTGGATGTAGATGCGACCGGTACCGGCCCGCTCTTGCATCATCAATGAAAACAGATCGACTGCTTTGATGCTCTTTTTGCGAATGGCGGGATCTTGCTCGTACTTAACGTAGAGCGCTTCAAATTTCTCCTGATCGGCAAAAAACGCATCGTACAGACCCGGTGCATCGGAAGGGGAGAACAGGGTGATGTCACCGCCTTTGATAAGACGCTGGTACATCAATTTGTTGATCTGCACGCCGTAATCCATGTGGCGAACTCGGTTCTCTTCCACCCCACGGTTGTTTTTTAGCACCAGCAAACTTTCAACTTCGGTGTGCCACAGCGGGTAGAACAGGGTGGCCGCACCGCCGCGCACCCCGCCCTGGGAGCAGCACTTCACGGCAGTTTGGAAGTATTTGTAGAAAGGAATACACCCGGTGTGGAACGCTTCACCACCCCGAATTGGGCTGCCCAAACCACGGATGCGGCCAGCGTTGATACCAATGCCGGCGCGCTGGGAAACATAACGGACGATGGAGCTTGCGGTAGCGTTAATGGAATCAAGGCTGTCATCGCACTCGATCAGCACGCAGGAGCTGAACTGCCGAGTTGGGGTACGCACGCCGCTCATGATCGGGGTTGGCAGCGAGATCTTAAAGCGTGAGGCCGCATCATAAAAACGGGTGATGTAATCAAGGCGGGTATCTTTTGGATACTTAGAGAAGAGGCACGCGGCCACCAACATATAGAGAAACTGCGGGCTCTCGTAGATGTCACCGGTGACGCGGTTTTGCACTAAATATTTGCCCTCTAGCTGCTTGACGGCGGCATAGGAGAAATCCATGTCGCGCCAGTGATCCAGATGGGTGTTGAGCGCGTCGAACTCCGCCTCTGTGTAGTCTTCTAGCAAGTGCTTGTCATATTTGCCCATCTCCACCAAACGTTGCACGTGCTGATAAAGGTGGGGCGGCTCAAACTGGCCATAGGCTTTTTTGCGCAAATGGAAGATGGCCAAGCGGGCAGCCATGTATTGGTAGTCTGGCGTTTGCTCAGAAATCAGGTCGGCGGTCGCCTTGATGATGGTTTCGTGAATGTCGGCGGTACGGATACCGTCATAGAACTGGATATGGGATTTGAGCTCTACTTGAGAGACGGATACATGGTTGAGTCCTTCGGCGGCCCAATCCAGCACACGGTGAATCTTATCCAGATCGATGGGTTCTTTGTGCCCGTTACGCTTCGTCACAAACAAATTCATTGGCTGATGACCTTCAGTTGATTCCCAAAAATCATCGCCCAATAACAGTGCCCAGACCCAAGCAAAGAGCAGGGGCTGGGCAGGTATTGCGCGATGAATCACAAGATGTAGTGTTATTTTGATTTCGAGCTACAAGATAATGAGGTCGGCGTCCCATTGCAACGGGGGGATAACCGCGCTGCTGTGGATAAATTGTGAGTCTTATGGTTGGTGTGAGTGACTACTCACAGTGAGTGGGTTTTCACAGGTTCGCTTTGTTAAAAGCAAGCGCTCTCATCACCGTTTGAAAATTTAAATAACTTTTTTCGCTTGCGAAAAGAGGACCTTTTTACTAGCAAATTGCGATTGACTACCCCTTGTACAACAGGGGTTAAAAGCTGGTCAGTTGTTGCGTGAACGTGACGCAGTATGCCCCGCTCAACTTAAACGACGCTTGACCCTAGCAACAGGGATCTCACCGCTCGCTCACGATAAAAGAGGGCAGTCAGGTGACGTAACCTAACTGCCCTCGCTATCTTTTCGCTTTATTGAGTGAACGCAATAGCTCTGGGCTATTAGGGATGGACGGTCAGCTCGTAGCGTAGCCAGTGGTGCAGGGCTGGGACATTGTCAAAGTGTAGCTCTGCGCCCCACAGGGCCGGATTGTCATCTTCCCCTAAATATCCCCAGCCGGCGACGGCGGTGCGCATGCCTGCATTGAGGCCCGCTTCGATGTCCCGCAGATGATCCCCCACATAGAGACAGTGGCTCGCCTCGATCTTAAGTTGTTCGCAGGCAAAAAACATGGGGGCAGGATCGGGTTTTCGCACCGGTAGGGTATCGGCACTCACCGTCACGCCGCAGTTGGCAAGCTCGGGTAGGGCGGCAAGGAGCGGTTCGGTGAGAAAAGCGGGCTTATTTGTGACCACCCCCCATGGAATATGGTGTTCATCAAGCCACTCGATAAGGGCGACCATGCCTGGATAAGGGCGGGTACCGACACATAAGTTAGCCGCGTAGTAGTCAAGCAGTGCAGTGCGCAGGCGCGTGCTGCCGAGCGCCTCAAGATCCTCGTCACTGATCCCTGCTTGCAGCAAGGCAAGGGCGCCGTGAGAGGCGGTTTGGCGAATGATGGGATCGGGCAAAGGGGCAAAGCCTTCATTTATTAAGACATGATTGACCGCGGCCCCTAGATCTGGCGCTGTGTCTAGCAAGGTGCCATCGAGATCAAAGAGCACACAACGCACCGGTGCTTGAGTATGAATTGCCATTAGTTATGCTCCGGGCGGACGAACTCCACCATATAGTTGACATCGACGTGGTTGCAACGCTTGAACTGGTTTGAGAGCGGCGCGTATTGCACGCCACTCATGTCGCGCACCAGCAGCCCTGCGGCTTCGCCCATGCGGCAAAGCTCGGCAGGGGTAATGAATTTGTGATGATCATGGGTCCCTTTAGGGACCATCTTGGTGACATACTCGGCCCCAATGATCATCATCAAAAACGCTTTGGGATTGCGATTGATGGTAGAAACAAACACTCGGCCACCTGGGCGCACCAAGCGCCCGATGGCGCGCAGCACCGAGGCGGGATCCGGCACATGTTCGAGCATCTCCATGCAGGTCACCACGTCATAGTGGGCAGGCGCAGCAAGGGCATGGGCTTCGGCGGTGATTTGGCAATATTCGAGCTCCACCCCTTGTTCAAGGGCATGTAGGCGAGCGACCCCAAGGGGCTCTTTACCCATGTCGATACCGGTGACCTTGGCACCTCGGCGGGCCATGCTCTCAGAGAGAATGCCGCCGCCGCAACCGATGTCTAGGATCTGCTTGCCAAACAATCCATCACTTTTATCAGTGATCCAGTCAAGGCGCAGAGGGTTGAGTTGATGCAGGGGTTTAAACTCCCCCTCTAAGTCCCACCAGCGGGAGGCAATGGCTTCAAATTTGGCAATTTCAGTCAGATCGACATTGGTATCGCTATTCATGTGCAAGAGATCCTTTGGCGGTGCGCGCCGTGTTTACATCCGTGCTCAGGCAGGGACGCATGCCGTTGTTCACATATGGGCGCAATCGAGTGTGCTGCGGGCATTATAACGGACGGACTTGGTCATACCAGCCCGATCTATCGGTCAATCTATACCTCCATCTATGAGTGAACTTATGAGTGAACTTATAAGTGAACCTATGAGTGGATCTATGGGTTGATCTATTAGGCCATCTATTAAGCCGGTTATTTACCATCGGTTAGCCAATTTGCCCACCCATTTGTGGCTTAAGGTATTTGGCTCAGTGTGTTACCATGTCGCGCTGTTTAAGCCAAAGAACAACTAAATTAGGGATAAGGCTTTCTATGAGCGATCTGGCCAGAGAGATCACGCCGATCAACATCGAAGAAGAGCTCAAAAGTTCCTATCTTGATTACGCCATGAGCGTGATCGTAGGACGAG
This sequence comes from Aeromonas sp., assembly GCA_051652185.1. Taxonomy (GTDB): domain Bacteria; phylum Pseudomonadota; class Gammaproteobacteria; order Enterobacterales; family Aeromonadaceae; genus Aeromonas. The sequence goes on from JBOFTS010000073.1 coordinate 49,260, forward strand.
CTCTGCCGGATGTGCGTGATGGCTTGAAACCGGTTCACCGCCGCGTTCTGTTTGCTATGAACGAGTTGGGGAACGACTGGAACAAGCCCTATAAAAAATCGGCCCGTGTGGTCGGTGACGTAATCGGTAAATATCACCCACACGGCGACAGTGCCGTGTATGACACCATTGTCCGGATGGCGCAGGATTTCTCCATGCGTTACATGCTGGTCGATGGTCAAGGCAACTTCGGTTCTGTCGATGGCGATAGCGCTGCGGCGATGCGTTATACCGAAGTGCGGATGGCGCGCATCTCCCACGAGTTGCTCGCTGATCTGGACAAAGAGACCGTGGACTGGGTGCCAAACTATGATGGCACCGAGATGATCCCGGCGGTCATGCCTACCAAAGTACCTAACTTGCTGGTGAACGGCTCGTCAGGGATTGCGGTCGGTATGGCGACCAACATTCCGCCCCATAACCTCACCGAGATAGTCAATGGCTGTCTGGCGCTGATTGAGAATGGCAATCTCACCATCGATGAGTTGATGACCTACATCACCGGACCAGACTTCCCAACTGGCGCCATCATCAATGGCCGTGCCGGTATCGTGCAGGCTTACCGTACTGGTCGTGGCTCGGTGTATGTGCGGGCGAAAGCTGAAGTGGAAGTGGATGAGAAGACCAGTCGCGAGACCATCATCGTTCACGAGCTGCCTTATCAGGTGAACAAAGCCCGGTTGATCGAAAAGATTGCCGAGCTGGTCAAAGAGAAGAAGGTTGAGGGCATCAGTGCCCTGCGTGATGAGTCTGATAAAGACGGCATGCGCATCGTTATCGAGATCAAACGCGGCGAGTCTGGCGAGATTGTGCTGAACAATCTCTACAAGCACACCCAGTTGCAGACCACTTTTGGTATCAACATGGTGGCGCTTGATAACAATCAGCCCAAGTTGATGAACCTTAAAGATATTCTGGACGCGTTCTTGCTGCACCGCCGTGAAGTGGTGACTCGCCGGACTGTGTTCGAACTGCGCAAAGCGCGGGATCGGGCGCACATTCTGGAAGGTCTGGCGGTTGCACTGGCCAACATTGACCCGATCATCGAGCTGATCCGTCACTCCGACACCTCTGCCGACGCCAAAACCAAGCTTGTGGCTCAGGGATGGGATCTTGGCAACGTAGCCGCCATGCTGGAAAAAGCCGGCGACGATGCGGCGCGTCCTGAGTGGCTGGAGCCAGAGTTCGGTATTCGCGAAGGAAGTTACTTCCTGACCGAGCAACAAGCTCAGGCCATCCTTGACTTGCGTTTGCACAAACTGACCGGCCTTGAGCACGGCAAGATCCTCGAAGAGTACCAAGCTCTGCTGGATCTGATTGCTGAGCTGCTGTTCATTTTGGCAACCCCAACTCGATTGATGGAAGTGATCCGCGATGAACTGCTGGCGGTGCGCGAGCAGTATGGTGATGAGCGCCGTACCGAGATCAACTTCTCTAGCATCGAGCTCAATACCAAAGATTTGATCACCCCAGAAGACGTGGTGGTGACCCTGTCTCATCAAGGTTATGTGAAGTATCAGCCGATCACCGACTACGAGGCCCAGCGCCGCGGTGGTCGTGGCAAGTCGGCTACCCGGATCAAGGAAGAGGACTTTGTGGAACGTCTGCTGGTGGCCAACACCCACGACACCATTTTGTGCTTCTCTACCCGCGGTAAGGTCTATTGGCTTGAGGTGTATCAGCTGCCAGAGGCGTCCCGTGGCGCCCGTGGCCGTCCGATCATCAACTTGCTGCCGCTAGAAGAGGGTGAGCGCATCACCGCTATTTTGCCGGTCAAAGAGTACTGCGAAGATAAATATGTGTTCTTTGCTACCGCCGACGGTACCGTGAAGAAGACCAGCCTGTCTGCGTTTAGCCGTCCGCTCTCCTCGGGTATTCGCGCCATCAACCTCAAAGAGGGTGATGAGCTGATCGGGGTGGATATTACTGATGGCAGTAACGAGATCATGCTGTTCTCCGATGCGGGCAAAGTCGTGCGCTTTGCAGAGGGCAGTGGCCGTGCAGATGCTGCCGATGCGGATGTGAGCGACGACGTTGACAGCGATGATGACAGTGTGATTGACGCTGGCACCGATGATGACAGTGACAGCAGCGAAGGCAGTGACAACACCGAAAGCAAGGGTACCTTCAAGGGCGTGCGTCCGATGGGCCGTACTGCCGGTGGGGTCCGTGGTATTCGTCTGCTCAACGGTGACAAAGTTGTCTCTTTGATCGTTCCTCGTGGCGAAGGTGCTATTTTGACCGCCACCGAGAACGGTTACGGTAAGCGTACTGCGCTGACCGAGTACCCGACCAAGAGCCGTGGTACCCAGGGCGTTCGCTCCATCAAGGTGGACGAGCGTAATGGCAAGGTGATCGATGCGATCCAGGTTGAAGATACTGACCAGATCATGTTGATCACTAACGGCGGCACCTTGGTGCGTACCCGTGTTGCTGAAGTGAGCGTCATTGGCCGTAACACTGGCGGTGTGCGTCTGATCCGTACCGGAGAAGATGAAACTGTGGTGGGCTTGCAGCGCATTGCCGAGAGCGATGAGGAAGAGAGCGATGTGGCAGCGATTGACGGTGAGGAGTTAGTCAGCACCGATCCTGCTGCCCCTGCGCTCACTGCTGTCGATGCAGATGATGCAGCTACTGATGCTGATGTACTGGGAACAGACGACCTGTAATTAACGTTGTTTGCAGGTTTTCAGACCCCTTAAAGAGCGACCTCTGTGGTCGCTCTTTTTATTTGTCATTTTTTTGTCATCTCGCTCTGCCACCCTAGGGGCTATCTCATTGATGCCATCGGCACCGCATCATGACAAGGAGTACACCATGATCAGTTGGCGCATGTGGGAGGGTTGGATGAACCGGGTTTGGGGTAACGCCACGTCAATACCGAGTAGCGAGGCTGACTATGAAGTGGCCCATGAGCCATCACGATTGCCGGTTGAACTGCAGCTGCAAGGAAAAGTGGATTGACGGGATAGGTCTGATGGATCGCGCCAGTCTTGAGGCTGGGCGCAATAAAAAAGAGTAGGCAGCGGGTCAATCCGCTGCCTTTTTTGATCACCAGATGGGCTGGGTCAGGTAGGGATTGCTAGCCTTCTCGCGGCCAAAGGTAGAGCTCGCGCCGTGGCCTGGAATAAAGACAATGTCGTCCCCAAGGGGTAGCAAGGTGTCGGTGATCGATGTGATCAGCGTCCCGTGATCGCCCTTAGGAAAGTCGGTACGGCCGATACTGCCTGCAAACAGCACATCACCGACCCAAGCGAGCTTCTCGGCCTGGCTTAACAGCACAATATGGCCAGGGGTGTGGCCTGGGCAAAAATAGACGTCAAGTTCGCACTTGCCCAGTTGCACTTTATCCCCCTGCGCCAGCCACTGGTTAGGGGTAAAGGCGGGGATATCTGTAAAACCAAACATTTGGCACTGCTGGGGCAGCATATCGAGCCAAAAGGCATCGGCTTGATGAGGGCCTGTAATGGTGACGCCGGTTCTCTCACGCAGCTCTGCCGCGGCGCCTACATGGTCAATATGACCGTGGGTGAGTAGGATATGAGTCAACGTGAGCCCACGAGCGGCAATGGCTGCCAGCAGTTTGTCGGCTTCACCACCTGGGTCTATCAGCGCTGCTTGATGGGTCTCATCACACCAGATGAGGGAGCAGTTTTGGGCAAATTGGGTGACCGGGATCACCTCGAATTTCAGCATATAAGGTCCTCTAGTTGGCGCAATGGCAGGTTTAGCTCTGCGCGCACTTGGCATGTTGGGCAGCAAAATAGTCAAAGCAAGCGCGCTTGTCGCCTCGAAAGACGATACGATCGCTTTTGTTACCAAGCTGATAAAGATACATAGGATCGTAATAGCGGGTCAGCAGCACGGTGATCCACGCCAGATGTAGCTCGGTAGCGCCACTGATCGCCTGCTCGGTGAGCGCGGTTTGCATCAGGGCGTTAATTTCGCGAAAACCCTCATCCCCAAGGCGGCGTTGTAGCCTTGCTAAGGCATCGGTGAGATACGCGGCAAATTGTGGCCAGCCGGCCTCAACGCCATACATTTCTTGATAGCGCAGCCATAAATCGTGCACGTAATCTTCGCGGATCTGCTCGGCTCGCTCACTATGGGGCACATCGACCACCACCAGTGGGGCGCGGCCCATTGCCTCATGCAAGGGGATGGGCAAGCAGCAGCGCCCGATCAGGCGGCTTTCATCCTCAACCACAAAGGCATGCTCCCCCTGATGGCGGCGCTTGAGCAGCTCGATAGCCATGTTATTTTCAAAGTTGATGTTGCTTGGCTGCCCCCCCGGCAACTGCCCAAATGAGGAGCCACGGTGACGAGCATGCCCTTCAAGATCAAGGGCTTGGGCTACATGATCTAGCATATGGGTTTTACCTGAGCCGGTCATGCCAGTCAGTACAGTCCAGTGGCACTCGGCCGCGGCCTTATCTTGGGTATCAATCAAAAAGCGGCGCAGCTCTTTGTAGCCTCCCGCCACCCGAGGGCGGGTTACCCCCTCATCACTTAGCCACTGCTGAACGGTTTGCGAGCGCAATCCGCCGCGAAAGCAGTAGAGCAGGGCATCGGGGTGCTCGCGCACTTGCGCCAGCCAGCCAGCCACCCGTTGCTCGCGCACGCTGCCGCCCACCAGTTTGTGGCCAAGGGCAATGGCGGCGTCTTGGCCTTTGCGTTTAAAGCAAGTACCGACTTCGGCGCGCTCTTCATCGGTCATCAGCGGCAAGCTGACTGCGCAAGGAAAAGCGCCATCTTTGAACTCAATCGGGGCACGCACATCAATTAACGGCACATCGGTTAAAAAGATCTGGGCGTAGTCGCTAGCCAGTGGCAAGGCACTCATTGGACGATCTCAATAAAGCGGGTGCCCTCAAGGGGCATGATCTGGCCGATAGGGACGAGGGCTAAGCCTGCGTCGCGGGCGATGGCAAGTAGCTCGGCTTCGCTCTCTTGACTAACGGCAACCAGCAAGCCGCCGCTAGTTTGCGGATCGCACATGATATTGCGGGTGCGATCGTCCATGGCACCGAGCTTATGGCCATAAGAGTCAAAGTTGCGCAAGGTGCCGCCCGGCACGCAGCCTTCGCTTAAGTAGTAATCCACTTCATCTAGCAGTGGCAGCGCCTTAAAATCAAGGCGCGCACTCACCCCAGATCCTTCGCACATCTCTAGCAGATGGCCTGCTAGCCCAAAACCGGTCACATCGGTCATGGCATGAACGCCAGCAAGATCAGCAAATTGCTGGCCGATCTTGTTAAGGGTGCACATGGCATTGGGGGCGAGCTGCGCGTGTTCGGGTTTGAGTTTGCTCTTTTTTTGGGCGGTGGTGAGGATGCCAATCCCAATGGGTTTGGTCAGATAGAGGGTATCACCCACCTTGGCGGTGTCGTTCTGCTTGATGGCATTAAGGGGCACGATACCGGTGACGGCGAGGCCAAAAATGGGCTCGGGGGCGTCAATGCTATGGCCCCCTGCCAGCGAAATACCCGCTTCATGACACACCTGACGGCCACCATCGATCACCTGCTGAGCCACCTCGGCTGGCAGGGTATTGATGGGCCAGCCAAGGATAGCGATGGCCACAATGGGCTTGCCGCCCATCGCGTAGATATCACTGATGGCATTGGTTGCCGCAATGCGGCCAAAGGTAAAGGGATCATCGACGATAGGCATGAAAAAATCGGTAGTAGAAACAATGCCTTGACCGTTGCCGATATCGACTACGGCGGCGTCATCCTTGCTGCTATTGCCAACAATTAAGGTCGGGTCGTTAAAGCCCGGGATCTGGCTCTTGAGAATGGTATCGAGCACTTTAGGAGAGATTTTACAGCCGCAGCCCGCGCCGTGGCTGTATTGGGTCAGACGAATAGAAGACATACTTACCCCTTATGCAGAGGCTCTGTGGAGCCGTCTTGCTCAATGGACGGTTTAGCTGCCGCCTTGGCAACAGCAAGAGAAGAAACCGCAAATATGGATGGCCTCGATACCCATTAGGGTTGCGATAACTGGCAGCGATAAAACGCTACCAGGCCTGACTGAATAGGGCGTTGAGGTGCGCCGGCATCATCTCATCAAGGGCCACAGGACGGCGCATTATGCCACAGGTGGGCGACAGGGTTCGAACTGCAATTTGCCAAAAATGACGCAATTGAGGTGGGTCATCGGGTAAATCTTGGGTAAACCAGGATCGTAAATGGGGGGATGTTCGCAGTGATAGCTATTTTTAAGACCTGATGAAGAGGCCATGATGGAGCGAAAACGCGGCCAATGGTCGCGTTTTCGCTCGGTGCAGACGGGGTAAAGCACCCCTATCGGCTCTGATAATGAATAGCTATTTTGTAGCGCCGCTCTTGCCAGGTGAGATCTGCCGGTGGGATCGGGTAGGGCGCTGCACTGGCAACCAATACGCGGGCCGCTCGGTCAAATTCCCGCACCCCAGAGGGGGCACCGATCCCTTGGCGTACTAACCGCCCTTGCCGGTCTATGACAAATTCAACATCGACAGTACCTTGCTGACGGCGGTTTAACGTCGTCGGGGTTTGCTTGCGTGATAACAGATGACGACGGACTGCGGCATCAAACTGATCGCTGTGAGCTTGGCCGCCGGTTTGCTCTGCATGGCCGGTTTCAGGCTTTTTATGGACGCTAGCCCGTGATCCTTGAGTGCCTTGTTGACCCGCCTTGCTTGCCGCTTTTGCTGGCTGGGCTGTGGCTTTTGCTCGTTCAGCTGAGGCAGCGGGGGTTGGCTTGGCCGTCTGCTTGGGCGCGCTGTGCGCTTCAGGCAATCGAGCGTTGGCTTTCTTTACGTTATGGTGTGGCTGCGGCTGGGCCGGGGATTTTTTGGCTACCGGCTTAGGCTTCAGTTTTGTGACAGGTTTTACGATCGGCTTTGCTACTGGCTTCGCTATTGGTTTCGTAGCTGGTTTCGCAGCTGGTTTCACAGTTGGTTTCACAGTCGGCTTTGCGATGGGTTTTGCTACAGGCTTGGCTTTTGGCTTCGCTGTGGGGGCTGGGGGCGTGACAGCGGCAGGCGCCGGCACGGCTGCCAGTGGCTGCGCCGCCTGCTGTGCACTGGCGCCCGCGAGGGCAGCTGCCATCCCAAGGCTGAGGCGCGTGGCGGGCACGATCGCAACAGTGGGGTTAGGGGGTGGCGGTGTTAATGGATAACAGGCCACGAGTCCAAGATGCAGCGCCAAGGAGCCTGCCACCCAATAAGAGAGATTAACGGTGCCATTCATGGGGTGTGTCCAGCCAAGGTTGCGACCTCAGTGGCGCTGATCCCCGCTCCTTGCAGCAATCCTAAGGTTTCAATCAGCCGCTGAACGGGTAAATTTTTATCCATTTGTAAGATCACTGGCGCCGGGGTCGGTGCCTGCTTGAGGGTCGCCAGCCGAGCCGCGAGTTGGGGACTGTCGAGCCAGTCGCTGCCGTCAAGTTGCCAGCGGGCTGCGTCTTTATCCACGAGCAAGGTCAGGGGTTTGACCGACTGGCTACTGAGGGCAGAGGCCTGCTCGCTATGGGGCAGATCCAGTTTACTGGTGAGCAAAGGGGCATTGATCATCAGCATCATAAAGGCCAATAGCGAAAAGATGACATCCACCATGGGGGTCATGGTCTCTTGTAATCCGCTCTCAGGTGATCCGTTTTGATAGGTTGTGAGCCCACTTATCTTGATCATCGGCTGGGCTCCAAGATGGCGCTATTTACGCAGCTGCGATGAGCCGTGCATTTAGCGACGGCATGCAACTGAGAAAGACGGTTGAGCAATTGGCTAGCCTGCGCCAAATCGCGGCGAATACGCGATTGCATCAGGGCATGGGCGAGGGTACAGGCAATGGCGATCATCATACCGATGGCGGTGGTTGACATCGCTTGCCACAGTCCATCGGCGACGATGGCGGGCTCAACGGGACCTTGATGACGACCTAAATCATAAAATGCCCGCATCAAACCGATGATGGTCCCAAGCAAGCCAAGCATCGGGGCCAAGGTGGCAATGGTCATAAGTCCAGAGAGACGCTGCTTGAGCTGGTTTGCCAACTCTTCTAATACCAAGCTCACCGCGCTGTCACACAAGGCTTTTTCTTGATCTTGGTGGCGTGTCAATGTGCTGAGTGCTTCTGCATAAAATGGGCGACAGGCCTGCAGGCGCAGTTCTGCTTGCGCCGCATCATCTTGTTTGAGGGCGGTTAACACCCCCTGTTGCTCGGCTGGTGTGAGGCGGCGTTGACGGGCTAAAAAGAGGGTGCGTTCGGCAATCAAGGCCAGCGCCAATACCGAGCAGAGCACGAGGGGCAAGCCGGTAAACAGCGCCCAAGGGTTTTGTGGTAACAGATCCATTAGGCGGTTCCTTCTGGTTGGGTCGGTGTCGTGGTGGTGGTGTGTGCGCTCACTTGGGCGGCACTTATCTGCAATTCAAAGGCATGTAGTCGTTTGTAGACGGAGATAAGCTCCACGATGGTGGACCAGCTTCTGACTAAAAATTGCAGTGAGCTGACAACTTTGCTAAAGGCACGCTGGATCTGCTGCAAGACCCCAAGGGTGATGACACCGCTGACGATGGTGGGTACCAAAATGATATAGGGCAAGATGGACGAGAATTGCAGATATGACCATTTAGCCAAATCAAAATAGAGGTAGTGGCGGTACATCTGCACATAGTTATGGCGCACCTTGTCAAACAGCTCACGCAAGCTCAGGGGAGTGGCCCGCTCAGGGTCATCTTCCCCAAGCACGAGCTCTTTACGCAGCGCGGCTTCGGCTTTTTGGTTATTAAATTCAAGCCCCGGCAGTTTGATACCGACGACGGCAAGCAGCACGGTGCCACATATAGCCGATAAGATGGCGGTGTAGATCAGCACATGGGGCACGTTACCGAGCAGTGGCACTTCCACGACATGTTTACTCAGATCCCACAGCAGCGGCTGAAAGGCGATCAAGGTCATCACGGAGTGCAGCAAAGAGACCCCTAACCCCTCCATGATCCTGGCAAAACGCATGGTATCTTCTTGTACCCGTTGAGATGCGCCTTCGATGTGACGCACCAGGTGCCAATAGCGGCTGTAGTAGTTGTTCATCGCGGTGCGCCAGCGAAACACATAGTGGCGAATGTAAAATTCGAGCACGATGGCGATGAGCACATACACCACTGAAATCTTCATAAATACCCACAGCTGGCTAAAGAGCTGGGATTGGCTAACCGCATGGGGGGTGCCAAGGGCTTTTTGGATCAGGTTATAAAAATCCCCAAACCAATTATTGACCTCGACATCAAGCTGCACCTTGTACCAAGTGGTGAGCAGGATCAGAACACTTCCAAGTAGAGACCATGGCAACCAGCGACGTTGCATAAAAAAGCAGTGAAACATAAGTTCAAATTACTCCTGAGTAGAATGCGGCGCAGGCCGAGCGATCAGCGTGATGGCTTGAGGGGTGCTAAACAGCGCGCGAGCCGTGGTTTTTAAGGGGGTTAGCGCTACCTGCTTAGCCAGGGTTGGCATGGCGGTGAGGTATCGCATATCGCCATAGGCTTGATCGCTTAAGATCATGCGCCGCAGCCAGGTGTTGTCATCTTGCAAACGAAACTGCTCAGCAAAGGCAATATCTTGGCGCAGCCGTACTAAGCGCGGTTCATTGAGGCGTGTATCGAGAGTACTTAACGTATGCAGGGCGGCTTGCTGCAGCTCGTCAGCCCGCTCTGGTGCGCAACTAAAGCTCATCTCACTGATCACTTGATTACTGATGGGATCGAGTTTCATTTCAAAGCGCACGCTATAGACCCCACTGCGTTTGAGTCGCAGCTCCTCTTTGAGGGCTTCTTGGATGATGGGATTAAGCCCTGACAGCACAAAGGCTTGCTCTGGGGTCCAGGTCATGGGGTGGCGAATTTCGACCCGTACCTGCGCCCCGTTCAGTGCGTTATCGATAATGCTGGCCTGCTGCACACCTTTAAAGATGGGCGCCGCTAACGGGTGCACCGCTGGACGGCGAGCAATGGGGGCTAAATAGGTGTTAATCAGGTCTGTTAGCGCTGATTCTGGTAGCTCGCCGACGAGATAAAAACGGGTAGGCGCCAACAGGTGAGCCAAAGCAAGGGCTGTTAAATCAGTGGGCGTAGTGAGGTTAGCCCACGGCGCCGGCGTCGTTGCGGCTGAGTTGTGCGTCTGCATTGCCATGTTGCTTTGCTGCAGGGTTTGCCACGCGCGCGCCTGCGCGGAAGGGACATGCTTGCGGGCTTGTTCAACGCTTGGGCGTACCTCGTTTAAGACATAATTGGCAATCTGGCCATGGCGTAAAAAGTGACCATATTCGGCAAAGAGTGCAGGCAACTGCGCAGGTGCCACGATGGCCGCGAGATCGAGATGATCTTCTTTAAGATCCCACGACCAGTGTGGGCGGGTTTTATCGGCAAAATAGGCCTGATTTTGCGGTTGTGACCAAAACCTAAAGCCACTTTGTTGCCAGATCTGTACCGCTGTCTGACTGTCAAGGCTGGCAAATTGTTGGTTAAGGTAACCTCCTGCACTTTGCGCGCGTAGCAGTACGTTGCCATTGTGGGTTGCCCGCTTGAGCCAGATCACTTCATCGCCATTAGCCAACTTCCAACGGGTCACCGGCTGGGTTGCGTCGTGCTGTGGCGCAGCTTGGGGAGCGAGCGGCGTTGCTTGGCGAAGAGCTGGCAGGGAAGGGGATACCACGACTTTGCTAGTGCTGGGTTTTGCCGCCACTGGCCGCGCCGGTAAAGGGGGTAAGTCACTTGCCTTGGCTTGAGCTTGCCAGCCGGTGATGGCCGCAGCCCCTGGCACCGTGAAGGGTTTACCTCCTGGTAATTGAAAATAGACAAAGCGATCATCGGCATTGAGCAAGGTCATGAGCCGCTGATTGAGCTGCTCAATGGTTAAAGCATCTAACCATTGGCGAGTCTGTTGCTGATATTGCGCAGTGGGCAGGATCGGGCCTGCGTGCAGCAGCGCTTCGGTGATCTTGTCTTCCCACTGGGCAAATTGGCGCGCTTTTAGCCTTGTCGGGTAGCTCGCAATTTGTTGGTAGGCGCCCTTTTTAAGCTGTGCAAGCAATGCCGGATCTAGCCCATGTTGGCGCAAATAGGCTTGCTCTTGCAGCACGAACATTAACCCTTGGTGATAGTCATGGGTATTTGCGGCCATCGCTAAGGTCAATCGGGCAGGGGTGGGTTCATCCATCACCATGCTCCAATTGTCGATCCCCTGTGGGAGGGCGCTGGCGCGGCGGCGAACATGGTCGCGCAATAGCCGCCGTAAAAAGTAATTTTCAAGGGATTGGCGTTTACCGAGTTTTGTGTCGCGGCTAGCTTGCGCCGTGCGCATCCCCATGGTGACCCTGCTGCTAGTGCCTTTTGGGTCTTGGATCTTCCCGACATAAAGCTGGTTGCTAAGGGGCAAATCAAGATATGGGCGAGGGGTAGGGGTTGGATTATCTTGCTTGCCAAAATGGGCATGTATGGCCTTGAGCAACTGATCTTTATCAATGTGGCCAGAGACCACGAGCAGCATATTGGCTGGGCGATAGTGGCGCTGATAAAACTGCTGTAAATCCAATGCCTTAGTGCGTGCCAAATCAGATGCCGTGCCAATGGTTGCGCGGTTCACATACCGAGAACCATTGCGGGCAATGGCCTTTTTTTGTGCGTTGACTCGGGCCGCGACTCCTTCGCCTTGGCGCATCTCTTCAATAATGATCTGGCGCTCTTGTTGCCAACTGGTTTCATCAAAGTTCGCGTGGAGGGCTAACTCACTTAACAGCGCCATCGCACCATCGAGATCCAGCGCATCGTGTGGACGGGTGCGGATCATGTATTGGGTGTGCGCCAGGCCCGTAACGGCGTTCACCTGCAGGCCGGTTTTCCAGCCGATATCGGCTAAATAACGATGCACCGTGTTTAGATGGGCGTCGGTGGCACGAAACACCATGTGTTCGACCCCGTGAGCGACGCCACTTGGCCCCATTTCATCGATGGCACCGGCTTGCACAATCAGTCGTAGATTGAACGGATCACTGCTATTGGGGCTTGGATAAGCCACATAGGTTAAGCCATTGGCAAGTTGCCCTTTGATGAGCTCAGGGGTCCAAGGTAGGGGGGGCTCATCGGTCTGAGCGAGGTGGGCAAGCACTGGGGTACATGCCAACACGCAAACTAATGAAGAGCTAAAAACTAAGGATAAACAGCGAGATAGAAGAGGGGTCATGTGATTCTGCAGTGTCAAGTTGTCATATCTATGGTTGCGAATGCAATTGATAATAACTCTCATTTGTAATAATATCTAGCCCTTCGTCAGACACCTCTCGCATACTTATGTAGGAATGATGGCTAGATAGTTGACCCTCTAGCCAACTACCTAGTTGGTCAACGATGGTGTAGTGCGAGGTGTTGATACCTGAATTTGTTAGATATTGGTGGTTGGGAGCATAAAAAATGAAGAAGGGATCTGTTATCGCCGGTTGGCTTGGCTGCAGTTTATTGAGTGCGCATGCGCAGGAGACCATCGATCTGGGGGGGATGGATGTGAATGCCAACACCCAGAGCGTGGGTGAGCCGCAAGTGCCAGCCACCAGTTATGAGAGTTTTGATCCCCTCGATAGTGGGCGCAGCGTTATTAATAGCGAGACCATCAGTGCTGATTTTGAAGGGGGCACTGACACCACCTCACTGCTTGAAAGTTTACCGTTTGTTCAAATGGATACGGAGCGTCAAGCCGGGACAGCAGAAGCGGCGCAGTCGCTACGGCCATCAAACTTCTCTATTTCTGGTGGCAATTTTTATGACAACAGCATCTTGATTGATGGGGTCAGTGCAACCTCGATCATGGATGTGTCATCGAAATCAAAAAACGATTTCAATGAGGTCTTCGGGCAGACCTCGCAAACCCTCTATGTGGATCCTTCGCTCATTGGCAGCATGGAAGTCCTCGATTCTAATATTTCAGCCCGTTATGGTGATTTTACGGGTGGGGTGGTGGACATCAAATTGCGCCAGCCTGCTCGCAAATTTGGCATGTCAGCTACCACCGGCTTTCAAAACGACAGCATGGTGAGTTATCGCAAATCAGGTAACGGTGAGGTCACGAAACCGCAGCCAGATTTCACCAAATACCAAAGTTCACTATCGGTCGATATGCCGGTAACCGAGCGCTTATTTGTGCTTGCCTCGATTAGCCGTGCCGAGTCGGCGGTAGATTATCAGATGAGTGAAAAATATGGCGGTAGGCACTTTGAAACTGGGGATCGCAGCAGTAACTACTTACTAAAAGGGTTATATGAGTACAGTGATGATCTCAATTTTGAAGGTCAACTGGTCTATAGCCCTTATCGCAGTGAGCATCAGCCTGACAACAGCATCAATAGTCTCAATCTTAATCGCAGTGATGGTTTATCTGCGTATGTTGCGGCAAACGGGGTACGCGGCGCGGGGGATTGGCAACATAAACTCTCCTATCAACTCTCGGATGCCAGCCGTGAATGGGATGGTGATCGCTACCAGTGGCCCTCAAAGGCGCCATCCATTGACTGGTGTGATAGCACTAACTGCATTGAAGGGGGCTATGGTGCCCTTGATCAAACCCAGCAAGATATCGCTTACCAATTTACCGTCAATCAGCCCTTAACTGGGGCGATAGTGGGCGGGGGCACCTTAAGCGTGGGTACTGAGCTGCGTTATACCGAGGCCCACAAGGAGCGGCCACAAGACAACCGCTATTACAGCAATGGTAAGGTGATGAACAGCGGTGTGAGTGCCAATTGCAGCGCCGGTGATCCTGCTTGTCGAGACGATGTGGTCTTGACTCAATACAGTGATTACGCCGCGTACGATGCGCGGGTGGAATTATTTAGCCAAGCCTACTGGGCTGAATATTTTCGCCAACTTGGCCCAGTTGAGTTAAGAGTGGGGGGGCGAGTGAGTCACGATGATTTTCTTGATAATATCAACGTCGCCCCCAGAGTGAGTGCTAACTGGGCGATATTTGATGAGACTTACTTAACCCTTGGTGCTAACCGTTATTATGCGGCCAACATGGTAGGGTATGCGATCCGCTCGCAATACCCTGATAACTACCTGTATCGGCGCACCGTCAATAGTGCGACCGGTGAACTCGGTGAGTGGGCGTTAAGCAGCAGTAACCGCAGCACCGATTATGGCCAGGGAGATTTAAATACGCCCTATAGCGATGAGCTGACGGCCGCATTGACCTTCCCCGCGCCCCTTGATGGCCATTTTCGGATCAAAGGAGTTTATCGCCAAAACCGCGACAGCTTTGCTAATACACAGATGGATAAAGTCTCTTTTGAGCCAGAAAATGGGGGTAAACCCACTTCGACTCTGCGCTACACCCTGACTAATGAGGGAAAAAGTGACTACAAGGGGTTAGCATTGGAGTGGCAAGGCAAGGTGGAGCGGCACAGTTTTAATGCCAACATCACTTGGTCAGAGACCAAAACGTTAGGTGAGGGAAGCAGCTACTTTGATTACACAGATCCACAAGATCAAGTCTATTACGATGGACAAGTGATTGGGTTAGATGAGCTTTATGCCCTCAATGATCGCAGTAACTTTGCCGCGCCCATTCGTGCAGCCTTTGGCTGGACGGCGCGCTGGAGCGATGCGTTTTTAACTAATGCATCACTGAACTATCGAGGTGGGTACGATTTTCTAGGGGACAGCGGTGATGATGTGCTGGTGGGGGGAACGGCGTTTGATCGCTACGAGCAGATCAATATGGGATCCTTTACCACGGTTAACCTCAATGGCCGCTATCAACTACCCATGTGGCAACAGCAGCAGTTGAGTATGGATGTGCGGGTAACTAACCTGTTTAACCGTATTCCTGAGATTGCCAGTAATAGCAGCTCTGCTAGCTATCGACTGGGGCGCTCTGTGTGGTTGGGGCTCAATTACCGTTACTGATCTGGGTAAAACAGGGGCAACCCTTGGCTCATCAATCACCATCAGGCCCGCAATTGCGGGCCTGGATCATTGAGTGCAGGTATCGCGCGTCAATTAACGGGCGCGGACCACCAATCCTTTAAGGTAAAACCCTTCTGGATAAGCCGTGCCAATGGGATGATCGGAGGCTTGTGACAGCAATTCCAAGATCTGTGCATCGCGGCCGGCATCGAGCGCCGCATCGGCAACGATCTTCTGGAACAGGCTCTGCTCCATGAGTCCTGAGCAAGAGTAGGTGAGCAGCACGCCGCCCGGCGCTAACAGCTGGAGTGCCAGCATGTTGATGTCTTTATAGCCACGGCAGGCACCGAGTAATTGCGCTTTGCTTTCGGCAAATTTCGGCGGATCGAGTACGATAACGTCGAACTTTTCTCCTTTCTCTCGATATTCCCGCAGCAGCTTAAACACATCGTGGCGAATGAACTGGGTATGGGAAATATCCAGCCCATTGAGCTCGGCGTTTTGGCGGGCCATATCTAGCGCGCTTTGGGACAGATCGACGTTAACCACCTCTTTTGCGCCGCCCTTGAGCGCATAAATACCAAAACCGCCGGTATAGCTAAAGCAGTTCAGTACGCGCTTGCCTTCGGTGTATTTAGACACGGCCTGACGGTTGTCACGCTGATCCAAATAAAAGCCGGTTTTGTGACCGTTTCGGATATCAACCAAGATCTTGACGCCATTTTCCTCAATGACGACGGGCTCAGTGGGCATCTGGCCATAGATAACCCCAGCGCGCTCTTTCAGTCCCTCTTTTTTACGCACCGCCACGTCTGAGCGCTCATAAATATTGCACTCAGGATAAAGGGTACGCAGGGCCAAGGTGATCAACTCGCGTTGGAACTCAGCGCCCGCAGAGAGGATTTGGCACACTAAAAAGTTGGCGTAACGATCGATAGTCAGGCCTGGCAGACCATCAGATTCGGCGGCGCACAGGCGATAGCCGGTCAGGCCTTGGCGCTTGATCAATGGATCGCGGGACTCTTGGGCATATTTGAGGCGGCGGATAAAGAAATCGAGATCGATGGTCTCATTTTTATCAAACGTCCATACGCGGGCACGGATCTGTGAGCTGCCTGACCAAGCACCACGGGCAAGCCATTTGCCATCATTGGCGTAAATCTCAACGGTATCGCCGTCAATCGGGTTACCTTCTACCCGCTCAATCCCCTTAGAGAAGATCCAGGGGTGGCGACGTAGCAGGGATTTTTCGCGGCCTTTGACGAGATAGATAAATACGCTCATGGGTGTTTGCCGATGGTAGAGGGAAAGGGGATGCATTCTATGTGGCTGGCCGCGAAAACTCAAACAAACAACCACTCAGCGCGCTTCTTGTAACCTTGCCAGAGAGACGATAGAAAGGCCATGATGTCATGGGGTATCGCGATGACGAGGCGTGATACGACGTAGGGTCAGAGGTGCACGTAAGGGGTGTGCTAAGGGTTGTACTAATGATTGCACTAATGGTTGTACTCGGGGTGAGCATTAGGAACTCGCGTTTAGGACCCACGATGATGGCACTCGCTGGACTTACCGATGCCAGGGTTTTACATATGAACGTTGAAGATGAGTGCAACGCTATCAACGAGGTGAAAAATGGATGAACAAAGACTGATGGTGCGTGTGTGGGGACAGGTGCAAGGGGTGGGATTTCGCTACTTCGCCCGTGAGCAGGCACTGAAGTTAGGTTTGCGGGGGCATGCTTATAACTTAGACGATGGGTCAGTGGAGGTGTTAATCGCAGGCCCAGCGAAAGAGGTGCAGATCATGTTGGCTTGGTTAGAACACGGCCCTCGCACTGCCTGCGTGACCCGTATTCAATATGCGGCCACATTCATGTCCATCGGTAAGAACTTTGATATCAACTAGTGTGGTGGCACAGTGCGGGTTGCTTTGTGCGTGTTGTTTGGTACGTATTGTTTGGTGCGTGTTGTGAGACGTAGATCCTGTGAATACCTGACATGACGATTGGGCTAGAAAAGGGAGGCGCTGGAGATGTTGCCATGGGATGGTAACGATTGCCTTGCCAATTTGCGCTGAAATCTGGGTTGTACATCGCGCTTGTAAACAAAAACAAAAGAGAGGCCAACATAGGCTAATGCAAGTCAGTTAAGAGAATTTGAGTCCCAACCCGCGGGGTATAAGGGCTAACGAGTGAGGGAGGCATGATGCCTCCCTCTTTTTATTGCATGCCAGTCAGGGCAAGGGTTGGAGCCAAATTGACTCTTTAATCAT